>JANQOW010000124.1 GCA_028285595.1 Hyphomicrobiales bacterium
TCGAAAGCCGGATAGGCGTTGCCGATGGCGCAGTTGTTGCCGATGTCAGAGGAGATAATGGCGTCTGCCGGCAGACCGTCTTGAATAGCCCGCCAGGCCATGCGCGGGCTCATACGTTCCGCATCGCGTTCGCGGGCCCGCTCCTTCCACGTGGTGCCCGGATCGTCGTCTTCGTGGTCCATTCCGGACAATGCCTGGCGCCAGGCCGACTTCGTTTGGTGGATCAGATCTTTGCGTTCCTGACGGCCATCGTCGCCGGCATTGGCAGACAGTTGTGCCAGGATCTGCTCGGCCACCTGCTTGGCGTCTCCCTCAATGCCAACAGAGACCTTCTTGGTCAGGCCAATCCGGTCGGCGTTGATGTCGACCTGAATAATCTTGGCGTCTTTCGGCCAATAGTCGATGCCGTAACCAGGCAGCGTGGAGAACGGATTAAGCCGGGTCCCGAGCGCGAGAACCACGTCAGCCTTGGAGATCAGCTCCATGCCGGCCTTTGAGCCATTGTAACCCAGAGGGCCACAGGACAGCGGATGGCTGCCCGGGAACGCGTCATTATGCTGATAGTTGCAGCATACGGGTGCGGTGAGACGCTCAGCCAGATCCTTGGATGCCTCGATCGCCCCGCCGAGCACCACGCCCGCGCCGTTCAAGATCACCGGAAACTTGGCTTCAGAGAGCAGCTTGGCCGCTTCCGCGATGGCGTCCTTGCCACCGGAGGGACGCTCAAAGCGCACAATCTGCGGCAGCTCGATGTCGATCACCTGGGTCCAGTAGTCCCGCGGAACGTTGATTTGAGCTGGAGCCGAGCCGCGCCAGGCTTTCAAGATAACCCGGTTCAGAACCTCAGCAATACGGCTGGGGTCGCGCACTTCTTCCTGATAGCAGACCATTTCGCGGAACATGGCCATTTGTTCCACTTCCTGGAAACCGCCCTGACCGATGGTTTTGTTGGCCGCTTGGGGCGTCACCAACAGCATCGGCGTGTGGTTCCAGTACGCGGTCTTAATGGCGGTGACGAAACCGGTAACGCCGGGTCCGTTCTGCGCAATGGCCATGCCCATTTTGCCGGTGGCTCTGGTGTAGCCATCACAAATCAGACCGCCATTGGTCTCATGGGCCACGTCCCAGAACGTGATGCCGGCTCTGGGGAACAGGTCGGAAATGGGCATAAAGGCAGAACCAATAATGCCAAACGCATGCTCGATGCCGTGCATTTGCAAGACCTTTACGAAGGCCTCTTCGGTAGTCATTTTCATCTGGACGCATCCTTCTAGAATTAGCCGGGACCCATGCCCGTTCGCCGTCTGAGGTGAGTTAAACCAAATTAGGCGCGCAGAGGCGATGCCGATCACGGTCTGCGAGCCCTAATTTTCGAATGGCGAGATGAACATAGGAACTAAACTGGCCCCATTAAAGGTCCAGTTTAGAATGTTGGCAGTGCCAGATTGGCCCTAAACGGACCGGCCCGCCAGCGCGCCTTCGGCGATGGCGGTGTGAACATGGCGCGGTGCCCGGCAATCCCCAATGACCTTGAAGGGGGTGCCAGCGTGCCTGATCGCTTCGCTGAGCTGATCGACCACTTGATTGCCGCGCCAGTTCACAACCGTATCCACCGCTTCAATCTTAGCCTCTTGGCCTGAATATATATTGCGGGTGATGATGGTCTTGCCCTCTGCCCGCGCCACCTCTTCGCAGGGTCTAAGCTCAACATTGCCACCCAACAAACGCTTGTAGAGCGGCGTTCGGATGTTCGGGTTGATCATCTCGCCGACCGTGAAGTCGGTGCTGATGACGGTCACCCTGTTGTGCTCCAGCGCCGCATCCGCCGCGGACAGGCCGGATCGTCCTCCGCCCTCATCGATGATCAGAACATGCTGCCCGGATGGTGGTTGATCCAATATCTCCCAGGGAGACGCCAAAGCGATCCTGTCAGGATCGAGGCCCTCAACAGGCTGTGGGGGAGCAGGCTGGGATCCCGTGGCCAGAACAATGCAATCCACATCAAGCTCGCCAATCATGTCCGGCGTGACTGCTGCGTTTCGGCGCACCTGCACCTGCAGCTGAGTAAGCTGGCGTTCGAACCACTGAACGGACCGGGAAAACTCTCGTGTTTGAGGCGCTCTGGCCCAAAGGCTGAACTGTCCGCCCAGCTCTTCTCCGGCCTCGTAGAGAACCACCTGATGTCCGCGTTCGGCCGCCACACGGGCCGCTTCCAGCCCAGCCGGACCGCCGCCAATCACAGCAACCCGCTTGGCTGTCTCGACCCTCTTCTGCGGACCCCACTCATACTCCCGGGCCGCCTCGGGATTGTGCAGGCAGCGGATGGTCTTGCCTTCTGTCGCGTTGGAGATGCACAAGTTCGCGCCCACGCACGGGCGCACATCGCCGGGCCGGCCTTCGGCGACTTTCCTGACAAGGTCCGGATCGGCAATGTGAGCCCGCGTCATGCCCACCATGTCCGCATGTCCGTTTGCCAAGATCTCCTCGGCCAGCGCCGGGTCGGTTACACGGCCTGATGTGAACACCGGGATCTTCACCTTGGCTTTGATGGCGGCCGCAAGCGGCACATAGAGGCCATGAGGTGCGGGGGTTGGCGGCCAGTGTTCCATACGCATGATGCGGTCGTAATTGGTGCCGGCCACCACGTTGAGATAGTCCAGCTTGCCCGATGCCGTAAGCTTTGGCGCAAACGCCTCCATATCGGCTTGGGTCAGCCCGCCCTCCGTCCGCTCATCGCCGGGCATGCGCAACCCAACAATGAGACCCCGGCCTACCTCGGCACGCACCGCGTCAATCAGTTCCGACAGGAAACGCATTCTTTTCTCAGGTGTTCCGCCATACTCATCTTCGCGCTTATTGGTGAGCGGTGAGAGGAAAGCGGCCGGCAATTGGCCAAATGCGCCGAGGATTTCCACCCCATCCAGACCGCCCGCTTTCACCCGACCGGCGGCCACCGCATAGGCCTCGATGATCTCTTCGATCATGGCCCTCGTCATGACCTCAGGCATCTCACGCACCAGCTGAGATGACACGGCCGACGGCGCCCATAACGGGCGGCCCGCGTCCTGATCGTTGACCGAAGCGGCCGCATGACCGAGTTGAACCAGGAAACGTCCGCCTTCCCCATGTATGGCCTCAGCGAGGCGTTTATAGCCCTCAACGATCTCTGGTTTGGTGTTGTTCAGACTACGCCCGGCCCCAACGCTCCCGGTGGCATGAACGCTGGAAGAGCCGCTGATCTGAAGTCCGGCCCCGCCCCGCGCCCTTGCCTGCTGATAGGCAATAAAGGCCTCGCTCACCAAGCCGTCCTTCTCAAGGCCGGGCACATGGGCCGTCACCAGAGCGCGGTTGCGGATGGTCTTCGGACCGATTTGTATTGGCTCAAGAAGATGCTGAAAGGTCCCGGTCACAGCGCTTGCCTTTGTCTCTAAGCCCCGCACTGTGTCACGCCTCAAAGAAGCTGTGAAGGCTTCATCTTGAGCTGCCGCATGTTAAACTGCCACCTCGAACACGGACAGGTGGAGACGCACACGTGAAGCAAACGGCATCCAGAGGCTTGGCCCGCATTGGCGTTGTGGTGCCGGTGTCCAACTGCAACCTTGAGCCGGACATGGGCCTGCTCCGGCCGGATGGTGTGTCGGTGCACTTTGCCCGGGCCGGGGGCTATGACCTGGACCAGGTTCCGGACGCAGACCAGATGCGCCAGTTCGCCCTGTCTTCATTGGATCATGTGATTGCGGATTTAAGTGCAGTGCGCCCGCACTTCGTGCTCTATGGCTGCACATCCGCCACGCTCGCGCACGGCCCGGCCTTCGATCAGGAGTTCTGCGCCGGCATAACCCAACGCGCCGGTGTCGGCGCAGCCACAGCAGCGGGCGCGCTGGTTCATGCACTCACCACGCTTGGAGTACAGAAGATCGCGTTCAGCTCGCCTTACGTGGCCGCCCTCAACGATGACGCCATCGGCTTTTTGAATGCATCAGGCTTTGAAACCGTTTCGCGTAAGGATTTTGAGGAAGACCTTGGCAACTATGGCCAGGGCGAGCTCACCCCGGAAGACGCCTATGCCCTCGGCAAGGCCGCCGACAGTCCGGAGGCTGAAGCCCTTGTCCTGTCGTGCACGGAACTGCGTGCGGTCGAAGCTATAACCGCTCTGGAACGCGATCTGGCCAAGCCGGTCGTCACCAGCAATCAAGCCCTGATGTTCACGGCCGCCGTCAGGCTCGGCCTGGATCCGGCCTCGGTTCCCACCTACGGACGGCTGCTCGGCAGAGCCATGTTAGAGCGCGCGCAAGCTTCCGGTTGCGTGGCCGCATAAGCGCACAGTAGAGCGCCGATCTGAACACGTCGAACAGTGCGCAAAATGTGGCTGGAATAGAATTTCTGCACTTGCGTCAGCAGGTTAAGCGAATCGAATTTAGTCCGTGCGCGCCACAATTCGGCCAAAATATGGTTAATATCCTGTGTATGTTCAAACATGCTTAACAAAACACTACACCTGAGGTTAGGCATGGAGAGATGTTAGGCACCGTGTCTTTGGGGATTCATTGCCTAGGGTGTGTAATGAGTAGGCGGGTAACGCCTGGAGGGGATCCATGCGTGGATTTATTCTTATCGCCAGTCTGGCGATTTTGTTGAGTGGCTGCGTGAGTTCTGGAACGAGCTCCACGAAAGCTTACCGGGTTGCGAGCGCAGGACATGAACGTGGAATCACGTCCTCCAGTCTTAAGCCTAAGAAGACCAGAGTCGTCAAAAAACGCGTGAAGCGCAGCAAGCGACGCGTCCAGGTGGCAAGCCGGCAACAGCCTGTCCGCATGGGTAAATCTGATTTCAGGCAATACAAAGTGGCGAAGGTCCGCAAAGTGCGCGGCCGCAAAGCACGCCGGAAGTTCCGCAAACGCATCGCAAGGGCTCGCACCCGCGGTCGTTTGACCACGGCACGCAAGAGCCAGGTGATGGCAGCCGTCAGAAGCCATGCCCGCCGCGCCGGCATTTCTCAGTCCATGGCTCTGGCCGTTGTCCGCCAGGAAAGCTCCTTTAATCCCAAAGCACGCGGCAGCGTGGGCGAGATCGGCCTTATGCAGGTCAAATGCGCAACCGCACGCTCTGTCGGCTACAAGGGTTCCTGTAAAGGCCTCTACAACGTCAACACGAACCTGAAGTACGGCATGCGCTACCTGAAGAAGGCGCTGAAACGCGGCAGCGTGGGCTACTACAATGCCGGCATCTACGCGAAGCGTTTGCCCAAACAAGCCCGCAAGTATGCAAGCTCAGTGCGGCGCAAGCAGCGCAATTACTAAGCTCTAGAGACCGATCCGTTCATCCCATAATGAACGGATCGGCCATAGGCTCACCGCTCACCTCAATCATGGTGCCCTTGGTTTCGGTGAAATCGCGGATCGCATCGATCCCCGCTTCACGCCCATAGCCGCTGTTGCGGAAACCACCAAAGGGCGTCAACACGGACGAGCGCCGATAGGTGTTCACCCAAATGCGACCCGCCCGGATGGCACGGGCCATGCGAATGCCGCGTGCGGAATCGCGGGTGAAAACCCCTCCGGCAAAGGCGAACTCGGTGCCGTTCGCCAGAGCAACCGCCTCTGCCTCATCGTTAAATCTCAGAACGCTGAGGATGGGCGCAAAGAGCTCGGTCTGCACGCACGGCAGACTTTGGTCATCACATTCAAGAATGGTCGGCTCATAGTACCAGCCTTTCGACAGAGCCGATGGCCGCCCTCCGCCGGTGACCAACCGGGCCCCTTGATCCAGGGATAACCCTACAATCCGTTCCGCGCGCTCGCGCTGCGCCAGGGTTGCAAGCGGGCCCATCTGGGTGGCTTCAGCAAGCGGATCGCCCACCACTATCTCTACAGCCCGCGCCTTGAGGTGGCCAAGCATCTCATCGTAAATACCCGCCTGCAGGATGAGCCGGGAGCCGGCCGCACAGCTTTGTCCGCTGGCCCCGAAGATGCCGGCCAACACGCCGTTTACGGCGCTCTCCAGATCTGCATCATCAAACACCACCACCGGCGATTTTCCGCCCAGTTCCAGGCTGAGTTTAGCAATGTTGTTGGCCGTGCTCGGAATGATGCGCCGCGCGGTTTCGATGCCTCCGGTGAAACTGATACGGTCCACATGCGGATGCGCCGTCAGCGTGCGACCACACGGTTCACCAAGTCCGGTGATCACATTAAATGTGCCGGGAGGCAGGTCCAGTTCAGCCACAATCGCCGCAAAGTCCAGCATGGCCGCCGAAGCATGTTCTGAGGCTTTGACCACCACGGAATTGCCGGCAGCCAATGCGGGACCCACCTTGTTGGCGGCAAGCTGGATCTGTGTGTTCCACGGCACAATCGCGGCCACCACTCCCACCGGCTCATGGGTCACATACATGAGATTCTGATCGGGCGCCAAGGGCGGAACATAGCCGTTCACCTTGTCGGCCAGCCCACCATAAAACTCATACATGGCCGCCACATTGTTCGCCTGCCAGCGGGTCTCGCGGAACAGCTTGCCCGTGTCTATGGTTTCGGTGCGCCCGAGGGCTTCTGCCTTCGGCTTGATCAAGTCGGCCAGTTGGCGCAGCTTCTTGCCCCGCTCAGTTGGTGAGGTGCGCGGCCAAGGCCCTTCTTCGAATGCAGTGTGCGCCGCGAGGACGGCCCGGTTCACATCCGCCTCGGAAGCCGCCGGGATCTTGGCCCAGTCTTCTTCCGTCGCAGGATTGGTGGACGCAAAGCATTCGCCAGCCTCAGCTTCGCACCAGTCACCGGCAACAAACATCTGGTAGGATTTTAACTCGGCAGTCATTTCAGGCCTTCCCATGTGGAGTTCGCAACGGTAGCCTCCAGCAAGGCAAATGCAAACCCTCTCAACGGAGCACCCCTTGCCCTTCTCCACCCACGACCCGCGCCTCTACTATATTCAGGAAGGCCGCGGTCCGGACCTGGTGTTGATCCATGGCGTTGGCTCGCAGCACGCAGACTGGGACGGCGTGGTGCGCGCTTTGGACGGCCGCTTTTCCATTCTGCGTTATGATCTGCGCGGACATGGCGCATCGGCTGCGCCCGTGGGCCCTTACGAGATTGAGGATTTTACGGCCGATCTGATCGCCCTGATGGATGAATTGGAGCTGCCCCGGCCCCACGTGGCCGGTTTCTCGCTGGGCGGACTGATTGCTCAAAGCCTGGCCCTCACCCACCCGGACCGGGTGAACGCGCTTGCCTTGCTGGGAACGGTCGCCGGCCGAACAGCGGAGGAACGCGCACGCGTTGAGGGCCGGCTTGAGTTTATCGCCGCCTCCCACCCGGCTGACTATTTCGACCAGTCCGTAGACAGATGGTTTACCCCAGGCTTTCAAACCGCCCATCCGGACATCGTCGCGGCGCGAAAAGCGGTGGTTACGGCCATGGACGGCGCCGCCTATGCGGCAGCCTATCATGCGCTCGCCACCACCGATTTTGCCGATCGGTTGCCGGAGATTTCGCACCGGACACTGGTGGCAACGGGGGAAGAGGACATTGGGTCCAACCCACGCATGGCTCAGCTTATGGCAGACGCCATTGCAAACAGCAGGCTGGAGATCCTCTCAGGCTTGCGTCATTCCATCCTGCTGGAGGCACCGGACACGGTGGCCGGCCTGCTTTCTGAATTCTTTGCTGAAGCACACTGAGGAGCAAAAGTCATGGTGCACATCTGGCGCTGGCCCACGGACCGGGTTCATCACCTCTCAGGCTCGGCCGCCAACCTGACTTTTGTGGGAGGCGCCGGCGATTTCGACGACGGCGGGACCGTTCGCTCGCCGGACGATTTGGAGGCGCAGATCGAAGGCACCTTCAGCAATATCGCAGATGCGCTTGCGGCGGAGAGTTGCAGCCTTGCTGATATCGTTCGGATCAAAGCCTATTTCACCGCTGATTGTGACGACTGGCACGTGATTGCCCGGATCGCCGCTCTGCTACCCGACGACCCTCTACCCTGCATCAGCACCGTGCCCGAGCCGCTGCAACCTTTCACCGGCCAAACCATCCAGATCCAGGTCATTGCCCAACGCGGCTGGCGCGACCACGCCGATGTTCGTGTTGCCACACGCCCCGTGCCGCCCTCATGGGCAGACGCGTTCGGGGGGCGCAGCGTCACCGCGGGTCTGCGCGCCGGCGAGTTCATCACCCTTTCGAACCGCACTGCGGAGGAGGCGGACGGCACCGTTGCCTCACCGGGTGAAGGTGTCGCCCAAAGCCACAAGATCATGGGCTTTCACGAAGCCACGCTGTCAGAGCTGGGTGCGGGGATGCAGGATTGCGTGAAAATGGAGGGCCACTTCTTCGGCACCACCCGGGAGGACTGGGCCCCACTTGCCCTGGCCCGCGCCAGTCATTTTGCAGAGCCTGGGCCGCCGGCAACAGTGGTCCCCTGCCAGCGCCTCAACCCGGACGGCGCCGTGACCAAGATCGACATGATGGCCATGCGTCAGAAGCGCAATACCTACGACAAATACATCCCTCGGGAGGATTTCTGGCCGGACAGGGTCTGGGACTGGCCCCTCAACCTGCCATACCGCCAAGCCATCAAACTGCGCGACATGATTTGGCTGGGTGGACAGGTGCCCTCAGAACCCTTCGCCAATACCGGAAAGCGGATGATGCCCGGCAACCTGGCGGGGCAAACCCGCCTCACCATGTCTGTGGTTGAGGACCTGCTGCGCGGGTTCAACCGGCGCCCGGCCGATCTGAAGCTGATGGTGTGCTACTACACCTGTTCCAACGGAGAGGCGACGACCCATCAGATGCTGGACATCTTGGCCCAGTGCGTGGGTGGAGCTCTGCCACCCACCACCTTGGTGCCCAAGCCCATGATGCATACGCCCGACAATACGGTCGAGATCTGGGGCGTGGCGCAAGGCTGAGCCTCTGCCCTCACTTGGCGTTGGGAAAAAACAGTTGCTGTCCGCCAACCGTGTGGCCCGCAATATGGCTCTGACCCGCCGGGCTCAAAAGCCAATCGATGAAGGCTTGGCCGTGCTCCGCCTTCACATCAGGACACTTTGCCGGGTTCACCAACATCACGCCATATTGGTTGAAGAGAGCCGCATCGCCCTCGGTGAGGATCTTAAAGTCGCTCTTGTTCTTGAAGTTGAGCCATGTCGCCCGGTCCGTCAGCGCATAGGCCCCCATGCCCACGGCCACATTCAACGTCGCCCCCATGCCGGACCCCGTTGCACGGTACCAACTGCCCGAGGCCGGCTCCGGATCAATGCCCGCCGCTTTCCACAGGGCCAACTCCTTTTTGTGCGTGCCGCTGTCGTCGCCCCGCGAGGCGAAGGGCGCACCACTGTCGGCGATTTGCTTTAGCGCGGTGCCCACTTCGGCTACGCCTGAGATCTTGGCAGGGTCGGCCTGCGGGCCGACAATGACAAAATCGTTGTACATAAGATCGAACCGCTTCACGCCATAGCCGCTCGCCACGAACGCCTCCTCAGCGGCCTTGGCATGCACAAGCAATACGTCCCCGTCGCAATTGCGCGCGTTCCGGATCGCTTGGCCAGTGCCCACGGCAACCACATGAGCCTTTATGCCACTCGCAGCTTCAAACTTGGGAAGCAGATGGTCGTAAAGCCCGGAATTGGCTGTTGAGGTTGTGGACTGGATGAAGATCGATTTCTCCTGCGCCTGAACCGTCAGGGTCAAACCGGAAAAGATCAGGCCAGCAAACATACATGCAACGTTCAGTCTCATGACGGCACACCTCTTCTTTGCGTTTTCATATGACAATCCGCCCCTCCAAATAGGCCTGCGCAACGCTGCTGGCAGGCTTGGCGAAGAATGCTGAAGCGGGGCTTTGCTCTTCAACCTTCCCGTGGTGCAAGAACACGATCTCCGCACCCAATCTCCTGGCCTGCCCCACATCATGGGTGACAAAGATGATCTTCATCCCGTCGGCCGCAGCTCCGTTCAAGGTTTCTTCAATGAGCGCTACAGACGCCGGATCCAGATTGGCCGTCGGCTCATCCAGGAACAGCACCTCCGGGCGGCAGCTCAGGGCCCGGGCGAGCGCAAGACGTTGCTGCTCGCCGCCCGACAAGAGCCGCGCAGGGCGGTCCGCCAATCCGGACAGACCAACGAGTTCAAGCAGCTCATCGCGCCGCCGCGCGCTCCCAAGACCCTGCACTTTCAACGCAAAGTCTATATTGGCCGCAGCGGACCGGCGCAGCAGGACCGGGGTCTGAAACACCATCGCCTGGCGCCGGCGCACATCCTCAGAGTTTGCCTTCCCTGCCCAGTGCACGGAGCCTGCACTCTGCGGCACCAGGCCATGGAGCAGTCGCAGGAAGAGGCTCTTGCCCGCACCGTTAAATCCCATGACCACCGAAATTCCGGGTTCGGTGATGGTCAGCGAGATGCCATCGATCAGCCTCTCGCCGCCAATAACAAGCGTGAGACCATCCACTTGAAGCGGCATGAGACTGCTGACCTCAGCCATAGGCGAATTTGGACGCCGCCTGGCGCATCACGAAGGCTAAGGCGTTAACCGCCAAGGCAATGACCAGCAACACCAGACCAAGGGCCAGGGCCAGCGGCAAGTCGCCCTTGGAGGTTTCCAGCGCAATGGCCGTGGTCATGACCCGGGTCAGATGATCGATATTGCCGCCCACGATGATCACCGCGCCCACTTCGGCAATCGAACGCCCGAACCCCGCCAGAGCAACCGTCATTAGGCTGAAACGCCCGTCCCAGAGCAGCGCGGCGATTTCCGCGCGCCACGGCACGTTCATTGAGCGGAACTGCTCGGAGTACTCCTCATGCATGTCTTCCAGAATTTGCCGGGACAAGGCCGCTATGATCGGCGTGATCAGTATTGTCTGCGCAATGATCATGGCTGTCGGCGTGTATAGCAATTGCATCCAGCCCAGCGGTCCAGAGCGCGAAAGGTAGAGATAGACAATCAGCCCGACAACCACCGGCGGCAGGCCCATCAGAGCATTCATCAAGACCAGCAAAGCCGAACGGCCCCGGAACCGGCACGTGGCCACAAGCGCGCCAAGAGGCAGACCGATAAGACAGGAGATCAGCAACGCTGTCAGGCTCACCCGAAGGGACAGCCCAATGATCTCCATCAAGTCCGCGTCGGCCGTCGCCAAAAGCCCGAACGCCAAACCGAAAGCTGATCCCGTATCTTGCATAATTTACGAAAATTGCCCAATTCCGGAAATTTTGCAAGTTTGTGCAACACTACGCCGTCAACATCAAGCCTCAATTTAGGCCCGCGCAGAGATGAGAACACGCCGGTCAAAGCTTACGCTCTTCACCAATGCATAGACCTCCAGCCCTGGGGCCAGTTTCAACTCATCGCCCGATTGCCGGGTAATCCTGGCCCGCAGGCCCTGCTCGCCCACCCGCACCAGGACTTCAGCAAAGGCCGTATCCGGCTCTGAGCGCACCTCTTCCACCACCGCCGGCAAGCAATTGCGGATACTGACACCAGACGGTTTTTTCAGCGCCAAAGACACGTCCCGAGCACGGATGCGCAAGCGCACCTGATCGCCTGATTTGAGCGAGCTGACCATCGGCATTTGCAGGGCTCTGCCCCCCAAGTCCAGGTTGGTGAGCTGATACTGGGTGTTGTGTCCGGTGACTTTGGCCTCAACGACAGCGCCAGCTTCAAAGTTCCCGGTAAAACCGTGCATATCCAACTGCTGGAAGATATCCGGCAACTCACCGCGCAAGGCCACCTGTCCATCCACAAGAATGATTGCCTGGTCGGCCAGGCGCGCCACCTCATCCACCGCGTGGCTCACGAAAATGGCGGGGATGCCGAACACATCCGGCACCTTTTCGATGAACGGCAACAGCTCGCCCTTGCGCCGCACATCCAGCGCCGAAAGGGGCTCATCCAGCAACAAGAGGCCTGGTTGCGTGAGGACCGTGCGCCCCAACGCAACACGCTGCCTCTCGCCGCCGGAAAGCCCGGCCGGCTTGCGCTCCAGCAGTGTGCTGAGATCCAGCGCCTCCACAACTTGCTCAAATCCAATCGGCCGCTGGTCTTTTGGACTTCGAGACAGGGCGTAGTTCAGATTGCCGTCCACGGTGAGGTGCGGGAACAGGCGCCCGTCTTGAAACACCAGTCCCACGGGCCGGCGATGGGCGGGCACAAAGGTGCCACTGCCGCTGTCTGCCCACACCATGTCATTGAACACCACCCGTCCTTTGGCTCTACGCTCAAGCCCGGCCAAGATGCGCAGCAAGGTGCTTTTGCCGCTGCCACTTGCTCCAAACAGCGCGGTGATGCCGGACAACGAGACCACCTCGTCAATGTTCACCGTAAAGTCGGAGAAGGCCAACTGCGCGGAAAGTTCAAGCCGGCTAGGTGACATTGATCGGGAACCGGCGGTTAAGAGCGTAGACGATGAACAGAACTGCAAAGGAGAAGATCAACAGCCCGGCTGAAAGCTGATGGGCCTCCGCATAGCGCAGTGTTTCCACATGCTCGTAGATTGCAATGGAGATGACTTTCGTTTCACCGGGTATGTTCCCTCCCACCATCAGCACCACACCGAACTCGCCGATTGTGTGGGTGAATGTGAGGACAGAGGCCGTGAGAAAGCCCCGCGCCGCCAGGGGCACAGCGACGGTAAAGAAGGCATCAAGAGGAGAGGCCCTAAGCGTTGCCGCCGCCTCAAGCGGACCGCGCCCGATAGCCTCAAAGGCGCTTTGCAGCGGCTGCACCATGAACGGAGCGGAATAGAATATCGAGGCGATGAGGAGACCTGTGAAGGAGAACGTGAGCGTGGTGCCAGTGACACTCACCCAGAAGCCCCCTAAGGCGGAATTCGGGCTCATGAGGATCAACAGGTAGAACCCGATCACTGTGGGGGGCAGCACGATGGGCAAGGCGGTGATCGCCTCCACCACGGGCTTCAGCGCAGAGCGGGTGTTGGCCAGCCACCACGCAAGCGGCGCGCCGATCACGAGCAGGATCAGCGTGGCCGCCGCGGCCAGCTTCAGCGTCAACCAGAGAGGACCTAGATCAGCCATCTGCCCCTTCAACCTTGTATCCGAACCGCTTGAGCACCTTCCGCGTGGCCTCACCTTTCAGGAATGCGGCAAAGGCGCGCGCGGCCGGATTGTCTGAAGCCCGCTTAAGCACAACCGCGTCCTGCCGGATCGGGGCATGATCGTCAGCCGGCGGGGCCCAGAAAACGCCTCTCTGCTGTATGTTCCCGCTCAGGAAGCTGGAATGCGAGACAAAGCCGAGTTCGGCATTGCCACTCGCCACCAGTCCAAAGGTTTGTCCCACATTCTCCCCCATCACGATGCGTCCCTGCAAAGCGGTCCACAGTCCCAGCTTTTCCAGAAGCTGCTGAGCGGCCAGTCCGTATGGGGCCAATTGTGGATTGGGGAGCGCAAGCTTGCGGAACTCCTGTGCTGCGAGCACATGGGCGCCATCTGAAAGATCACGGGTTTCATCGGCGCTCCATAAGATCAATCTGCCAACCGCATAGGTGAAACGACTGCCGGGCTCGGCCAAGCCTTCGCTGACCAACCGTTCGGGCCGCTCCTGGTCTGCTGACAAGAACACATCGAAGGGTGCTCCGTTGATGATCTGAGCGTAGAGCTTGCCGGTGGACCCGGAGACGATGCGCAAGGAATGTCCGGTCTCACGCTCAAATTCAGGTTGAAGCAGCTCGAGTGGTTCCAGAAAATTGGCCGCAACGGCCACCGTTACCTGGGCCCCATAAGACAGGGGCGCGCCGGCCAGCATGAGCCAGAGCGATGCCAAGACACACATGGCATGAGGCAAACACCTGCGCAAACTCAACAAGGTGATGTCCCGATATTACCCAAGAACCATATCGGACTTTAAAGACCCGGGTCTGCCTTTGCAACAGTCAGTTCGTGCGCTCTCCGTTGGCAAGCGCATTCTTGAGATCGGTTAGCGTGCTCTCCGCCACATGTTCGGTTTCACGCTGCAATTGCCGAAAGCGCGTCAAGAGCTCTTCTCCGAACTGGGTCAGCGTGGCACCGCCTTTACTGGCGCCGCCCCTTGAGGTGACCACGACAGGTTGCTTGAACGCGTCATTCATGGTGCCGATCAGTTGCCAAGCGCGTTTGTAGCTCATGCCCATGGTCCGGCCGGCCTCGGCAATGGAGCCCGTTTCCTTCACCTTTTCCAAAAGATCGACCTTACCGGGCCCAATGGCAATATCGGGGCCCAGCACAAGCCGTAATCTTACGCCGAGATGTTTGTATTTCCGCGCCATTTGAGAAGTGGATTTCCCATCGTTCGCCCTCAATGATATCACACCTTAGCGCGCTTGAGAGGCGTTGCGAATGACCAGGGAGTGCAAATGGCCTTTTCGGCACGCCGGCTTGTGAACCGCCCGATCGTCTTTGGCGACATGGACAGCAGAATGGGGCTCAACATCAATGGCCCGTCGCTCATCCGAGCGCCGCACTGGCTCGCCTCAGCCCCCGGCACATATCTGCTCTACTTCGCTGATCACAAAGGCTCCTACATTCGCCTGGCCTATGCTGATGCGCTGGAGGGTCCGTGGACCATGCACACGCCGGGATGTTTGGATCTGGCTCAGTCCAAATTCCCGACCCAGTTACTGCCCGCTGGTGAAAGGCCGGCCTGGGTGGAGCGCGAGCCGCAGTGGTACTACCCGCATATTGCCTCACCCGATGTTCATGTGGACGACGAGGCGCGGGAGATCCGCATGTACTTCCATGGCATGCTCTCCAACGGCGAACAGAAAACCAGGCTGGCGCGCTCGCCTGACGGGATAACCTTTTCCGTTTCCGACGCGCTTCTGGGCCCGCCCTATTACCGTGCCTTCTGGCATGACGGCTTCTGCTACGCGTTCGCGTTGCCCAATCAGCTCTTGCGTTCAGCGAGCGGTGAGGACCCGTTCCATGCCGGCCCAACTCCCCTGCCCCCGGCAACGCGGCACACGGCGGTCCGTGTGCGCAAAGGCAGCTTGGATGTCTTCTGGAGCGAAATCGGCGATACGCCGGAACGCATCTATGCGGGGCGGATCGATCTTTCTGGCGACTGGCAGAGTTGGACGCTGAAAGACAAACACGAGGTCTTGCGCGCGGAACTGGAGTGGGAAGGCGCAAACGAACCCGCCACGGCCTCCGTTGCGGGCGCCGTATATGAGCCGGTGAACCAGCTACGCGATCCGTGTGTGTTTGAAGACGCCGGGCGGCTCTACCTGCTCTATAGCGCCAGCGGCGAGGCTGCGATCGGCATTGCTGAGTTGATCGAGACCGTCTAGGCCACGCGGTCCTGGCGTTCGGCAGCTTCTTTCAGCTCATCTTCGGTGAGGAAGTTCGCCACCTGCTTTTCGAACACATATTCTGCAGAGCGCTGCTTGGACAAATCCATATCCGGCAGCATCGGCGTCTCGGTATCCACGCCTTTGAGCCAAACCTTCAACGCTTTGAGTGGGTGAGCCACCGTGTCGGCCACCGCCGTGGGCTCATAACCGCAATGCACCATGCAATCGGCGCACTTCTCATATTTGCCCGTGCCGTAGCTGTCCCAGTCGGTTGTCTCCATAAGTTCTTTGAAGCTTTGCACATAGCCTTCGCCGACCAGGTAGCAGGGCTTCTGCCAGCCGAACACATTGCGCGTGGGATTACCCCAGGGCGTGCATTCGTAGTTCTGGTTGCCTGCGAGAAAATCGAGATAGAGGCTGGACTGGTTGAACTGCCACTTGCGGCCCTCGGCCCGGCCCATGCGGAAGAGATCTCTAAAGATCGTCTTCGTTTGGGTCCGGTTCAGGAAGTGTTCCTGCGCCGGCGCCCGCTCATACGCATAGCCCGGCGATATGGTGATGCTCTCCACACCCAGCGTGGACACGAAGTCAAAAAACTCAGCCACCCGCTCCGGCTCAGCATTGTTGAACAGGGTGCAGTTCACGGTCACCCGAAACCCGCGCGACACCGCCTCTCGAATAGCGTCAACCGCTATCTTGAACGTGCCCTTCTGGTCCACGGCCCGGTCATGCTCTTCTTCCAGTCCATCCAGATGTATGGAGAACGTGAGGTAAGGCGATGGCGTGTAGTCATCCAGCCTCTTCTTCAAAAGCAGAGCATTGGTGCACAGATAGACAAACTTCTTGCGGGCAACGATGCCTTCGACAATCTGTTTCATCTCTTTGTGGATCAACGGCTCGCCGCCGGGAATGGAGACAATCGGCGCGCCGCATTCATCGACAGCCTGAAGGCAGTCTTCCAACGACAGACGCTTGTTGAGGATCTCGGCGGGGTAGTCGATCTTGCCGCATCCCGGGCATGCCAGATTGCAGCGGAACAAAGGCTCAAGCATGAGCACCAAAGGATAGCGCGCATTGCCCTTAAGCTTTTGCTTCATGATATAGGCACCAACCCGTGCCTGCTGGATAAATGGAACAGCCACCCTGAAAGGCCCCGCAATCCCTGTTGAAACGTTGTTGAACTGGTTTGGCCGCAATCGCAGCTCACGTCAAGTCACCGATGCGCGGTGAACCATGGCACTTGGGCAACAATGGGGCCAAAACGCCCCGCGCCGGCCACTTTGGCGAGACAAAGTGACCGGCACCGGCTGGGCGGGCGGGAGGGAGGGAGCTGCTAGGCGTACTTCAGGGCGAATACTTCAACGCGGCGCACACCGATATCGTTGAGAAGATGTGCGGGAATGTCTGTTGGGGCATTTGATGACTTAATCACAAACCTGCTCGAAGAGAGTGCCCGAAGAGCTCGTCTGATCGCGGCCGCAAAATCCGGTGCTGATTTCAATGTTGAAGGTGTGGCGGTAGCGGCGGTCATCGTCTGAACTCTTCTTGGGCGTTAGTCTTTGTTGGTTCTCATCTCGTCTTGCTTGCTTGAGAACCGGTTATAACGCCGTCGCGTTTCAGCCTGATGTCTTGAATGAAGCGAAATGTTTCAATTGTTTCGCTCGCCAAATGAGCGTCTGTGGCGGGGTCGGAGAAACCAGTCAACCAGTGTAGGCAGCACGATTAAGGTACAAACAAGGGTTAGACCGATGGCGATTGTCAGCAGTTCCCCCATGGAGGCTGTGCCGCGGTGGTTGGAGACGGCAAGCGACCCGAACGAAGCAATCGTTGTGAGCGCGCTCAAAAGAACCGCGCGCGGGGTGGAGGTCTCCAGAAGTTCGGCTTGATGGCCCGCCGCAATTTCCTCCCGGGTCCGCATCACCAGATGAATGCCGCTATCAACCCCCAGTCCGATCAGGAGCGGCAAGACGATAACATTGGCGAAATTGAACGGGATGCCGAGAATCACCGTGGTCGCCAACAACAACACTCCAGCCAGACCAATGGGCAGCAAGACCAGCAAAACATCGCCAATCCGGCGCAATGCGATAAACAGCATGATGGAGATCAAAACGGCCGCTACGCCCGTTGCCTGCAACATGGCGCGGGCCACCACGTCTGCCCCGCCAATGATCTCTACAGGTGCCCCGGTGGCATTTGGCGCCACAGATTTGACCGCGCCCACGAACCGCCGCATGGAGACGTCATCGTTGATGGCCTGTCTGGGCAGGATATCTAGTCGATACTTACCGCCGAAAGAGAGAAACCGGTTCCTCAGTGCCGGATCCAATGTGTCTACGGTGACCCGATCCACACCCAACTTCTCATTAAAGTCTCTCAAGTTGGGCAGCAGACCGGAAAACACGGCAAGCTCAAGCGCCCGGTCCCGCTCCGCACTATAGGGTTGTGCGTCCAGGTAGACATCCAGCGTTCTGCGCAAGTGGCGCGCGCTGGCACGCACGTTGCCGGGGGCTGCGTCCACCTTCTCCAGAGCTGCCAAAGAAACCCGCAGCCCCTCAATGGCCGCCTTGCGCGCTTGGTCACCTCTGTCGGGAACCTGATTGGAGCTGGGGTTGGGCATGATTGATCTGAGGTTGCGCATCCTGGCCAGACGTTGGGTCTGATCTCGCGGCACGAAACTGAGGGCGCTGATCACCTCGCGCACTTCAAACAGGCCCTCCAAGTTGGCCGTCATCTGCCGCGCCTCGGTGGCGTTCTCAACCACCAGCTCTGCCACATATGTCGGCGCATCCCGGTCATTGCTCAACGATTTGAACACCTTAACAGCGGCGGCATTTGGGTCTTTCAGCGCGATGGGATCGCCTTCAAACACGGCGCTTGGCGCCACATACATGGCGGCAATGCCGGCGATTAAGATCCCAATCGTCAAGTGCTTGCGCACCCCATAGCCTGGCGCGGAGAGGTTCCACGAGAGGAGCGGGTATTTCGGTTTGCCCGGATTTCCAGGCATCAGGGCAAGAAGGGCCGGCAGCAAGGTCATCGACAACAGGAATGCGATCGCCATTCCGCCGGCGGAGATCACGCCCAGCTGGGCCATGCCCGCAAAATCTGTGGGGGTGAAGGCGAGAAAAGCCAGTGTGGTCGTTGCCGTGCACAGCAACAGGGCCGGGCCGGTCATGGCCGCCACGTCTTCCAGCACCTCGGCCGCGTGGCCTGGCAAGGCGCGCTCTTCTTCAAAGCGCAGCGCGAAGTGGATAGCAAAGTCGATGCCGAGCCCCACAAAGAGCACTCCGAAGGCCACCGAGATGAGGTTGAGGTAGCCCACCGAAAGCGCAGCAAATCCGGCCGTCAGCATCAGGCCAACCACCAGCATGGACAGAGCAGCCACCACGAGGCGCCAGGATCTCACCCCGAAAACCAGCACGCACGTCACCAAGATGAGAGACAGAATGCCCGCCAGAGAGGCCCCATCCGCCACGGTGCGCAGCTCCTCAGAACTCATCGCCGCTTCGCCGGTAAAACTGACCTTCACCTGACCGGAACGGGTAACTTCTGGGTCGCTGGCCAGACGCTGAGCAACCTCAATGGCCACCTTCGCAGGCTCAAGCACCGTGTAGTCGAGAACCGGCTGCACAAAGACAAAATGGCGTTTGGGCCCGAGCTTGGTATCTGAGTCCGCCGGTTCCTCTTTTGCGCCGGCAAGGGTTGCCTGCCAATCCAGCGCACTGGTGCGTCCTGAAATCTGTCCGGCCACGCTGGTTTGTAGCGACGACAAGAACTCCGCGAAATCGCCTGGTACGTCCCGAGCCCCACTGGCAGTTACCCCACCTATGAGGCCGGCAAGACCGGGCAGCGAAGGCTCGGCGGCCAAAGCCTGCAGCATCGGCGCAGCCCCTTGCACCCGATCGCTCACAGCCTGGAACCGCGTGGCCGGCATGTACAGCAGGGCGTTGCGATCGAAGAACCGGGACACGCCTGGCGAATAGACATTTTTGAAGACGTCAGGCCGGTCGGAAAACGAAATCACCAGCGATCTGGCAGCTTCCCGCGCGGTCTCGGCATCGTCGGCCTCCACCACGGCAATGAAATTGTCTGCCAGAGCAGGAAAGCTGCGGTTGAGTTCGGCAAAATCTTGGCGAAACGGCAAATCCTTCGCGATCATCGCGTTGGTGTTCGTGTTGATCTCAAGCTGGGTTGCCGCAATAGCCAACGCAACCAAGGCAAGCACGCCGTAGCCCACAACGATCCACGGGGCACGCCGCGCCGCGTTCCCGGCGAGCAGGGCCAATGCGTCGGCGATTTTCGCGGTGATGCGTTTATCCCAAGCCATCACGGGGTTTTAGAGCAATGTTGCTGAGGTTTGAACAACGATTAGAGAGCGGCAGCTTGCCTGATCTGGAGCCGGACGGCTTGCCCTTGATTTTTCAATGCTCAGCCATTGTTTTGCCTATATCATATCAATATATGATGGATTGATATATAAAATCCGGTTCGCTTCGGGGTCTGAGCGACGGATTACTCTGGCTGGAAACGTCTGATGAATATTCGAACCCTTTGCTTGGGCATCCTGTCTTTTGGGGATGCCACCGGTTATGAGATCAAGAAAATGGCCGAAGACGGTCTGTTTAGCCATTTCGTGGAAGCCAGCTACGGCTCAATCTATCCAGCGCTCACGCGCATGACCGACGAGGGTTTGCTGACCTGCCGGTCCGAGGCCCAGGATGGCAAGCCTGACAAGAAAGTCTACTCCATCACAAAAGCTGGCCGTGACGAGCTGACGGTTGCGCTCACCACCCGCCCGAAGAAAGACAAGTTCAAATCGGAGTTCCTGTTCATCCTGCTTATGTCTGAGCATTTGGACCAGGAGCATGTTTGTGAGGTTTTGGCCCAGCGCGCCGAAGAGCTTGCTGCCGAGCTTGAGATGATCCAGGCATGCGGCGCTCACCTGACAACGCCCGGACCCCGCTTCGTGAACGGATACGGCCAAGCCGTTGTGGGGGCAGCTCATGATTATGTGTCAAAAAACTTGGATTTTTCCATCAGCCCCGCCGAACCGAGCGAGGCTGCGGCACGTACTCCTCAGGTAAAGGTCGAAGCGGCCGAATAGTGGACCAAGGATCTTTGAAGGAACGCACCCTACAATGAAATCTTCCTATCTCTGGGCATTGTTTATCTTGTTGGCCGTCGGCATCTGGCTTGGCTCGCCCTATGTCAACTTCAAAACAATGGCCTTGAAATCCGAAACCGCAGAGAACAGCCAGGAGCAGGCGCCGGGTGCAGCAGCGCGCGACCAGTTGTTCCGTGTCCGCGTGAAGACCTACAGCGCGTCTCCACGTGAAGTTTCGGTGACCATCCGCGGCCGCACAAAAGCCTCACGCCGGGTGGAGGCCCGGGCCCGCACCCAGGGGATTGTTGTGTCTTCCCCGTTGCGCGAGGGCGAAAAGGTCAAGATCGGCGCGGTTATGTGCACCCTCGATGTGGCCGAACGCCAGGCGCAACTGGCGGATGCCAAATCAACTCTGGCCAGCACCATGCGTGACTTTGAAGCCACCGAGAGCCTGAGCAAGAAGAGGTTCGCGTCGGCGGCCAAAGTCGCATCCGACAAAGCCCGGGTTGAAGCGGCGCAGGCGCGCGTCGATCAGATCTTGCGGGAGATCGAATACACCAAAATCACGGCGCCCATGAGCGGCATTGTTGAAGCCAGGCCCGCAGAGAAAGGGAGCTTTCTGCAAGTTGGTTCCACATGCGGCACCCTCATCGATCTGGATCCGATCATCGTGACGGCCATGGTTTCCGAACGCGACATCAAGTTTCTGTCCAAGGATATGCCCGCCGTCGCCAAACTCGTGACCGGCCAAACGGTCGAAGGCAAGATCCGGTACATCGCTGCAAAAGCTGATGTGCGCACGCGCACATTCGAGGTGGAGATGGAAGCGCCCAACCCCGGCAAAAAGATCCGCGACGGTCTGACCAGCGAGCTGGTCGTTCCTTTGCAGGCCGGCACGGCCCACAAGCTCCCCACCTCCGCCCTCACCCTGCGTGACAGCGGAGAGATCGGGGTGAGCATTTTGGCGGAAGGCAACAAGGTGAAGTTCCTGCCCACCCAGGTGCTGGGCTTTGACCGGGAGGATGTGTGGGTCTCCGGCCTGCCCGATCCGGCACAGGTGATCACGGTTGGCCAAGAATACGTTCTGGAAGGCCAAGTGGTTGACCCCGTCCACGGCACGGATGCCAAGACCGCGGAGATCCGCCAATGATGCAGGCGCTTGATAGCATTCTGAGGCGGCCTCGCGCTGTCTTGGCAATGATGGTTTTTCTGGTGGTCTCCGGCGTCTACGCCTACGTGGCCATCCCGAAAGATGCGCGCCCGGACATTCAGGTTCCCACTTATTACGTATCCATTCCTCTGGAAGGGGTTTCTCCGGAAGACGCAGAGCGCCTGCTCCTGAAGCCTATGGAGGAAAAGCTGCGGGGGCTTGAGGGTTTGAAAGAACTGACTTCAATCGCTGCCCTCGGCCATGGCGCGGTGATCGTTGAATTTGAAACCGACGTGGATACGGAGACCGCAAGCCAAGAGGTGCGCGAGAAGGTGGATCAGGCCAAGGCCGACCTTCCCGACGATGCCAAAGAGCCCAACATCTTCGAAGTCAACTTCAACCTGTTCCCGACCTTGATCGTGGCGTTGTCCGGCGATGTGCCCGAACGCACCTTGTACCGGCACGCCCGCGCGCTCCAGGATGAGCTCGAGGCGATCCCGTCCGTTTTGGAAGCAAATCTCAACGGAACCCGCGAAGAACTGCTGGAAGTGATTGTCGATACCACACGCCTGGAATCCTATCAGATTTCGCAGCAGGAACTTTTCAACTCAGTATCGCGCAACAACAGGTTGGTTGCCGCCGGGACGTTCGATGGCGGACGCGGACGGTTCTCCATTAAAGTCCCCGGGCTGATTGAGACGGCGCGCGACATCTATGAACTGCCCATCAAGGAGGTCGACGGCACGGTCGTCACCTTGAGCCAGTTGGCGGATATCCGGCGCAGCTTCAAAGACCGCGCCTCGTTCGCCCGCTTCAACGGCCGCCCTGCCATCACCATCTCGGTGGTCAAACGCACCGGCGAAAACATCATTCAGACCAACGATAGAGTTCGCGAGGCGGCGGAAAAGCTGCGCAAAACCTGGCCCAGCGCCATCCACGTGGACTACGCGCTGGATGAATCGGAGAACATTCGCGAGACATTCTCGTCCTTGCAGAGCGCGATCATCACCGCCATCGCATTGGTGATGATTATCTGTGTGGCCGCGCTGGGCATGCGGTCGGCCCTCCTGGTCGGCATATCGATTCCCACATCCTTCATGATCGGCTTCCTGATCGTCTTCATGTCGGGACGCAGCGTGGACAATATGCTGATGTTCGGCATGGTGCTCACCGTCGGCATGCTCGTGGACGGCGCCATTGTGATCGTGGAGTATGCCGATCGAAAAATGGCTGAAGGTCTGGAGCGCCTGGAGGCCTATATCCAGGCCGCAAAACGCATGTTCTGGCCAATCGCGTCATCCACCGCCACCACGCTTGCCGCCTTTCTGCCCATGCTGTTTTGGCCGGGCGTCCCAGGCAAGTTCATGTCGAACCTCCCCATCACGGTGGTCATCGTTCTCACCGCCTCCCTGCTTACGGCAATGATCTTGCTACCGGTTCTGGGGTCCATGTTCGGCAAGACGGTGCAGAAGGACAAAGCCGCTTCAAAGGCGCTTGCCGGAGACCAGCAAACCGATCTTTCCAAGCTGAAAGGCTTCACGGGCTACTATGTTCGAGCCCTCGGCGCCATGGTGCGTGCGCCCCTGGCCGTGACAATTATCGCCCTCCTCGCCATGGCCTCGATCGTGAACATCTATACGAACAACAATAACGGCGTGACGTTCTTCGTGGACACAGAGCCCACCCAGGCACTGCTCTACGTGCGCGGCCGCGGCAACCTCTCCGCTGATGAGAAGCTCAGCATTGTGCGCGAGGTGGAGAATGTTGTCCTGAAGGTCAAGGGCGTGGAGGACGTGGCCACACAAGCAGGCTCCAGCGGCAATGGCGGCGGCGGGCCCGAGCTTGGCGCTGGGCTGGACGTTCCGAAAGACGCCATTGGCCAGCTTACGATTGAGTTTCTCCCGTTCGCGCAACGTCGCCCGGGCCGAGAGATCATCGCGGAAATCCGGCAAAAGGTCAGCCACATCGCGGGTGTGATCATTGAGGTGCGCAAGCGCGAAGGCGGGCCGCAGACTGGTAAGGATATTCGCCTGCAGGTGCGCTCGCACGACAGGGACCTGGCCAATGCGACGGCACGGAAGATCCGCGAGCATATGGAGAAGAACGTGACCGGGCTGGTGGACATTGAAGATGAGACGCCTCTGCCCGGCATCGAGTGGAACCTGCGGATCAACCGCGAGGAAGCCGGCCGCTTTGGTGCGGACATTGTCTCCGTGGGCGCGCTCATCACTATGGTCACCGACGGCGTGCTGATCGGCACGTTCCGGCCGGACGATTCGCGCGATGAAGTGGATATCCGCGCCAGGTTGCCTGAAGACCAGCGCGCCCTCAGCCGCCTGGAGGATCTGCGCCTGCCAACCGAGAAAGGCGTGGTGCCCATCCGCAATTTTGTGGAACGCGAGGCCAGGCCTTCCGTCGACAGCATCATCCGCAAAGACGGCAAGACCTCCGTATTCGTGAAGGCCAACACAATCGACGGGGTCTTGGCCGATGACAAAGTTAAGGAACTGAGTGCCTGGCTCGATACTCAGCAGTGGCCGAGCGGCGTGGAGTTTCAGTTCCGAGGGTCTGACGAAGAACAAAAGGAATCCTTCACCTTCCTCATGAAGGCTGTGGGCGCCTCGATCTTCATTATGTTCATGATCCTGGTAACGCAGTTCAACAGCTTCTATTACACAGCCATCACCCTTTCCACGGTCGTCATGTCGGTGGTCGGTGTACTCATCGGCATGTTGGTAACCGGACAGTCCTTCTCCGTCATCATGACGGGAACCGGGATTGTGGCTCTGGCCGGCATCGTGGTGAACAACTCTATTGTATTGATCGACACCTTCCAGCATCTGCGCTCGCGCGGGCTTGAGGTGATCGACGCTGTTCAGCGCGCCTGTGCGCAGCGCCTCAGACCGGTCCTGCTCACCACCATCACCACCATATTCGGCCTCCTGCCTATGATGTATCAGGTTAATGTGGACTGGTTCACACCGGCCATCTCATTGGGCTCGGTGACGTCTACCTGGTGGGTACAGCTCTCCACCGCCATTATCTTCGGTCTTGGATTTTCCACGGTTCTGACCCTGGTGCTGACCCCGGTTTGGATCGCCGCGCCGGCGGTTTACAAAGCCAGATGGCAACACCTGCGCGAGCGCATCTCCGCGCGCAGATCTGCGGGCATGCGCGGGTTGAGCGTAGGAAATGAAAACAAGGCCGCCATCCTGGAAACACCGCCGGCCTCACAGAAAACTCCCAAAAAACCCACCTCAGACCCGTTGCCTGACGCGGCAGAATAGTGGCCTCAATTTGTTGTGAAAACGGCAATTATGAGATGCGACGTGACTGGGCATCGCTGCGCACACAGTGCACCATCCGAGCATTGCACTTGGCAAAACTGAAAAATACTTAGATTTTTCAATTTGTTAATACCGCGCCGCTAGTCTTGGGCGGCGCGGATCTGAGGGGCAGTCAGCTTAAGAGACGGCTCAGCCAATTATGGTACAAAAAGGTCACACTCGTGATCTGGTTGACTTTCGGTTCTTGCGCGAACGCAGCCAATTCTGCATGCTTTTTGCAAGGCGGCGGTAGAGTGTAACAAGATAAACTTTAGGGTTGAGAATAATAACATGCGCAAGACGGTCCTAATTGCCGCCCTCTCATTGTTTGGAATTGTGGCTCCCGCTCAGGCAGACATCAAGGTTCAGATGCTCGAGCCAGTGGTGAAGGCCAAAATCGACCTATCCAAGCAACGGATGAACGTGGTGGTGAACGGCGAAGTGGTGCACACCTGGAAGATCTCTTCGGGCCGCCGCGGATACTCCACGCCGACCGGATCCTATTACCCCTATCGCATGCACAAAATGTGGTATTCGCGCAAATACGACATGGCGCCCATGCCCCATGCCGTGTTCTTCCGCGGTGGGTATGCGGTGCATGGCACCAAATCCATCAGCCGTCTCGGCCGGCCCGCATCGCATGGCTGCATCCGCCTGCACCCGGAAAACGCCAAGAAATTTTACGATCTCGTGCGCAAGCACGGTCGCAACCGTACCTTGGTGAGCCTGAACGGTGGTTGGGACTATAAAGCCACCAGAGTTGCGACTAAGAAGAAGCGCAAGGTGCGCCGCAGCGCGGCCACACAGCGCGTGAAGCCTGTGACAGAGCGCACGCGCCGCGGAACCCAGCGCACACGCAGACAGGTACGCCTGTTCCGTTTCCTCAACTAGAGACCGACATTAAAAGCCGGTTGAGAGCTTTCAGGGCCCTCGGTGAACACTGAGGGCCTTTCTTCGTGTTTTAGGGGCACTCCGGTCACAACCGGGCAGGGTGAGGATCGACGGAAAAGCGCAGCTCAACGGGCTTTTTTGTGGGGTTAAGCTGCTTCGTCATCAACAAGCAAAGCAGCTGGCGGGTCCTTCGGGACCCGCCGTTTTATTGCGCCAGAGGCCGCGCGGCCCTTGGCTATTTCTTCGCCTTTGCAAGCTTCTTAGCCTGAGGCACCCATTGCTCGCGCTCAATCCGGCCCTTGAACTTTAGCTGTTCGTTGAAGCTATCCATGTCGGCCTTCTTCCACGCCGCAATTTGCTCAAAGGTGGTGATGCCCATGGTCTTCAGTTGCCCGGCAATCTTGGGCCCGACACCACTGATCTGTTGCAGATCGTCAGGTGTGGCCTTGGCGGCCGGCTTCTTGGCAGCCGCTGGTTTCTTGGCTGCTGTAGCCCGTTTGGCCGGAGCTGCACGTTTGGCTGCCGGTGCCGCCTTCTTCGCCTCTGCAGGTTTTCTGGCAGCAGGTTTCTTAGCAGGCGCTGCTTTCGCCGCAGCGGCACTGCCTCCATTCGCCTTCTTTGCGACCTTGGCCTTTTTCGCGCTGGCCGCTGCAGACTGTGCTGCCCCAGGCGCACCCAACTCATCGATCTGGCGGTGACATTCGATCACATGGTTATGGCCATGTTCATCCACACGCGCCGGCGGATCGATCTTCTCGCAGGTCCCCTCAATGGCCACCGGACAACGATCAAAGAACGGACACCCCACCTTGGTGATGGTCACGCCGCGGGAGATCCCGGCCATGGCCTCACGGGTCTGCATGGTGTCTTCCAACCAGCCCACACGCATCTCCGGCACCGAAGCGATCAAGAGACGGGTATAGGGATGGAACGGAGGCGACAGAACCTGATCAACGGGTCCTTTTTCCACCACACGGCCCGCATAGAGCACCACAATCTCATCGGCGAACGAGGCCACTGTGGACAGGTCGTGACTGATAAACACAAACGACACACCGGTTTCGCGGCGCAAGCGCTCAAGCAGCTTGATAACGTTGGCGCCCACAATCGTGTCGAGAGCAGACGTCACCTCGTCACACAGCAGCACTTCCGGATTTGCCGCCAGGCCGCGGGCCAGATTCACCCGCTGCTTTTGACCGCCGGACATTTCAGCGGGGAACCGGCCTTCAAACTCAACCGGCAATTCCACCAGCCGCAGGATTTCCAGCACACGCTCCCGTCGCGCCCGGCCGGTCATGTTGTGATAGAACGTAAGCGGGCGTCCAATGATCTCGCCAATGGTCTGGCGCGGGTTCAGCGCGGTATCTGCCATCTGGAAGACAAACTGCACAAGTTGCAGTTCGTTCCGCGCCCTGTCAGCCAGGGCCGGTTTCAGCGCGTCGCCATCGAGCAGCACTTCACCTTCCGAGGCCGGCAGCAGCCCTGCCATGACGCGGGCCAGAGTGGATTTCCCGCACCCTGATTCGCCGATCACGCCCACCACGTGTCCGCGCTCCACCGATACGTTCACATCCCGAAGCACGGTGACGGCAGGCTTGCCGTCGGAGCCCTTGCCATAGCCTGCGGTGACGTGTTTCACCTCAAGCGCAGGCACCTCGCGCCGGTGCTCGCCGGTCGCCCCTTCACCCATGCCCGCCGAAGGGGTCGGGCGCACAGCAGACATAAGCCGTTTTGTGTAGCTGTGGCTCGGATTGTTGATGATCTGCTCAACAGGGCCTTGCTCCATAACCTCACCGCCATAAAGCACGACAATATGGTCGGCGATCTGGGCCACCACGGCCAGGTCATGGGTCACGTAGATGGCCGCAGAGCCTTCCTCTTCGATCACCTTCTTGAACGCTTTCAACACCTCGATCTGCGTGGTCACGTCAAGGGCGGTTGTCGGCTCGTCCAGCACCAGCAGACTAGGCTTTTCCACAAGCGCCATTGCCGCCATAAGGCGCTGCAACTGGCCACCGGAAACCTGGTGCGGATAGCGACCACCGATCCGATCAGGATCGGGCAGTTCCAGCGCTTCATAAAGCTCGCGGGCCCGCTTGTTGGCCTGCTCCTGGCTCATGTGCCCGTGGAGAACCGCGGACTCAGTCACCTGCTCGTTGATCTTAAGCGCAGGGTTGAAGGTCGCCGCCGCGCTTTGGGCCAGATAGGCCACGTGCTCGCCGCGTCTCGCCCTGCGCTCTTCCGGATCGATGGTAATCATATCCTTGCCGAGCAAGACAGCTTCACCGCCGGAAAAGTGCAGTCCGGGCTTGGTGTAGCCAAGGGACGCCAGCGAGATGGTGGTTTTGCCGGAACCGGATTCGCCGATCAGCGCAACCACTTCACCAGGTTTCACATCGAAGGTGACGCCCTTCACAATGGGAATGGGACTAGCATCCCACGGACGGGCTTCAATCTTCAGGTCTTTGCATTGGAAAATAGGAGATGTATCAGCCATTAGGTCATCTTCTTCGCAAGGCTGCCACCAGCTTGGGCAGAGATATCGTCCACGATCAGGTTGATCGCAATGGTCAGCGAGGCAATCGCCAGCGCCGGCGTGATTGAGGCCAAAGCGCCCCCAAAGAAACCGTTGCCGAGGCCTTGCAGGTTTTCACGCACCATGGAGCCCCAGTCCGAGATCGGCGGCTGTACGCCAAGCCCCAAGAAGCTGAGCGAGGAGATAAACAGGATCACGAACACCAAGCGCAGGCCAAAGTCCGTGGCGAGCGGCATGGCCGCGTTGGGCAGCACTTCGCGTGAGATCACCCACCAAAGCCCTTCCCCGCGCGCGCGGGCCGCTTCCACATAGTCTTGCACCATGATGTCCTGGCCGAGAGCCCGGGCGATACGGAACACGCTGGCGGCATAAACCAGCCCCGCCAGGAAGATCAGCAGCGGAATGGAAGACCCGAAGGCCGCGATGATGATCAGGCCCAGCATAATGTTCGGGAAAGCCAAGATTGCGTCCACGAGGCGGCTGAGCACCGCATCAACCCATTTGCCGGCCACCGCCGCAGCGATCCCCAGCGTGATGCCCACAAAGTAGGCCAAGAGAGTTGCAATGAACGAGATACCGATGGTGGTGCGGGCCCCCCAGATGATCCGCGAGAACACATCCCGGCCAATATAATCGGTGCCGAAATACACATGCAGACCCATATCGGGCAGCATGAAGCTTGGATCATCAATCGGATTGCCAAGAGCGTCATCTTCAATGAAGTGGCTTTCTCCGTAAGGCGCAATCCAAGGCCCGATAAACGCCATCAACACCCAAAAGGCGACGATTGCAACGGAGACCTTGCCAGTGGTCGACAACCGAAGCCGGGACTTCGGCGGTGCATCCGGCAACTCATCATAGACATCAGGATTTGGGCCCTGATCGGCCGTGGCAGATGTATCACTCATTTAGGGTGCCTCAGGCGCGGGTTGGAGAGGATCGACGCGATATCGGCGATCAAGATGAGAATGACATAGGTGCAGCAGAAGATCATGCCGCAGGCCTGAACCAGCGGAATGTCGCGGGTCTGCACGCCGTCAACCATGAGCTTGGCCAAGCCCGGATAGGCGAAGATGGTTTCAATCACCACCACACCGCTCACTAGGTAGGCCAGGTTCAGCGCGATCACGTTGACGATCGGGCCAATGGCATTCAACAGCGCATGGCGCAGGATGATCGTCTTCCGGGGCACACCTTTCAGAATAGCCATTTCGATGTACGGCGAGCCCATGACGTTCAAGATACCTGCACGGGTCATCCTGATCATTTGGGCCGACACCACAATCACCAGCGTGGCAATGGGCAGAGCCAGCACATAGACCGATCGCCAGAACCCTTCAGTGCCACTCAAATAGGAGACCGCCGGCACCAAGCCGAGCGAGACCGCCAAGAGCAAGATGAGGAAGATCGCAACAAAGAAGTCAGGCACCGCGATCAAGCCCAGCGTTCCGGAGGTAATGATGCGATCCAGAAGCTGGCCAGGAAACATTGCGGCCAGAAGGCCAAGCAGCACTGAAAGCGGAATGGAGATCAGCGCCACAATGCCGGTCATGAAGACCGTGTTACCGATCCGGTTGCCGATCAGGCTTTCAATCGTCGCCCCACCAGCAGCAGAGATCCCGAGATTACCGGTGAACAGATTGCCCATCCACGAGAGGTACTGCATGTACCAGGGCTTATCGAGGCCTAGCTCCTTGCGCAGCGCCGCGAGTGTTTCCGGCGTCGCTTGCTGGCCCAGCCGAATTTGCGCAGCATCCCCCGGCAAAACCTGAGTGAGCGCAAAAATAAGAACCGACACCACCCAAAGAAGAATGATCCCAATTCCAATTCGGCGAATAATCATTTGTGACATCATTGGCGCAGTCCCTCCCAGCCAGATGCGTCTTTTCTTACCGCTCTATTGTTGAGATCATTGGAACATGCCCACACCCATATCTCAACAGAAAAACGGTAAGCTCGCCCGACAGCCCGCCTCGATGAGGCAGACTGAGGGGCGAACTTGACCATTTTCAAAGACTTACGCGTCCAGCCAGATGAACTCCGGCCATTCCATGCCACCAAAGGCGGCAATCGGCACGCGTGGGAAGCCTTTCACTTTCGGCGACTTGGCGTCGATGTAAGCGCGGTGTGTGGAGATCAGTGAGCCTGAGCCTTCCGCACACAGTTTTTGGGCTTCGCAGTTCATTTCGGCACGCTTGCTGGCGTCGAGCTCGGCGCGAGCCATAGCCAACAGTTTGTCGAACCGCTCGTTCTTCCACTGCGTTTCGTTCCATGGTGCATCTGACTTGTAAGCCAGGGTCATCATGATGTTGGCGCTGGGCCGCATGTTCCAGGACGAAACGTTCATAGGCTGTTTCATCCACACAGCACCCCAGTAACCGTCGTTCGGCACCTTCTTGATTTGCAGGTTGAAGCCCACCTTGGTGCACTCGCGCTGCAGCATAAGGCACATGTCGGTCATGCCCGGCGACACCTCGGCCACATGCAGTTCGGCGCCAGTAATGCCCGACTTCTTCAGGAGGCTCTTGGCCTTGTCCGGATCATAGGGGAAGGCAACCGGATCGTTGGCCGCCTTGCACCAGTCCGCACCATAAGCCGGACCGACGGGCTGGTCGTTGCCGATAGCACCGATGCCCTTCTGGATCACCTTCAGCACGCGGTCACGCCGCTGCAGGTGCTTCAGGCCCATCACAAAGTCCGGATTGTTGCCGGGCTCTTTGTCGAGCATGCAGGAGATCGTCGGATACGCACCGGACGGCACGGCAAAGACCTCTGCGTTCGGCGAGTCTTCGATTTGCTTCAGCGCTTTCGGGTCAAGCTGAGCCATCATCTGGATGTCACCGGACAACAGCGCGTTCACACGGGCAACGTTATCGGTGATACCGAACGCTTCGAACTGCTCCACATAGGGCCCTTCGTGATCGGTGTTCCAATAGTTGTCGTTGCGGTCGTGAACCGAACGCACGCCCGGCTTGAACTCTTTCGTGATGTAGGGACCGGTACCGGTCGGAGCGGAGAAGTCCGTCGTGCCGTTCTTCACGATCTTGAAGTGGAACGTGCCCAGGATGATCGGCAATTCCGCGTTCGGCTCTTCCATCACAGCCTTCACCGTGAAGTCGTCCACTTTGACCCAGTCTTTAACCGTGGCCACGAGCACCTTGGCTTTGGACAGCGATTCTTTGCCCAGGTGACGCTTCATGGAATAGACCACGTCGTCGGCGGTGAACTTGGACCCGTCGTGGAACTCAACGCCCTTGCGCAGCTTGAAGGTCCATTCGGTCACGTCCGCATTGGCTTCCCATTCGGTCGCCAGTTCCGGCCCAACCGTCAGGTCTTCGCGGAAGCGGGTCAGGTTGTTGTAGTTCAACCGGCCGCGGCCATAGTCCAACGACGAGGTGAACAGGATCGGATCAAGCGTGTCGGACGGACCATGCAGATCCCAGGCGAACCGGATTTGGCCGCCTTTCTTCGGTGTCATGGCCAGAGCATCTTGCGCGCCGGTCACAATGGTCCCGGCCGCCGCAATAGTGGCGCCGGAGGCCATCAGGTAACCCATAACTTCACGACGTGTTGCGCCTTGGCGCAAAGCCGATTTGATCACTTCGCGATCCATCGAGCTCAGGTCATTGAAGCCCAGGTCTCCAGGTCTCTTGGTTGTCATGTTTGTCTATCCCTCCCAGGATATATCTTCCACTTGTGCGCCGAGTGCGCACCCTCACTAGTTCGGTAAACCGGGCTTTCCGGCCCGATCTTCGCCTTAATCCTGCCACGCAGGTCGGACGCGTTCAACCTTTTAAAGATTCACGTTAGTTAACGACGCCGCTCAAGTGCCTCAAAGCACAAATCTTTTGCTTGACGCATGGGCTGTGCCCGATAGGGATGGCGCAACGCTAAACCGCCATGGAGACCGCAGCGATGAGCAAGAAAAACACCCCCCTTGATGGCGGGCCGCAGACAACCGCGGTTCATGCGGGTGAATTCCCCGATCCGGCCACCGGAGCATCGGCCCCGAACCTCGTCATGTCCTCAACATATGTGACCGAAGAGGCGGCCGGCTTCTCAGCCCACGATCTGGGCGAGGACTCCGGTTTTTTGTACTCGCGCTGGTCGAACCCGACGGTGAGCCAGCTTGAACATAAGATGTCTGCGCTGGAGGGTGTGGAGGCAACCTTGTGCTTTGCCTCGGGCATGGCGGCGGCCTCCGGCGTTCTGTTCTCGCTGCTCAGCGCCGGTGGTCATTGCATCATGACCGACACCAACTATGCGGGCGTTGCGGAGATCGGCCGCGACACGCTACCCAGATACGGTGTCGACGTCTCGCTGGTGGATGCATCAGATCCGAAGAACGTGGAAGCCGCCATAAAGCCGAACACCAAACTCATCTGGCTGGAAACGCCCGCAAACCCGATCATGCGTCTGACCGATCTGAAGGCGATCGCAGACATTGCCAAAGCCCATGGCGGTATAAAAACGGCGGTTGATTCCACCTTTGCAACGCCCATCGCCACACGGCCGGTGGAGCTGGGTATCGACTATGTGATGCACTCGCTCACCAAATATGTGGGCGGCCATGGTGATGCGGTCGGCGGCTCGGTGAGCGGTCGCAAACAGGACATCTCCGCGCTCCGGCTGGAGGCCGGCATTCATCATGGCGGGGTCATGTCGCCGTTCAACGCGTGGCTCATCATGCGCGGCGCGGCGACCCTGCCCTTGCGCATGCGGGCCCACCAAGAGGGCGCGATGACAGTGGCCCAGTTCCTGGAAGCCCACCCCAAGGTGAAGCGCGTGATGTATCCCGGCCTTGCCTCACATCCGCAACACGAGCTTGCCCGGCGCCAGATGGCAAACACCTCCGGCATGCTGTCTTTCCAAGTGGAGGACGGCGCCGCTGTGGCCGACCGCATGGCCAAGGAGCTCCAAATCATCCACTACGCCGTCTCGCTCGGCCATCACCGCAGCTTGATTTTCTGGATGGACACAGCTGGTCTCATGGAAACATCTTTCCGACTGACCGGTGCGCAGCTTGACAGTTACCGAGCCTATGCCGGCGATGGCATCTTCAGAATGTCTGTGGGATTGGAAGACGGCGAGGATCTGTGCGCCGATCTGGACCGGGTGCTCGGCTGATCGCTTAGCTGGCTTTTGCCGCGTCCTCAGCTTCCTGGCGCTTATAGGCGCGGTAGCTGAGCGGGAAGGTGGCCATGTAAGCGGTCACCAATGCACTCATGGTGAACCAGGGGTAGGAGATCAACAGCACGGCAAAAAGGACCGCCACCAGCATCACCGGCAGCACCAGGTTGGAGCTGATCCGCTTGCCGAGGTTCTTTCCCGACCATGTGGGAATGCGGCTCACCATCAAGAGCCCCGCGAAGGCCAAGTAGATCAAGATGATGGGCGCAGCTTCAGGGCCATCAATCACATTGTGGAAGCCAAGATAGAGCGGCAACAAGGCGATCGCGGCGCCGGCCGGAGCCGGCACACCGGAAAAGTAATTGGCTTTCCACGCCGGCGCATCGTCATCGTCGAGCGCCACATTGAATCTTGCAAGCCGCAATGCACAACACAGCGCGAAGGCAAGGGCAACGATCCAGCCCAGGTTTTTAAGTTCATCAAGCGACCACACAAACACCAAGATGGCCGGCGCCACCCCAAAGTTCACAAAGTCGGCGAGCGAATCCAGTTCTGCTCCGAACCGCGACGTTCCCTTCAAGAAGCGCGCAATGCGCCCGTCCAATGCGTCAAACACCGCGGCCAGCACGATCAGGCCAACGGCCAGCTCGTAGCGACCGGCCACCCCCATGCGGATGGACGTGATCCCCGCACACAGGGCCAGCAGCGTAACGATGTTCGGCAACAGCAAGCGCATGGGTACGACCTTGAACCGCCGGTTGCTGTCGCCGGGTCCGACATCAGGATCCAGTGGGGATTGCGTGTTCATGCGCGCCGCGCTTCCCGTTCAGGTTCATCGGAGCTTAGATCGGCCAAAACGGTTTCGCCGGCAAGAGCCAACTGACCAATGCAGACTTGGGCTGACTTTCCAGGCGGCAGATAAACATCCACGCGGCTGCCAAACCGGATCAGCCCCAGGCGCTCACCCGCTGCAACATGATCACCCTCCTCCACAAACTTGATGATGCGGCGCGCCACCAGTCCGGCAATCTGCACCATGCCGATTTTAGCGCCGTCTTTCAGTTCAATCGTGAAGCCCTGCCGCTCGTTGTGGTCGCTGGCTTTGTCCAGCTCCGCATTGAAAAATTTTCCGGGGATGTAATTGATACTGGTGATCCGCCCGGCCTGGGGCGCCCGGTTCACGTGCACATCGAAAACATTCATGAAGACGCAAATGCGGGTCACGCGTTCAGGGCCAAGCTCTAGTTCTTTTGGCGGCACCACATCGTCAATGGCACAGACCCGCCCATCGGCCGGCGAGATGATTAGCCCATCGCGCATGGGCGTAACCCGGTCAGGATCGCGGAAGAAGTAGGCACACCAAAGGGTCAGGATGACGCCGATCCAGCCGAAGAGATCCGGCAGAAAATAAAACAGCAGCAACGTCACCAGCCCGAACAGCGCCAGGAACTTGTGCCCGTCCTTATGGATCGGGACGAAAACAGAGGCGATTGAATCCAGCACTACCCACGTCCCATAGTCAATTGACGTACCCTGTCGGCCACCCCACGTGGCCGGCTGCATAAAACCTGATCGCTCACGAGGCCGCAATGCCTGCGCTGGTTTTTTCTGCGGTTTCGGCGTCTGTGGCCTTCACGCGCTCTTCTTCAACTTCGGCCAGACGTTTGCGCGCATCTTCAGCTTCCCGCTGGCGGTTCCAGAGGTCGGCATAAACCCCATCGAGCTGCAACAGCTCGCCGTGCGAGCCGCGCTCGGCAATGTGCCCGCCCTCCAGCACGATGATCTCATCGGCATCCACAATGGTGGAAAGACGGTGCGCGATCACAAGCGTTGTGCGGTCCTTTGAGACCCCGGCCAGGGCGCTTTGGATTTCCTGTTCGGTATAGGTGTCCAGCGCTGAGGTGGCCTCATCCAGCAACAGGATGGGTGGGCCCTTCAGAATGGTCCGGGCAATGGCCACCCGCTGTTTCTCACCGCCGGAGAGCTTCAGCCCGCGCTCACCCACCATGGCATCGTAGCCTGCCGGAAGCGTCTCGATGAAATCGTGGATCTGGGCCAGCTTTGCGGCTTCCTCCACTTCCTCATCGGTGGCGTCGGGGCGACCGTAGCGAATGTTATAGCGGATCGTGTCATTAAACAGCACCGTGTCCTGAGGCACCATGCCAATGGCGGCCCGCAAAGACTTCTGCGTCACGTCGGCCAGGTTCTGCCCATCAATCGTGACCGCCCCGCCGCTCACATCATAGAAGCGGTAGAGCAGGCGTGAGACCGTAGATTTACCGGCCCCAGACGGGCCTACGATGGCGATCGTGTTTCCAGCGGGCACCTTAAAGCTGATGCCTTTCAGAATCGGCCGTTCGGGATCGTAGTGGAACGTGACCTGGTCAAAGGCGATCTCTCCTTCCCTCACCTCCAGCGGCTTCGCATCGGGCTTGTCGGAGATCTCCGGCGTCACGTTCAAAAGGTTGAACATGGCTTCAATATCGATCAGCCCCTGCTTAATGTCCCGGTAGACCGTGCCCATGAAGTTGAGGGGCAGGTAAAGCTGGATCAGCAACGCGTTAGCGAGCACGAAGTCGCCCACGGTCAAGCTCCCGTCAACCACGCCCTTGCCGGCCATCACCATCACAATGGTCATCCCCACGGAAAAGATGATCGCCTGGCCTGAGTTCAAAACCGCAAGCGAGGTATAGGTCTTTGTGGCCGCCTTCTCATACCTGGCCATGGAGACATCGAACCGTTTCAACTCATGCTCTTCGTTGCCGAAGTACTTCACGGTCTCAAAGTTCAACAGAGAATCGATGTTCTTGGTGTTGGCATCCGTATCTGCATCGTTCATGGCACGCCGGATGCCGATCCGCCATTCCGTTGCCTGATACGTGAACCAGATATAGAGCGTCACCGTGACCGCCGTGACCAGCGCGAACCAGGCCCCGAAATTGAAGTAGAGGATACCGCACACGAACGCGAGCTCCAGCACGGTCGGGAATGTGTTGAACAGGGCATAGCGCAGAATGAGTTCAATGCCCTTGACCCCGCGGTCAATCACCCGGGCCAGCCCCCCGGTGCGCCGCTCCAGATGAAAACGCAGCGAAAGATCGTGCAGGTGCCGGAATGTGCGCACCGCAAGGTGGCGCACCGCATGCTGGGCCACCTTCGCAAAGACGCCATCACGGATCTGTTGGGTGAGCACCATCATCACCCGCCCAAAACCATAGGCCAGAATCAGCGCAATGGGCGCGGCCACGAGCGCTGTGGCCGAAGTCGCCCCATCCACCGTTAGCGCATCGACGGCGTCTTTGAATGCAAAGGGCGTCAGCACGGTGACCACTTTGGACGCCACCAAGGCCAGCATGGCGATGACAACGCGCGCGCGCAGATCCAACCTCTCCTTTGGCCAAAGGTAAGGAAAGAGGCCAACCAGAGTCTTCAGCTGTCCATCAGCGTCGGAAGTGTAAGCCGTGTTCGGCCCCGTCTGCATAGTTTGTCGATTCTGCTTTCTTGTGCGGCAGTCTTATACGCCGCTTGCCGCCCCGCGTCTTCCGTCATATGGGTTTTCTTCCCAATGTTTGAAAGACGTCAGAGCACGCCATGAGCGAGAAACCTCTCCTGCGCAACGCCACACACGAAGACGCAAGCGCCATCACCGCGCTGCATGTGGCGAGCTGGCGCTCCGCCTATCGGGGGGTTCTGCCGGATGCCTATCTGGACGGTGAAGCAGAAGCGGAACGCGGCGCCCATTGGGACAAAACCTTGAGCTCTCTGAAGCCTGAAGACCTGGTGCTTGTGGCCGAAGATACAGATGGCTTGCGCGGTTTCATCTCGGTCTACCGGGACGCGGAGCCGGGATATGACGCCTATCTGGACAACCTCCATGTTCGCCCCGGCAACCGCGGCGGCGGTCTCGGAAAACAACTCTTGGCAGCTGCCCTCGCCCGCACCATTGCGGCCGGCGCCAAAACTCTATGCCTCTGGGCGTTCGATCAAAACGAGGGCGCCATCCGCTTCTATCAGCGGCTGGGCGGCAAGCCTGTGGAGTATGGTTTCGACCCGTTCGCCGGCTCCAATGCGCCGCACACGAAGATCGCCTGGGACGACCTGCCGGCGTTCCTCGAGGCCTGCGGCGGGACACACCAGTCATGAGCGCGCGCATCCTCCTCGCGGAGATCATGCACGAGAGCAATACCTTCAACACTATCGCCACCACGAAAGCCGATTTCGCCGGCCGTTACTGGCTGGAGGGCGATGAGATCGGCGAGGCTCTCGAGGGCACCAACACGGAAGTTTGGGGCGTGCTGGAAGCCGGCAAGCTTTATGGCTGGCAGATCACTCTGCCCTTTGCGGCCTCCGCCAGTCCGTCCGGACCCATGGCCGCGGAAACCTGGCAGGAGGTAAAGGATAAGATCACCGCGCCCCTCAAAAGCGGTGAGACCTTCGATGCCATCATTCTGGTGCTGCATGGCGCCATGGTGACCCAGACCAGCGCCGATGCGGACGGCGAACTGCTGGCGCTCGTGCGCGCGCTTGCGGGGGCCGGCACCCTGATCGCCGCCACATTGGATATGCACGCAAACGTCTCGTGCCAAATGGCGCAAAGTGCCGACATTCTGATGGCCTATAGAACCTACCCGCATATCGACCAGTTTGACCTGGCGCAGCATCTGGCCGGTATCGTCCATTCTGTTCTGGTGCGCGGACAAAAGCCGCAGATGACCTTCGCGCGCAAAGCCATGATGGATGCCGCAGATCATGGCCGCACCAACCCGCCCGGGCCCATGAACCGCCTGCTCGCACGGGCCGAAGAAATGGAGCAGCACCCGGACATTCTCTCCGCCAGTCTGCAGATCGGCTTTCCTTGGGCGGACGTAGATCATCAGGGCCCGTCCGTGGCGGTCACCGGTTGGGATCGGGAGGTGTGTGAGGCGTATGGCAGCGAGCTGCTTGAGGCCCTCTGGCAGAGCCGGGAGGAAACCCAGCTGAACTTCGCCCGCCCCGAAGAGGCCATGCAGGTGGCGCTGAAGGGGCGGCCAGGCGACCGGCCGTTCATCATGGCCGACTTTGCCGACAATCCCGCCGGCGGCGCCTACGGGGATTCTCCCAACCTTCTGGCTCAGATGTTGGCGGCAGATCTTCAGAACGCAGCCTTCGCCACCATCTCCGATCCCGTTGCCGTCCAGAAAGCCATCGCCGCCGGCGAAGGGGCTGAGGTTGAGATGGAGATCGGCGGCCGCGGCGCCCCGAGGCTCACGCCGCCTTTGACCATTGCCGGCAAAGTCACTCTGCTGAACGACGGAGAGTTCGTCTGCGAGGGACCCATGTGGCGGGGTGTGGCCTTTTCCATGGGCCCCAGCGCGGTGATCCAGGTGGGTGGCGTTGAGATTATCCTCTCCTCGGTGCCCACCGCCGTTATGGATCTCCAAGTGTTCCGGTCCATGGGCATCGAGCCATCGGATAAGACCACGCTTGCCCTTAAAAGCCGGAACCATTTCCGCGCCGCCTATGGCCCGCTGGCCCGCAAGGTGCTGCTGGTTGATGCGGGCGGCATTGCATCCATGAGGCTCTTAGAACTGCCCTACCAACACCTGACGCGCCCCACTTGGCCATTGGACGAGGCCCAGGAGCACTGAAACGCCGCTTCAGTTCTAAGAAAGCTTGTCTGCATAGGATACCCCACACGTGGTCAACTGCAGATGGAGATTGACTGATGGCTCAGCTTCCGCGCGGCGCAAGCCTCCTCTTGGGACTTTGGATCACCCTGTTCACGTCCGGTCTGGCCGGCGCAAGTGCTGTCGGTGAGACCGAGTTCCGCCTGGCGCAAGAGAAGTTTCGCGTCGGCGACCACCGGGCAGCGGCAACCCTTCTTGCCAGCGCCGTGAGGCAGGGCCATGAGGCGGCACAAGTTCCGCTGGCGGCAATGCTGAGGGCCGGCCAGGGTGTTGAGCAAGACTTTCCCCAGGCGTTTAAGCTGTTCACCCGAGCCGCTTACCAGGGATACCCGGCGGCGCAATTCGCATTGGGCATGATGTATCGTCTGGGTCAGGGCACTGAGACCAACCATATAGAAGCGCTCAAATGGTTTGTCAGAGCCGCCTCCGTTGGCCATGCGGAAGCACAGAACAGCATTGGCGTTATCTACGAAACCAACCGCGGCGTGAAGGCGGACTATGTGAAAGCCATGATGTGGTACCAACTGGCGAAAGCGCGAGGCAGCCGCCGGGGGCACAACAACCTCAACCGCTTGGCGCACAGGATGAAAGCTCCCGAGATCGCCGAGGCCAAGAAGCTTGCGGCAGAGTGTGAGAAAAGTGGCCTCAGAAGGTGCGCCAACCAGGTTGGCCACTGACGTTACCGGCTCTTGAGCGCCCGCTCCACTTGATCTTGCCTGAGGACCAACCATCTATGGACTGGTAGGATCGGGCATCGCGTGTCGAGGAGCGTTTGAAGATGAGCCAAGAGTGGAAGTATCAACTGCGCATCACCCTGGAGCCGGAGATGGCCAAAATCGCCCGCGCCACGCCGGACAGCGACGCCCTTGCCCCCCTGCCCGCAATCCTTGAGCGCCATGAGGCCGAGCTGAAATGCCAGCACGACGCCTTTGCCGGATATGTGGCCGAAGCCGAAGCCAATAATGTGGATGACTATCCTCTCTACGCCTGGACCAAGGCCACCGTTGAGGACCCTGTCAAAGAGGCCAAGTACATTAAATCGTTCACCCTCTATGCCGGCGGCGAAGAGGTCTATGACCAGGCGGTGGCCGAGGCCCTGAAGACGGAGATCGAGCCGCTGGTGGGCGGCCCGCTCATTGCGTCCATGAACCTTTACGACACCAACCCCGCCAATAATCCCCAGCCGCCAAAGCAATAGAAAAACCGGCCAGCGGATGCCGGCCGGTTCCTCACGCTCGTTCATTGAGATGCGGCAGGTCAGTACCTGTCTATAGCATCCCTGGCCTCATCGCCTTCCGCGTCGGCCTGCATTTCCCGGGCAACTTCCTCGCTCTCCTGACGCAGCTGGATCACATGCCAGCCGATCCAGAAGGCCACGCCAATGATCACCATCAGCACTTCAGCACCCTGGAAGGGATAGATCGCGCCGATGTCTTTCAGATCAACGGCCCAACTGGTCATTCCATTGGTAGACCCGTCTTTAAACATATCTGATCTCCTTATCCCTTAGCTCACCATGGCCTTTTCGGTGGCACGAACTTCGTCCACCGCGGCCTGGTACGAGGCGTTTTCATCAAAGTCCAAACCTTCCAGCTCGACCTTGCGCGGAATGCGCAGCATGCCCATTCCGTTCATGATCTTCGAAACGATAAAGGCCGGAAGGAACCCAAGCAGGCCGAACATGATGCAAGCACCGATGAACTGACCCCATGGGCTGATCGTGGCATAGCCTTCATACGGCGAGGACGGTTGTCCCCACAGCACGAAGCCGGCAATGATCAAACCGATGAAACCGGCATACCCGTGCACAGCCACCGCACCCACGGCATCGTCGATCTTGTACTTGCGCTCCACATAGTAATGCAGCTTGTACGCACACCAGGTGCCCACACCAGCGATCAGCATGGCCTGGATCGGGTGATAAAGATCGTTGCCCGCAGAAGCGGTGATGATGCCGGCAAGACCGCCTGAATAGGTCCAGAACGGATCACCCTTCGACACCAGGTAGGCCACCATCAACCCGCCCGACAAAGACATCAGGAAGTTGAAAGTGATCGCGCTCAGCGACGTTGGCGCCAGGTAGATGTTCGTGGCCGTCCAGGTTTCGCCTGTGATCTGCCCGCCAATACCTTCAGGCGAGATGGCCGGAACGTTGCAGGCCGCATAAAAGCCCCAGAAGCCGGTGTAGATCAGGAACAGCCCCAAGGTGACCATCCAGGGGTTGTGAGGCGGAATGTCCCGCGGCGTCCCGTCTTCGCGAAACTTGCCGAGCCGCGGCCCGAGCACAACCAGCACGCCGAGCGCATAGCCCCCGGCAATGGCGTGGATCACGCCGGACGCATAGGCATCGTGATAGCCGAGCAGCTTCACCATCCAGCCCCCCGCATGCCAGCCCCAGGCGGCATCAATGATCCAGAACACCGAACCAATGAGCACGGCATGGATCCAGAACGCACCGGACCTGATACGCTCAATCACAGAGCCTGAGACGATCGATGCTGCAGTCCAGGAGAACAGCAGGAACGCTGCCCAGAACACGCCCGTAATGCGGTCGCCCAGGTTGGTGCCCATGGTTTGCGACCAGGGGGTGTTGGCCGCGGCGGCCCCGTCAATGCCGCCCGTGATGAACGGCCCATTGGGGAAGGCCCAATAGATCCACCAGCCGAAGAAGAAGAACGTCACCGTCACCAACGGAATTAGCATGGTGTTCTTCATCAAGGTGTGGAGGTGGTTGCGCCGGCGACTGGCGCCGACTTCATAGAGGCAAAAGCCCACGTGGATCAAAAACATGAAGACAACAGTGACCCAGTAATAAAACTCGGTGAAGACTGTTGTTAAAGCGTCAAGATTACTTCCCATCAAGGTTTCTCCCAACGCGGGCAAATCTCTTGAAAGGTATAGGCGCGGTGCCCGTGACCGTTAGTTTCCTTGATCCCACGCCACATCCCCGATGACCAGTGCCCGCTTTCTTTTTCTGGTCAACGTACCGGCACACTATACCATGAAGGCGACTCGCGGCCTCAAAGTCATCCGTGTGCCGAGTAATATCCTGTCATGTGCGTTCACCAAATGCAAATATAATTCCTGACAGTAAAATGCAGGCCTGTGGATACGAGCGGTGATTGACAGCCTTCCATCGATGTTCAAATCTGCCGGTCCTGCCAACGAGGAGCGTGGAAAATGATCACACAGCCCCCCAACACCCATCTGGCGCAATACAACATTGCAAAAGCCGTGGACGCCTTGGACAGTGAACGCCTGCGTGACTTCAACAGCGCCATTGATGCGGTGAACGCGGCAGCCGACCGCTCGCCTGGTTTTGTGTGGCGCCTTCAGGACGAAAGCGGCGGTGCCACCAATATCCGCGTGGACCACGACCCGCGACTGCTGGTCAATCTTTCCGTTTGGGAGACCCCGGAGGCCTTGGAGAAGTATGTGTGGCAGACCATCCACAAGCGCGTCTATCAAAAGCGCGACAAGTGGTTCGAACACATGGAACAAGCGTACTTCGTCATGTGGTGGATTGAGCAAGGTCAGATCCCAACCCTTGACGACGCGCAGGCGCGCCTGGAGCTGCTGCGGAAAAACGGCCCGTCTCCGGACGCCTTTGGCTGGGATAGCCTTAAGTACGTGAGACTGTGGCGCTCAGAACGCTGCGCGTGAGCGCACCCAAGGATTGCCACTTTATAGTTGCCTTTTTGTCACGCCGGTGAAAATTCGCGCGCCGGTTTCCCCCTGAGCTTGGCCGGGCCCCATTGTCGCCCGTTTCCCGATCATTGTGGAGCTCACGTCGTTCAGCTTAGAGGAGCGGCTGGGTGGGCATGGTTTTTTTGAAGTTTGTGCAGTGATTAACTCAGGAAATGCAAAACCATGGACCTCTCTTTAAAGACTTTGAAACGATCTACCGCCGTCTCCGTGGCCGCGCTTTTTGCGGCAACAGCGGCCCACGCAGCGGACTTGCCGCAAGAGCTCCCGCCGGACCCGGACATCTTCAACTGGACCGGCCCCTATGTGGGCGGTCATTTAGGGTATGCCGTTGAAGGCGACGCTGCCATGCGCTTTCCGGGCGGCACCTTGAACGCGGATTTGGACGGCATCCTGGGCGGCGTTTATGGCGGCTACAACCATCAAATGAACGGCTTTGTGTTTGGCGGTGAGGCGGATGTGACGTTCGGGGACATCGACGGCAGCGCTCCACCGGTAAGCCGCTTTGAGCCGGAGGTGCAAGGCTCGGTGCGTTTGCGTGCAGGTCTCGCCTATGACAGGTTCTTGCCCTACCTGACCGTTGGTCTGGGGATCGCAAGCGCCGAGCAGACCATCCCCGGCGGCGGCAGCCCGTCAAACGTTCACCTCGGTGTGGTGGCCGGTGGCGGCATCGACTGGGCTCTGACCGAGCAGCTCAGCGCCCGGGTGGAGTACCTCTACAGCTACTACGGCCGCGAGCGCTACAGGCACACGGCGGTATCGTCCAGAACCGACTTTGACACTCATGTGGTTCGGGGCGGTCTGAGCTGGCACTTCGGCTCATATACGCGTTAACCCGACAGGCGAACGGAACCACGTCTATCCCTCGCTCTCGATCCGGCGCTCCACCAGTTTACGAAACCGGGCGGCGCCGGCATCGAGGCCGAGGTTGATGTAAGGGGTCTTCCGGTTAGCCATCCCTGTGTGCACATGGGCCAGAACCTCGCGGTCTTCCTCAAAGGCAAGCTTCGCCCCGGCGAACATTTTTTGTGAAATCTCCTCATCATCCGGTTCCGTGTTGCGGTGCTGGAACCAGAAATAGCGGCTGTTATCGTCATCCACCGGTGTCATGAAGTTATAGGAGATGTTGATGTAAGCCTCTGAGGGCAATGACTTATCCGGACCACCGGTCCCCGTGGGCGTATAGACTGACTTATTGATGGCCACTGACGGCAGCCGGCACTCGTAGTGCTGCAGCCGGTCGCATTTGCCCGAAAACCTCACCAAGTCGGCATAATAGGGCGGCGGCGAACAGTCATAGATCCAGCGCGACACCAGAACCCCTTCCGCCAATGCCTCGATCTCCAAGGCACCATCATCGGTGCCCGCGCCGGCGAACGACGACACGTGAACCCACGCCACGTGAGAGGGGTCGAGCAGATTGTCCATAATCCATAAATAGTGGCACGGTACGTCCATGGTGCCCCCCGGAGTTTTGCCCCAGCTAGGATCGTCGAAGTTGGGAACGGGGCAGATCTTGGCCGGGTCAGCCGCTGCGCGGTCCCCCATCCAGATCCACAAGAGCCCATAACGGTCCTCAACCGGGTAGCTCAGCACCTTTGCGTTCTTCGGAATCATGTCCTCTTGGGTCGGCGCACGCACGCATGCACCCGTGCCATCAAAGGTCAGGCCGTGATACCCGCACTCCACCGCACTACCGGTCAACCTGCCCTTGGACAGGGGCAGTTTGCGGTGAGGACAGGCATCTTCAAGAGCAACCGGCGCTCCGTCAGCGCCCCGGTAGAAGACAATGTCTTCGCCCAGAATGCGTAATGCGGTGAGCTTGTGCTCAAAATCCTTGCTCCACCCAGCCACGTACCAGGCGTTGCGGATAAACCCTGCCTGCTCCATCTGCGCCTACCCTCTCAACCGGTCATGAACCCACGCCGCTGCCGCCAAAAGCCGGTCATCGCCGCGGTGCGGACCCACAAGTTGCACAGCCAACGGCAGACCGCGGGCCCCCGTGCCAAACGGGACGGAAACACACGGCACCTGCAACAACGTCCAGATCCGGTTGTATAGGGGATCACCTGTTTCGGACAGCCCTTCCGGCGCCTCGCCCGGACTGGCGGGCGTCAAGATCACGTCCACATCTTCAAACACTCCGGCCAATTCCTGCTGGCCTATCCCGCGGGTGGCGAGGGCCTCTTCATAACGCTCCCAGGAGTGGGTTCGCCCCTCCTCCACAAAGGCGGCGAAGGGAGCGCTCATCTGATCGCGATGATGGTCAAATTCAAAGCTGCGGGTGCGCGCGCCTTCAAACGACATGACAATTGAATGACATTTCACCAAATGTTTAAAAGTGCCGGGATCCGCCAGTTCCCGGGTTTCGGCGCCGCACTTTTGCAGCGCGCGCAGGGCGTTCTCACACACATCCCGCATCTCTTCAGAACAGGTGTCCCAGTCCGGTCCGCGCACCAGTCCGATGCGCGGAGGCCGCGCGGCAAAGGCCGGATCAAGGCTCGGCGATGTGCCGCACAAGGCCGCCCGGCCGAGCGCCAGATCAGACACCTCGCGGGCCATGAGGCCAAGCACATCAAGGCTTGGAGCAAGACCCATGACCCCGTCAAGATCAACCGCACCATGGGTCGGCTTATATCCCAGCACGCCGCAATAGGCAGCCGGGCGAATGATGGACCCGCCGGTTTGCGACGCAAAGGCCATCGGAAGCATATGGTCGGCCACCGCGGCGGCCGAGCCGCTGGAGGATCCGCCGGGGGTGTGGGCAAGGTTATGCGGGTTCGCGGTTTTGCCCGGATGCCTCAGCGCAAACTCCGTGGTCACCGTCTTGCCCATGGCCACGGCCCCATGGCGCTTGAAGAGGTTCACGCAGCTCGCATCGCGTGGCGGCTGGAAGCCATGATAGGTGGGGCTGCCCCAGCCGGTCGGGGCATCAACGGTGTCGCAAATGTCCTTAATGCCAAACGGCACCCCGTGCAGAAATCCAGGCCCTGCGTTGCGCGCAGCGTCCAGGGCCTGGGCTTCATCAATGTGGATGAAGGCGCCCACCGCGTCCTCCCGGGCGCTGACCCGCTCAAGGCAAGCCGCCATAACATCAACGGCCGTGCAGTCGCCCGCGCTGATCCGGCGCACGATTTCCGTTGCACTCAGTGTGTTCAGTCCCTCAGACATGGGCTATGCGTCTCTCCTGCCTTTGTGATGTGTTGGTTCCAACAAGAACGAGGTTCCCGCCATGCAAGTTTATGCGCTTCGCATCTTTGTTCAAGATTTGCCCGCCGCGCTCGCGTTTTATCGAGATGTCATGGGGCTGCCGGTCCTGTGGGAGCAAGAGGGAACCGCCTTCGGGCTCGATGCGGGCATCAGCCTCATTGTGGAGACGGTGCCGAACGATGCGCCTGAAGAGGACCGCGCATTGGTGGGTCGCTTCATCGGGTGTTCGTTTAAGGTCGATGACATCCAGGACAGTTATGAACGTTTGCGCGCAGCAGGCGCAAGCTTTCACGGCGCCCCGGCACAGCAAGCCTGGGGCGGCACGCTCGCTCACTTCGATGATCCGAGCGGAAATGTACTGACGCTGGTTTCGGTTTGAGCGGGAAGCTCTTACAGCTCATCCAGCCAAATCGGATTGGTCCAGGCCCGGCGCCAGCCATGATCCACCAGTGCCACGCGGATCCACGGCACCGGCTCCGTCGCTTTGCGCGGGGTGTCCTTAAGGCCGGTCCAGTGATGGTGCAGCGTGCTGATGTTTAAGGTAGCCTCGGTGATCGACGAGCCCTGCCGCGTCGCCGCACGGGAACTGCCGCACAACACCGTCACCGTGTCCACCGGGGAGCACACGATGTGCACCTCATCCTTCGTCACGGTCAGCTCATGGATCTGCGGCCCCTGACTGGAATAGAACTGGC
>JANQOW010000167.1 GCA_028285595.1 Hyphomicrobiales bacterium
AAAGGCCTTTTCCAGGATGTCCGACAAAACGGGGGTCATATCGCCCGGTGCGGCCCCGCCGGCGATCTCCACCAGCAAGTACCAGGGGTGATAGCTGTCCAACGGATTGCGCAGCTCAGTGTGGCGCTCCACAATCTCCACGCCGAAATGGGGGAAGATCTCAAAGCCGACCACCCCGTTGCCGGTTTTGCCTTGGGCCAGCGCCAACAGCTCAAGCGCCGGCTCCGGTCCAGACAGTCCGACCAGAGCAGCCGCCCGGTCGCGCGGGTTGGGGAAGAGTTTCAAGACCGCACCGGTAATGATGCCAAGCGTGCCTTCAGAGCCGATGAAGAGATCACGCAGATCATAGCCGGTATTGTTCTTGCGCAGCCGGTTCATGCCGTTCCACACCCGGCCATCGGCCAGCACAACCTCCACGCCGAGCGCCAGGTCCCGTGCATTGCCATAGGCCAGCGTGGCGATGCCGCCCGCGTTGGTGGCAAGGTTGCCACCGATCTGACAGGAGCCTTGCGAACCGATGCGCAACGGGAACAGCCGGTCCACCTCTTCGGCGGCCTCCTGCACCGTCTGCAGAATGCAGCCCGCCTCCACGGCAATCGTGTTGTCCAGCGCGTCCACGCGCAGAACCTTGTTCATGCGCTCCAGCGAAACCACGATCTCATCGCCGCTGGCCGAAGGCACCTGCCCGCCCACAGCACCGGTATTGCCGCTCTGGGGCACCACGCCGGTGCGGGTTTCGTGGGCGATCTTCAGGATTTCTGAGACTTCCTGGGTAGATCCCGGGCGCAGCACAACCGCGGCTTTACCCGGCCAGCGGTCGCGCCATTCGGTGACATAGCCTTCCATGTCCGCCGGGTCGCGAAAGGCGTATTTCTCGCCGCAGACGGCCACGAGGCGCTCAATGGTTTCAGCACTGGGTGAGGTAAGTTTTGGGGTCCTGGCATCCATGTGGCCAGTTCTACGCCGGAAACGCTCAGACGTCGAGAGTGCGCGGCGCGGCGGCGCGGCGCAGGCGGTCGTTGATCGCTTCGCCCAGGCCGGTTTCCGGCACCGGCATCACGGCTATTCGATCAGCCGCCGCATCCAGTTCGTGCAGGTGAGCGAACAGATTGGCTGCGGCTTCCTGCAGGTCGCCGGACGGGCTTAAGTTCTTCAGCACACCGTTATGGTCGGGCACGTCCGGGCCAAACGCCAGAAACGCCTCACCGGGCTCGGCACGCTCGACATTCAGCCGGAGCGTGGCGTCTGGCGCGTAGTGGTGCTGGAGCTGGCCCGGCGAGATGGGTTTGCCGTCCTCCATCTCACCGCCGGCGAGTTTGATGCCCAGCGCCTGCTCAATCTCCTCGCAGGCAACGCCCCCGGCCCGAAGGTGGCTGGGCGGGTCGGTGAGGCACGAGACAATGGTGGATTCAAGCCCGACCTCCGTCGGACCGCCATCCACAATCTCGGCCACCTTATCTCCGAGCTGGTCGCGCACATGGCTTGCATGGGTCGGGCTCAGGCGGCCTGAAAGGTTTGCACTGGGCGCGGCCACGGGCCCGCCAAAAGCTGTCAGCAGGGCACGCCCAACCGGATGGGCAGGGACGCGCAGCGCAATGCTGTCGAGCCCCGCTGTGGCCAGCAGGGAGACGGGGCAGTCCGCGCTCTTTGGCACCACCAGGGTGAGCGGGCCAGGCCAGAAGGCTTCGGCAAGCTTCAGGGCCGTATCGGAGAACGCTCCGTAGCGGCGGGCCTCCTGAAGGCTCGCCACATGCATGATCAACGGGTTGAACTGCGGGCGCCCCTTCGCGGCATAGATGGCCGCCACAGCCGTGTCGCTGCGGGCATCCGCGCCCAGGCCGTACACCGTCTCGGTGGGAAACGCCGCGAGCTTGCCGGCCCTCAGAGCCTCAACGGCTTGCGCTATGTCTGGCGTGTGACCCATGGATTGTGAGCGTCCGGTGGAGATTGCCGATTGAATGCGCGGGGCCGGCGGCTTAAAACTTCGTGTAAGGCCCGAACGCACTAAGCAGCGGCTAATAGGCGGAAACGAACGGGAAGGCAAATGACCTATACACCCCAACTGAACGACCTGCGCCACACGTTTGCAGATGTCTCCGGCTTCAATGCCCTGGTGGCGGAGGGTCTGTTTCCCGATCTCGACCAGGAACTGGTGGATGCGGTTTTGGAGGAGGCCGGCAAATTCGCCGCCGAAATCATCGCCCCCATCAACCAGCCGGGCGACACCGAAGGCTGCACCTATGATCCGGCCACCGGCAACGTCACCACCGCGACCGGCTGGAAAGACACCTACGCCCAATGGGTGGAGGCCGGCTGGGGCGCCCTGCCCTGCTCTGCGGAGCATGGCGGCCAGGGCCTGCCCACCACTATGGGCCTGGCGGTTCAGGAACTCTGGAACACCGCCGCCAACGCCTATGGCATCGGCACGCTTTTGACCCAAGGGGCGGTGAACGCGATCATTGCCCACGGCTCTGATGAGCTGAAAGCCACGTATCTGCCCAAGATGGTCACCGGGGAATGGACCGGCACCATGAACCTCACCGAGCCTCAGGCAGGCTCGGACCTCGCCGCGCTGCGCACCAAGGCGGAGCCGCAGGGCGACGGCACGTACAAGATCACCGGCACCAAAATCTACATCACCCATGGCGAGCATGACCTCACGGAGAATATCATCCACCTGGTGCTGGCCCGCCTGCCCGATGCGCCGGAGGGCACACGCGGGATTTCCCTGTTCGTGGTGCCGAAGTTTCTGGTGAACGGTGATGGCAGCCCAGGTGAACGCAACGATGTGAAGTGCGCCGGGCTGGAGGAGAAAATGGGGATCCACGGCTCGCCCACCGCCGTGATGAAGTATGGCGAGCAAGGCGGCGCCATTGGCTGGCTGCTGGGCGAGGAAAACCGCGGCCTTGCCTGCATGTTCACCATGATGAACCACGCCCGCCTCAATGTGGGCATGCAAGGGGTGGCGATTGCCGAGCGGGCGTTTCAGCACGCTCTGGATTATGCCCTTGAGCGCCGCCAGGGCCGCCGGCCTGGATCGGACGGCATGGTGCCCATCGTGGAGCATCCGGATGTGCGGCGGATGCTCATGGACATGAAGACCAAGACCGCCGCGGCGCGCGCAATCTGTTATGCCTCGGCCAATGCGCTCGACCGGGCTGAGTTCGGCAAGAGTGACGATGTGCGCGAGAAGGGCGAGCTGGAAGCGGCCTTGCTGACGCCGGTGGCCAAGACGTTCGGCACCGAAATGGGCGTGGATGTGGCGTCCATCGGCATTCAGGTGTTCGGCGGCATGGGCTTCATCGAAGAAACCGGCGCCGCCCAACACCTGCGCGATGCGCGCATCACACCGATCTATGAGGGCACCAACGGCATTCAGGCCATTGATCTGGCCACCCGCAAGCTCCCCTTGGAGAACGGTGAGACCGTGCGCGGCTTGATCGACAGCTTCAAGGAAATCGCCGATGCGGTGATGGCCTCCAATGATGAGCGCTTTGGGCGCACCGGCTACCGGCTCACCTCAGCGGTCGAGGAGCTGGAGGACGCCACCGCCTGGATGCTGGATACCCTGCCGGAAAACCTGGACAAGGTGCTGGCATCAGCCACCCCCTATTCGAAGCTCATGGGGCTCACCGCAGGCGGTTGCTGGCTGGCCAAGGGGGCGCTGGCCGCCTCCCAGCGCCAGGGCGAAGACACGGCGGAAGCGGATACGGTGCGTATCCTGGAGGCCCGCTATTTTGCCGAGAATCACCTGCCTCAGGCACGCGGATATTCCTCGGTGGTGCGCGGCAGCGCGGATGCGTTCTTCGCCACCACTCCTGACGCCATTGCGCTTTGAAGGGCTAGACACTTATGACGACACTTCTCCTCAGTCACGATATCTGTATTGAACACCAAACGCCCGAAGGCCATCCGGAACGGCCCGACCGGTTGCGGGCGCTCAATCAGATCCTGGCCTCAGAGCACTTCGATGATCTGGCCCGCGAGGACGCGCCGAAAGCCTCGCGCGAGAGCCTGCTTTTGGCGCATCCGGAAGACTATGTCTCTATGATCGAAGGCCTGTCGCCGGAGCACGGCATGGAGGCGATCGATCCGGACACCTGGATGTCGCCGCACAGCCTGGAAGCGGCCTTGCGCGGCGTGGGTGCGGCCACCCGGGCAGTGGACGCCCTGGCCCAGCGTGAGGTGGACAATGTGTTCTGCGCCACGCGCCCGCCGGGTCATCATGCCGAAACCAGCCGCGCCATGGGCTTTTGCCTGTTCAACAATGTGGCCGTGGCCGCCCACTATGCCCGCGAAGAATATGACCTGGAGCGGGTGGCGGTGGTGGATTTCGACGTGCACCACGGCAACGGCACCCAAGAGATGTTCTGGTCGGAGGGTGATCTGTTCTACGGCTCCACCCACCAGATGCCGCTGTTTCCCGGCACGGGCGCCAAGTCGGAGACCGGTGAAGGCAACATCTTCAACGCCCCCCTCAGCCATGGGGACAGCGGGGCTGTGTTCCGCGAAGCCATGACCACGACTGTGCTGCCGGCCTTGGATGCGTTTGAGCCGGATCTTCTCATCATCTCTGCAGGCTTTGATGCCCACCGGGCGGACCCGCTGGGCGGATTGCAGCTCGAAGAAGAAGATTTTGCGTGGATTACTCTCAGATTGATGGAGATTGCCGACAAACATGCCGATGGGCGTGTTGTCTCCGTCTTGGAAGGCGGCTATGACCTCAGCGCCCTGGCGTCATCGGCCGGGGTACACATTCAGGCGCTGATGCGCGGAACAGCGGAAAAGTGAGGGGCTCCCAGCCATGGCAGAACAAGACGGCGCTGACATTGAGGCCATGAAATTTGAAGCCGCTCTGCAGGAGCTGGAAGAGATCGTGGCCAAGCTGGAGCAGGGTCGCGTGGATCTGGAAGAATCTATATCGATCTATGAGCGCGGCGAGAAGCTGAAAGCCCATTGCGAGGCGCTCTTGAAGAAGGCTGAAGCGCGGATTGAGAAGATCACGCTCACCAAAGAGGGCACACCGGCCGGCACCGAGCCGCTGGATGTGGAGTAGAGAGCCTCCTAAGCGCATTCTGTGCGTAGCTATCGGCCCCTGCTTTCGCAGAGGCGCGGGTCTAGCTGGTTCAGGTCTTCAGAAAATCCGCATCCCTGCGAAAGCAGGGATCCATTTTGCAGTTCAGGCGCGATGACCACCACCAAACGCCTGGACCAGCAGATCGTCGATCTCGGCCTCGCCTCAAGCCGGGCGCGTGCGCAGGAGGCCGTCTTACAAGGCCATGTTCAGGTGGATGGCCGGCCCGCCACCAAAGCCAGCCAGAAGGTCCTCATCACCGCATCGATCACGCTTTCAGATCAGTCAAACCCTTATGTCTCGCGCGCTGGCCTGAAACTGGCCGCAGCACTGGAGCATTTTGCCCCCGACCTGATGAACGCTGTCGGGCTCGACGTGGGTGCGTCCACGGGAGGGTTCACTCAGGTGCTCCTGGAGGCTGGTGCCCGCAAGGTATTCGCGCTCGATGTGGGCCATGGCCAGCTTCATGAGAGCCTCCTGAACGATGCGCGTGTGGTCAATCTGGAGGGCCTGAATGCGCGCGCGCTTCAGGCGGCGCAGATTGGTGAGCCCATCGACGTGATCGTCTCAGACGTGAGCTTCATTTCCCTCAAGCTCGCCCTGCCCCCCGCTCTGGCGCTCGCTCGGGCCGGTGCCTGGCTCTTTGCGCTCATCAAACCTCAGTTCGAAGCCGGCAGGGACGCCGTCGGCAAAGGCGGCATTGTGCGCGATGCAGCAACGCGCGAACGCGTGTGCGACGAGATCTGTAGCTGGCTCGCCGAAGACCAGGGCTGGGAGATCGCCGGCCTGATCGCCTCCCCCATCACCGGTTCGGACGGCAATGTGGAGTTCATTGTCGCAGCGCGCGCCCCTTGAAATGCGCGTCCAGGTGTCTGATCTTTAGGGTATGGTTTCAAGACTGGATAAGCTTGGATATTCCGCCCGCCAAGGCGCCCGCGTGGCCTGGTATATGGGCCACTATTTCGCCTCTCAGCGGTTTCACACCGCCAAAGGCGAGAACGATGTGCGCCGCGAAAAGCCGCGCGCCGAAGGGCCCACTCCTGAGCGCCTGATGCGCGACCTGGCCACCGTGTTCCAGGAAGATCTCGCCGCGGTTGAGGCCGGCCACTATCCCATGCCGCGCGACCGGGACGGCCCGCCGCTGGAAATGATCCGGCGCAGCAGGCTTTACTTTGCCGACTTGCCGGGCGCTACCGAGCGACGCACGGAACGGCGCGGCGATGAGGTCTATTCGGCAGAGCTCAAGGAGAAGCTCCCGGCCTATTTCCTGCAGAATTTCCACTATCAGACGGGCGGATACCTCACCGAGGAATCCGCCGAGCTCTACGACCTTCAGGTGGACGTGCTGTTCTCCGGCTCCACCAACGCCATGCGCCGCCAATGCCTGGTGCCGCTGGCTGAGTTCATGCGCGGGCGCGACCAGCGCAAGGTGAAGCTGGCGGATGTTGCCTGTGGCACCGGCCGGTTTCTGGATGCGGTGAAGCAGGCCTATCCGCGCATCAAGGCGGTGGCGAGCGATCTCTCGGAGGCCTATCTGGCCGAAGCGGAAGAGTATCTGGAGCCCTGGACCGGCATCGACTATGTGCCGGCCAATGCGGAGACTTTGCCGTTTGCCGACGGGGAGCTGGATGTGGTCACCTGCATCTACCTGTTCCACGAAGTGCCGCCGAAGGTGCGGCGGATCATTGCTGCGGAATTTTTCCGGGTATTGAAGCCCGGCGGGCGCCTGATCTTCATGGACAGCCTCCAGATGGGCGACACGCCGGGTTATGACGGGATGTTGCAGAGCTTTCCTTTGAACTTCCACGAACCGTTTTACGGCTCGTACATCAAAGAAGATCTGGGCGCGATCTTTGAAGAGGCCGGCCTGAAGCCGGTCAGCGAGAAACCGGTCTTCATGTCGAAGATGGTGGTCTGCGACAAGCCGGGCTAAGCGGCAAAACCCACGCGATATCGTCATACGCGTGGCCCCAGTGTCGTCATCCCGGAATTTTGCGCCAGCAAAATATCCGGGACCCAGAGGCCACACTGTTCAGAGCCACCGGCCCTGGGTCCCCGCGTTCGCGGGGATGACGGGGGAAAGCAGGGATGACGATGGCGTAGAGGGCGTGTTCCCCAATAAGCGGTCAGCCGATAGGCAGCACAGCGGGCACCTTTTCCTGCTCGAACAGATGTGCCGGCGCATAGCCCTCATGGTCGTGATACCAGGCCTCAAACTCAGCCGCCGGAAGCGGCGGGGAGAACAGATATCCCTGGACCACAGAAACCTTGAGATCGGCCAGATAGTGCAGTTGCTCGCGCGTCTCAACGCCCTCCGCCACCAGCTCCAGGCCTGACACACGGGCCAGTTTGACCGTGGTCTGGATCGCCGCGTCGGCAAAATTCTGCGTCAGCGCTTCAAAGACGAAAGACTGATCGATCTTCAGTTCGGTGAACGGCAGGGTCTGCAAGCTGTCCATGTTCGACCGGCCGGTGCCAAAGTCGTCCGAGGAGGTGCGAAAGCCCTTCATGCGCAGGCGCGCCAGGACGTCCATCACCTGGAGCGCGTTCGATTTCAGGCTCTCTTCGGTCACCTCAACGATGATCCGCGCCGGCCGCACGCCCGCATCGCTTACCTTCGCGAATAGCCGGTCCGGCAGATCCAACTCGCACAACTGGTCCGGGTCGATGTTCAACGCCAGATCCAGGTCCATGCCCTGATCCTGCCAGGTGCTGATCTGAGCCAGCGCCTTGTCGACCATCACATCGGTTAGTTCGCCCATCATGTTGTAGCGCCGTGCGGCTTTGATGATCTGGAAGGCCCCCAGCTTGCCAAGCGTCTCGTGCTCGCCTCTCACCAGCGCTTCAGCTCCGACAATCTTGCCGGTGCGCACAGAGATCTTTGGCTGGAAATAGGGAACAACACACCCATCTCTGAACAATCGGGACAGCGTGGCGGCATCCAAGGTTGCCGGCGCAGCCGGTGCTGGCGCACGGGCCGGTCGGTCGGCGAACACCTCGTCGAGCTTGGCCCGGGTCAGCGGCTTCCCGATAGTGCCACGCACCTTCAGGTTTTGCCCTTCCGCCAGGTTCTTCGCGGTGGTGATGATCGAGCTGTCCCGACCGCTGACAATCACCAAATCGCCCCGGTAGCCCTGGCTTTGGAGGCGGCGAAAGAACTGGATGCCGTCTTCCTCCGGCATGCTCAGGTCAGTGACGATGAGGTCGAAGGGCTGGTGCTGCGCACTCATCATGCGTGCGGCCGTGGCCCCGTCGGTTGCTTCTTCAATAGTGCTTGCTGCAAGGGCTTCAAAATAGCCCCGGAGCATGGTGCGTACGATGACATCGTCATCTACGATCAAAACGCGCTTATAGGTGTTCATTGGCGGCCCGGTTGACGTTTGTCCCAAGTGCTCCCCCAGCGCCTATCCATTTCTACCCATAGGTGATTAACGATCGCTTGCCGCGGTCAGGTAGAGTTTAGGAAAATTGGAGCCGTCTCAGGCAATGCCGAGCTGATCAGCCAGCGTCTCGAAGCTGTCGGCCACCAGATCCCAGTCGCCGGTGGGCTCGGTGTCCGCGCCGCCGCCTGGCCCCATTTCCAATGGCCGCGGCACGAACGCCGTCTTCAGCCCTTGCGCCTTGGCGGCGTGGAGATCGTCATTGTGGGCCGCCACCATCATGCATTGGCCGGGCGCCCGGCCGATGGCCGCCGCCGAGCGCAGATAAGCTTCCGGCATGGGCTTGTAAGCCCGGGCCACCTCTGCACCCAGCACCACATCCCACGGCAAACCGGCCCGCTTGGCCATATTGGTGATGAGGGCGATATTGCCGTTGGAGACCGGGGCAATGATGTATTTCGTCTTCAGGCGCGTGAGCCCTGCAACCGCGTCGGGCCAGGGATCAAGCCTGTGCCAGGCCCGCACCAGATGATCGCGTGCGCCGGCCTCAAGCGGCGGAAAGCCGAATTCGGCCCAGGCCTTATCCAGATTCTCGCCGTGCAGTGTGTCCAGAATGACCCAGCCGCGCCCTTCTGCGCGCACTTGCTCCATGGCGGGCTGATAGAGGGCACGCCAGCGGTCGGCGAACGCGGCCCAATCCGCCTCATAGCCGTTCTCGGCCCCGAAAACCTCCATCTGCGAGGTTATGGACGTGCGCCAGTCGACCACCGTGCCGAACACATCGAAAAGGAGGGCTTCAACGTCCATCACGCACCTGCTTGCGCCCGGTGGCGCAACAGATGATCGGCCAGGACCAGCGCCATCATGGCCTCGCCCACGGGCACCGCGCGAATGCCCACGCACGGGTCGTGGCGTCCCTTGGTGACAATCTCGGTGTCTTCGCCAAAGCGGTCCACCGTCTTGCGCGGCGCGAGAATGGAGGATGTGGGCTTGACCGCAAAGCGCACCACCACATCCTGGCCGGTGGAAATGCCGCCCAACACGCCGCCTGCCTGGTTCGACTGGAACTGACGGTCCCCGTCGACCATTCGGATTTCGTCGGCATTCTCTTCACCGGAAATCGCGGCGGCCTCAAACCCATTGCCGATCTCAACGCCCTTTACCGCGTTGATGCTCATCATGGCAGACGCCATGTCCTGGTCGAGTTTGCCGTAGACGGGCGCCCCCAGGCCGATCGGGACACCGCTTCCCACAAGCTCGATCACCGCACCGCAAGACGAGCCCGCCTTGCGCACTCCGTCCAGATAGTCCGCCCAGTCTTCTGCCGCCTTTGCGTCCGGGCAAAAGAACGGGTTTTGATCCACTTGGTCCCAGTCCCAGCGGCTGCGGTCCACCTTGTGCGGGCCCATTTGCACCAGGGCGCCGCGCACGGTCATGCCGGCGATCACCTTGCGGGCCACCGCGCCGGCCGCCACGCGGGCCGCCGTTTCCCGGGCCGATGAGCGCCCGCCCCCGCGATAATCGCGAATGCCGTACTTTTCCAGGTAGGTGAAATCGGCATGTCCCGGGCGGAACTTGTCCTTGATCTCAGAATAGTCCTTGGAGCGCTGGTCCACGTTCTCAATCATCAGGCAAATGGGGGTGCCGGTGGTGACCTGCCGGCCCTCATCGTCCTCAAAAACGCCGGAAAGGATCTTCACCTGATCGGGCTCGCGGCGCTGGGTGGTGTATTTCGACTGGCCGGGGCGGCGCTTGTCCATGAAGCCTTGGATATCGGCCTCGGTGAGCGGCAGGAGCGCCGGACATCCGTCCACCACACATCCAAGCGCGGGCCCGTGGCTTTCGCCAAAGGTGGTCATGCGGAACATATGGCCAAAAGTGTTGTGAGACATGGCAGCGCCTGAACGAAAGAGGTTTTGGCTGTTCTAGGCGTCCAGGTCGGCGGCGTCAAACCAGTCGAGCCCGCCATCAGCAATCCGGAAGAACCGCGTTTGCGGCACTTTGAGCTGAATGATGTCGCGGGGCTCCAGACCGAAGATCAACCCGCGGATCACACGGCTCAGTGCGCCATGGCCCACGACGATGTGGGGCCGGTCCAGGCTGGAGAGCCAATCGCGGGCACGCTCTCGCGCGTCCACATAGCTTTCGCCCTTCTCCGGGCGCCAGGCATGGAAGGCTTCAGGGTCCTTTTCAGGGACCACGCCCGCCGCATTGAGGTCGGGCCACATCTCGCCCTCCCACACCCCATAGGCCAGCTCCTTCAAGCGGTCATCGGTGTCGGTATGATCGTCCGGCAGGCCGAAGGCTTTCAGCACGTAGCCCATGGTTTGGCGCGTCCGCTCAAGCGGGCTGCACACGAAACGGTATTCAGAAGGGTCTGAAACCTCTTGCAGCAGGCGCTTGGCCATGGCCTCGGCCTGCATGTGTCCCGTGGCGTTCAGAGGCACATCGATCTGCCCTTGAATGCGCCGTTCCTTGTTCCAGGCGGTTTCGCCGTGGCGGAAATAGTAGAACGGAGGCAGATCCTTGATCACTTGACCACCGAAATGTCAGGCGCGTCTTCCGCCTTCATGCCCACCAGGTTGTAGCCGCAGTCCACATGATGCACTTCGCCAGTCACCCCGCGGCTGAGATCTGACAGCAGATAGAGCGCGCTGTCGCCAACCTCGTCGGTGCCCACGGTGCGGCGCAGGGGCGAGTTATACTCGTTCCACTTCAAGATATAGCGGAAGTCTCCGATGCCCGACGCGGCCAGGGTCTTGATCGGCCCGGCGGAGACCGCGTTGACCCGGATCTTCTGCTTGCCCAGATCCTCGGCCAGATAGCGCACGCTGGCTTCAAGCGCCGCCTTGGCCACGCCCATCACGTTGTAATGGGGCATGACCTTCTCCGCGCCGTAATAGGTGAGCGTCAGGAGCGAGCCGCCGTCCGGCATCAGCTTCTCAGCGCGCTGCGCAATCGCGGTGAACGAATAGCACGAGATCTCCATGGTTCTGTTGAAGTTCGCGCACGTTGTGTCCACGTAGCGGCCGGTGAGCTCTTCCTTGTCGGAAAAGGCAATGGCGTGCACCACGAAATCCAAACCGCCCCATTCTTTCTGGATGGCATCGAAAGTGGCATCGATGGACGCCGCATCGGTCACATCGCACGGCAGCACCAGTGAGGCCCCCACTGACTCTGCCAACGGGCGCACCCGCTTTTCCAGCGCTTCACCTTGGAAGGTAAATGCCAACTCGGCGCCATGACGCGCACATGCTTCAGAAATGCCCCATGCGATCGAACGGTTGTTAGCCACCCCCATCACAAGTCCGCGCTTACCGGCCATCAAAGGTCCAGGTTCACCCATCACGCAACCTCAAAATTTTTATAACTGTCCCCTAGGAAATCGCGCGCATCCTACACATTGTGCAAGGCCGATCTATCAAAAAGCAGCCGATTGGAAAGAATTGAGAAATGTTTCATTTTGTTACCGCTCAGCCGGGGTTGCCAAAGCCGTGGGATAATGAAATGAGTTTCTCCTCAAGATCTCACCTGGCGAGCAGAGGCGCATGAGTTACGACCCCATACCGCAGGACGACTTTGTTGACCGTGAAGATCCGTTCGGCCTGTTTGCCGACTGGTTTGAGCTGGCCAAGACAAGCGAGCCGAATGATCCCAGCGCCATGTCCATTGCGACCGTGGACCCGGACGGCATGCCAAATGTGCGCATGGTGCTGCTCAAGGATTTCGCCGATACGGGCTTTGTGTTCTACACCAACTTTGAGAGCCAGAAGGGGGAGGAAATTCTCGCGCAACCCCGCGCGGCGCTGTGCTTTCATTGGAAGTCGCTGCGCCGGCAGATCCGCATCCGCGGCACGGTGAGCGTGGTGAGCGATGAGGAGGCCGATGCCTATTTCAACTCCCGCGCCCGCGACAGCCGCATCGGCGCCTGGGCCTCGCAACAATCGCGCCCTTTGGAGAGCCGCTTTGCGCTGGAAAAGGCGGTGGCCAAGTATGCGGCCAAGCATGCCATCGGTTCTGTGCCCCGGCCGGAATATTGGTCTGGTTTCAGAATTGCGCCGCTCTATATGGAGTTCTGGCACGACCGGCCCTTCCGGCTCCACGACCGGGTGGTGTTTCGCCGCAAAAAGACCGATGATGCGTGGTCAAAGGAACGCCTGTACCCCTAACGGCAAGAAAGAGCAGACCCTCCCATGAGTGACCTGCGGAACGACGAACGGAAAACCTTGATCCTCACGGGCGCAAGCCGCGGCATCGGCCATGCGGCGGTGAAGCGGTTCTCCAGCGCAGGCTGGCGGGTGATCACCTGTTCCAGGCACGGGTTCCCGGAAGATTGCCCGTGGGAAATGGGGCCGGAGGACCATATCCAGATCGATCTGGCCGATCCTGCCAATGTGGAGGACGGCATCCGCGAAATGCGCGAGCGCTTGAAAGCGCAGGGCAGCCGGTTGGACGCCCTGGTGAACAATGCCGCCATTTCGCCGAAGGATGAGCACGGCCAACGTCTGCCGGCCCTGGACACGGGCATCGACGACTGGAAGACCGTTTTTCAGGTGAACTTCTTTGCCCCGATCATGCTGGCCCGCGGCCTGGTTGAGGAACTGAAGAAGGCCACGGGGTCCGTGGTGAACGTGACCTCGATTGCCGGGTCCAGCGTGCATCCGTTTGCGGGCGCAGCCTATTCCACCTCCAAGGCGGCCCTTGCCTCGCTGACCCGCGAGATGGCCGCCGATTTCGGGCCTCTGGGTATCCGCGTGAACGCCATTTCGCCGGGCGAGATCGAAACCTCGATCCTCTCACCCGGCACCGAGAACATGATCAAGGATATCCCCATGCGCCGGCTGGGTCAGCCGGAAGAGGTGGCGAAAGCCATCTACTTCCTGTGCACCGAACAATCCAGCTATGTGACCGGCGCTGAACTCCACATCAATGGCGGACAGCACGTTTAAGACTTTATGAGCAACACCCTCCCCTCAACGCGCTCTCTGGTTGCCCAGGCGCTGCACTATATCGATGAAGCCACCGGCGGCGTGGTGCCCCCCATCCAGCCCTCAACCACCTTCGGGCGTGATGAGAATTACGAGCTTCTGGGCGCATACTCCTATGGCCGGTATGGCTCGCCTACCGTCACTAAAGTGGAGGAGGTTTTGGCCAGGCTGGACGAAGGCGCAGATGCGCTGGCCTTTTCCTCAGGCCTTGCCGCGTTCGCCGCCCTGTTTGAAACCGTGCGCACGGGCCAGCACATGGTGGCCCCGGAAATCATGTACCATGGCGGCCAGGACTGGCTGCGCATGATTGCCGAGCGCCGGGGCATTGGTCTGACCCTGTTCGACCAGACGAAGCCCGGTGCACTCGAAGCAGCCATCCGGCCGGGCGAAACCGCGATTGTGTGGATTGAGACGCCGGTGAACCCCACCTGGGATGTGATCGACATTGAAGCCGCCGCAAAGGCCGCCCATGAGGCCGGCGCCCGGCTTGGGGTGGATGCCACCGTGGCCACGCCCGTGAGCACGCGGCCCTTGGAGCACGGGGCGGACATCGTCTTCCACTCGGCCACCAAGTATCTCAACGGCCATTCCGACGTGAACGCAGGCGTCCTGGTGACGGGCCAGGCGAACCCGTTCTGGGAAGAGATTTTCGTCAACCGCAAGTATCTCGGCTCGATCCTCGGCACGTTTGAAGCCTGGCTGCTGCTCAGGGGCATGCGCACGCTTTTCGTAAGGTTTGAGGCCTCGTCCCGCAACGCTTTGAAAATTGCAAAACACTTTAAAGATCATCCAAAGCTTGACGGCGTGCTCTATCCGGGGCTTGAGAGCCATCCCGGTCATGAGATTGCCGCGCGCCAGATGACCGGCGGGTTTGGCGGCATGATGTCTGTGCTGGTCAAAGGCGGCGAAGCCGATGCCAAGCAGGTGGCCGCCGCGTTGAAGCTGTTTGTGCCGGCCACCTCGCTTGGGGGCGTTGAGAGCCTGGCGGAGCACCGCAAAACCGTGGAGGGCCCGCACTCGCTGGTCGCTGCGAACTTGATCCGTCTGTCCATTGGGATTGAAGAGGCGGACGATCTGATTGCAGATTTGGAGCAGGCCCTTGCCACGCTTTAGCGCCATATGCGCGGCGCTGGGCATGGCCCTCGCGCTTCCCGCCTCAGCAGGCGAATTGCCGGAAGGCGCCCTGCCCGATGCCCTGATCTCGCCGGGAAAGCACAACCTGAAAAGCGCCTGGCTGGCGCGGCCGACCACCCGTTATGGCCATGGCATTCTGGGCGATGCCATTGAAGCGGGAAGCCTGGTCGCCGTCACCTCGTGCGGCCATAAAATGGAGTTTGTGCTGGACGAGAACCTGGTGTTCGAAGACCGTCAGGCGCGCATTGTGGATCTTGAGGGGGATTACTATGCGGAGATCGTGGTGGTGGAGGCCAGCCTGGACCAAGGGGCGGCCCTGGCGGTGTACGGACCGGCCGGGGCAACCTGCAGCGCGAACGGCGGTTTGAAGCGCATCGCCCGCACCCCGTTTATCGGCACCGCCAACCGGTGGCTGAACCCCGCCGGCATCGCAGACTATGATGGCGATGGGGCCAAGGAGATCGCCATTGTGGTCACGCCGCATATTGGCGGCACCTTGCAGTTCTGGAGCTTGCAGGACGGCAAGCTGGTGCTGAAGGCGAAGAAGTATGGCTTTTCCAACCACGCGATCGGCTCGCGCGAGCAGGAGTTGAGCGCCACGGTTGCCCGTGACGGCGGCGATCTGCTGTTCGTACCGGATGCCGGGCGGCGCACTTTGATGCGCGTTGAGCTCAAGGACGGCGCGATTGAGAGCACACCGGTGGCTGAACTCCCCAGCCAGGCCGCGGGCACGATAACGGCCAAGGTGGCAGACGACGGCGCAATCACGCTGGCCGTGCCCACGGAGAAGCATGGCGTGGTGGAGCTGAAGAGCCAGCTCTGACCGCGATTAACCGGAAATTATCGGCTCTTTCCTACTCTCTCTCTCCATAACGGAGAGAGGTACACCATGATTGCGGAAATGCTTGAAAAAGCCTGGCTGATGACCATCGGCATGTCCGTCTTTTTCGGGGCTATGTACCTGATCTATTTCAGAGATTCCTACTACTGGCGCTATCTGGGTAAGTTCTATGAAGCCCCTTGGGAGCGCCCCTTGGAAACCCGCCACTTTCAGCACGCGGTGGCCTACGGCGAGGGCGTGGCCTCAAGGTCCTATAACGGCCTTCTGACAATCGGGGTGCACCAGATGGGCCTGGCGCTGAAGATCATCCCGCCCTTCAACTTCTTCCACAAGCCGCTGTTCATCCCCTTCTCGGAAATCAAGGGCTGGAAGCAATTCTGGTATCTCAATTCCAAGTCCTATGAGCTGGAGCTGAAAAGCGCGCCCGATGTGAAGCTGGTGATGCCGGCCTCACAGGTGGAATGGCTCCAGGAACGCTCCAACGGGCGCCTGGAGGTCGTTGAGGAAAAGACCCCCCACAAGCAGCGGCCGAACGTTTGGTACGTGATCATCATCATCCAGGCGCTGATGGCGCTTGGGCTGGGGGCCTATCTCATCGTCAACGGGTTCGAGCTATAGGGCTCGCACCATCCTCATCATCGTCATCCCCGCGAACGCGGGGAGCCAGGGCGGTTGGCTCTGAGCCGTGCGGCGGCTGGGTCCCGGATATTTTGCGTGCGCAAAATTCCGGGATGACGGAGTTTAGGACGCTTTATTCCTCCCGCAGGCCCTCTTTGCGCACCCACGCCTCGGTGTCGTCCAGGCCCATTTCCAGGCGGTCGAACATCTCGTGGATCTCATCTTCCTTGATGATGAGCGGCGGGCAAAGCGCCAAGGCATCGCCCAGCATCCGGTTGATCAGCCCCTGCTTCTGGCAGAACTTGACGCCATTAATCCCCACCTGATGAGCCGGATTGAAGGCGCGTTTGGTGGCTTTGTCGGCCACAAGCTCGCACGCCCCGATCATGCCCACGGCCCTGACTTCGCCCACCAGCGGATGGTCTTTCAGCTTGTTGAAGCGCTCCAGGAAGATCGGGCTCATTTTCTTGGCATGTTCGATCACACCGTCACGTTCATAGATCTCGATGGTCTTCAGCGCCACGGCGGAGGCCACCGGATGGGCCGTGTAGGTGTAGCCATGACCGAACGTGCCGATCTTTTTGCTCTGCTCCAGCATGGCCTGGTAGAGATCTTCTTCAATGGAGATCGCGCCCAGCGGATAGTAAGCCGAGGTGATGGCCTTGGCCATGGAGACGGATGTGGGCTTGATGCCGAAGGTTTCCGTGCCGAACCAATTGCCCGTGCGCCCGAAGCCGCAGATCACCTCATCGGCAATGAAGCGCACATCATACTTATCCAGCACGGCTTGGATTTTTGGGAAGTACCCCTCCGGTGGCACGATAACACCGCCCGCCCCCATAACTGGCTCTGCGATGAACGCGGCGATGGTTTCCGGGCCCTCGCGCTGGATCAGGTCTTCCAAGTCCGCGGCCATGCGGGTGGCGAACTCTTCCTCGCTCTCCCCGTCTTCGCCGAAGCGGTAATAGTGGGGCAAGGACGTGTGCAGAATGTTGTTGATGGGCAGGTCCCAGTCGGCATGCACCGGCGGCAGGCCGGTGAGCGAGCCCGATGCGACGGTAACCCCGTGATAGCCCTTGATCCGGCTGATGATCTTTTTCTTCTCCGGACGGCCCTTGGCGTTGTTGTAGTACCAGGTCAGCTTGACCTGCATATCGTTGGCCTCAGAGCCTGACGAACAAAACAGCATCTTGGAGGCTTCGCACGGCACGATTTCCTTCAGCTTCTCCGCCAGCTCAATGGCCATGTCGTTGGACTTGCCGCCGAAAATATGGGTGTAGGAGAGCCGCCGCATCTGGGTGGCAGCGGTCTCCACCAGTTCTTCATTGCCGTATCCCAGCGACGTGCACCAGAGGCCGGCCAGTCCCTCAATGTAGGGTTTGCCCTTATCGTCATAGACGTAGATGCCCTTGCCTTCTTCCAGGATGAAAGGACCTTCCTCGCGGTGAACGGCCAGGTTGGTGTAGGGGTGGATCACCGTTTCGATGTCCCGAACGGCCATATTGGAAAGCTGGTCCATAGAATTCATCCTTTGAGGGCTTACGCTGATGTGCGCTCTATGCTAGCGCCTTAAAGACACCGCATGAAGAGCCGTCTCCAAGTGGTAGAGCGGAATTGGGCGAGGAACAATCAAAATGTCAGATGAACTGATCAGAAAAGACGCAACCGAAATTGTCACGGCGCTCAAAGCGGGCGACGTGTCCCCGCACGATCTGCTGGATGCTTTGGAGGCGCGCATTGGCGAGGTGGACGGCGCGGTGAACGCCTTGCCGACACTGTGTTTCGACCGGGCCCGCAAGCACGCGGACGGTCTGATGGCCCTGCCCGCCAGCGAGCGCGGACAATTGGCCGGGATGCCGGTGCCGATCAAGGATCTCGCCGCCGTGGAGGGGGTGCGCTCAACAATGGGCTCGCCCATTTATGCCGATTGGGTGCCTGATGAGTCCGATATTCTTGTGAGCCACCTGGAGCGCGAAGGCGGCGTGATTTATGCCAAATCCAACACGCCGGAATTCGGCGCCGGCGCCAACACGTTCAACGAAGTGTTCGGCCGCACGCTCAACCCCTGGAACACCACACGGTCCGCCGCCGGTTCTTCGGGCGGGGCGGCCGTCTCCCTGGCCACCGGCATGGCGTGGGTGGCCCACGGTTCGGATATGGGTGGCTCGCTGCGCAATCCAGCCAGTTTCTGCGGAATTGTGGGCATGCGCCCCTCGCCTGGCCGGGTGGCCACAACCCGGGGCGGCAAGATCAATGGGTTCATGGGCGTGGAGGGCCCCATGGCCCGCAACGTCGACGATCTGGCCCTGTTGTTCGACGCCATGCGCGGCGAAGAGGCCGGCGACCCCATTTCCCTGCCCTACGATGGAACGTCTTACCTGAAGGTGGCGCGCGGCGATTGGATGCCGAAGCGGGTCGCGGTGAGCCGTGATTTGGGCGTCACGCCGGTTGAGCCTGAAGTCGCCGAGATCGTGATGGCCGCAGCGCGCCGGTTTGAGGAGGCCGGCGTGATCGTAGAGGAAGCACATCCGGACCTCTCAGAAGCGCACGAGTGCTTCCAGACGCTCCGCGCCGTCGCCTTTGCCACGGGCCATGACGGGCATTACCGGAACAATCGCGACCAGCTTAAACCCGATGTGATCTGGAACATCGAACAAGGGCTTAAGCTCACCGCCGCTGATATCGTCAAAGCCGAACATCAGCGCACGGCGATGTTCAACCGCACGCGGGCCTTCTTTGAGACCTATGATCTGCTCTTGTGCCCGGCCACCATCGTGTCGCCCTTCCCGGTGGAGCAGCGCTTCGTTGAACGCTGTGATGGACAGGAGTTCGGCAACTATGTGGAGTGGCTCGCTATTGCCTATGCCATCACAAATGTGGCCTGTCCGGCGCTCTCCATCCCGGCTGGCTTTACCTCTGAGAACCTGCCCGTCGGCATCCAGGTTGTGGGCCCGCCCCGCGGCGATGCCCAGGCCATCCGCGGCGCCAAGGTGCTGGAGGATATTCTGGGGCTTAAAGGGTCGACGCCGATGGATCCGCGGGTTGTGAGTTGAGGGTTCTCTATGCCGTGTCCCTGCGAAAGCAGGGACCTTCTTAGCGACTGGAATGCGCAGAGCTATAGGTCCCTGCTTTCGCAGGGGAGCGGGAGTACCCCAACAAAACTTGCAAACCTGTGACCCACGTCATAGCCCACCACCTCTGCCTGCCCTACTCTCCTCCCATGAAGTTTGGTGCGTGAGTAGCCGTCGCGAACACCCTTTTGGTCAGAGGTCCGGTGTCATGCAGAACATAGATCTAAGTGCATTGCTCTTGCTGCTGATCTCTGCTGGCGCCTACGTGGCGGCTACTTACTTTATGAAGCTGTGGGTCAGCAGCCATCACACACTCTTGCTCTCCGCTCTCATCGTCCTCACCCTCGTGATCGGCGTCGCCAGCGAGGTTTTTGTGCTGAGGACAGAGAATATGGGCCAGGTCTATTTCATCATCATTGGCCTTGAGTGCGTGCTTGTTGCCGCTTTCGCCAAGCTGGCTCTCAACGAAAGCTACTCCACAAGCGAGCTGGCGGGGCTCTTTCTCATCGTCTCAGGGGTGGCCATTCTGCAACTGCCGGATGCCAACACGAGCAAACAGGAAGACGCGGTTAAGGCCGTGAGTGCGCCTAAAGGCATGGTCGCCCGGAACGCACCTCAGGTGCCGTTCCGAAAAGGTAAGGCCGACAAGCTCTTTGTGACGCTTTAGCGCAGCAGCCATGCCGTCTGGTCGGCCTTGCAGATGCCCTTCAGTCCCCCCGGCACATCGGCGCTGGCCAACTTTTTCACCTCATAATGCGGCGCATAGAGCTGCTCGATTTCCGCGCCAACGACCGAAAAAGGCGGGCCTGCCATCTCAGACTGATCATACTCCACCGAGACAAGAAGCTGCGGAGCCCGCTGCGTCAGCTCCACCAGGTGCTCCGCATAACGGGGCCGCATGTCCGCCGGCAGGGCAATAAGCGCGGCCCGGTCGTAGATGGCCTGAACCGGTCCCAGCGTCTGTGCTGTCAGAGCGAAAATATCACCCACATAGATGTCGATGCTGCCTGCGCTGTAACGGACCAGATCGCCCACCGGCGTGCGCTCGGGGTCGAGCTGGAGATTTTCAAACAGTTGCTCAATCGCCAGCGCGCTCAGTTCTGCGCCCAGCACATGTTGGCCATTGGACAAGAACCAGCCAATATCCAGGGTCTTACCGCACAGGGGCAGGAACACGCGCTCCCCCGGCTCCAGCCCCAAGAGACCGGCATGAGCCACCATCATGGGGTTGTGGGCCTCCTGGTGGAAGCCAAGCTGGTTTGTTTCCCATCTTGCGTGCCAGAATTCTGCGTCCATGATCGTTCCTGTGAATAGACCGTTGCTCAGGTGCTTACCGGGCTGCGGGCATCGGCGAGGATTCGTCCGCCAATCCCGACAAAACACACGCCTGCCGCCCGCTCAATCCAATGGCGTGCGTTTTGAAAGCGTTTGATCACCGGGGCGGAGGACATGAAAAGGCTCACCAGCGTGTACCACACCAGCGAGCTGGCCATCACCAGGCCAATCATCAATCCCATGAGCCAGAGCGGCGTGCTTGGCGTAATGGCGGTGGCAAACACCGAGGCAAACAGGACCACGGCCTTGGGATTGGTCATGTTGACCAAAAATCCGAGGACGAACGGGTGCACACCGCGCCGGGGCGCCGGCGTGGACACATCGATGACGTCAGGCTTGGTCAGCAACAGCTTGATGCCCAGATAGATCAGATAGCTGCCGCCCAATACACGCACCAGCCAGGTGAGCCAGTAATACTCCGTCAGCACCGCAGCCAGGCCCAGCAGGCTCAATGTGGCGTAGAGCCCTAACCCTAAGCTCACGCCCAACGTGGTCATCAGCCCTGCCTTGGTGCCTTGGGTCATGGATGTCCTGACCACAGCGACAAAATCGGGGCCGGGCAGCATGAGCGCAGGGATGAAGATTGCAAAGACGCTGATGAGAATAATGAAATGATCCATACCCTGTTCCTCACATGTAATCGCTGGGTGGCGCAAGGCCGTCCAATTCGGCTTCCAAAAGCGCGGCGATGGCCAGCGGCGTTAGATCTTCCTGCTGCGGCCCGATGATCTGCACGCCCAACGGCAGCCCGTCTTGGCTGAGCCCGACCGGCGCGGCTGTTGCCGGCAAATGACAGACGGTGGCCAGGCCCGCCCAGCGCAACAATTCCATATAGGGGTGCTCCTTACCGTTGACCACGATGCGCCGGTCCGGAATGCGCGTTTCGGTGTCATGGGGAAAGGCCGGCACCGCCGTCACAGGGCACAGCACGCCGTCATAGGTGGCAAAGAATTCAGCCCATTTGGCCTTGAGGGCCTCGCGCCTGATGTTCAGCCCCAGATAGCCGCCATAGGTGAGCTGAGTGCCGCGGGCCTGCAGGGAGAGATCATCCATCGCGTCTTCAGGCGCATTCGCTGCATGGTCACGCATGAAGGCCAACGTCTCCGGCGGCCAATCCGTGCTGATAATGGAGGAGAGGATGGTGAGGTAAATGGCGTGAGAGGCCTCAAAGGCAAAGTCCGGGCGGGCGTCGTAATCCAGCTCGCAACCGGCCTGCTCCAAGGCGCGGGCGGCCGTCTCCACGGCGCCTTTGATCTCTGCATCCACCGGCGCAAACGGGTCATCCGCCCAAACCGCAATGCGCTTGGGGGTCCGCGCCGGCGGTAGCTGGATCTTGAGTGCCTTGTCCAACGGACCTGGTCCGGCCATGACGTCCAGAAGCTGCCTGAGGTCCGCGACGCTGCGCCCGAAGGGGCCTGATACGCCAAGATCCGCCACGCCGCGGCCCCAGGGCGCAGGCGGGATGTGACCTTGCGGTGAAACCACGCCAAACGAGGGCTTGTGGCCATAAAGGCCGCAAAAGTTGGCAGGCACCCGGATTGAGCCGCCAATGTCGGAGCCAATCTCCGCGGCCACCAGGCCGGCGCTCAAAGCCGCCACAGCACCTCCGGACGAGCCGCCGGGCGTACGCTCCAGATCCCAGGGATTGTTGGTGCGCCCATAAACATCATTATAGCTCTGCCAGTCACCGGAATAGACCGGGACGTTGGTCTTTCCCAATATGATGGCGCCTGCCGCCCGCAGACGCGCCACCGGGTCAGCATCCAATTGCGGCACGTGATCCTTTAACTCTACTGCACCGCCGGACGACACCATTCCGGCAACCTCAAAGGCATCCTTGACGGTCATGGGCAGCCCGTGGAGCGGGCCCCAGGTCTCGCCACCGGCTATGGCCGCATCGGCGTCATCAGCCCGCGCGCGCGCCGCGTCAAGATCGCTTACGACGATGGCGTTGAGCCCCGGATTGTAACGCTCGATCCGCGCCACATAGTGTTCCAGCAGTTCACGCGCACCGAGCGCCTTCTGTGAGATCAGCCGAGACAGTTCGGTGGCAGGCTTAAAGGCAAGATCGCTCATGGGACACCTCCCGTTTCTGCGGGTGCATAAGTGAGTTGTGACAAGTCTCGTTGGGCGCTATATCGTGGCCTTCAAAGGGAGACTAATTGCGCAAAAAACGCAAGGTGGAGGGAGCACTCATGCAAGGATTAATGCAAGATTGGCCGTTGTTGACCCATAAGGTCCTCGATCATGCGGCCATCTATCATCCCGATCAGGAAATCGTCTCGCGCAGCGTGGAAGGTCCGATCCACCGGCAGACCTACGCCGATCTCAACCGGCGCGCGCGCAAGCTCGCCAGTGCCTGCGAGAAACACGGATTGAAGCTGGGTGACGTGGCCGGCACCATGGCCTGGAACGGCTACCGCCACCTGGAGATCTGGTACGGCATCATGGGCCTGGGCGCGGTGGTCCATACCCTCAACCCGCGGCTCTTCCCCGAGCAGTTGACCTACATTATCGACCATGCCGAAGATAAATGGTTCTTCGTGGATCTCACCTTCGTGCCCATCATGGAAGGCATTCAGGACAAGCTGCCCAGCATCAAGAACTTCGTGGTGATGACCGACCGCGATCACATGCCGGACACCTCACTGCGCGGCGCCTTGTGTTACGAGGACCTGTTGGCAGAAGGCGATGAGGATTTCGTCTGGCCGGAGTTTGACGAGAACACCGCGTGCGGCATGTGCTACACCTCCGGCACCACCGGCAATCCCAAGGGCGTGGTGTATTCCCACCGGTCCAATGTGCTTCATGCCATGTCCACCAATATGGCTGATGCGCTGGGCTTTCACAGCACCGATGCGGTGATGCCCGTGGTGCCCATGTTCCATGCCAATGCCTGGTCTACGGCATTCTCCGCGCCTATGGCCGGCGCCAAGATGATCATGCCGGGCGCCATGATGGACGGGGCGAGCATATATGAGCTGCTGGACACCGAGCAGGCCTCCATCACGTTGGCGGTGCCGACCGTTTGGCTGATGCTGTTGCAGTATCTTGAGCAGAACCCGGAGAAAAAGCTGGAGGCGCTCAAGCGCGTGGTGATCGGCGGGTCGGCCTGTCCGGAATCCATGATGAAGGCGTTTGAAGAAGATTATGATGTGGAGGTGATCCATGCCTGGGGCATGACCGAGATGAGCCCGCTGGGCACTCTGGGCACGCGCAAAGGCGGCATGGAGAACATGAGCCAGGAGGACTGGTGGCCCATCAAGCTGAAGCAAGGCCGCCCACCCTTCACCGTGGAAATGCGTATTACTGACGATGACGAAAAAGAGCTGCCCCGGGATGGCAAAGCATTTGGCCACTTGGTGGTGCGCGGCCCGTGCATTTCCAAAGCCTACATGAAAGGCGAAGGCGGCAATATTCTCGACAGCGAGGGCTATTTCGACACGGGCGATGTGTCGACGGTGGACGAATATGGCTTTATGCAGATCACCGACCGCTCCAAGGACGTGATTAAGTCGGGCGGGGAGTGGATTTCCTCCATCGATCTGGAAAACATTGCCGTTGGCCATCCCGATGTGGCGGAAGCTGCGGTGATTGGCATTGAGCATCCCAAGTGGGACGAGCGTCCCCTGCTGGTGATCGTCAAGAAGGACGGCGCTGAGCCTGAGGGAGACGACATCCTGAAGTTCATGGAAGGCAAAATCGCCAAATGGTGGATGCCGGACGATGTGGCGTTCGTCGAAGAGATCCCCCACACCGCGACAGGCAAAATCTCCAAGCTGCAACTGCGTCAGCAGTTTGAAGACTATAAGTTGCCCACGGCGTGAGATGACCAGCGCCCGGTTCGTTGCCCGTTTCGCCGAGCCGGACGATCTTCCGATTCTTGCTGATCTGCTGCTCACCGCCAACCGTCACTACTGGGGAGAGCGGGACGGGGCTCGGGCCATGACGGTGGCAGCGGCGGACGCGATGGTCACCGGCCGGTCCGGGTGCAAGGCGCTTATCGCCTGGACAGACGGCAAGCCTTGCGCCTTTGCGACAGTTGCCATATTGCACCCCGCGCAGAATGAACACGGCACGCTGTTCATGAAGGATCTGTTCGTCACCGAGGGGGCCCGGGGAACTGGAATTGGCACCCAAGTGATGCATCACCTTGCAAGCCTCGCCATTGAGCTTGGATGCAAGCGGTTCGATTGGACGGCCGAGACGGATAACCCGGAAGCGCTGGCGTTCTACGACCGGATGGGCGCGGAGCGCGTTGATCAAAAGGTCTATTTCAGGTTCAGCGGCGAGACGCTGGCAGCTTTGGCCGCATCCGATGCCGCGGTCGATGACGAGCGTTAAGCGCTTTCCGCTACGCGCCCGTCACGCCATGCCTAACCGAGGCGTGTTCGTCGCGAACTATAGTTTGCCGATGCCAACCAGCCGATCGATCGGAGCATAGTCATCGGTCAACAATGTAGGCCGCCTCTGGTCTGCTCGTGCGGCGAGCCGCCGTGCTGACAGTCTCACGAAACGGCGACCGTCCTCGCGCGGATCATCGGCGTGCGTCAGTCCACTCGGCTTTTCTGAGGCAAACAGCACGAAAGTGGTGCGCCCGCCCGACGCTATGTCTCCTTCTTCGACGAAGATCTCCACGTTGGGAAAGACCGTCTTCAAGGTGTGGTGCATGGACATCAGGGCGTCCAGTCGCTCGGCATGGTCCACCACATTCATCGCGTAGATGCCGCCTGACTGCAGGCGTCGTTTGACCAGAGCAAAGAACTCCTGCGTGACAAGATGCGACGGAACGGCAATGTCGGTGAAGGCATCGCCCACGATCACGTCAAAGCGCTCGTCCAGGCGGCTGAGTGCGACGCGCGCGTCCGCATGAACAATGCGCATGCTCCCTGTGCGGAACCACATTTGGCGCGCGGCCAGGTCCGTCACGGCCGGATCAATCTCTGCCACCGTGATCTTCGCGCCGGGCGATGCCGCCTGCCAGGCGCGCGGCAGGGTGTATGCTCCGCCACCAATGAAGAATGAGGACCGGGGCGGACCGCCCAACCTCAGCGTGAGCACTCTGTCCATCAGCGCCACGTAGGGCGTGACCAGGCGCTGCGGGGCATCTTTCACATTGATGCCGTGGCCCAGATGATCGAGCACCATCAGCTTGGCCTCGGCGTCGGCCTGGCTGGAAAAATCGATGATGCGGATGCAGTAGTACCGGCTCTCCTTGGTGCACACCTCAGCGGCGTTGAGGTTGTAGACGCTGAGCGCCAGCGCCGCTCCTGACAAGCGGGCCACGGGCCAGCGATGGCGGGCGGTGCCGGCGGCAAGATGGAGCACGCCAGCGAGCGCCAAGTAGACCAGCATCACCACGAGAATGGTCAGTGCAGTCCCGAGCCAGGAGATGAACACGAAGCCGGCCGCAAGGGTCCCCGCAATGGCGCCGAAAGACCCGGCCGCAAACACCGCCCCCAGCACGATGCCCTCCTTGCCGGGTTCCAAATCAACCAATGTCCGCGCCAGGACCGGCGCGGGAATGCCGGCGAAGAACGAGGGCAGAAAGGCAATGATCGCGGCAAGGATCAAGATCGCGGCTCCGGCACTTTCCACCCCTGAGATGACCCCTTGCGCGATGAGGCGCAGAAGCACCAACGTCATCGCGGTGGTGAGGGCCGCCAGCGCCATGGCGAGCGCGGTGTGCGCAAGCGCGTCAGCGGGGGGCTTTTGGGCAATGTAGCCTCCGGCCCAATGTCCGAAGGAGAACCCGGCCAAGACCACGGCGATCACTGCGGTCCAGGTGTAGAGGGACATGCCCACATAGGGGGCGAGCATTCGGCCGGCCAAAATCTCAACCACCAGACCGGCCGCCGCGACCAGCACCTGAACAATGATCAGCGCGGTAACGCTGCGAAAGGGCTCGCGCATCGGCTTTTGGGGTTCAGTGGTTTGGACGGTGCTCATGCACCGGTTAGATCAGCTCCTGACCGGCTCTGTCCAGCAATCAATTGGCCACGTGAGCGGCACTCAGTCCATCGATGTCCGGCGCCACTGCGTCATGGCCTCGGCCTTGACCGGGCCAAACCCCCTCACCGCCAGCGGGGCTTCCAGAGTTTCCAGCCAGCGCTCATCTCCGTCCGGAGAATAGGTCTCAGCGCATCGCTTCATCTGTTGCTCGAACTGATTGATCATGGCGCGCTCCTCTCGGCGCTCGACGGAGTATCCAAACGGATCAAACGGCGTGCCCCTGAGAAACCGGAAGCGCTTGAGCACCGAAAACCCCGCTTGCGCGCTCCATCCAAACGCCATCTTGCGGGGACGGCCTCGGTCATCCTTCCGCCACGCCAGAAGGGGCGGTGCCAGATGATGCACCAGCTTGAGCGGCCCTTCGAACGCTTGCTGAAGGCCATCCAGAAACTCCGGATCTGTGTGAAGCCGGGCCACCTCATACTCATCCTTGTAGCTCATCAGCTTGAACAATGATTTGGCTGCAGCTCGTGCCAACGTCTCCGGGACGCACTCCGCCAGCGCATTGACGTTGGATCTGTAGCGGTCCGCCCACCGGCTATCCTGATAAGCGGCGAGATAGCGCGCGCGGCGGTTCACCAACTCTTGGAACGACTGCGGTGCTTCACGCCGCGGGGACGCGCTTTGTGGCATCTTCGCCGGATCGGCAACCAAGAGACGGCCCAACGAAAAGGCTGCCTTGTTCAGGCTGACCGCAACACCGTTCAACTCGATCGCCTGCAGCAGAGCATCCAGGCTGAGGGGCACCAACCCGTTTTGCCAAGCGGCACCCAGCAGCATCACATTCGCGTACACCGGATCACCCAACAAATGCTGCGCGCGGGCGTTGGCATCAAAGGCGGCGACGTTGCGTGACCCAACGAGGGCTTCGATGGCGCCGCGCCGTTTTGCGATTTCAAGATCAGCATCGCGGCTCAGAACAATTTCGCCTGTCGGCATCTCTGCGAGATTGAGCACGGCCTTGGTTTGCGGGTTGTAACAGTCCACCGCCTTAGGCGAGGTGGAGACCACCAAATCGCACCCAATCAGGGCATCGGCACTGGCGCTGTCTATTCTTGCCTGATGCAGGGACGCCTGGTCGTCGGACAGGCGCACATAGCTCAGAACCGATCCGTATTTCTGAGCAAAGCCGGTAAAATCCAGGACGCTGGCGAACTTGCCCTCCAGGTGGGCCGCCATCGTGACCAGGGCGCCAATGGTGACCACGCCGGTTCCCCCGACGCCGGCGATGAGCAGATTGTGGAGTTCGGTCTTGGGCTTGGCCGGCGGGTCGGGCAGGTCAGCGGTCAGACGCTGCACGTCCTCTTCGCTCAGCTTGGCGGATTTTCGCAAGCGGCCTTCCACGGTCACGAAACTGGGGCAGAATCCGTTCAGGCAGGAATAATCCTTGTTGCACCCAGCCTGGTTGATTTGCCGCTTGCGGCCAAACTCCGTCTCAACCGGCTCCACACTGAGACAGTTGGACTCCACCGAGCAATCCCCGCATCCCTCGCACACCAGCTCGTTGATGATCACATGCTTGCTGGGCAATGGCGCCTCGCCGCGCTTGCGGCGGCGGCGCAATTCGGTGGCGCAGGCCTGATCGTAAATGAGAACACTGACACCGGTGATCGTGCGCAGCTCCCGTTGCACCGTATCGAGCTGAGAACGGTCATGCACGCTCGTCCCCGCCGGGAGATCTTTCTGCCGGAAACGCTCTGGGTCGTTCGAGACAAGCGCGATCCGGTCCACCCCCTCTGCCCGGCACGCATGGGCAATGGCCTCAACGCTGAGTGGCCCGTCCACAGGCTGGCCACCGGTCATGGCCACCGCATCGTTGAACAAGATCTTATAGGTGATGTTCGCCTTGGCGGCGATGGCCTGGCGGATGGCCATTGAGCCTGAGTGATACCAGGTCCCCTCGCCCAGGTTCTGAAACACGTGGCCCTTGCCCGTGAACTGCGAGGAGGCGGCCCAGTTGACCCCCTCGCCGCCCATTTGGATGAGGGAGGAGGTTTCCCGGTTCATCCAGCTTGCCATGAAATGGCAGCCGATCCCCGCCAAGGCGCTGGAGCCTTCGGGCACCTTGGTGGACGTATTGTGCGGGCAGCCGGAACAGAAGTACGGGGTGCGAACCGCGCCGTCCACTTCAGGCGGGGCAAGGGGTTTTGCGGTCAGTTCGTCAGCGCGTTCAAGAAAGCCTTCATTGGGGAAAACGCCATGCAGGCGGCGGGCGATCAGCGGCACCAACTTGAGGGGCGAAAGCTCTCCGGTCCAGGGGACCAGGCGGTTGCCCAGTTCATCGTTCTTGCCCACCATGCGTTCGGGCTTGTCACCGGGCCAGTCGTAAAAATACTCCTTGAGCTGACTTTCGATGATGCCGCGCTTTTCTTCCACCACGACCACTTCGCGCTTGCCACGCACAAAATCCAGCGCGTCCTTACGGGCAAGCGGCCACACCATGCCCACCTTGTAGATGTCGATCCCCAAGGCACGGCACCGCCCTTCGTCCACCCCCAGCAAACGCAGCGCTTCCATGAGGTCGAGATGGCCCTTGCCCGTGGAGACAAAGCCGAACACCGCGGCTTGCGTGGTGTAGACACGCCGGTCAATCGGGTTCGCCTCGGCAAACGCAAACACGGCATGCTTCTTGGCCTCCATGCGCTCTTCGATCTGGGGGCCCGGCAGATCCGGCCAGCGGTAGTGCAGCCCTGTGGCCGGTATCTGATGGTCCGGCGTGACGAAACTGCGGTCCGGTTTGAGCTCGACAACGGATGTGGTCTCAACGGTTTCCGAAACGGCCTTGAGGCCGACCCACATGCCGCTATAGCGCGACAGGGCGTAGCCGTATTCGCCAAACTCCAGATACTCGGCCACCGTTGACGGGTTGAGCGTCGGCATGAACCACGCCATGAACGCAACATCAGACTGATGCGGCATGGATGAGGAAACGCAGCCATGATCATCGCCGGCCACAACCAGAACCCCGCCGGCTGGAGATGAGCCGTACGCATTCCCGTGCTTCAACGCATCGCCTGCCCGGTCAACGCCCGGGCCCTTGCCGTACCAGAGCGCAAACACCCCGTCGACCTCCCGGCCGGGCTGGGTTTCCACTTGCTGGGAGCCAAGAACACCCGTTGCGGCCAGATCTTCATTGATCGCCGGCTGAAACTTCACCCCCGCAGCGTCCAGCGCGGCTGACTGGCGCCACAGTTCCATGTCGAGACCACCCAGCGGAGAGCCCCGATAGCCGGAGACATATCCCCCGGTGTTCAGCCCGTTGCGTTTGTCCCGGCGCGCCTGATCGAGCACCACACGCACCAGGGCCTGGGTTCCGCTCAAGACCACACGGCCTGTTTGGTTCTGATAACGGTCGCTCAGACGGTATTGGGGGAGAGGAAATGGGTGAGCAGTCATGCGGATCTCCGTGCTGCCCCAAGCCTATACCGATCAAGGCGGAATTTTTTTCCATTTATTGCTTAGAAGATCATATTATTGGTATAACTTACCAACTGGGCATACTTAGAGGAATTTCCTACCGATGACCTTAGTGCGAGACTCCGACCGTGCGCTGCTGCGCACCCTGCAAAAGGATGGCCGCATGTCCAATCAGGATCTCTCGGCCGCAGCCGCCATGTCCACGTCTGCTTGCTGGCGCAGGATGAAAGCGCTGGAGGAAGACGGCGTGATCGAGCGCTACGCGGCCATTCTGAACGCCGATGCGTGCGGTCTGACCTTTCACGCCATTGTTCACATCACCCTGTCGCGCCATCGGGCGGAGTTTGTCGAGGAATTCCTCAATGCCATCGTGGAGCGCTCAGAGGTCATGGACTGTTTCGCCATCACCGGAGACGCGGACTACTTCCTCAGGGTATGTTGCACCGACCTGGACGCTTACAACGCGTTCCTGGAGCATTTCCTGTTCAAACTGAACGGCGTCGCCAACATCAAGACGCATCTGGTTCTGCGCCGGATCAAACAAAGCACGCAATTGCCGCTTTAGGTCGAACGATACTCGCTGGTGAGAGACGGCACACCATCGGTCACGATCTTCCCGCGCTCCAACAGATGCTCGATGTGGGCAAACGTGGACATGGCCGCGGCGGGATGGAGTTTTGGGTCCACCTCCGCGTAGACGGCTTTGACGATGTCACCGATCGTGTGGTCGCCCTTCTGGATGCGCCTCAGGATCGCCTCTTCACGCATCTTCCTGTGGGTCACAAACCCACGCACGAAATCACGCGGCGCTCGTTTGGGCGGCCCATGGGTTGGCCAATAAATCTCATCGCTGCGCCCCAAGACGGTCTCCAGCGATGAAAAGTAATCGGACATGTTGCCGTCCGGCGGGGCGATCACGCTGGTGGACCAAGCCATCACATGATCGCCGGAGAAGAGAGCGTTTTCCTCGGCCAAGGCAAACGCCATGTGATTGGACGTGTGGCCCGGCGTGAATACGGCTTCAAGGGTCCAGCCGGCCCCTTCGATCACATCCCCATGACGCACTTCCACATCCGGCGTAAAATCCATATCGCCGCTGGCATCCAGACGCACATCGCCGCTCTCCACCTGGCGCGCCCGGCCTGAGCCATGGGGCCCATAGGCATAGGTCTTGGCGCCTGTGTGGGCCTTAAGGCGCGCAGCAAGCGGGGAATGGTCCATGTGGGTGTGGGTGATGATGATGTGACTGACGGTCTTGCCGTCCAACTCGTCCAAGAGAGCCGCGTAATGGGCCTCATCGATGGGACCTGGGTCAATGACCGCCACAGTGTCCGCTCCCACGATATAGGTGCCTGTACCCGTGAAGGTGAAGGGACCGGGATTGTTGCAGATCAACCGTGTGATCAACGGCGACACCTGATCGGCGCGCCCATGGGCAAACTCCAGCTCACGTTCAAACGCCAAACCACTCATCGCGATGTCTCCCGTTCAAGAGTGAGAGCTTCTAGCACGGCGAAACTTTGCTTGTCGCGGAAGTTCAAGCCCAATATACCACCGGCCACACCTTCCCGAATGCCGGAGCGGCCCCTTGAGCCTCTTTGCCAACAAACAACCTTCAATCGCCGACGTTGCCTGGCCGGATCATTCCTTGGTGCGGGCGATTATTCTGGTCTTCGCCGGCGCCTTGTTGCTCGCCATATCTTCGAAGCTCTCTATTCCCATGGCGCCCAAGAGCCTGTTCCCGGTTCCGGTGACCTTGCAAACCCTGGTGGCGCTGGCGGTTGGCACGGCATATGGCTGGCGCCTGGGCGGGGCGACCATTCTGCTATACTTCTCGCTGGGTGCCCTGGGCCTGCCGGTGTTTGCCCAAGGAGGCGGGCTGCATCATCTTTGGACCGCGCCCACGGCCGGCTATCTGCACGGCTTTCTGTTTGCGGCGGTTTTGATGGGTTGGCTCGCCAGCCTCGGCTTTGATCGCTCCGCCACGCGTCTGTTTCCGGCGATGCTGGCGGGACATGCTGTGATCTACCTCTTCGGGCTCATGTGGCTCGCTAGTTATGTGGGCATGAATGCGGCACTGGCCATCGGCTTCAAACCGTTCATCATTGCCGACATCCTCAAATGCGCTCTTGGCGCCCAGCTCTTCCCGATCGCTTGGAAAGCTCTGAAAGAATAAACAGGACCTTGCTCAACATGCCCACTCTCGACAGCGACTTCATCCGCAGCCAGTTTCCCGCGTTCTCCGAAGCGTCCTTGGCCGGCCAGGCGTTCTTTGAGAATGCCGGGGGGTCATATGCCTGTGGCCAAGTGATCGATCGCCTTACGCGCTACTACCGGGAGACCAAGGTCCAGCCCTATTGGGCGTTTGAGGCGTCCGCCAAAGCCGGCGCTCAGATGGATGCGGCCTATGAGCGGCTTGCGGGATATATGAACGTTGCGGCCGATGAGGTGAATTTCGGGCCGTCCACCACGCAAAACACCTATGTGCTGGCCAATGCCTTCCGCCCCCTCTGGCAGGACGGCGATGAGATCATCGTCACCAACCAGGACCATGAAGCCAATGGCGGTGCGTGGCGCCGGCTGGCCGACCGCGGCATTGTGGTGCGCGAATGGCAGGTGAACCCGGACACCGGCCAACTGGACCCGGCGGATCTGGATAAGCTCGTCACCAGCAAGACCAAACTGCTGGCCTTCCCCCATTGCTCGAACATCGTCGCCCACATCAACCCGGTGCGAGAGATTGCCGACAAGGCGCACAGCGTGGGCGCTCACGTGGTTGTGGATGGGGTTTCCTATGCGCCGCACGGCCTGCCGGACATCGAGGCCTTGGGGGCGGATATCTATCTTTGCTCGCTCTATAAGGTGTACGGCCCGCACCAGGGCCTGATGGTGGTGCGCCGGGCGCTCCTGGATGCGCTGGCCAACCAGAGCCACTATTTCAATGAAACCAACCGCCGCGCCAAACTCACGCCCGCAGGTCCCGACCATGCCCAGATTGCCGCCGCCGGCGGGGTGGCCGACTATTTCGATGCGGTCCACGCCCATCATTTCAACGATGACGCAGACGCACCCACACGCGGACAGAGGGTGCATGACCTGTTCCGCAGCCAGGAACAGGCGCTTCTCACCCCGCTTCTGGATTACCTGCGCGGGCGCAATGATGTGCGCCTGCTAGGCCCGTCCGACGCTGCTGTCCGGGCGCCCACGGTGGCGCTTCAAACTTTGAACGCAAACCCGCACGAGATTGCGGAGAGCCTTGCGCATAAGGGGATTATGGCGGGCGCCGGAGACTTCTATTCCGTGCGTGTGATCGAAGCCATGGGGGTTCCGGTGGATCCGGGTGCGCTGCGTGTCTCGTTTGTGCATTACACCACCCGCGAAGAGGTGGACAAGCTGATCGCCGCCCTCGACGAGACCCTGAGCTAGCATGGGCGTTGAGGCGATAGAACTGCGCGCGGCGCGGCGAGACGATCTTGAGGCCATTGTGGCCATGCTGGCCGATGATCCCCTGGGCCGCGGCCGCGAAGATGCCTCCCTGCCCCTGGCTGAAGCCTATCTGAAAGCGTTTGACGCACTGGACCAGGACCCGAACCAACTGCTCGCAGTGGCTGTCGCCGGGGGCAAGGTGGTGGGGACAGTGCAGCTCTCCTTCATCCCCGGGATTGCCCGCTCAGGCATGTGGCGCGGGCAGATTGAGGCGGTGCGCATTGCTGAAGCCTTTCGCAATTCTGGCCTGGGGCAGCAGATGTTCCAATGGGCCATTGAGCGCTGCCGCGACCGGGGGTGCGGGCTTGTGCAACTGACCACCGACAAGACCCGGCCCGACGCGCATCGGTTCTATGACCGCCTCGGGTTTGAAGCCAGCCATATCGGTTATAAGCTCAAGCTGATCTGAATGCGTCCTATTTGGCGCCAATGCCGAAGAACATGGTTTTGACGGTTCTGAGCGCAATCAGAATATCGAGCCAAAGCGAGCAGTGCTTGATGTAGTAGAAGTCGTAGTAGAGCTTCTCATGCACATCTTCCAGCTCGGCCACATGGCCTTGATTGACCTGCGCCCAACCGGTGATCCCGGGGCGGACAATGTGACGGTATCTGTAGTAAGGCAGCTCAGCCTGATAGGCCGTTGACAGATTGATGGCCTCCGGCCGCGGACCGATCCAACTCATCTCACCGCGCAGGATGTTGAAGATCTGCAGGATCTCATCCAGCCGGTGCTTGCGCAGCCATCTCCCGCACGTTGTGATGCGCGGATCATTGTCTTCGGTGATCTCATCATCGGCACAGTTATCCCCGGAGCGGCGCACGTGCATGGTGCGAAACTTGTACATGGTGAACGCCTCGCCGCGATACCCCATGCGGCGCTGGGCAAACAGGACCGGCCCCTTGCTTTCCAGCCGGATGCACAGCGCGATCAGGCCCATGACCGGCGCGAGCATCAGCGCGGACAGCGCCGCCGCGAACCACTCCATGACGAACTTGAGCTTCAGGTACAACAGCCCCGGCACCAGGGAGCCGAAGATGTTCTCCGACAAATGGTCGATCTCCACCCGGCCGGTGAGGCTCTCTTTGACATTCTTGGCATGAAACACCGGAATGCCCGCCAGCGCGGCGTCGGTGATGAAGCGGCCCCAGTCGTCGTTCAAATCACTGCGCAGATCCACCACAATGCCATCGACCGGTTTGGTGGGAAACACAGCCTGCCGCAGCACCCGCCAGGACACGCCCTTCAGCGATAGCAGACCTGCCGCCGTGCCGTTCGGCACCACGGCCAGCTTGAGCTGGCGCAGCCGCCGCGTCATCACGTGAATGGCATAGAACCAGACCTGCGAGAGCATCAGCGCGGCAAAGAACAGATAGCGGCTGTAGTCCACCCGCGTGATCAGAAAGAAGAAAGCAAAGAGCGCAAAGCTGCCCATGAAGATGGGCGGGATGTAGAACGTCGCCTGGACGCCAGGAAAGGTCGTCATCCGGCGATGAAGATAGAAACCGATCATCACCGCGCCGAACGAGGCTGCCATGGTGTTGAGCTTGCTTTGATCGTTCCAGAAATATTCAACAAAGGGAAACGTCAGCAAATACGGCAGAAAAACCGAGAACAGCACACCGCCGATCAGCTGGAACCGGGTGCGCAGCACAATATGTTTGCGCGCAGATGTGCTCAAATTGGCGGCAACCACGCCGCTCTGCAGGATCGAACTCATCAATTTTCCCCACAAAATTCACAAGCCTTGACCCCGCACATGGCAGACCGGCCAAAGACATCTCCAAGAAGCTGAAATCGCACTCAGCTTCCCGAAGGATGTTCAGCCTAAGCCAGAGAGGTTAAGAACCGATCACCCGTTGAGATGGATCGGAGCATTACGCGCGATCAGGAGGGATCGGCAAACTTTTGCGCGCCCATCTCCTCCAGCACCTCCGGGTCCACCAGCCTTGTGACGATGGGGTGCAAACGCAGGCTGCCTTCCTTAATCACCTGGCGAAAGTTGGCAATCACATTGGCTGTGGCCTTGCGGTCGGGCGCAATGATGTCGATCAGCCAGTTGATATCGCCGGACGTCCAATCATCGCCCTTCAGGCGCAAAGGAAAGATGCCGGCCTTGATTTGATCTCTGATCTTGCCATCGACGTCCTCGGACACGCTTGCCCAAATGGCCATGCCGGCAATGTCGGCCAAATGATTGTGCGTTTCGCCACTTTTTAACTGCGTTGGATAGGCAATCGCCACACGGTCGCGCAGCAACGGGTCCAAGAGGAGATGCTGCAGATCGCTCAGGGTTTGGTGCTTATAGCGCGGCAGCAGCATCATCGCCATGGCCACATTGCCGAAACTCTCGCGCACATGAGCGCGCACTAACGCCACTTTTCTGGCTATTTCGGAGTCCAGTTCCGGACCTTCCCTGGTTTTGCCCTCTTTCTTTTTTGCCCCTTTTTTGTTTGATCCCTTGCCGTCTCTCTTATCTTTTTCCTGCGCCACAACGATCCCCGGATGATTTTGTTGCACGAGGAAATAGTTCTAAATGCACACTTATAGCGTGTCAAGATGAGCACCCGTTCAGGTGCCCCTCTGAGGAAACTGTGACGGGTTCGTTTTACGAGGACAAACAGCTGCGGAAGGAATCGGCCATCTGGCGGATCAGCGCCGTATAGTGTGCCGGGCCTGCCTCATTGCGTGATCCGAGCGGATCAAGCTCACCGGTCTTGGCGTTGGTGCCCTCGGTGACCAGTGAGACCAGCTTTGAAGGAAACTGCGGTTCGGCAAACACACACACAATGCCCTTTTCGCGGATCCGGTTCTGGATGTCCGACACGCGTTTGGCGCCCGGCTGGACTTCCGGGTTGAGGGCGATGGCGGCAGATGCCTCTAGGCCGAACCTGTTCTCAAAATACGCGTAAGCATCGTGAAACACGATGAAGGGACGTTTGCTCAAACCGGCAAGTTCCCCTTTGATCTTGGTCATCAGATCGTTGATTGCCGCGACCGTCTTGCTGGCGTTCTTGCTATAGAGCTCGGCATTATCCGGGTCCGCTTCAGACAGGGCTTTCTCAGCCGCCTTTACAATGGCGATCGCGTTTTGCGGATCAAGCCATAGATGCATGTCATAAGGGCTATCGCCGTGATCATGGCCGTGATGATCGTCGCCATGCTCGTCCTTGGCATGCTCTTCGTGGCCATGCTCGTGCTTGGCTTCTTTCTTGTGATCATGGTCGTCATGACCGTGCTCGTCCTTGGCCTCTTTCTTGTGATCATGGTCGTCATGACCGTGCTCGTGCTTGGCCTCTTTCTTGTGACCATGATCGTCATGACCGTGCTCGTGCTTGGCCTCTTTCTTGTGACCATGGTCGTCATGACCATGCTCGTCGTGGCCACCCTCACGGTCTCTGTCCTTGAGCAGCAGTTTTTCAACCCCGGGCGCGTCCACGAGAGCAACAAGCTTCGGATTATGGCTCACAGCTTCCAGCGGCGAGCGTAGGAAAATCTCAAAGTCCGGTCCGATCCAGAACACCAGCTTGGCCTTTTGCAAAGCGGTCGCGTCGGACGGACGCATGCTATATCCATGCGGAGACGCGAGCCCGCGCACAATCAGGTGCGGGGTCCCTGCCCCCTCCATCACTGCGGACACCAAGGAATGGACAGGCTTGATTGAGGTCACAACACCCGGAGCGGACTGTCCCGCCCAGGCTGGAGAAGCGAGCGCAAGAAGCGCAGCGAAGATGGAGAACGCGAAACGATTCATGGTATGATCTTAGAGATTGCAGTGAACTTGGCACAATTGCCGCTAGAGACTGCGGACGTTATAATATAACAACGAGCCGATCAGCAACTGAAAACAAGACTTTGATGGACGCAACGGTCAACCCCACTTTGAAGCCGCTCCTGACCCTGTCGAGCGCCGGCATTCAGCGGCAAGGCCGCTGGCTTGTGCGCGATGTTGACCTGAGCGTTTCGCCCGGCGAGATCGTGACTTTGATAGGGCCGAACGGGTCCGGCAAAAGCACCACGGCCAAGATGGCGGTTGGCCTGCTTGAGCCTGACGAAGGCACGTGCGTGCGCAAGCCCGGCCTGACCATTGGCTACGTGCCGCAGAAGCTCAATATCGACCGCACCTTGCCGCTCACCGTGAAGCGCCTTCTGACCCTAAGCGCGCGCCATTCCGACGCCGCAATTGGGGAAGCGCTCACGGCGGTGGGCATTCCCGGCTTGGTCAATGCCGAGGTGCAACACCTTTCGGGTGGGGAGTTCCAACGCACCCTGCTGGCCCGCGCCATGATTGCCAAGCCTGATATTCTGGTTCTCGATGAGCCTGTTCAGGGGGTTGATTTTGCCGGCGAAGTTGCGCTCTACGATCTCATCCAGGAGATCCGCGAGACCACCGGCTGCGGTGTGCTCCTGATTTCCCATGATCTTCACATGGTGATGGCCGCAACCGACACGGTGCTCTGTCTCAACGGTCATGTGTGCTGCACAGGAACGCCGGAGGTGGTGTCGGCCGACCCGGAATATGTGCGCCTGTTCGGAAAGCGCGCGTCTGAGGCCCTGGCCATCTACCGCCATAAACATGATCATGTTCATTTGCCGGACGGACGTGTGCGCCACGCGGACGGCACAATCACCGACCATTGCCACCCCGACGACGGGCATCACCACGACGGTGAAGCTCAAGAGCACAAACCTCATGCTTGATGATTTCTTCACCCGCGCCCTCTTGGCCGGCATCGGTCTGGCCATCATGGTTGGCCCCATGGGCTGCTTTGTGGTGTGGCGCCGCATGGCTTATTTCGGCGACACCATGTCCCATTCGGCCCTTTTGGGGGTCGGCGTTGCGTTTCTGCTCGAAGTGCCGCTGGTCGCCGGTGTCTTTGCCATTGCGGTGGCCGTATCGCTGAGCCTGCTCTTTCTGCAGAGCCGCAATGCCCTGCCCACCGACGCACTGCTCGGCATTCTCTCCCATTCCACATTGGCGCTCGGGCTGGTGATCGTCGCCTTCATGACCTGGATCCAGGTGGATCTCATGGGCTTTCTGTTCGGTGACATCCTGGCGGTGAGCCGGACCGACTTGTTGATTATCTATGGCGGCGGTCTGGCGCTGCTTGGTGTGCTGGCTTGGATCTGGCGCTCTTTGCTAACGGCCACGGTGAACCCCGAAATTGCCGAAGCCGAGGGGCTGAAGCCGGAGCGCAGCAAATTGATCTTTATGCTCATCATGGCATCGGTTATTGCCATGGCCATGAAACTTGTTGGCATTCTGTTGATCACCGCCCTGCTGATCATTCCGGCGGCGACAGCCCGGCGCTTTGCGTCCGGCCCTGAGCACATGGCCATCCTCGCCTCGCTGATCGGCGGTGTTGCGGCCGCGGCCGGCCTGTTCGGTTCGCTGCACTTCGACACGCCGTCAGGCCCTTCTATTGTGGTTGCCGCCCTGCTGCTTTTTCTCCTTAGCCAAGTGCCGGCGCTTTTTGCTAAACCGTCCCAACGCCCTAACGATGGAGCCCTGTCATGACTGCTGAATCCTCCGCACTGACAAAGAACCAAGAGATGGTGCTGGGCGCGCTCAGCCAGGCCAAGGGCCCCATGAGCGCCTACGCGATACTGGACGAGCTGCGTCAGGAGGGCTTCAGAGCGCCGCCCCAGGTTTACCGCGCTCTGGAAAAGCTGATGAAGAACGGTTTGGTGCACCGGCTGGAAAGCCTGAATGCCTTCGTGGCCTGCTCCCATGGAGCCTGCCACAGCACGGGGCTCGTGGCCTTTGCGATTTGCGACCAATGCGGCCTGGTTTCGGAGTTCTCAGACGAAGCCGTCACCAACAGCCTCACCAACTGGATTGCGAAGAACCAGTTCAGCAACACAAAGACCACCATCGAAATCCGCGGAGACTGTGCAGCGTGCGCAGCCGCCTAAAACTCCGCCTCGCGCGAACGGGCAATGCCTGAGATCACTTCGTTATAGGGCGCACGCAGACCCACAGCGTTCGCCTCCACCGGGATGGCCCCGTTGATGAAATCCACCTCAGACGGGCGACGCGCCATGTGATCGAGCAGCATGGACGGCCGGGCATTTGGCATGTTGTTACCGAAGTTGCTCACATACTCCTTGGCATCCTCAAACGTGATGTTGATGCCCTTGGCCTTGGCCACATCAAACGCTTCTTGAGCGCATGTGTGACTGATCTGCCAGGAATGGGGGTCAGCCATAACCTCGCCAATGGTCCGGTTGAACACCGCGCACGGTCCGCTGAAGGCCACGTTGCAAATCAGTTTTTCCCAGATCAATTGGTTGATGTCTTCAAACGCCTTGGCTTCAAAGCCGGATGCGCGCCACAGATCAGCGATCTTCTCGCTGCGCTCCACCGAGCCGCCCTGCATCTCACCGATACGGATCAGGCTCATGCCGTTATGATGAGCATGGCCAGGGCCCTTCATGGAGGCGCCGAACCCTTGCGCAACCCCTAAAAGCACATTGTCAGGCGCCATGTAGCGGCTGATCCGCTCGCCTGCGCCCACGCCATTCTGGATGGTCAGCACCAACGTGTCATCGCGCAGCAGCGGTCCGAGCGACTTGGCTGCGCTTTCAACGCCGGAGGCCTTGGTGGCAATGATCACCAGATCGCACGCGCCGGGTGCGGAGACATCGCTTGTGGCCTGAACCGTTTTGGCCACGCGGTCGCCGCTGGCGCCCTCCACACGCAGGCCGTTCTTCTGAATGGCTTCAATATGTTCAGCCCAGGTGTCGATGGCCCACACCTCATTGCCCGCATCAGCCATCAGCCCCGCATAGATGGAGCCCATGGCGCCTGTTCCCACAATCGCAATCTTCATCTTTTTCTCCCGCCTCGCCTAATCACGCAGTGACGCTTGCAGTACCAGCTTCTGCAGCAGCTCGTCCAGGTGCCTGCGCTCTTGGTCGGTGAGGGCCGACAGCAGCTCATCCTCGCGGGCCTGAAACCGCTTCACCAGGCGTTTGTGCAGGGCGCGGCCCGCTGGCGTGATCCTGAGCCAGGCCTGGCGGCCATCCTCGGCGTCCGGGCTGCGCTGAATGAACCCCTTGTCCAACATGCGGTGCACCCCGCGCGAGATGGAGTTGCGCGGCCGGCCGGTCATGTTGGCCACGTCTTGGGCGGTGAGCTTTGGGAAATGGGCAAGACAGAAGAGCAGCAGATATTCGCCGCGGTTCAGACCCTCGTCGCGCTTGATGGTGTCGTAAACCGGAACAATCAACGAGTTCGCCAGGAACGAGACCCTGTAGGTGTCGCGGATTTCGTTTCTGGTGAAGATGGACGTGAGATCGCGGGTGCTTGCAGACATGGGCTCAGTCTGGCATATTGTTCCAAATAGAACAATATGTGCAATGAGGAGGAGCTGCCCATGACCCCGGAACAAGTCCTGTCCCATGCCCCCCGTGTGCTCACCCAGAGCCAGAGAGAGCACTATTTTGAGCATGGCTATGTGGGGATCGAGAGCCTGGTGCCGGCCGACGTTCTGGCGGAGGTTCAGGCGATCACCAATGAGTTTGTGGAGAAAAGCCGCAAAGAAACGCAGTCGGGCGATACCTTTGACATCGGCCCCGGCCATTCAGCCGAAACGCCTGTGCTGCGCCGCCTGAAGAGCCCAGATGAGCAGCATGAGGTCTATTGGAGGTTCGCCACAGGCCTGATGGCTGACGTGGCCGCCGATCTTGTGGGGCCCAACGTGACCTTTCATCATTCGAAGCTGAACTTCAAATGGTACGATGAGAGCGACACGGTGAAGTGGCACCAGGACATCCAGTTCTTCCCCCACACCAACTACAATGTGCTCACCATCGGCTGCTATCTGGCGGACACGGACATGAACAACGGTCCCCTGGCCGTGCTCAAGGGCTCGCACAATGAAGAGCTCTACGATCAATATGACGCCAATGGGAACTGGACCGGCATGCTTTCAGACGAAGATGCGGCCAAGGTGGACATGAGCCGGGCCGACTATCTTACTGGGCCGGCCGGCTCCATCACCGTGCACAATGCGAGGGCCTTGCATTACTCACCTTCATCAAAGTCGCCCCTGCCGCGGCCACTTCTGCTCAACTGCTACACGTCCGCGGATGCCAAGCCGTACACGCCACACCCCCAGCCCACGTCTCACACCTACGAGCTGGTGCGCGGCGAGCCGGTGCACTGGGCCCATCACGATCCGCGACCTTGCCAGATCCCGCCGGATTGGTCGGCCGGCTACACCTCGATCTACGCAGCCCAAGCCGGTGAGGACAAAGCCGCCGGCGGCATGATGTAACGGCCAACGCATGGCACAAGAACGCAGCATTCGCCCCCGGCGCAGTTTCATTTTCTCGCCGGGGTTGAGACCCGACATGTTCCCGAAGGCCTTGGCGTGCGGTACCGACATTGTGTGCGTGGAGCTGGAAGACGGCATTGCGCCGAAGGACAAGCAGGAGGCCCGGGAGAAAGCCTTGGCCTTGTTTGAAACCGCGCAAGCTGAAGACGGGGTTGAGCGCATTGTCCGCATCAACTGCCTGCGCGACCGGTTCGGCCTGGCGGATGTGGAGGCGGTTCTCGCTACCGACACACCGCCGCCCGCCCTGATGCTGCCCAAGGTGAAGACGCCTGATGAGATCGTCTGGCTGGATGACCTGCTCACCGAGCGCGGGCACACCTCGCGCCTGCATGTGATCATTGAAACCAATGCCGGGCTGGAAGCCGTGCATGAGATTGCCCAGGCGAGCGAGCGCATTGACGCCCTGTTCTTCGGGGGCGTGGACATGGCCGCCGAGCTCCGGTGCCAGAACGCCTGGGAACCGTTGCTCTACGCCCGTTCCCGGGTGGTGCATGCGGCAGCGGGTGCGGGGCTTGATGTGATCGACGTGCCGTTTCTCGACCTTGAAGACATGGACGGCATGGTGCGCGAGGCCACCTTGGCGCGAGACCTCGGGTTCAGCGGCAAGGGCGCCATCCACCCCAAACAGATCAGCGCCCTCAACAAAGTGTTCACGCCGGATGAAGCGGCTATTGCGCGCGCCCGGCGCATCATCAAGACGTTTGAAGAAGCTGATACCGGTCTGGTGGTGATCGACGGCAAGCTGATCGAAAAGCCCGTGCTGCGGGACATGCACCGGATTGTGGCAATCGCCGAACGGGTCTCAGCCGCATAACCCTTAAAGCTGGATGGCCGTGCCGACCTTGCCGGCGAGCCCCCGGAGGTCGGCTCCTACCTTCGCCCGCACATCCGGCGTGAAGCGGCGGATGGGGCCGATGGCGCCCACGGAGAAGGTGGCGCCGATATTGCCGATGATCACCGGGGCAGCGACGGACGACACGCCGATCTCGATCTCCTCCACACACTCCGCATAGCCCTGCTCCTGAATGGTGCAGAACTCTTCGCGCAGCGCGCTCTCATCGGTGTGGGTCTTCTCCGTGTAGGCCTTCATGGGGCCCTTCAGGATGTCTTCGCGGAAGCCTTCTTCCGCAAAGGCCGCGATGGCTTTGGAGCATGAACAGGCGTGCATGGGGCGGAAGCCGAGGCCGGGGTGGATGTAGGAGCGTGTCTTGTCGGCAGGCGTCTCCACGTGGATGATTTCCACCCCCCTGTTGCGGAAACGCGACAGGAACACGGCCTCGCCGAACGCCACAGCCGCCTCGGCCAGCGCGGGCGCTGCGGCCTGGCACACATCCACATCCGGCTTGCCCAGAAGCGCAATGCGGATCAGACGTTCGCCCACCAGATAGCGCGAGTTGCCCTCAGGATCATCCAACAGGCGCTGCTCGGCCAAGGTCTGCAGGAGCCGGTAGCAGGTGGGCCGGGGCAAGCCGGTGGCCTGCTGCAGCTCAGAGGCCGACACGGGGCGGCCGGCGACGGCAACCGTCTCTAAAACCGATATCAATCTGCCCAGATGCATGATTTCTCACTTTACAGACATTTGTCTCACGGTTTAAGAAGTTTGCATCAAAAGATCAAGGGCTCCGCTCTCCTGCGAAAGCAGGGGCCTTCTGAGCCAAGGGAAAGATCGAGCTATGGGTCCCTGCTTTCGCAGGGACGCGGGAGGTGGAGATGACGAGGCCCTGCTTCTGGCCGTCATCCCGGAATTTTGCGCCAGCAAAATATCCGGGACCCAGGAGCGATAGAGATCGGTGGCCCCTGGGTCCCCGCGTTCGCGGGGATGACGAGAGGTGGAGATGACGCGGAAGGAAACCATGACCCATAAGGTCGATTTTTCCACCATCGCCTGGGAAAGCCCCATGCCCGGCGTGCGCCATAAGGTGAAGGTGGTGGGCACCAAGAAGCTGCGGCTTGTGGAGTATTCCGCCGAGATGGAACCCCATTGGTGTTCGGTGGGCCATATGGGGCAGATCCTCTCCGGGACGTTTGAGATCACCTTTGATAACGGAACGGAACTCTTTGAGGCCGGCGACGGCGTGATCATCCCTGATGGCGAGGACCATCGCCACATGGCCAAAGCCCTGACGGACACGGTTCAGGCACTCTTCGTGGAGGAAGCTTAAATCCTATGAGCACAAACGGAAAAGACTGTTGCGGCCCCGGCTATGCCTCCCCGGCAGAGGCCATGCGGGCGCCTGCTGAGAAGATCCTCTACACCATTGCGATCTACACCGGCACCGGGATCCAGAAACCGGACTATCTGGTGACCATCGATGCGGACCCGGACAGCCCCACCTACTCTGAAGTGATCTCGCGGCTGGAGATGCCCGGCATTGGCGATGAGCTGCACCATATGGGTTGGAACGCCTGTTCGTCCTGCCACGATGATTCCAGCATGGAGCGCAAATATCTTATTGTCCCAGGCGTGCGCTCCACCAACCTGCACATCGTCGATTGCGGCACCGACCCGCGCAATCCCACCCTGCACAAGGTGATCGACGGGGCGGAGATTAAAGCCAAGACCAACCTCTCAGCGCCCCACACGGTCCATTGCCTGGGCTCGGACATCATCATCTCCATGCTGGGGGACGCCCAGGGCAACGCGCCCGGCGGCTATCTGCATCTGAACAAGGATTTCGAGATCGTGGGACGCTGGGAGACGTCCATGGGCGACATCCCGTTCTCCTATGACTTCTGGTACCAGCCGCGCCACAATGTGATGGCCACATCCGAATGGGCCGCGCCCAACACGTTCATGCCGGGCTTCGATCTGGAAGAGGTGGGGCATCTGAAATATGGCCGGCGCATTCACCTTTGGGACTTTGAGAAGAAAGAGCCCACTCAGACCTTCTATCTGGGCGAGGACGGGCTGATCCCTCTGGAAGTGCGCTTCCACCATGATCCGGCCTCTAGTCATGGGTTCTGCGGCGCGGCGCTCAGCGCCAACATCATCCACTGGTGGAAGGATGATGCCGGCGACTGGCAGTGGGAGAAAATCATCGATGTGGAGAACGAGCCCCATCCGGAGTGGCCGATCCCCATCCCCGGCGTGATCTCGGTCATCCTGCTCTCCATGGATGACCGCTTCTTGTACCTGTGCAACTGGCTGCACGGGGACATCCGCCAGTATGACATCTCAGACCCCCACGCGCCCAAGCTCACCGGCCAGGTGTGGATGGGCGGGCTTTTGGGCAAGGCGCCTGAGGTCAACGGGGTGAAGGTGACCGGCGGGCCGCAGATGATCCAACTGTCGCTGGACGGCAAGCGGCTCTATGTGACCACCTCGCTCTTCTCCACCTGGGACAATCAGTTCTATCCGGAAATCCGCACCAATGGCGGCTGCATGCTGATGGTCAATTGCGACACGGAGAACGGCGGTATGGAGATCGATCCCGACTTCGTGGTCGATTTCGGCAAAGAACCCAACGGTCCCTCGCGCTGCCACGAGACGCGCTATCCGGGCGGCGACTGCACGAGCGACATATGGCTTTAAAGACCTATACCGTCACGCTGGCCAACCGGGACGGGGCAACCTACGAGGTGCCCTCACACCGCGCGCTGCTCGACAGTTTGCGCGAACAGGGCGTGGACCTGCCCTTCGGCTGCCGGTATGGCGGCTGTATCACCTGCGCGGCCAAACTCACCGCCGGCACGGTGGACCAGCGCGCGCAAGTGGCCCTCAACAACCGCCAGATCAACGATGGTTACGTCATCTTGTGCGTGGCGCGGCCCACCAGCGACTGCACCTTGGAGGTCGGGGTGGAGAGCCACGACAGTCTCTACCGCAATCCGTTCCTAGACCCCCTCAAACCTCATGAATTGAAGGCGGACATCGCCACACCGCTGAAGGACACCCCATGAACCACGATGAGCCCTACACCGACGACTATCTGCAAGGCATCCTCAAATCGGTGAAAACCATCGCCATGGTGGGCGCCAGCCCGGACAAGACCAAGTTCTCCTACGGCGTTCTGCGCGTGCTGCATGAAACCGGCTACGACATGATCCCGGTGAACCCACGTCCGGGCCTGGAGGAGATCAGAGGGATCAAAGTCTACCCCTCGCTTGAGGCGATCGACCGGCCCGTGGATATGGTCCAGGTGTTCCGCCGGGCTGAAGACTTGCCCGACGTGGCGCGCGAGGCGGTGAAGATCGGGGCCAAGGTGCTGTGGGGCCAGATCGGTGTGAAACACCAGGATGCCGCCGACATTGCCGAAGAAGCCGGCATGAAGGTTGTCATGGACCGGTGCCCCAAGATCGAGCTGTTCCGTCCGTTCTGGAAGCCGCGCCTCAACCTTGAAATCTAGAGCAGTTCTTTGTCATATGGAAACGCTTGATGGAGTCAAATCAGTCCATATCCAAGGCGCGAAGCGCAGTGCGATGTGGTGCAGCGGACGAGCTTCGCAACGCAGGAGATGGACTGATTTGGCCCACCGAAGGCCGGGTTTTCGCGCCCGCTGAGCGTCGTTGCGGGCCGCTTGTGGTCGGCC
>JANQOW010000001.1 GCA_028285595.1 Hyphomicrobiales bacterium
CGGCTCCAGGCTCTCCGACTTCACATGCACCCAGCCGCCAAACGCATCGTCGCAGCCAAAGTGCGCATCATCCGTGGCGATCGCTGTCATCCGGTGGCCCTGGCGCAGCATCTGATCCATCAGATACCAGCCATCGCCGCGGTCGTTGCCGGTGAAACAGCCGTGATTGTAGATCTCCACCGCGTCGGCGAAATCTAGGGCGTTGCCATCTTCCAATGTAAGCTGAGACCAGGAGGGGTGGGCGATGGCAATGAACGCCCCCGCCTCGGCCGCGCGCCGCGCGAGCGCCGGGCCGCTCTCAGTTTCTTCCGGCGGCTCAAAGTCGAGCGGCAGTCCGGCCGCCAGAATATGCCAAAGCTCGCCGGTGGAGGTTTCCGGCGCATGCAACTCCGCGCCCAGGATGGTGGTGAAGGCGTTGCCCCGGAACGGCCGCGTGTCGGCGATGGGATAATCGAAAGTCTGCACAAAGTGTTCCGACATCTGCAGAAAATCATAGCCCCGGTCCCGGTAGGCATTGACCACCTGCTCCAGCGGCAGGACGCCGTCCGACAGGTTGGAATGGGTGTGCAGGTTGCCCTTGTAAAACTGACCTGGGCTGGAAAAAGGGGCAATCTCGGCCATATGGGGCCTCCAAAAAAGCAAGAGTTTGGACGAGGGTTATAAGGATTCGCGCGTCAGGCAGATGACAATAAGATTCACCTCCCCACGCACCGCCGCTTAAGGCCATCACGGTGAGGAATTTTCAAGTGTAAATTTTTCCCACGCGCATATGATCGGCTCAGAGCACTCAACAGTTGGATGGCAAGTATGGACGGCGCGATCCCGACAGACACCCCAAAGAACCGGATGCAGCGCATCCTGGGCCAGCAGGGTTATGAGCAACTGTTCCGGCCCATTGAAGAGGCCAGCGGCCTGCCCAACGCCGCCTACTGGTCAGAAGACTGGTTTGACATGGAGCAGGAGCTCATCTTCCGCCGCTCCTGGGTTTTTGCCGGCGCGCGCGCTGAGATTTCCGAGCCGGGCGCCACCAAACCGCTGGTCATTGGCGGCGTGCCGATCTTCCTTGTGCACGGGCAAGATGGGGTGATCCGAGGCTTCCAAAACGTCTGCCGCCACCGGGGCATGCAGCTCATCTCCGAACCGTGCAAAAGGGCCACCCTCACCTGCCCTTACCATATGTGGTCCTATGGGCTGGACGGTAAATTGCGGGCCCGGCCCCATTTCCAAGGGCCAAACCAGGCCGACACCTTTAAAGACGGCGGCGGCGAGAAGCTGGATCTCATCCCGGTCCGGGTGGAAGAGTTCTTCGGATGCCTCTTCGTCAACATCTCCGGGACCGCTGATCCCCTGGAGGTTTGGATGGCCCCGGTGCTGGAGCAGCTTGCAGGCTATGACCTGTCCGCCATCCGATGGGCGGGCAAGCTGGACTTCGAAGTGGAGAGCAATTGGAAGCTCGTCTACGAAAATTACATGGAGGGCTATCACGTCTTCGCCTTGCATCCGCGCTTGCTCAAATTCGCGCCCATGGACGTGCGCTGGTCCGGCGAGTGGCGCGGCAACACGTTCATCAACGGATACCGTTTTCCGAAAATGGAGCAGGGACGTGGGCAAGGCCTGCCCCACTATCCGGGCCTCAGCGAGGAAGACAGCATGCGCGGGCAATGGTTCTTGACCATGCCGCACTTTGCGGTGGAAATCTTCCCGGACCAGTTCACCGTGCTGGTGGCCTACCCGGAAGCACCCGACCGCTGCCGCGAAGAACTTCACGTCTTCCTGATCGGCGACGATGCGGCGACGGGAGAGAAGTATGCCGCCGAGCGCGAAGAGGTCATTCAGATGTGGGATGATCTGAACAAAGAGGACATTTCGATTCTGAGAGGCATGCAGCAGGGCCGGCGCTGCTCGGGCTACGATGGCGGGCGCCTGTCGCCGCACTGGGAAGGCCCAACCCTTGGTTTTGCCCGGAAAGTGGTGGAGATGATGAGCTAAGGCGTTGAGCTCCAGAGGCAGTGACGGGCGCGGGCTTAAGCGGTTTTGCGCTGCTGCGACCAGACCCAGAGGCTGAGTAAGATCGCGGAGCCGGAGACGATGGTCATCACCGTGCCGGGGAAGAAATTGACATAGCCCGGCAGATCAACAAACAGCAGATAGCCGAGGTCTGCCAGTCCGCCGATCAGCGCCGTCACCCAGATGGCGGTCAGGTTTTTCAACCAGATGAAGACGGCACCAATTGTGGTGACCAGACCAAACCAGCCAAGGTTCCAACCGTGCTGATTGAGAATGCCGCCAACCGCCGGCTCATAGTCGTGCTGTAGTGTGGCGGACGCCACACCATCCGCGATCGCCTGAAAGCCGGCACTGGCGTCACTCAACAAAACGACGCCTCCAGCAAACATATGAACCAGGCCCCACACGACCCACAACGCGGCAGCAATCTTTAAGGCATTCGCTTGCATCGGGGACATCAGCTTCTCCGGTAACGCATCGGGCGGTTTTACTCGGCGCCCTTTGGTCTTGGCGTACCGCGCTGGGGCATGATAAGTTGACTATATCAACTATATGAATTTGTGGACATAGTCAACTAACTTTACCGCGCCATGCCGGATCCTCACGAAATTGCCTACCTTGTCGACCGGTTCATGCGGCGGATTTCCGCCAATCTGCATGACAAGGCGCTGAGCATAGATGTTGAGCGTATCGGTCCGTTCGGAGGCATGATCTTGCTGACTCTGTCGGACATCGAACCGGTTTCCATGCATGCGTTGGTCGCGCAGATGGGACGCGACAAATCGCAGATGACCCGGGCGATCAAGTCGCTGGAGGGCAAAGGAATGGTTGAGCGCCACCGCTGCCCGGATGATGGCCGGGTCAGCGTGCTTCACTTGACGGAGAAAGGACGCGCGTTTGTTGGCGAGATAAAAGAGATTTTGTCGGGGGTCATCGACGAGATCCTGTCGCCGGTCTCCGCAAGCGAACGGCAAAGCCTCAGTGCGGTGCTGCGGAAGATCTGATCGCCGTCAGGGCCTGTTCTCGCAAGGCGGCAGGAGCGCGTACAAAGCTTACAAAGCGGTATCCTTTCGATCAATTGAGCTTAGCCCATGTTCAGCTTCAGCATTTTCCGTTGCATATTGGATTGGATGTTGCCATAACGCGTAAGTGACTGAATGGTCTGGCTGATTTACTTTCAACGACCATTTAAGATCTGAGATACGGGGACGTACGGGCTGGGAGGGCCAACATGTTAAATAAGACTGCCGCAGCAACTATTTTTGGATCGAAACTCTTGGGACTTGGCCTGTGCATGTTAATTGCCGGAGCAGGTTACTCCCACGCAGCCCCGATCACGGTGACCAGCTACGACATGCTGAACGGAACAACCGGAACGTTCACCTACTTCGACGATACCTACAATGGCACCGGCAGCACGACCACTCCAGGCGCCCCGTTGACCGGCGGCACGGGCGATCTCACCGATGGTGTGATTGCGACCGCCATCTGGCAGTCCCAACCGGCCCTCTATGTGGGCTGGTTCAGCAACGCTATCCTGGACCCACAGATTACGTTCAACTTTGCGCAGAGCTATAGCTTTGACACCGCAACCTTCTATTTCGACGATGCCAACGGATTTGGCGGCGTTTTTCCGCCCGCATCAGTTGAAATCGGTGGCGTGACCCAAAATGTGGTCGGCACGCCAGACGGTTCCCCTTTCTCCGTCACTGTGAACCTGGGCGGCTTGGTTGCATCATCGCTTGATGCACAGATCTTCCATTTGTTCGATTCTGGATCATGGGTGTTCTTGAGCGAGGTTCAGTTTGATGGAAACCCCACAGTTTCAGCCGTCCCCGTGCCCGCAGCTCTGCCGCTCTTGGCCGGCGGATTGGGACTGATGGGTCTGGTTGGTTGGCGTAGAAGGCGGAAGAACGCCGCCCCCGCCTAATCCACCGCCGCCTCTTCGGGATCTTCGGCCGGGTCCGCTTCCGGGTAGACCGGATAGACATCGTGCACCCGGCCCAATTGCTGAACCAGCGCCAGAACCGCGTCCATATGGGGTGTCGCCACATCCACCAGGCGGCCCATCTCCTGAACCGCGGTGAGCAGCGCGTCCACTTCAAGGGCCCGGCCCTTCTCAAAGTCCTGCAGCATGGACGTGCGGTGGGCGCCGACACCGGCCGCGCCGTTGATCCGCCGTTCCACATCCACCCGGAAGTGCACGCCAATGCGCCGGCCGATGGTTTCCGCCTCCATCATCATGGCCCGCGCCAACGCCCGGGTGCCGGGATCGGTGGCCACCACATCAAGGGTGGCCCGGGTCAGGGTGGAGATCGGATTGAAGCACAAATTGCCCCACAGCTTCAGCCAGATGTCGTTGCGGATCTCAGGATAGATGCGCGGGCTAAGGCCGCCCGCCGTCATCACATCGGCCAGCTTTTGGGTGCGTTCGGTCTCTGAGCGGTCCGGCTCGCCAATGCCGAACCGGTCGCCATAGATATGTTTGATCACGCCGGGCTCGGTAATCTCCGCAGCCGGATAAACCGTGGCTCCGATGACCCGCTCCGGGCCGATGGTCTGCCACTGCCGGTCGCCCGGGTCCACGCTTTCAATACGCAGGTTCTGGTACTGCCCCTCAAAGCCGTAGAAATACCACCAGGGCACGCCGTTCTGGGCCGTAACCACGGCCGTGTTGTCGTCAAACAGAGGCACCATCTGCTCGGCCACTTCCCAGGCCTGGTGCGACTTCAGCGCCACAATCACATAATCCTGCGGCCCCAGCTCGCGCGGGTCGTCCGTGGCCCGCATCTGGGCGGTTTTGGTCTCTTCCTTGAAGTTGACCGTCAGGCCCTTTTCCTTAATCGCCGCCAGGTGGGCGCCGCGGGCGATCAACGACACCTCCGCGCCGCCTTCCTGCAGCATCAAGCCCATATAGCCGCCGATCGCACCGGCGCCATAGATACAGATCTTCATGGGATTTCCCCTTTAAGAGTTTAAGCCGCCGAGGGGGCGGTCGCGTTCACGTCCGGATCCACATAGGCCTCAAACTTCTGGAAGTTCTCCTGGAACATCCCCACCAGTTTGGCCGCCTGAGCGTCATAGGCGTCGCCGTTGGCCCAGGTGCTGCGCGGCTCCAAAAGGGCCGCATCGACGCCCTCCACGGCCAAGGGCACCTCAAAGCCGAAGAACGGATCCTTGCGCATCTCCACCCCATCCAGCGCACCCGACAGCGCGGCGTTCAGCAGCGTACGGGTGGCGGCGATCGGCATGCGTTCGCCGACCCCGTAGGCCCCGCCGGTCCAGCCGGTGTTCACCAACCAGCATGACGCCCCGTGGCGGGCAATCAGATCGCGCAACAGGTTGCCATAGACGCTCGGATGACGCGGCATGAAGGGCGCCCCGAAGCAGGTTGAGAATGTCGCCTGGGTGCCGGCAACACCTTTCTCCGTGCCGGCCACCTTCGCCGTGTAGCCCGACAGGAAGTGGTACATGGCCTGGGCCGGGCTCAGCCGGGCAATGGGCGGCAATATGCCGAAGGCGTCCGCCGTCAACATGATCACATTCTTCGGATGGGGCCCCACGCCGGTTTCGCTGGCGTTGGGGATATAGTCCATGGGGTAGGCCACCCGGCCGTTTTCGGTCAGCGAGCCATCGTCAAAATCCGGCACGCCGGTTTGCGGGTCCACCACCACATTCTCCAGAACCGAGCCCCAGCGCTGGGTGGTGGCGTAGATTTCCGGCTCCGCTTCCGCCGACAAGCGAATGGTTTTGGCATAACAGCCACCTTCAAAATTGAAGATCCCATCCTCCGACCAGCCATGTTCATCATCGCCGATAAGCGTGCGGCTGGCGTCGGACGACAGCGTAGTCTTCCCCGTGCCGGACAAACCGAAGAACAGCGCCGCATCCCCGTCCGGGCCCACATTGGCCGAACAGTGCATGGGCATGACGTTCTTGGCCGGCAGGAAATAGTTCAGTGCGCCGAACACGGACTTCTTGGTTTCGCCCGCATATTCGGTGTTACCGATCAGCACTAAACCTTCAGACAAGCAACCGGCAATGACGGTTTCCGTGCGCGAACCATGGCGCTCAGGGTCTGCTTTGAAGCTGGGAAGGTTGATGATCGTGAGATCGGGCGTAAAGTCGCTCAGCTCACCGCGCTCAGGCCGGCGCAGCAAGTGGCGGATGAAGAGGCCGTGCCAGGCAAATTCGGTGATGACACGCACCTTGATCTGATAGTTCGGGTCGGCCCCGCCATGCAGATCATGGACAAACAGTTCCATCCCCTGAAGATGGGCCGTCATGTCGTCTTTGAGGGCAGCAAAATGGTCTGCCGTCATTGACTTGTTGTTGTCCCACCACACGGTTTTCTCGGTTTCGCTGTCGCGGACAATGAATTTGTCCTGTGCGGAGCGGCCGGTGTGCAGACCGGTGGTTACGGCAAATGCGCCTTTGTCCGTGGCGATGCCTTCGCCGCGAGCCAATGCTTGGTCATAAAGCTGTTTTGCAGAGAGGTTCCAGTGTTCGGCCTTCGCGCCGGCAAACCCCTGTTTTGCAAGAGAAAAACTGCTGACCGTGGGTCCCAAATCCTCCACGCGGCCGCTCCCTTATTGTCCTGCCCATGTCATTTTTGTGAAGCTTATACAGTAATCTTGTGGCTGCACATAGACGCCTTTCGGTTTACGCCTAAGTTTTTACTCTGTGAGATGGGGACAACTCTTGCGGGCCTGAAACACGAGTTCTGCGGCGTGATCATCATCTCGCGCCACGCCCCAACTGCTGTTTCCTGCCGCCGTCCTCACATCCGGCCCTTGCCTCACGCCGTCTTCATCTCATCCAGCCGCAGCTCCTCCACCATCTGCTCGCGCATCACAAACTTCTGCACCTTGCCGGTCACCGTCATGGGATACTCCCGCACAAACCGCACATAGCGGGGGATCTTGTAGTGCGCGATCTGGCCCTGGCAGAACGCGCGGATCTCCTCTTCGCCCGCCTCCTGTCCCTCCGACAACACAATCCAGGCGCACAGCTCCTCACCATATTTGGCATCGGGAACCCCGAACACCTGCACATCCTGCACTGCCGGATGCCGGTACAGATACTCCTCGATCTCGCGCGGATAGACATTCTCCCCGCCCCGGATCACCATGTCCTTGATGCGCCCCACGATGTTGCAATAGCCCTCCTCATCGATGGTCGCCATGTCGCCGGTGTGCATCCAGCCCGCCGCATCGATGGCCTCGTCGGTACGCTCCTCATCGCCCCAATAGCCCTGCATCACCGAATAGCCACGGGTCAAAAGTTCGCCCGCCACACCCGGCGCCACAATGGCCCCGGCCTCGTCCACCACCTTCACCTCCACATGTGGGTGAATGCGACCCACCGTGGAGACCCGGCGCTCCACCGGGTCATCGGTACTGCTCTGGAAGCTCACAGGGCTGGTTTCCGTCATTCCATAGGCAATGGTCACCTCGCTCATGTTCATCTCCGCGATCACCCGCTTCATGATTTCGATCGGGCACGGCGAGCCGGCCATGATGCCTGTGCGCAGGCGCGAGAGATCGAACTTTGCAAATTCGGGGTGATCCAGCTCGGCAATGAACATTGTGGGCACCCCATGCAGGGCCGTGCAGCGTTCGGCCTCCACCGTCTCCAACACGCTCAACGGTTCAAACGCCTCCTGTGGATAAACCATCGCCGAGCCATGGGTGGTGCACGCCAGATTGCCCAGCACCATGCCGAAGCAATGATAGAGCGGCACCGGGATACACAGCCGGTCCTCCTCGCTCAACTTCATGGCCTCACCCACAAAGAAGCCATTGTTGAGAATGTTGAAGTGGGTCAGCGTTGCACCCTTGGGGAACCCGGTGGTGCCGCTGGTGAACTGAATGTTGATGGGATCATCGAACTGCAGCGTGCCCGCCAGCTCCTCCAGCCGGGCCCGTGCCGCATCGTTGGCAAAACCGGCCACATCGGAAAACGCATACATGCCGGGCGCCGCCTCCCCGCCGATCTGGATCAGCGTGGTCAAATGCGGAAGACGCTCCGCCTTTAGCGCCCCGGGTTCGGCGCTATCGACCTCTGGCGCCAGCTCTCTGATCATCGCCACATAGTCCGACGACTTGAACGCCGCCGTCATCACCAGAGCTTTGGCCGACACTTTGTTAAGGGCATAGTCCAGCTCGGCAATCCTGTAGGCCGGATTGATGTTGACCAGCACCAGCCCTGCCTTCGCCGTGGCAAACTGTGTGATCACCCATTCGCTGTTATTGGGAGACCAGATGCCGATCCGATCGCCCGGCTCCAACCCCAGCGCCAGAAGACCGGCGGCAAACGCATCCACCTCGGCTTTCAGGTCCTGATAGGTCCAACGAATGTTCTGATGGCGCACGATAAGCGCCTCGCGATCCGGCCAGCGCGCAACGCTTGCATCGAAATTCTGCCCGATCGTCTCCCCGATCAGCCCCACAGAACTTGCACCATGAACATAAGACTGTTTGAGCATACCCTTCTCTCCTGACACTGCACCCCTCGCGCGTTTACCCCCAATCCTAGCCATTCCGAAGGGCAACGCCAACCGTAACAGGCACGAAACCCCGGTCGTTAAAGCTTTATTAAAACTGTCAGCATTCGCCGAGTCGTTAATTCACAACTCTATGCCAATTTGCATATACCGGGTGAGTTACGACGTCTTGGGGAAGGTGCGTCGACAGAGGCGGAGACCGCCAAGTCGAATGGTGCTGAGATGCTAACGAGAAGAAGAGCCCGCCCCAAGGGCCCTGAGATAGCGCGTCGAAATCCAAAACGCTTCATTGCCGATGCCCACGGCTCCGTTGCCATGACAATCGGCGTCTTTGCGTCAGTCCTGATCGCCGCCAGCGGTATGGCGGTCGACTACGCGTCCCTGGTGCTGCAGAGAGACAGGGTGCAATCCGCCGCCGATGCCGCAACCATCCTGGCGGCCCGGGAAATGCAGGTCGCCAACACCACCACTGCACAACTGAAGGCCATCGCGAACCAGGCGCTTCAGGCCAACCTGGGCGCCAAGGGGGCCAAGTACAGCTTCACCCTCAACGTGGGCGACGACAAACAAACCCTCACCATTGAAGTGAAGGCTGAGGCCACCACCTTCTTCATGGATTGGAGCAAGAACGGCTCGGTGTCCGCCAAGGCCGTGGCGGCGGTGCACAGCGCCGGCGTGCCCTTGTGCGTGCTGGGCCTTTCCCATGAGAAGGACGGCAAGGAACCTGGCCTGACACTCAACCAAAACGCCCGCCTCACCGGCGAAGGCTGCGCGGTCTACTCGAACGCCACGAAGAAGGACGCCATTGAATCCAACTCAGGCGCACTTCTGGAAGCCGGCCTGATTTGCACTTCCGGCGGCGTGAAGGGCGATGTGGACAACTTCAACCCCGCACCTGTAACCGATTGCCCGTCCTTCAAGGACCCGCTGCAAAACCGCCCCGAGCCGGTTTATGGAAGCTGCGACTTTGAAGATTTTCAGATCGGCTTTGATAAGCGGCTGAAGGTCGACGAGAAGGATGTCGAGAAAGACATCAAAGACGAGACCAAGGACGAGACCAAGAAGAAAAACGATAAGCGCAAAAAGAAGGGCGACAAGCCCGTCGATACCAGCGACTATGATCGCTCCGTGGTGACCTTGGAGCCGGGCGTTTACTGCGGCGGCCTGTTCATCGGATCCGGCATAACCGCCAACCTGACCTCAGGCGATTACATCATCAAGGACGGCCCGCTTTACGTAACCGAGGAAGCCACGATCGAAGGCGAGTACGTGGGCTTCTTTTTCACCGGCAAGGACTCAAACATCTACTTCGGCCCTCACACCAGCATCAACTTGAGCGCCCCCAAAGACGGCGACATGGCCGGCATTCTGTTCTTTGAGGAACGCAATCACAAGAAAATGCGCCCCCACGCTATCCTGAGCGACGGCGCGCGCAAGCTTGAAGGCACGATCTACCTGCCGTCCGGCCACCTTTATGTGGATGCCGATGCCCCGATCGCCGACAAATCCGCCTACACGGCCATCATTGTGAGCCGTTTGGAGCTGTTTGCCGGACCTCACTTGGTCCTCAACACCGATTATTCCGCCACAGAGGTGCCCGTGCCCGAGGGGGTTGGCGCCATGAGCGGCGATGTCTATCTGAAGGAGTAGCTGTTTAAATGAGTGAACTTGGAGCCGATCATATGACAACCGGGCTGGCCACGATGGTGCTGCTGTTCATCTTCCTGCTGCTCTGTGATGCGTTGATGTACCAGATCGGCCGGACGTTCAGAGAACGTCGCTCCAAGGCAAACCGGACTTAGCGCGCGTTCACTGAAAGAACTCAGGTTTCGAAGGGTGTAACTGACGGAGCACAGCTTTGCGCATCGAAATCGCAAGGCTGTCGTGAAAGACGTCCAGAGCTGCTTTCGCCTCTTTCGCGGAGAGCCACCCATCGTCGATCCCGTGGTTCTGGACGATCCTTCGGTATTGCTCCCCCATCCGTAGCATCGGCAAAGCCCAGCTTGACCAATCCACTGCAGCCGATTTGATATGCCGCTGTTCAACGTGAACGCAATTCTATTTCTAGCTCGGTTTGCAGCAGACGGGCATCTCCAAAGAGCTGCCCTTTGTGACAGCCAAAGGGTATCGGATTGATCGGCAGCCTGAATGTCTTGGACTGCAAGAAATCCTATAGTGTCGAACGGCTTGTCCTTGCGGAATTTCTGCTTTGAGGGCTAAGGTGACTTGAGCGAATGTTGATCGTTGGTGGTGCCAAAAAGCTCTGTAACTGCTTGAGCGCCACAAATGCCTCTACCGAAGAGACAGCACCTTCATTCGGCTGCGGCTTCGCACCAAAGATCAACCAATACATCCATTCGTGCTTAGTGCCAGCCTGAGTTTTGGTCTAACCTACTCACAAATGAGAGCTGAAAAGGAGTTCGCAGATGTTCAAAGTTATCAACTTTGTCGGAGCTGTATGTGCGCTTGCGGGCGTGGCGATGTTAGCAGGCAACATAGAGCCGGCGGATGCACATCCCACAGCCAAGATGAAGGTCAATCTTGTCCAAGGTGGACTGGTGATTGGGGGCACCAGCGGCGAAGGTTATGTGCGCTACCATCGGCGCAATTACCCGATCACAATCAGCGGCCTGCGGTTCGGAGCCATCGTTGGCGTAACGAGAGCGGAGATGACCGGGCGCATTACGAATTTGTCCAGCCTCAGCGATGTGGAAGGCACTTACACCAGCATCGGCGCGTCTGCTTCAATTGGTGCAGGCAAGAATTATCAGCAGTTCAGAAATGATCGGGGCGTTCACCTTGTGCTTTACGGATTACAAGATGGTCTCGAACTGTCCCTGGATGTGGGTGGTATGACAATACGGCTCGCCGATTAGTTTGGTGTCCTGATTTCGTTGGATTGAGAGGGCGTCCGGTGCTGGCACCGATCGGACGCCCACCTCTCCATCACTGGTACAGGTGCAGGTGCAGATGACGTACGAGACTTGGCTGGCCTTCACGGTTGCAAGTGCGATTGTTGTTCTCATCCCCGGCCCAAACATCGTGCTGACCGTCAACTATGCAATCCGTGACGGCAAGCGGTCAGGACTGGCAACAATTCCGGGCGTCGTCTTAGGTGCGTTCATTGCAATGTCCCTCTCCCTTTTGGGGGCGGGGGCGGTTCTGGCGACATCTGCTTTTCTCTTCACGCTTCTGAAGCTCGCAGGAGCGGTCTACCTGATGTGGCTGGCTTATACGCTCTGGACAGCTCCGGTTGAGACCATGCCACTGGATAGGGTATCGGTAGCCAAGCCGCTGGCTGCGCTCTTCTGGCAGTCCTTCCTCATAAGCGTTTTGAACCCCAAGGGCCCTGCATTCTACGCCGCGTTCGTGCCGCAGTTTGTCAATCCTGCAGCTCCGATTTTCCAACAGTTCGCAATCCTCATTGTGACGTTCTTGGCGGTTGCAACCTTGAACAGCCTTTTCTGGCTCTTCTTTGCGAACGGCATGAGAGCGCAGTTCCAAAAACCTGGTGCTATGCGTTTTCTGAACCGCATCGGGGCGGGTTGTTTGTTCGTCGCAGGGGTGTTTACGGCCCGCGCAACAAGATCCGCCTAACCCGCGAAGCGGTCGTTCACCGCCTGAACGTCAGGGGCTCAGCCCTTGGCCGAGAGGGCAACAAAAAACGGCCCCGAAGGACCGTTTTCGAATTGGCATTGCTTGGGGAGGGTTAGGCCGCCGCAGCCTTGCGCTTCCTGCGCCAGCCTGCCAAACCCAAAAATCCCAAGCCACCTGCTAAGAGGGGCAGCGCCGCCGGAAGCGGAACAGGCGAAGGTGACGGATCATTTATGAGCTGTGCATCATAGTTGATGTTGTCAATTCCAATGTTGGGGAGATTGCCAGCAAATCTCAGCAGCAAACCAGTTGTTGATCCGGTGCTAAACGCCACATTTTGAGGGCCACCGCCCGCGACTGGGATGTTGCCTGACGAGAACAAAACTGCATCGTTGAAGAGATCAATAACACTTACCGTAATGCCTCCCGGAGCCGGCACACTGCCAAATGTGCCAAGGTCCAAACCACCGAGTGAAACTTCGAATCCTGGATCTGCCAGGAAGCTGATTTCCGAAACGCTCGCATTCGTAATGATGACGTCTGTCATCCCACCGCCAAACGTACTTGAAAAATACTGGAACTCTTCGTTGGTTGAATCAAATGAAGTGGCCGAGCCGTTGTAAACAACCTGCACTCCGGTCATAGATCCGTGAAACTGATCAACTGAGCCAAAATTGACGCATGCTTGTCCGCCGTCGCAGATGTTGCCTGAGAAATCTAGGACAGCGGCATTGGATGATAAGGGCATCATCATCAAAAACCCAGAAGCTGCTATATATTTAATTTTTTTAGCAACGTTTCTCATTCTATCTCACCAGTAATTCCCTGTTAAAATCATAGTCTTGTATGATTTGATTTAGATGAACGGAAGATGTCAATAATATATTTGAGTAATTTTCAATATGAAAAACAGAATAGACGACCGAAATCCTTAAGATGGTACAGTTTCAGAGCTAATATATGTCAGAAATTTTCAATATGAAAAACAATATAGATGACCGAGGCCCTTAAGGTGGGCCAGTTCCAGAGTGAGAGTCTGGCATGGTTCTGAGCCGGCAGTAGGCTGGCCCGCCCCATAGCGCAGACCAGCCGGGCGCCTGTAGCCCGGCAAACTATGGGGTCTCTGCAATGGGGCATGTCTCTCCCCCTCCAACAGACACCCGAACGTCAGGTAATGGCACTTCGCGGAAGTCCAACGGCATCGAAAACAGACATGCCCAGCTTCTTCAGATCTAAATGATGTTTGGAGCTGTTTCTTCGTCAGAAACCACATCGCCGAACGGACTTCCCAAACCGAACCTTTCACAGCGCTCAATTGCCTGTCGCGCCTCGTCCATACATTCGCGTGGGGAACCCTCAAGTATGAAGCATCGAGCATAAGCAAATTGCGCCATGCCGCGACAGTCACCCCTAAAGTTAGGATGTCGAATTTGGCGACAACGCTCCGCTCTATCTTTTAGATATCGGTAGTGCGCACGGCTTGGTCCGAGCGCTTGAGTCAAACCACTCTGCAAATGCTGGCGCCAAAGCTCTGCCGCTGCTCTTCCGCACACACCAGGACCGAAGTCAGTATCGGTGGGTGGCCCAAGGACGGGCTCGGTTGGCAGTGATGGAAACGTCGGAATAAGAGGTGTTGGGAATGGAAAGGTAGCACGTTTGCTGTTCTCGACACGCGCAGCAAATTTATCCAACCCATTTCTGACTGAGTCGATTCCGAAATCTTCGGGAAGGAAAGTCTGAAGGATCATTTGATGTACTTTGGCATTCGACTTTTTTTCCGTTTTGTCGCCGGCCGCTTGCTTCTCCAACTGGCTCTCAAGGCTCTTTCGATCTGAAATTGGATAGCTCAAAGACGCCAACGTCTCAGCCACATTGATCAGCTGATCGGATACCTGCTCTCTAATGAATTCTTCGACAATGGACCTTTTCCCTGACATTTGTGCACCTGCCTATCTCTATTTGATTATTCAACAACACGACAAAGCGGAGAAACTTGAAACACCTCACAGCAATTAAAATGCAGCATAGGAGATCGTGATATCAGTTTAAGAGATCACATACAGTTCATTTACTGCAATAAATTCAGATATATTAATTGCAATTTATTGTTTAAATTAAATATAGAATGCGACATATTGATGGTAAAATAAATATGATAGCGCCAACAATATAGCATTTAATTTTCTAAAGCGTTGAATATTTCTGATTTCTCACTCTGCGCGCCGCAAGAAATAAGGTCTTTATTTACTCGATCCCGGCCCATGTTTCGCACCTGCACCGATTTCCGCTTCTGGCACTTTGCGGTGGATCATGCGGCCCGCTTGAAAGACCACTTTCAGACAAACGTCAGATCGGTGAATGATCGCAACGCTACAATCTCAGAACAGGTTCCAGCCAGCGTTCATACATAAGGTCACGATGCACGAGCAAAGGCGCCGCGGCCGTGCGTGTTTCCTCATCAACATCACAAAAAGCGGCGCGTGTCGCCGGGCGCATAGGGCAGACTTCGTCCGGCAAAGGCTGCACGAGAGCGGCAAAGGTCGCGGCGTACACATCCACCGCAGTCACTCCACACTCAAAAAAGTAGTCCGATCCCTTGGCCTGCTGTGCGGACAATCGCGTCGCGAAGCCATTCAATATTTCGATCACCGCCCCCCTGGCGGCTCTGCCAGCCTGTTCTGAGTAGCCGTATTTCTGCGCCAGATACTGCGCAACCGGTTCAGCAAACCCTCCCTCTCCTTTCAAGCCAAGGTGGGTCAACCACAGACGCCGAGACCAGCCGAGGCCATCTTCGCCGCACAATCGCTGCGCCCATTCAAGGGCCAGAGCCCGGTCCGCGCTGCCGGCGGGCAGAAGACTTGGTGCTGGTGCCAAACGTTCCGCAAGCAAGAGAATGTCCTTCCAACCGGACCGCCCAGGCTCGTTCTCGAAAACCACGGAAGGGGCGCTAGCGCTTTGCGACCACTCCACGAGTGCCTGGTTCGATGGATCGAGACGGACGGCAGACCAGTCCAGCCCTTTTATATGAAATATCCCTTTCGCCGCTTCTCCCCACGGACTGGGAACGTTGCTCACAACGGTCATTCGCAGACCGCCTTTGGCGACGGCGTCTTCAAAGGAAATATACTCCCAGCCCATGGACGTCCCTTTGTGTTTTGCACTGATGACAACAAGCGTGAGTGTTTCTCAGACCACACCGGCGCGCCATCCATCTATATGTGAACCTTACCGTTGTGGCAAAAAGACAACGCACTCCCGAGATTCAAGACGGACGGGCAGAACCGCATTGGCTTCAGTGACCGCTAATGATACCCAAAAGGGTAATAACAATAAGGAGGCGGCGAGATGCGCGTCAAAAAAGGTTTCGCCACGTTAGGGTTGGCTTTGTTGGGGCACGTGTTCGGTGCCTCGGTGGCAACTGCCGAGATGGGGAGCCTGCCGACAGGCGCTGATGGATTCTACTTCAGCTTTTTCGGCGGGGGCGTGCATCAAAACGCCCCCGAGGTTGTCGCTTACGATAGGATATTTTTTCCGCCGGCGATTCCGGCTGGTCTTATCGCTTCCCCTAAATCTGTCGCTTCTCAAGATGGCGGCTTCGCCGGGATAGATCTCGGATTTTTACTCGGCGATGGTGTGCTTCCGTTTGGTATCCAAAATGCACGCCTGGAGGCGACTTTCAGTGCGAACATTTTTGATGACGGCAAAATTTCCAATCCCGGCGGGGCTATTGGCACGAATAACAGCATTCAGTATGTGGATGGCTCCGGAAATGTTGCCAGCGCGATTACGCCAATCAGCGCGGTGCAAAAAACCGAAGTATATGACGGCTCTTTGTCATTGAAGGGCGAGCTTGCGCGCGCAGAAGTCGTCGATTTGACATCATCGCTTGAGCTCTTTGTTCGTGCACGCGAGGACACGACGAAAACGAGTTTGGGGGTCACTTTCCGTAATGCAGATGTCGATAGCTGGTATTTTGGGACATTGATTGCTTTGCAGCCTGAGTTCAAACTGGGCAATGGCCTGTCCTTCGCTACGGATTTTGGCGCAGGTGTCTATGTTGCGGATGCGGACGCAAATTTTGCAATGAATTTGGGCCCTGTTCAGCAACTGTCAGACAAGGAAACAAAAGTCGGTTTTCGTGGACGGCTGGGCGGGGCACTGAAAGCTGAAGTTGCCCAAGGGGTCGCAGCAAGCCTATTTGGTACCGTGAATTACTGGAGCGACATGGCCTACGCGCGCATGCCTGGTGCTACCGACAGAAGCCCCAGCCGGGTTGCCTTCGACAGCCTCATTGAAGCAAAATTCGGTGCGCGGCTGAGCGTTGCATTGGGAAGCATCTAAAGGTTTTGCCCGATTGTGCCACTGACGCGTGAGCCAGTTGCGCTCAAGACGTGGTCGAAACGTCCGCAGAGCGGACTTGTGGCTGCGCAACACTTCGCACTTGCAGAGAATGTCCATATTGGATTGCCTGGGTCTGCAATTGTGATTGTCCGCTAAGGGCCGAAAGTGCCGTGCAGCGAAGTAGCGCTATTCGCCAATACGAGAAAGGCGCGTAGATGACTAATCAGCCTCCACGAAGATCCCTCATGTGAAGGGAAGGTCAGATTGGGGCTGAGTTCAGGGGACGTTCCAACTCTCGCCGGGGGCGAGGGCGCGAAACCGGTTCTGCGCGACATCGTGTGCATCCAATGCCTTGGCCAAATCGATCACAGGCTGATCGCGGGCTTCATCGGTCAGTTGCACCGTTCCGTGGTGAATGCCGCAGGAGTGGCGCGCCTCCAAGTCCTTGTGGGCGCGCACGGCCTCGTCCGGGTTCATGTGCTGCGGCGCCATGAACCAGCGCGGCTCGTAGGCGCCAATCGGAATGAGCGCCAGCCGCGGAGGTCCGAACGTGCTGCGGATTGTGCGAAACGTGTCACCCGACCCATAGCCGGTGTCGGCGGCGAAGTAGACCGGTCCGCCCGGGGCCTCGATCATGAACGCGCCCCACAGGCACATGTTGCGATCCCACAATGAGCGTTGCGACCAGTGCAGCGCCGGGGTCACCGTGATGCGCACGCCGTCGCCGACCTCAATCGTGTCGCCCCAATCAGCCTCGGTGATGTTCACCGGCCGTCTGGTGCGGCGGATTATCGATCCGTTGCCAAGCGGCGTTATGACGTGCGGCGTGTGGGCGTCATGCAATTTGCCGAGCGCGCGCAGGTCCATGTGGTCATAGTGGTTGTGCGACACCAGAACGAGGTCGATCGGCGGCAGATCCTTCAATGCGATCCCAGGTGCATGCACCCGTTTGGGTCCGGCAAGCTGGGTTGGACTGGCACGCTTGGAAAAGAACGGATCGGTCAGGATGTTGCGCCCTGCGGTTTGGATCAGCACCGTCGCATGACCGATGAAGGTGACCGATAGATCATCGCCCGCAACCCTTTCAGGAGGTGGCTGGTGGCTTTCGAGTTCGACCCAATTCGGCCATTTGGCCGGCGTGCGCTCCTTGCGCCACTTCTTAAAGTCGTCGGCCGACTTCCGCGTGTTGTGAGACGGCAGAAAGAAACACCGACCGTCGAAGTTATCGGTGACCGGTCCTGAGTAGTGGGGATTTGTTTTGTGTTCTCGCATGGCCGTAGGATTTACGCGATCAGTCCTGGTTGTTTATGGTCTCAGCCATACAGACTGCGGCTGCCTCCACACCCCCGGCTGAAAACGGTGCGTTCATGCGGGTCAATGCCATTTCGATACTCCCTAGAGTGCCAAGCAACATTGGAGGGTTAATATGGCCCATATGGCCTATGCGAAATGCGTTGACGGTCTGCCCGAGACCAATGCCGAGCGTAACTTCAAAGTCGATTTCACAGATGGCTCGCATCGCGTCCGCATCAATTTCGCCCGTCAAGATCGTTGTCACCGAATCTGAGCGGGCAATCGGATCGATGACATTTAGTTCGATGGGCCCACCCCTGCCCCAATGCTCTACGGCCGCACGGACGCCGCGCGCAATCGCCCGATGGCGTTGGTAGACCGCGTCTGAACCCTCTGCAAAGATCATGTCGAGCGCCTGGCGCAAGCCGAACAAGTGTTGGACGGGCGCCGTGCCAGCGAACAATTGATAGTACCTTTCCGGATTGGCGCGTGGAGTCCAATCCCAATAGGAGCTGCGGCAGCCATTCTCACGGTGTGCCGCCATGGCCTTTTGGTTTGCAAACACAAGTCCAAGGCCAGGTGGCGTCATCAAACCTTTTTGGCAGGCCGAGACCACGACATCGACATTCCAGGCATCCATCTCGCAGGGCACGCAGCCTGTGGCAGCGATGCAGTCAACCATGAGCAGAGCGGGGTGCCCAGCCCCATCCATGGCCTGACGAATGGCCGCGATATCATTCCAGACGCCGGACGATGTGTCGATCTGGACAACGAGCACAGCTTTAATCGAGTGGCCTGTATCGCCGCGCAGGCGGGCTTCGACCGCATTTGGATCTACGCCGCAGCGCTTTGGCGCGTTCAGGATCTCAACGTCCAGGCCCATCCGGCTGGCAATCTCACCCCACCCCAGTGCGAACATGCCGGACTCCAACACCAGCACGGACTCACCGCCAGAGAAAACATTGGCGAGGGCCGCCTCCCATGCGCCGTGGCCGTTGGAGATATAGATGAATGCCTCCCCCTCGGTGCCAACAATTCGCTTCAGGTCAGGGTAAAGTGAGTGCGTGAGATCAATCAGCGGACCTTCGTAGATGTTCACCGCAGGACGATGCATCGCACGCAACACGTCATCAGGAATAACAGACGGACCGGGGATGGCAAGGAAGGGATGGCCGTGATCGTAACGCATGCGTTGATTACCTTGGAGAGGATTGGAACCAATCCGCCATATAACAGCGCTGGTCGTACATGTCAGGTCGTGTGTTGCTGTCCTCCAACCCAGCGTCACGCGTTGGTGTACTCTGTGCTTCCATTGGATATTGGGTGCTCAATCGTGTTCCATTCGGTGCCTTGGAGTATGTGGCAACCGTAAGCGATGCTGCTGGCCAGCGGCATGCTGCCATATTCAAGTATGATCACGGGGACAGCAGCGCCACGGTCATGGCTGTCTGGTTGTTGGAAGGGAGTTTTAAGAACATCTCTGAAGTTGACCTTAGCGGGCACCCAGACGTGATCTGGCCCATTTCACAATCAACTCCCCCGATGAGTTGGAAGGGTGAAGGCCGATTGCTCATTGAGGTCACGCCCCCATTCGACGTCCGAACTGATGTCTTATTTGGGTGTTACTATGAATCCGAAAGGCCACACCCATATCTATGCACCTCCTCGGACAGGATTGACGTTCGCATAAAGTAACGTGTGCACCAACGATGGAGCGATTAAGCAAGGGGTAGCCCGCACAACAACTTTACATGTTGACATTTTCAGGCGTCCGGAGCCCACGATGAATTGCCGCTTCACCATAAAGTCGGACATTCACGTCCTACGGAGATACAGTCTAAATCTCCGCATCGCTGCCATTCGCTAACCCCGAGGTCGCTGAACCCTCTCCATTGGCGGTTCTGAGCCTTTTGTGGTCGTTCGAGCTGTTGCCAGTGGACGGCAGCATTACCCTCGAAAGCTGCCTTTGCCCTGAAGGGTACTATTGACCCTTTTCGGAAGTGTAGGTTCAACAGCACGATGTCCGCTCAGCGGACAAAACAGTCATTGCTCGGATTGAAGCGAACGAGCGCCCTCTAGATTTTAGGTCTTGTTGATAGAGTTTCCGCCATCCACAATCATGGCGCTTCCCGTCACAAAAGACGATTGTTCTGAAATCAGGAACATTGCGGCGCTCGCAATTTCTTCCGGTTCTGCCATTCTCTTCAATGCATGGAGGCCACTAACCCATTCATGCGCTTGTGGATCGTCGCCCGCCATTTCGGTCTTGGTCCCTCCGGGCAACAATGCATTCACCCGGATTTTGTCGGCCCCGTGCTCGACGGCAAGGACCTGGACCATTCCAATCAAGCCAGCTTTTGATGCGGCGTATGCAGCCATTCCCGCAAGACCAACTGTGTGGCCCACGAAAGTTGACGTAAACACGAGTGAACCACCGCCTCTCTTCTTTAACATCGGAATTTGATGCCGTGCCGCGTAGTATCCACTTGTAAGATTGGTTTGCAGAACAGTCCGCCAGTTTTCCTCGTCCATTTCCGGCAACGGTGCCATCTGTCCAATGATTCCGGCATTGTTAAATGCGGCGTCAAGTGCACCGAACCGTTCTACTGCAAGGGAGACCAACGAGGAGGCGTAGTCTTCATCACCAACATCTCCTGCACTGAAAACTGCGGACCCGCCCGACTGAACAATCTCAGCCGTAAGCTGTTTCAGCCGTTCTTGCCGGCGTGCGCCCAAAACCAAGTTTGCCCCTTGTGCTGCAAACATCTTCGCCGCTGCCGCGCCAATTCCACTGCTGGCGCCGGTCACTATGATTGTCTTCTCATTGAGCAACATTGGTTTCTCCATCTTGAACTCCTGATGGAAACTTAAGAACTCTGGTGACCGGCTTGCCACCCGCTTCTTGCGCAAAGCACGAGTTTGAAACTTGGAGGCACTTTCAAAAGCAGATTTTCGGCTGGCTAGTGGCAATCGTTGCTAAGGGCTCAAACCGGCCGCCTGCCGCGACGCAAAGACCTGAGGACCTAATGCGAACCTCTGAGCGCCACCAGTGCTGCCTCCATTTCTCGCAGCCCTCTGTGTCTTGGCTTGTCGCTTCGAACCACAACGGCCAACTCCCGTTCAAGACGCGGAGACAGTGATTGCACGGAAAGCCCTGAGAGCTCGGGCTTGTCGCCAACGCCCGATCTTGGGAGGATCGCGCGGCCCAGGCCAGCACCGACCAGGCCTTTAATCGCTTCAACACTGCCGAGGTCCATGACAGGTGAAATGGACACGCCCGCATTTGCGAGCCAGCCGTCCACCAACGTTCTTGTATGGCCCCCCGCCTCATACAGCACGAGAGGCAAGTCCTTGAGGTCATCTGCGGTTATGGCCGCTCCCGGTTTCGTCCGGCCAGCCGAACTGATGAAGACGAACTCGTCTTTCAACACAGGGGTCACCGCGAACATCCGGCCCGTGACCGGAAGGGCTACGAAGCCTATATCGAGCGTATTGTCCTCAATCTCCTTCAGGATGTCCCGCGTATCCCCCGTTTTGACCGTGATCTGCAGCGAGGGGAACCGCTCCTTGAGTTGGCGGAAGACCGGTGGCAACAGATGAATGCAGGCCGTTGCCCCGGTGCCGAGCCGAACCCGCCCTGCCGTATCAGCGCTGAGACCGGCCATATCGCTCAAAGCGGCCTCCACATCGCCGCCGATGCGGCGCGCGTGGTCGATCAGGACGAGGCCGGCCTGGGTCGGACGCACGGTCTTGCCGACGCGTTCAATCAGGCGAAGGCCGAGCTTCTTTTCCAGCTGCCTCACCTGAAGGCTGACAGCAGGCTGACTGATGCCGATGCGATCGGCGGCCGCTGTGAAGCTGCCAAGCTCGACCACATCAAGAAACGTGTGTAACTGGTCCAATTTCAGATCGCGCATACCAAAGGTATACTTATGTTCTGCATAACTTACCAAATCTTCTTTTATTGAGAAAAGTATGAGATTCTCCACCCGACACATTGAAACCGGAGTAGATCTCATGGGCAAATTGGTAAGGGCGTCCACCGACGCCGACATGGACGCGGTGCAACGCATCTACGCCCATGAGGTGTTTTTTGGCTTGTCCACGTTTGAGGAACACCCCCCCTGCGCTCAGGAACTTTCAAAGCGTCGCCAGGATGTGCTTGCCCTTGGCATGCCACACCTCGTTGCGGAAATGGATGGTGACGTTCTCGGGTTCGCCTATGCTAACCGTCATCGCCCCCGTCCGGCCTATAATCGCACGGTGGAGAATTCCATCTATGTCGCGGAGAACATGCGCGGGACCGGCATCGGCAAGATGCTGCTGTCAGCTTTGATCGATGAATGCGCCCGTGGTCCATGGCAGCAGATGGTTGCGGTGATTGGAGATTCCGGTAACGCCGGATCAATCGGGCTCCACACCTCGCTCGGGTTCCAACGGGTCGGCATCCTTCAATCGGTCGGTTTCAAGTTGGGCCGCTGGGTCGACACCGTCATCATGCAGCGCTCACTGACATAAGGCCCAAGACGCCGCCAGAACGCGGGCGACTGTGCGGGAACGCATTGCGCTTCGCGCGTCTCCACGCATCTACAGCCCGGTTATCTCTCGGTGAAGCGAGGAGACCGTGTTCAGGGACCCACCACCGCGCTACTGGGGATCTGCACGAACAAGCCAACCTTAAGAATTGGCAGCTTCCACTGGCGCTTGATCTGCAAGACCTTTTGCCAGAGAACGGCGGCGATTTGATCTTCTCCATTTTCCACATGCAGCCACGTCAGTTCCGGCCCGTCGCCAGGTCTGATCAACACAAGCGCGAAGCCCGATGGCTGGCCGTTATGTCCGGCGATGACGCTCCAGCCGCTCCGCGAAGTGCTGCCGCGATGCATGAGCCGCGAGAGTGTAGCGCCAAACTGCTCAGGTTCTATGGGCACATCCTCACCAACCGATGCTTGGCGCATCATGCGCGCAACCAGATTGAAGTCGTCCACAGTGGCGGCCTGCCACGCGTGTGTGGCAGGGCCCTGGGCCTGCTTGTGTGAGCAGAACCGCGTGCCGCTGGTCTGGGCGTTGATATGGCGGGCGTGCAGGGTCATTCGTCTGCCTGGCAAGTTACAGTTTCGCACTTCGCGCGAAGCAGCTCTGCCGCGTCGACAGCGTTGTGCCGGATGGCTTCGTCCAACGGGGTGCTTCCCCACCGGTCCCTGGCATTCACGGTCGCACCATGCGCCAGCAAGTAACGCAGAACGCCGGTCTCTCCTTCTGCCGCCGCCAAGTGCATGGCCGTGCGCAGGTCGTAGTCAGCCGCCTCCAGAGAAACGCCTTGCGCGACGAGTTTTGAGATCGCCGTCAGGTTACCTCGACTTGCTGCCCAGATAAGCTCTCCGGTTTTCAATGGGTCACTTGTCACCAATGCTGGATGAGTGTTGCGCTGGGCAAGCGTGCGTTCGCGCGCATCACCGCGGACAGCACCGGCCTGCTCAAGCAGCTCGATCATCTCCGCATGAGACTGCAGATACGCGTCATCCAATGGTGTGCCTCCCCACCGATCGCGGGCATTAAGGTTCACGCTCTCTGGATCCAGCCGCTGTCGCTCAATGAAGAAACCGACCACGTTCAGTTGGTTTTCGGCCGCGGCTAGGTGCAGAGGAGTGCGAAGATCATAGTCCTTGCACTGAAGATCTGAGCCACGCTTGAGCTGATCTTGAATGGCGCCGAGGTCGCCCTTGCTTGCCGCCAAAATCATCTCATTGACCGACAGCGCCCTTTGATGGATGGGGTCCATGCGCGGATCACGCTTGCCGGACAAGCCGGTCAAACTGTCAAAATTGTGGAAGTTGTAGGTGTCGACCAGACGCTGACAGAATTCCAACCCACGTGCGCTGTTGCCGATCTCATCAAGCCGCGGCGACCATGTGCACAGGCCCATCACGTTCGGAATCACGACCATCACCACTCCGGACACACTGCTTTTCGCGGGCAGGCCCACCTTGAAGGCGAACTCGCCAGAGTAGTCATACATGCCGCAGCTCGACATCATCGACAGGCAATGGCGGACGATTTCAGAGCTGAAGACGCGCTCGCCGGTAACCGGACATACCCCACCATTCGCCAGGGTGCCGGCCACAACCGACATCATTTGTGCGGTGACTTCGATGGAGCAGCATTGAATGTAGAAATCCAGAACATCATGCAGGCAGGCCTCCGAGGGGAAGGCGCGCTTCTCCCGCATGAAGTAAGCCAGCGCATGATTGCGGTCAGCCGTCTCGCGTTCGGAAAGGTATACGGAGGTGGAAAATGTCGGCTCTTCCTGACCGCACAGCGCGCGCCAGGTTTGCATGACATGCGCAAAGCGTTCCCCGGCCCAGGCTCTCGGGTCCTCTTGGCCCGCACCTGAGGTGCGTCCGCTCAGCCCGATCAGTGAACTGCTCATCAATGCACCTGCATTAATCATCGGATTGTGCGGTTTGTTCTGTTTGTTGAGCGTCAGCTCGTTGAACGAGGACCCGCTTGGCTCTTGACCGATATATTCATGGACAAATTCGGGGCCATGCTCGGCAAGAGCCATGCAATAGTTCACCGGCTTTGACGCCGACTGGACCGTGAATCTGTGTTCATAGTCACCGGTTGCATGTTGCTGGCCATCCACCGTGCATAGCGCCATAGCAAAGCGATCAACGTCCGGTTCGCCTAGGTTGAGCTGGGGGATGTAATCTGCGGGGGCACCTTGGCGGTTAAGTTTGGTGCGCTCATACAGGGCGTCAACTTCATCGCAAAACGTGCGAAAGTCTGGAATGACCATGCGGCCTTGAAGGGCGCGCTCGATCAGGACGATGTTGGAGCGCACCGCATCGATGAATGGTCCTCGCGGAATATGGCGCGAGGTATCCTCTTCCTCTGACAATTGCGCTTGCTTCAGAAAGGCCGTAAGCGCACCCATGCTCTCGCTCAGACGCCGGTCGTTCGGTGCCAAGCCGATATTGGTGAGAGCGCGCTGGAGATCGCTGGTTAGCACATATCCGTGGTTGCCATAGTCAAGAGATTTGAAGAGGCGCTCTTCACGCTCATCAACAGATTCTGAGGATGGAACACTCGGCAGTCTCTCAAGCTTGCTCTGCGGCACCGAAACGCGACAATGCATATCGGCTTGTTTCATAGGCCGATGGCGATCGAAGCTGCTGCTTTTTTCCGAGTAGTTCATGATCAAATCTCACACTATTGGTCTTGGTCCAAGTTCTGAAAGTCGAAAGAACTGCCTCCGCTTACGGCGACTTTGCGGTAGTACTGCCCAAGGGGTGATAAGGTTCGCGATTGGATGCACCCGGCGAAGCCGACACAAGGCCAAGCCGCACGCATTCTCCAACGCCGCTCCACATAAGATGGCCAATAAATAAGCGACGCCTGTTTCAGTTGGATGTCTGACACCCAAGAACCGCGTTTCGATTGTTTCAATCGCTGCCATTATTGGCGTTTCAGACCTAAATTGGATGGGTCATCCATCCGACCGACACAGTCTTGACGCCGCGTTGGCGTGGAAAGCCGTCAGCCGCCAAGGGAAAGCCCGAACGTCCGTGTCGGGCTCGGAGTTGACCTTCACTCTGGATCGACCGACGGAGAGAAATGGCACTCATCGGACGTCCGTCATGCCAGCGAAATGTCCATTTCGCCATCAACATCGGAAATTCTACGTTCACCCGCGCCCGGTCAAAATGTCCGCAGAGCCGTCATTCGCTGGCTCCGAGGTCGCTGAGCCCTGTCCAATGACGGTCCTGAGCCCGCACCAGACGCTCGAAGCACCGCCCGTCGACGATAGCTTTACCCGCAGAGCTGACATTGCCACTACGGGCATCGATGCCCCTGCGCGGAGGTCAGACATGCCTTCAATACCAAAATGGCTGATCTCAGCTCCTGAACAAAATCTGACGTCGGCAAGACGTTTGTTGGCGTCGCAATTGGAATGGTCAGTGTGTTTGGCACACGTCAGACTTTGTTCTTCTGCGGCCACAATGCTTGCTTAGCGAACATGGGCCTTTTCGGAGCCATGTATGCGTCATCCACATTACTTGTCGATCTGCTTTGCCGTCTTTCTGGCGGCCGGGGCCTGGGGCTTGTACTGGCTACCGCAGCGCGCTTTGCTGGAGGCTGGCATGACGGGCGGTTGGGGAACCGTAGCGCAGTACGTCATTTCGTTTCTCGTGCTCCTTCCGATCGCCGTTTGGCGTGTTTGGAATGGCAAGGAAATCGGACTGCGCCATTGGGCCTGTGGATTGCTGTTGGGCAGCGGGGCAATCTTCTATGCGAACTCTGTCCTCGTAACGGAGGTCATCCGGGCGCTGGTGTTCTTTTATTTGACCCCGTTCTGGGCTTCGCTGATTGAGATCGTCTATCTCAAAAGGCGCCTGGGCTGGTCACGGATTATCACGGTCGGCTTGGCGCTTGCGGGTGTCTGGATTGCTGTTGGTACGGAGGCCGGCGTACCAATTCCAATCTATCTCGGCGACTGGTTTGGATTGCTGGCCGGGTTCTTGATCGCGGCGGGCGCTGCACGAACAGAGATAGAGAAGCCCGAGGGCGTTTTTCCGCTGCTCTTTCCCGTTATTGTTTTCGGACTATTTGCGACGATATATCAATATCCAATGCTGGCCGGATCCGTCGGAAATATTCCGACACTGGACAATGCCCTCTCCAGCCTCCCGTTCTTACTCGCGATTTCCTTGTTGTTCGTTCTACCGACAACGGCGCTGATATTCTGGTCTCCGTCAAAAATTGGGACTGGCGTGTTCGGCATTCTGATTTTGTCCGAACTTGTCGTCGGCGTCATCAGCGCAGCATTGTTGACCGAAGAAACGTTCGGTTGGCCGCAAGCCGTTGGAACTTCGTTGATCGTCTTTGCGGGTGTAATTGAAGTCGCGCTCAACCGCTCTCCGCCATCAGACTCGCCCACGTCGGTTTGATCAAAACGTTGCCTATTGGCACTTGGGACACATGCGCCTTGCGTGAAATATTTCCGCACTGCCCGCAAGAGCGGACGTTGGCTTGAAGTGGCTTAATGAACATCCCGCCTAAGCTGGACGTAGGCTCAGGCCGCAATGGCCGCTGCAGGACTGGTTTGCGCCTTCATTCAAACACTCACCATGTCAACCACCGCAGCACAAAGGCATTTCCCTGGCGTACGAAGACCCTTCGCAACTCGTCTCCAAAGAGAATGAACAGGGCAAATGGAATGCTAAGGCACAGCTGCCAAGCCTCAAGTGGAGCGGTTCCGAAGAATGTGTTGAAGACAGGCACGTAGGCAATCAGTGCAAGTAGGACGAGTTCGGTAGCGATGCCGAGCCACACCAACTGATTGGTGAAAATGCCCACGGTCAACAGGCTCTGGCGCCTGGTCCGGCAGATGATCACATCGGCGATCTGGCAGATGATTATCGATGCAAAGAAACCCGTGATGGCCGTGCGATAGAGCGGATCGCTAGACGCCAACTGCTGGCCCCACTCCCAGCCGCCCGAGTAAAGGATGACGAAATAGCTAAAGAAGCCGGCCGCCGCCTGAACCATCCCCACGACACCATAACTCATGAACAACAGATTGCGCGACAAAAGCCGCTCATTGTGCGGGCGCGGCTTTCGTTTCATCACATCTGTTTCTGGCGGCTCTGCCCCTAAACCCAGCGCCGGCACAATGTCCGTTCCAAGATCAATGCTCAGGATCAGGACAACCGTGAGCGGAAGCGGTACGTCAAGCAGCACGTAAGCGATAAACGGCAGGATCTGTGGAACGTTACTCGTAAGGATGTAGGCAATGAACTTCTTGATGTTGTCAAAGATCGTTCGGCCTTCCTCCACGGCGCTGACGATGGTGGCAAAATTATCATCCATCAGCACCATGTTGCTGGCTTCTTTGGCCACGTCGGTGCCCATTTGCCCCATGGCCACGCCCATGTCCGCATTCTTCAATGCCGGCGCATCATTAACCCCGTCGCCGGTCACCGTGACGATCTCGCCCAGGCTCTGAAACCCCTGAACCACCCGCAGCTTTTGCGCAGGCGCAATGCGGGCAAAGATCAACTCGTCCTCGGTTTGCAACACGCGAGCAAGCGCCTCGTCGCTCATTTCCGCCAGTTCGCTGCCTTGGATGACCGTGCCCTCTCCGGTGATTAGGCCGATTTGTTGGGCGATGGTCTTGGCGGTCAGGCCATAATCACCGGTCAACATGGCAACTTTGATCCCCGCTGAACGGCATCGGCCAAGGGCATCGGGGACCTCTGGCCGGGGCGGGTCGATCATTCCAACAAGTCCGAGGAACACATACCCGTCCTCAGGGACCTCTCCACGCACGGCAGCCCGGGTTGCGAGCGCTAGCCCGCGTTCTCCGCGTCCAGCCAATTTGCGATACTGGTCGATGATCTGGTTTCTGCGCGACAGGTTAAGCATCACCGGCTGGCCGTTGAGCAGCACGCGATCGCACATGTCGAGCACCACTTCCGGCGCTCCCTTGGTCAGCGCACGGGGTGTCTCTTCTCCGGGGATATGGAAAACGGAAATCATCCGCTTTGAGACGGAATTGAAGGGTTGCTCGGCCTGTTGCTTGGCCTTGCGGATTTCGTTCAGATCGGCCACATCGTTCGCCCACAGCAGCAGCGCTCCATCCGTGGCGTCTCCGGAGAACCCACCATCGGCCAGGAAAGCGTTGTTACAGAGCGCCATCACCTGAAGAACATGCTTCAAGGCTGGATCGCCCAGCACTTCCTGGTCGCCGACCGCATACTCGCGGCCTCCCAGCACAAGCGTGTTCACGCCCAGCCGGTTCTGTGTGAGAGTTCCGGTCTTGTCGGTGCATATGACGGTGGTGCTGCCAAGTGTCTCCACACTCTCCAGATTTTTGATCAGTGCGTTCTTTCGGGCCATGCGCTTGCTCGCCATCGTCAAGGCTAAGGTGACGGTGGGAAGAAGCCCTTCAGGCACATTGGCCACAATGATGCCGATGGCAAAGATCAGGCTGCCAATACCGCCCTTGCCAATCGCCACGCTGATAAGAAAGAAGGTGACGCCCAGAAAAATCGCAATGGCGCTAATCACCTTGATGAAATACTTGAGCTCTTTGTGGATTGGCGTTTCGGCCGCTTCGGTGGCCTTTGTCAGTTCCACGATGCTGCCGATCTGTGTGTCCATGCCGGTCTGGCACACGACGGCCTTGCCCTCACCGTTCTGAACGAGGGTGCCGGAGAACACCATGTTGGTGCTTTCCAAGACAGTGTCGGCTGAAGCGCTTGGGTCGAGAAGCTGCGGCTCGCTTTCGCCGGTCAGGCTGGCCTGGTCAACTTTAAGCTCTTGTGCCTCCAGGAGACGTCCGTCAGCCGGCACGCGGTCACCTTCCCTAAGGATGATCACATCGCCCTGAACAAGGTCTCTCGCTTCAATTTCTACGGCTTTCCCATCGCGCAACGTCGTGACCATGGCGGGGAGCATCATCTTGAAGCTCTCCATGATCTGCTCACTCTGGTGTTCTTGGAAATAGGTGAAAGCGGCGTTGAGAAGAACGACCGCGAAGAGAGCGATCGCGATGTAGAGATTGCCCTGATCCGGATCCAGATACTCCGCAGAACTCGCAAGGAGACCGCCGATTATGAGCAGTAACGCAAAGAAATTCTTGAACTGCCGTAGGAACTTGACAATCTCCGGCACATCCTGGCGTACCCGCAATTCGTTAGGTCCGTCTGCGGCAAGCCGCCGGCTTGCTTCAGGGGTGCTGAGCCCCTCTTGTGAGCTTTCCAGTTCACGCAGCAGGACCTTGAGAGGAAGTTTATGAAACTCTGGTGCGCCTGAAAGCGGCGTCAGTCCGGTATCCTGGTCGGCCTGCTGCTCCATTGCCTGTTCCTTCCGGCGTGGATCTCAAAACATAGGCGATCGATAAAGGGCATACCTCACACACTTTGCCTGGCCTGGCGGGCGTGCCGCTTGGTCCTGAAAATGTGAGCATTTCACCTAAACCACAGTTTGGAGGTGCTTGATTTTGATTTGCATCAATTGGCCGTCAGCGAGCTGTTGTCGGCGAGACGTTCGGTTGGCCGCAAGCCGTTGGAACTTCGTTGATCGTCTTTGCGGGTGTAATTGAAGTCGCGCTCAACAACTCTCCGCCATCAGAGTCGCCCACGTCGGTTTGATCGAAACGTCGCCTATTGGCACTTAGGACACATGCCCGTTTCCCAACGGATTCAGATCTCTGAAGCAGCTAATCTCGATCAACTGCATGTTCATCGCGAAGGTTGTCAGTGGCAACGGCCATCTGAGAGCCTAAGCCAGGTGTGAATTCGGCAATGTGTGGCGATGGGCAACTCCAGTCTCCGCCGGCCACAATGTGGTTTGCATCTGCTCTTTCGAGTTCGGGGAGAGAGACTTTCATTCTCTTATCGTAATCGCTTTCCCCAAACTTCCGAATGCCGATGATGAAGGATTTGTCGGCCGCTGGCAGCTCTGATGACCGGTGCAGGTCCCCATTGATTTCAACGAGTGTCCAGAACTTGCCGAACGGGGCGATCACCACCCACTCATCTCGATGCGGTCCTTTGTAGGTACGCTCTACCGCATATGTGCGAATGGGCCCTTTAGATTTTGCCGCAATGATGTGTCCTTTAAATGCAACATCGGCAGAGAGGAGCCGAGCAGCATTGAAACTGGAGTTGTGAGCGCGAACACAGGCTTTTGCGCCGGCGGAGGAAACGTGCAGTGCCACAGGTGTCAATGCCAGGCAGATGATGCAGAGACGGCCAAGCCGTGCAATCAACGGGAGTAGCTGCCGTCCTGATTGAAAGATCTCTGGACACGGCCTCGCGTTAGTTTTCGTCGAAATCATCTGCTATGCCGTTGTTATTCTTGTCGTAAAAGCTGAAGGCATCGGCAATGGCAGACCTCAGTTCACGGCGATCCACAGCCTGATCTCCGTTCCTGTCTAGGGCCTTCAGGAGCCACATCAGATCCAGATGATGCTGTGTGACCCTTGTTCTGTCGTTGTCTGAGAGTTGCCGAAGCCAAGATTGTGGGTTTTCACGGGCCTGGCGATCCGTCCTGGCCATTTGCGATCTCGAGACCTGCAAAGTGTGCGCGGATATATCGCTGAGAATACCGGCTGCATCGAAGGTATGGCCATGTCGCCTGACGAACGCGTCCAGTCTGATGCGAGCCGCGAGAACAGCGTGTTGCAAGCCCTCCTCATGCACACGGAAATCGAAGTAGTGCCGCAGGAGCCTCTCTCGCTCAGCATCATCTTCAGATCCCAATTGCCCGGTCGCCAGTGCAATCCGCGAAATCAAGCTCTTCGTGGCCGCAAAATAAAACGGCTTCCAGCAGCCTCCGTCGCCGCCAATTGCCATGTATTCGGCCTGGATGCCCAGTTTCTCCAGTCTTTGCCTAATCCGTTCATGGTGCGGCCTGTCGAGCTTCTCGATGCCCACGATGTAGGAGGATGGCGCGAGGACCCTTTCAAACCGCGGCTCACCGGAAACGTGCGCCGGAACCGGCCATTTGCTGCTCAAAGGTCCCACGACGGTCCAGCGCTTGCGCACCGGACCTTTATAAGTGCGTTCAACCGCGAAGGTTCGCACAAGACCTTCGTGCCGCGTGGCAACGGGGCGGCCTTGGATGATGATTGAGACCTTGTGGAGATGTGGCAGCCGATAGGAAAAGGCGTACTCATAGCAAGCCTCGGCCGCGCCGCTTCCTGCGACGCCAGCAAGAATGGCCAGAAGTACGCCAAAGACACGTTTGTTCAGACCCATGAGGCGACCCTGACTAAACGAGTTCGATCTTGGGCACTCAAACAGATATCCCCTAAAGGACACCTAAAACGTTTATTCAAAACGTAAGCACGGGAATGTTGAGCCCTGTCCAATGAGGGTTCTGAGTCAATTGTGGACCTTTGGCGCGTTTCTGATGAATGGCAGCTTTGCCCTTGTGAGTTCAATGGGTGGCCGCAACACATGCATTTAATCGCTCAGCCGGTGTTTGATAGCCCAGTGTTTTTCTAGGTCTCTCGTTGAGTTCTCTTGC
>JANQOW010000009.1 GCA_028285595.1 Hyphomicrobiales bacterium
GGGCTCATTGCTCCGCCGCCGCCAGGCGCGCCACGTTCAGGCCGACACAGTCCATGGCGGCTCTGCCGTTTCCGGTGAGCCAGGTCATGGATGCGTTCAGCCGGTTCTGCACATCCTGCGGTTCTCTGGCCATGCGTTTGGCAATCTTGGCGACGCGGTTTGTCATGGAGTCCTGCAATTCTGCGACGAACGTTTGCACCGTCGGGTCGGAGGTGGAGTCAAACTCGTTCTCTGATGCAAAACGGAAGGCAGCCGTAGCTGAATCTGCCATGATATCAGTGTAGTAAGAGGGCAGTTCGCCACCTGTTCTGTTTTCCAGGCAGGTTTTTGTGGCCAACACGGTCAAGCGCTCAGCTTCGATCGGCGCCGTCTTGTAGAGCTCTACGGTGCCCAATACGCCTTTTTTGTAGTTATCGTGCTTTTTCCAAGTGGCGAGACCTTGAAGGCCAAAAAGCGTAACTCCGATTAAAGAAAAGAACCCAATTGCGATCATGCGAAACATGGCGGTCTCCCGGAAATGTTTGACGGGAGCTTAGCCAGAAGGACTTAAGCTTCGCGTAAAGCGATTTGGACAATTTTTCTAATTGGGATGTCCTCAACCTTCTGGGGTTTCGAGCTGCCAGGCCTGCAACAGGCGCGGCAAGGCAACCTCCCAGTCGAGCACACCCTGCTTGAGGCTCCAGACCTCAAACTGCCTGAGCAAGTCGGCCTCCAGGGGGGCGTTCTTACCGGCCAGGTTGTGAAGCTCGGTCCGGTCCACGTCCATGTCGTAGAGTTCCCAGGGCAGACCATGGCGCTTCACCAGCTTAAAGTTGTCCAGCCGAATGGCGGCGTTGCCTTCATGCTCAAAATAGATCGGTTCCTCCCGCCTCCAGTCCTGACCGGCGAAAAGATCTGCAAAAGAACATCCCTGAAGGGCCTGAATGGGGTGGCCGCCGAGCTCGGTGAGCGCCGTGCTGTTTGTTGCGGCCAGGATGGTGGGAAGGATGTCCACCACATGACACGGCTCATGGATGATGCGCGGCGCGGCGATGCCGTTCGGCCAGTGGGCAATGAGAGGCGTGGAAATGCCGCCTTCGTGCACGTAGTGTTTGAACAGGCGGAAGGGGGCATTGGAGACGTTCGCCCAGGGTCTATCGTAGCTTTGATAGGTGAGAGCATCTCCCGGCCTCAGACCTGGAATGTTGCCCATGGTGATCTTGCGGCCATCCTGGGTGACGTCCGGGAAGAACTTGGCCCAGCCGTCTTCAGCCATGAACTCCGCACAACCGCCATTGTCGGACAGGAACAAGATCAGAGTGTTCTCGTATTGGCCGAGCTTTTTGAGCGCTGCGACCAGGCGGCCTATGGACTGGTCCATACGGTCCACCATGGCGGCGTAGGCGGCCATTTTGCTGGCTTCCCAGTCCGGATGGGCAATGTCGCCCCAGGCGGGCACCTCATCATCGCGCGGTGAGATGGTCCATGGGGAGCGGAGGATGCCCCGGGCGTTCATCTCTTCGTGACGTGCGGTGCGGACGCGGTCCCAGCCCTTCCGGTAGGCCCCCTCATAGCGGGCAATGTCTTCGGGCTTTGCGTGCAATGGCCAGTGAGGGGCGGCATGGGCCAGATAGAGGAAGAAGGGTGCCGCGTCCTGCACGGCTTCTTCCACCATAGTGATCGCCTTATCAGTGATGGCGTCGGTGAAATAGAAATCGTCCGGGAAGATGTCCACCCGGCGGTCATCCTCCAGCATGAAGTGCGGAGAGAAGAAGTGGGTCGCGCCATCCAGAATGCCATAGAAGCGGTCAAAGCCTCGTTGGCGCGGGGTGGGATGATCCACATCTCCCACACGCCAGGAATCCACGTCGCGGGCTTCGAAATCTCCGGCCACGTGCCATTTGCCCGACATGAGAGTGCGATATCCGGCGGCTCTTAAGACCTCCGCGATGGTGGCGCTGTCATTGCGCAGGAAGCCCTGGTAGGCCGCAGTGCCCAGATTGGCGCCCATATGGCCCACACCTGCGCTGTGAGGATAGAGGCCGGTGAGGAGGGACGCGCGCGTTGGGCAGCAGCGGGCGCAATTGTACATGGAGCTCAAAAGCAGGCCGCCCTCTGCCAGGCCGTCCAGGTTGGGGGTGCGGATTTCCGAGCCTGTGATGCCCAGATCGGCAAAGCCCATGTCGTCCACCAGGATGAGAACAACGTTTGGCTTTGGCCGGGTCATTGGCTCTGCCTCTCAGCTCACGTCACCAGGATGATCTTGCCGATATGGGCGGAGCTCTCCATCATCTCGTGGGCCTTTTCCGCCTCTGCCAGCGGGAATTCGGCATGGATCACCGGTTTGATCTTGCCCGCCTCGATCAAGGGCCACACGGTCTCCTCCAGCGCTGCGGCAATGGCGCCCTTTTCCTCTGTGCTCCTGGGTCTCAGTGTGGAGCCGGTGAGGGTCAGGTGCTTGACCAACAGAGGCGTGAAATTCACCTCCGCGCTGGGGCCATTGAGGAAAGCGATGTTGACGATGCGCCCGCCCTTGGCGGCGACTTTCAGATTGCGCTCAATGTAATCGCCGCCCACCATATCCAGCACAACATTGGCGCCGCGCTTCTCGGTGGCGTCCTTCACCACCGCCACATAGTCTTCTTCCATATAGTTGATGGCCCGCTCGGCCCCCAAGTCCTCGCAGGCCTTGCATTTTTCGGCCGATCCCGCCGTGGCAAACACGCGTGCACCCAGGTTGGAGGCGATCATGATGGCCGTGGTGCCGATGCCGCTGGAGCCGCCATGGACCAGCAGCACTTCGCCGGGTTTCAGGCCCCCGCGCTCAAACACGTTGGTCCACACGGTGAAGAAGGTCTCCGGCAGGCCCGCAGCCTCTGACATGGTGAGCCCGGATGGCACAGGCAGGCAGGTGGCTTCGGCCACGGCGACAAACTCCGCATAGCCTCCGCCATGCACCAGGGCGCAGACCTCATCGCCTTCTTTAAACCGCGATGTGCCGCGTCCGGCGAGCGCAACCGTGCCGGCCACTTCCAGGCCCGGGAGCTCAGAGGCACCCGGAGGAGGAGGGTAAAGGCCCTTGCGCTGCATAATATCGGGGCGGTTCACGCCGGCAGCGGCCACTTTGATGAGCACCTCGCCCTCGCCCGGATAGGGGGTTCTCACCTGGGTGGGTTTCAGGGCATCCGGGCCGCCGGCAAAGGCAATCTCAACGGCGGCCATCTTTTCGGGAACGGTCATGTGGTCTAAACTTACTCTTTTGGATGGTTCTGGCCTGATTGCTTAGTGCTAGAACAAGACACTGTCTATGCCCGCGGGACGGGAATGGGCAGCAATCGTACGGGAGGCCTTGAAAAAATGTTTGATGATGACGAGCGTCCAAAACCCCAGCCTGACATCGTTATCGGTGCCGATCTCTCCACAATATCCATCGATGAGTTGGAAAAACGAATCACCATATTGGAAGCGGAAATTTCACGTTTGCGGGAAGAGATTGTCTCAAAACAGGCCACAAAGGCCTCTGCGGAAAATTTTTTCAAGAGTTAAACACAGAAATAGCTGTGTCGCAAAACTGTAATAATTTCAACATTCTATTGAATTGTAGCCTGTTAACAGACTGTGCTCATTTAGAGAAAATTTAATTTAAATTGTCCGCGTTAACCATTTGGTAAGGGTTAATGCAGTAGTTTCATTAACGTAATCCAGTCTTCTGGATTCTCTGAGTGGCTCCTGTCCACTCTGTTTGACGCCTCCCTGTTAAACTTAGAGCCGCCCATAGCGGCTCTTTTTTTTGCCCGGCCCCAGGCGGGTTGATTTGGTTTGGCATCCCTTTTGCTCTATCGTGCTTGAGCGCGCGGCTTGCGTTAACGAAGCTTTATTGCCTTGGTTGACCCGCCCTGCATATTGTTTGATCTTAACAAAGAGCCTGAACCATCCGTTAATGCTCTTTGGGCGGGTAGAGAGAGTAATGGTCGATAGTAAGAGTAATCACCCTGACGAACAGGGCGCGGCCCCTGTGGAGTTTGGCATCCGCTTTGCGGGATCCAAAATGTTCACGCAGATTTTCCAAGACGGCATGGGGTTGGTGGAAGAGACCGCCGCATACCTGGATGGAAAAGGGCGCCAAGATGCAAAACGGCTGGATCGGCATGCCTCTATTGCCTACGCCACCGAAAGCATGCGGCTTACCACCCGGCTGATGCAGCTCGCCTCCTGGCTGTTGCTGCAGCGCGCGGTGGGCGAAGGCGAAATGACGCCGGAAGAGGCCGAACGGGAAAAGCACCGGGCGAGCCTCGGCGATGTGAGCCATTCGATCTCCAAGCGCTCCGAGCGGGTTCTGCCTGAGGACCTGAAGGATCTGATCACCCGGTCTATCCGCCTTTATGAGCGCATCACCAAGCTGGATGAAATGCTGCGCAACAATGGCGAGCCGCGTGAGCCCGCCAGCAACCCGCTGAACGACCAGATGGACAAGCTCCAGGCGGCGTTCGGGCAAAAGCGCTAACGCAAACACAAAAAACCCGGCCTTGAAGCCGGGTTTTTCTTTGGCTGATAAAGCCGGAAGCTTATTTCTTGCCCAGGAAGCCGAACTTCTCGTTGAACTTGGAGACGCGGCCGGCGCGGTCCACCAGCTGGGTGTTACCGCCGGTCCAGGCCGGATGGGTGTCCGGGTCAATATCCAGGGTCAGCGTATCGCCTTCAGCGCCGTAGGTGGAACGGGTCTGGAAGGTGGAACCATTGGTCAGGGCGACCGTGATGGTGTGGTAGTCAGGATGGGTATCTTTTTTCATCGGATATCTCGCAAATTCTTGCAACACCAGCTATGGCTGGTCCGGGGATTGCCCCGGATGTGTTGGCGGGCCATATACAGGACCTGACAAGCTGTGGCAAGGCTCGATCGTGCCGGAACGGGCGCGATCGTAAAGAAAGTGATAGGGGTATCAACGAACGTGTCTCAGGAAGAGCGCTCACAAACCGCTGCAAACACAGATCATCTCTCGCTTGAAGACCAGGCCAAGCGGCGCCCGAAAGGCAAGTCGCTGCGACCTCTGCTGCGCCTGCTGCCGTTTGTCCTGCGCTACAAGGGGGCAATGCTGCTGGCGTTTATCGCGCTTACGGTGGCCGCCGCGGTGACCCTGGCGGTGCCCATTGCCATCCGGCGGGTGATTGACGAGGGGTTTTCCCGGGACAATGCCGCAATGGTGGACAATTACTTCCTGGCCATGATGGCGGTGGTGCTGGCCCTGGCGGTGGCGAGTTCCGCCCGGTTTTACCTGGTGACCTGGCTGGGCGAGCGGGTGGTGGTGGATCTGAGGACCGCCGTCTTTGAACATCTCACGCTCCTGTCGCAATCCTTCTACGAGATCACGCGCACCGGCGAAGTTCTGTCGCGGCTCACCGCCGACACCACACAGATCAAATCGGCGTTCGGCGTCTCGGCCTCCATTGCCTTGCGAAATCTGTTCTTGCTGGTGGGGGCCGTGGTCATGATGTTTTTGACCAGTGTGGAGCTCTCCGGTCTGGTGCTGCTGGCGATCCCGGCCATTGTTCTGCCGTTGGTTTTGTTCGGGCGCTGGGTGCGCCGGCTGTCACGCGATGCCCAGGACACCCTGGCCGGCACCGCCGCCATGGCCTCAGAGAACCTTCTGGCCATCTCCACGGTTCAGGCGTTCACAGCCGAGAAGTCTGCCCGTACGGAATTCAACGAGGCCTCCGAGCTCTCTTTT
>JANQOW010000016.1 GCA_028285595.1 Hyphomicrobiales bacterium
AGAAGGCCCCCTGCTATCACCTCGTCGATGCCGACGAGGAAGAGGCAAGCGCCAATAAGGAAGACGCCAAGGAAAAAACCGGCGTGCCCGCAAGCTGAGCTTCAGGGCTGTTCGCCCCTGTTGCCTGCGGGGGAGGTCTTGTGTAACTGAGCTGGAACACGCGTCGTGTCGCATCGCGTTTGATGAACACCAAAAGAGGCGAAGACGAGTTCAATGTCGAACAGTCATCTCGATTGGCCAATTGAAGCGGCAAAGCCGGAACAGGCCGACGCCGGTGTGTTGAACGTTCCAGGTTCCAACATAGTGCTTGACCTTCATGGAGACCCAACACGCGCAAAGCTTGTCGTGTTCTCAGACGGCAATCATCACATGGCACTTGAAGAAACGCTCCAGACGTTCCTGGTCAACTTGCCTGGAGTTGAGGACATCTTCTATGCAACAACTCCGCCCCGCGTGATTACAGACGCATTGAAGGCAGGACGACTGAGGAGCGGAAACGTGTGCCTTCAGATCAAGCCGCACGTTATGATTTCGCCTGGCGATGTTCTTGAGGGTTTGGCCGCTGAGGGTCTGATCGGGACACATGTGCCCGCGATGCAAAGCAGAGGATTGTCTATTCTGGTGAAAAAAGGGAACCCGAAGGCAGTCTCAGGCCCGGCCGATCTGATTGAGCCCGGGCGCATTCGCTTGGCCCTTTCAAACCCGGTTACGGAAAAGGCGTCCTACAGTGTTTATTCAGACGCTCTGCTTGCCTACTCCGAAAAAGCCCAAAAAAGCAGAAGCACCGTGGAGGCCTATCTGTTGAGCGACGATGTGGTCAAAAGCCAGATCATACACCATCGCGAGATCCCGCAGCTTGTTGCGTCCGGAAACGCCGATGCAAGCCTAATCTACCACCATCTCGCTTTGCGCTACACGCGCATATTCCCAGATCAGTTCGATCTTTTGGACGTCAACCTGGACGAACTCCCCAACGCAGACCAGTTCAGAACCGCCTATCACATAGCGTGCGTTGGAGACGGGGGCGAGTTCGGCGCCGAATTCGTGGATTTTTACCGATCAGCGCAATCGGCACGGATCTATGAAAGGCATGGCCTGCAGCCCTTTTCCTCTCCATGACAGCTCCCAGTACTCCGTGGTCCCGGAGGCAATCGCTTGCGCGCCTTGAGCCGATGCGCTGAATAAGCGGAATGATCTGGGCATTCATTATTCTTCTTGGTTTGGCGGCCGGAACGTTGGGCGGCATTATCGGATTTGGCGCGACGACAATTCTCATGCCGTTCCTGGTCATCGCTCTGGGGCCGAAAGCGGCCGTGCCGGTGATGGCCATAGCAGCGATCCTGGGCAACTTCGCCCGCATCCTGGTGTGGTGGAAACACATTGCCTGGCGATCGGTAGTGGCATTCGCGCTGCCCTCCGTGGTGACAGCCTGGCTTGGTGTTCGGACCATGCTCTCACTCGATCCGGTGTTGCTGGAGCTCGGTTTGGGCATCTTTTTTATCATCATGATTCCCGTGCGCCGGTGGATGGACTTCATGAACCTGCGCGTTTCGCGCGGTGGTCTCGCAATCGCCGGTGCGGTGATCGGCTTTCTCACCGGTATCGTGGCGAACACGGGCCCGATCAATGCCCCGTTTTTCCTCGCACATGGTTTGCTGAAAGGCGCCTATGTCGGATCGGAGGCCGCCGCATCGCTCGCCATGTTCTCTTCAAAAGCGCTCGCATTTCTTGCGTTCTCCGCTCTGTCGTGGCGCATCCTGTTCTTCGGGTTTATTGTGGGTGCTGCGCTCATGGCCGGCGCTTGGCTGGCTAAAGGGCTGATGAGCCGGATCGATATCAGATCTTTCAATTGGCTCATGGACGGACTTTTGCTCGCGGCCGGTGGTGCCATGATCATCAACGCTTGGCTGTCCTAGGGCACGCCATCATCGTTGAACGCTCCTGGCGCTTTGGCGCCTCGGTGAGGTGTCGGCTACCCGGCTGCCTGCAGATTTGGAAGCTCTTATCTTCAGCCCCGAAGGTCATCTGGCCGCTCTGGACATCGCCGTTTCGTTTCAAGCGCGAGCATGCCTGTGCTTGTGAATTTCTCGCTGCCGACCGGTCCGGTGGATCGACTGTGGAATAGGAGTAAAACCCCTTGGGCAAAGCAGTAAAGATCGAGACGTCGCCTAAGACCTGGGACGATATCAAGCACACCACATGCTACATGTGCGCCTGTCGCTGCGGGATTAAAGTCTATCTGAAAGATGGCACGGTCACCTACATTGAGGGTAACCGGGATCATCCGGTGAATGGCGGCGTTCTGTGCGGCAAGGGCTCTGCCGGCATCATGCAGCATTACTCTCCGGCACGGTTGCGAAGCCCGCTGCTGCGCGTGGGGCCGCGCGGCTCGGGCGAGTTCCGTGAGTTGGAGTGGGAGGAAGCCTTGCGTCTGGCAACCACGTGGTTGGCGCAAACCCGCAACGAGGATCCGAAGAAACTGGCCTTCTTCACCGGCCGCGACCAGTCGCAATCGCTCACCGGTTTCTGGGCCATCCAGTATGGCACCCCCAACTATGCGGCACATGGCGGGTTTTGCTCGGTGAACATGGCCGCAGCCGGGCTCTATACCATCGGCGGGTCGTTCTGGGAGTTCGGCGAGCCCGATTGGGAAAACACGAAATACTTCATGCTGTTTGGCGTCGCAGAAGAACACAGCTCGAACCCTCTGAAAAAGCAGCTCGGCAAACTGAAAGAGCGCGGCGCAAAGATCGTCTCAATCAACCCTGTGCGGTCTGGGTATTCGGCGATTGCCGATGAGTGGCTGGGAATCCGCCCGGGAACGGACGGACTGTTCGTGGCCGCTTTGATCCATGAACTGCTGAAAAGCGGAAACGTGGATCTGGATTATCTTCAACGCTATGCCAATGCCTCCTGGCTGGTGATCGATGATCCGGAGGGAGACGAACACGGCCTGTTTGCGCGGGACGGCGAGGACAATCCGCTCAGCTTCGATAAGATCTCCCAGAGTTTGAAGAGCGCGCTGCTGCCGGATATCGCTCCTGCACTCGTGGGCGAGTTCACGCTGGAGGACGGGCGCAAGGCGGTGCCGGCCTTCCAGCTCCTGTCGCAGCGCTTCTTGGACGAGGGTTACGCGCCCGACGCGGTTTCAGAGCACATTGGCATTTCGGCTGAGACGGTCAAGCGCATTGCGGCAGAGCTGGCGCACACGGCGTTTAAGGAAGAGATCAGCCTCGACATAGCCTGGACCGACTGGGCCGGGCGCACGCACGAAAAGACCACAGGCCGCCCCGTTTCCATGCACGCCATGCGAGGGATTTCAGCCCACTCCAATGGCTTTCACACCTGCCGGATGATTCACATTCTGCAGGTGCTTTTGGGCACCATCGATTGTCCGGGCGGGTTCCGCTACAAGCCGCCCTATCCCAAGCAAACGCCGCCCTGGTTAAAGCCCTCCGGCAAGCGCAGCGGAAACCGCCTTGCGGAGCCTCTGGGCGGACCGCATCTCGGCTTTCCCACCGGACCGGAGGACCTGCTGGTCAACCCGTCCGGCAGCGCCCAGCGCATTGACAAGGCGTTCAGCTGGGAGGCGCCCTTGGCCGCCCACGGGCTTATGCACATGGTGATCAATAACGCGGCGAAGGCCGATCCCTATCCGATCGATGTGCTGTTCCTCTATATGGCAAACATGGCTTGGAACTCGTCCATGAACGTCTCGGCCACGTTGAAGAACCTTACCGGCACCCATCCGGACACAGGCGAGTATGTGATCCCCAAGGTGATTTACTCCGACGCCTACTATTCGGAAACCGTTCCCTACGCGGACCTGATTTTGCCGGACACCACCTATCTTGAGCGCTGGGACTGCATTTCCATGCTGGACCGGCCGATCTCAGAGCCGGACAGTGCGTCCGATGCCATCAGACATCCGGTGGTGCAGCCGGACCGGGAGGTGCGGCCCTTCCAGGACGTGCTGATCGAGCTTGGCGCGCGGCTGGGTTTGCCAGAGTTCTCAAATGATGATGGAACGCCAACCTATCCCGGTGGCTACCCGGACTATCTGGTCAATCATGAACGCAAACCCGGCGTTGGCCCGCTCACCGGCTATCGCGGTGAAGATGGCCAATCCTATGGCGTGGGCGCCCCCAACCCGGAGCAGCTTGACCGCTACATAGAAAACGGCTGCTTCTATCAGCATCACTTGCGCGACGAACAGCGTTTCTACAAACACGCCAACCGGGACTACAATGATTGGGCCGTGGAGATGGGCCACCGCATGCTCGGCGACCAAATTATCTTCCAGCTCTATCTGGAGCCTTTGCAGAAATTCCGTCTGGCCGCGCAGGGCAAGGGCCCTGACGTGGTGCCGCACGAGCACAGACAGCGCGTGGAGACGTATTTTGATCCGCTGCCGATCTGGCACATGCCACTCGAAGAGGAATTGGCGGGTGGGGAAGACTACCCCCTTCACGCAGTGACCCAGCGCCCCATGGCCATGTACCATTCCTGGGGCTCGCAGAATGCATGGCTGCGGCAGATCCATGGGCGTAACTGGGTTTATGTGAATGCCGGACGCGGCGAGGAGTTGGGCATTGCGGATGGGGACTGGATCTGGATCACAAGTGCCCATGGCAAGGTGAAGGCCCAGGCCAAGCTCATGGATGGCGTCAACCGGGACACGATCTGGACCTGGAACGCGATCGGCAAGCGGCCTGGAGCCTGGAACCTGGACCCCGAGGCACCGGAAGCCACAAAGGGCTTTCTGCTCAACCATGTGATCTCCGAGCTCCTGCCCGAACGTGGCGGTTACCGCTTTTCCAACTCAGACCCGATCACCGGCCAGGCCGCCTGGTACGATTTGAGGGTGCGCATCGAGAAGGCGGCTCCTGAAGAGCAGGGGAAGACCTATCCCAGTTTCGAGCCGCAGAAGCGGGCCGCAGGATTGCGCCGGCCCCCTGAGGACGTGGCATTCAAAGGCGATAAACCAGGAGGCGGCGTATGACATCCCTGCCCACGGCCGAGGAACGCTCGGGCAAGAAACTCGGTTTGGTAATCGACCTTGATACCTGCGTAGGCTGTCACGCCTGCGCGGTGAGTTGCAAGGAATGGAACACCCAAGGCTACTCGGCGCCGCTCACCGACGTGGATGCCTACGGCTCCGATCCTTTGGGAGCATGGCTGAACCGGATCCATACGTATGAAGTGGCGACGGTGGACGACATGCCCAATCGGACCGTGCATTTTCCGCGCTCCTGCCTGCACTGTGAAGAGCCGGCCTGCGTGACGGTCTGTCCGACGGGGGCAAGCTACAAGCGCGCCGAAGACGGCATTGTGCTCGTCAACCCGGACACGTGCATCGGCTGCAAGCTGTGTTCGTGGGCGTGTCCGTATGGTGCGCGTGAATATGATCCAAGCCATGGCGTCATGAAGAAATGCACTCTATGCGTCGACCGGATCTACAACGAACATCTGGAGCCAGAAGCCCGACAACCGGCGTGTGTGCTGGCCTGCCCCGCCGGCGCGCGTCACTATGGCGACTTAGGCGATCCGGACAGTGCGGTGTCAAAGCTTGTGGCACAGCGGGACGGCTATGACCTCTTGCCTCAGTCCGGCTACAAACCCGTCAATAAGTACCTGCCGCCACGGCCGCGGCGCACGGGGGTTGAAGACGGGGCGGCCGCAGAACCTAAGGTATTGGAACCGATCGCAAAGGGTGACGGAAGCTTGTCCGACAGGTTCTTTGCATGGGCCGATCAAGTGTTGACCCGCTAGTCCGTTATGCATCCAGCCTACTCCGTCATATTGTTCACCACTGCATCCGGCGCCGGCTACGGCTTGCTTGCGCTGCTGGGATTGGGGGCCGCGCTGGACGTTGAGTTTCCGCAGACCTACTGGTTCCCTTTGGTGGCCCTCGGGCTTGCGCTTGGCCTGATCACGGTGGGTCTTTTGTCGTCCACATTTCATCTCGGGCATCCGGAGCGCGCTTGGCGGGCCTTCTCGCAATGGCGCTCCTCATGGCTGTCGCGCGAAGGGGTTGCGGCGGTGGCAACCTACATACCGGCGGGTTTGTTTGGATTGATGTGGCTGGGAGATTGGGACGGTACGATGACCTGGCAATCGCTCGGCGTGCTGAGTGCAATCGGCGCGGCTGTGACGGTGTGGTGCACCGGCATGATTTACGGCAGTCTGACGACGATCCGCCAATGGAACCATCCTCTGGTGACACCGGTCTATATGGTGTTGGCCGTCTCAACCGGCGCCAGCTTGTTTTGTCCTTTAATGGCAGCGTTTGGCGCTGTGCAGCCTTGGCATATTGTCATGGCTGCCGGCGCAATGGGCGGTGCCATTTTGATGAAGTGCGTCTACTGGTGGAGCATTGATCGCGAGCCGCGCGTTTTGACAATCGAGGCGGCGACAGGGCTCGGGCGCCGAGGCGTCGTCCGGCAACTGGAAGCGCCGCATACACAGGAAAACTTCGTGCAACGTGAGATGGGGTACAGCATCGGACGAAAGCATGCGAAGAAGCTGCGCGCGGTGTGCCTTGTGGGCGGCTTTGGGCTTGCTACAAGTCTTCAGGCTCTAGCCTTGCTCGCTCAAGGCCCCCTGCAGACCGGCCTGCTGGCTGCAAGTATCGCCCCTGCCGCCGTTGGAGTGATTGTTGAACGCTGGCTGTTCTTTGCCCAAGCCCAGCACGTGGTCACGCTCTTCTACGGCAAGCACTTTGCCTGATCCGAGGAGGGGTGTGTGGGGATCTCCGGAAGCGCAAACTGTTCGTGCGCCGGTCGGCCGCTCATCCCTCGAGCAATTGACTCAAACCGTCCGGGTCAATGATGTGAATGTGTCGATCAACCAAGTCCACCAGGCCGGCCCGCCGGAAACCGGCCAGGGTGGAGTTCACCGTTTGCCGTGTCGCGCCGATCAGGTTGCCCAGATCGGTATGGGTCAGATCGATGTTGACGCAGATTTCTTCGCTTGATTTGGGCATCATGCAAGGGGTCGGCAAACTGCCCGCAGCGAACCGAAGCAACAGTTTCACGAGCCGCGTTTCCACATCATCGGCGGCAAGGTCCGCATAGGAGAACCCCACCGTCCGCAGGCGCGCCGACAAGATCCCGATGGCACGCATCGCAGCTTCGGGGTGGCTGCGCAGAAACTCAACGAAGTCACCCTCGCTTAAGACCAACACTTGGGAATCGATGTTTGCCGACGCAAAGATCTCCCGTTCAACGCCGCGCACGGTCTCCGCAATGCCAAACAGCTCACCGGGAAAACTGAACCACAGGATGATTTCCTTGCCGCCTGGCGAAAGTTGATAGAGCTTGATACAGCCGCTTGCCACTATGTAGATGACTTTAGCGTTGTCGCCAGCCGAGAAGATCTGCTGATTCTTTTTGTAACTGTTGCGTTTTGCATGCCCAGTGAGCGCGTTGAGCTCCTCATCCGACAAACTGGACAAAAAATTTGCGTGCGCCATCGACCACGCATGGTCCATTCTGTTCTCCTCCCACCCCGCAGAAAACGCCCCGACGCGGGGCGTAGTGTATAACATTTCCCACCCATGCAAAACTGATTGCCGGTCAGATGATGTCGGCTGGGCGACAATTCTCAGCATTATCTTATGATTTCATCCCCTATCCGCCGATGACACTGAACAATCAGGCTCGGCGGAAGCGATGGACGCCGGGACACTCGACGTGCGGGCTGGCGCAAATTCGGGACAGGGGCTTCAACGCCCGTGTGGGAGGAAATTATGAGCGATGTTGCTGAAGGTCCGGAATCCCGGAACCTATGGGACGCTTTGCGTCACAATATCACAATTAGTGGCCGAGACCCCAACAAGGTCCTTGCAGGTTGGGTAATCGCCTGGGTCGTGTTTTTCACAATACTCTTTGTTCTGCCCAGACCGGAAGGGCTATCGGACAATGGCATGGCGGTGCTTGCGGTTGTCGTTTGGGCATCCATCATGTGGGTGTCCGAAGCCATGCCTGTGGGCATCACAGGGATCTCAATTCCCCTTCTTTTGATCATGACCGAAGGGATCCCGTGGGCCAATGGCAAGCCGCCGCTGGTAACCGTCTTCGCGGGCTTCACCAGGCATGTGGTTTGGCTTTGCCTTTTTGCGTTCCTGGTTGGCGCGATCATGCAACTCCTCAAGCTCGATCGCCGCATCGCGCTTGCGGTGCTCGACAAGATCAAGGCCTCGAATGTGGGACGCGCGATCTGGGGCATGTTCTTTGTGAACATCATCCTGGCGTTTCTGATCCCGGCAGCGAACGCCCGGGCTGCCACGCTGCTGCCTGTTGTCAAAGGCATCACCGCCCTTGTTGGTGAAACCAAAGAAGCGTTCGAGGCCCGCAAGGCGATCATCATCCAGTCGCTTGTTTATGGAACGATGATCTGCGGCGTGTTCATTATGACGGCCCACCTGCCGAACCTGATCATGGTCGACATTATGGCGCGCGATAACGCCTATCCGATCAACTATCTGCAATGGGCTCTGCTGCAGTTCCCCTATCTCGGCATGTTCGTCATCACCCAGTGGTGGGTTCGCTATTACTTCAAGACCGGCGGGGTCAATATCGCCGGCGGTCATGAGAAGATCCATGCCATGCACCAGGAACTGGGCCCGATGACCAAGGCGGAATGGACCTTGCTCGGCGTGTTCGGATTTGTTGCGCTGTTGTTCATGATGGGCAAAGGAAGCCCGCTCTTCGAGCTGCACAAGTATCAACTGGGTATTATCGGCCTGATGGGCATCTTGATCCTGTTCACGCCAGGCCTGTTCCCGTTCACCTGGAAGCAGGTGCAGGACCGCACCATCTGGGGCACCTTCCTGCTGCTTGGCGGCGCCATCACCATGACGGCCGCAATGGCGAAGTCGGGTCTTGCCACCTTTTTGGCAGACCAGATCCACCATGTGGTGCATGGAATGACATGGTGGAGCGCTGTTCTCGTTATGATGATCGGCACGCACTTCATCCGTATTGGAATGCTGTCGAACGTGGCGGCGATCGCGATGCTGGCGCCCATCACATTTGAGCTGGGCAAGCAACTGGGATTCCATCCGGTCGCCTTCATGCTTCTGGTGTGCGACACCGACACGTTCGCCTATCTCCTGCCAACGCAGATTACGGCCGCGGTCATCGCTTATGGCTCTGATGAGTTTACGATGACGGATTACTTCCGGGTTGGCTGGGTCGCGGTGCTGATCGCGATCTTATACGGATTGCTCGTCATGGCCCCTTGGTATGCCTTCTTGGGCATCCCCGTCTGGGACCCGACAGCGCCCTGGCCGTTCTAGACCTAAAACGAGATGGGGAACGCATGCACCAGCGTGCGTTCCCAAACCTGATCAAGTGTGAGTGTACAAAGACAAAATGCAGGAGACCCATCTATGACTGACGGTACAGCCGACGGCTGGTTCAAGCCGCCCCTGAGCGAAGAAGAACTGAAAGACAAGCTTGGCGACTATGTAGCGCCGAAAGGGCTGTACCAGAAAACCAAGGCGATGCCGTTTCTCGGGTCGGTCAAATGTAACACCGATCGGCTTGTGGCGGGTGAATGGACCGAGATTGTGCTTGACTATGAAGTGGGTGCGTCCGGGATCGCGGACGGGGCCTGGATCAAGGCAACCTTCAAATTCTACTCCGACTGGGCACTCTTTCAGACCACCGATCCTGCGGGCGCCAATTATGTGTCGGCGGAGTATCATGCCGGACCTTGTGTGGAAGGTCAGGTCCCTGCGACGGTTCAGTCCTTGAAAGTTCGATTTGACCAGAAGGGTCATGAACGGCCATTTCAAAAGGCCATAATTGTCGATACCGTCGATGGCTATGTGAAGCCCGGCGATCACATCATCATCCGCATGGGCGACCGCCGCGGCGGCGGGCCCGGCACCCGTGTCCAGACCTTCGTTGAAAAAGGCTTCCGCTTCCGGTGCTACATTGATCCTCTGGGGACCTCGCGCTTTTGCGATATACCGGGCGATGTGGTGATCGATATTGTGCCCGGTCCGCCGGAAAAGATGGTGATTGCCGGCACGCGAATGGCGCGGCCCGGAGAAGACCTCAATTTGGGTGTGCGTGTTGAAGATGCCTGGGGCAACACGTGCTTCGACGAGCAGGATGCCAGCTTCAAAGTGACCGGCGAGTTGGATGGAGCCTCCGTTTTCGAGGAGGTGCTGAGCGCCAATGCGGAGGGGTGGTGCTATGCGGATCTTGCGGATTTGCCGACGGACAAATCGGGCGAGCTTGCGCTCCACGCCGAGATGGTGGACCGTCCTGAAGTCGCGCCGACAACGTTCTATGTCACGCTCGATGAGAAGTGCCCGGCCCCGCGACTCTATTACGGAGACCTGCACGTTCATTCAGAGAACACGGTGGGCATCAACGACACAACCTACAACATCGCCTACGGCCGCGACATCGCGCGGCTCGACTATTTCGGCTACACGGCCAACGATTTCCAGATCACCAAGGACAACTGGGATAAGGATGTTGAGTTGATCAACAGCGTCAACGTGGACGGTAAGTTCGTCATTTATCCCGGCACCGAGTGGTGCGGAAACTCCTGCGCCGGCGGCGACCATAATGTGGTGTTCCTGCACGGCGGCATCCCGGAGTTTCCATTTGATGCCAAGGGCAATATCGCGCGTTCGTTTGAATGGAACGAGGATATGGAAGGCGACACCATCAGGCCCGGCGCCTGGCCGCTCGAAGAGTTGTGGGCCACCTACATTCACGATCCCGAAGGCCATCTTATGATGCCGCATGTGGGCGGGCGCCGTTGCATCATGGATTGGTATCATCCGGTGATGGATCGCCTTGTAGAGATCGGTTCCGCGTGGGGCCATTTCCCCTGGCTCTATCAGGATGTCGCCGCGCGCGGCTACAAGCTGGGCGTGTCCATGAACGGCGACGAGCATCGCGGCCGCTGTGGAGGCGGCGTTCCGGGCACCGCGGTCTTTGGCACAAAAGGCGGGGTGACGGGCGTTGTCTCAGAAAAGCTGGACCGGGCCACGATCGGCAAAGCGTTGCGGGCGCGCCAAACCTGGGCAACAACGGGCGAGCGTCTGGTTGCGCTGGCCTGGTGTGGCGAGCGACTGATGGGCGAAGAATTTTCACACTCCGGCGATGCTGAAATTGAGTATCGGTTTTTGGGTGATGCGGGCTGGGACGAGATCGCGATGTTCGATCACACCGGTCTGATCGCCAGCCGCAACCTGCAGGCCGAAGCGGGATACTCGGAAAGCAAGATCCGCGTGCGGTTTGGTGGCGCGCGGATCAGAGACCGTTACCGCTGGGCCGATTGGCGCGGCCGCATCGACATCCGAAACGGCGTTATCCATCGCTTCGATGCCCATGGTCTGGAGCATCGCGAGGAGACGGTTTGGCGCGCCTCTCCCACGGAAATCGGATTCCGATCAGACACATATGGCGACACGGACACGGTTGAGATCGAGCTCTCCCACCTAAAAGACGCAACCATCAAGGTGTCCGGCGAGATTCATGGATATGTCAAGGTCGGCAATCCTCTGGATGGCAATCCCTTCGTTCATTGCCCAACCTTTGAGCTGGAAGTTTCCGGAGCGGACCTGATCGCGGAAGGCGCCGTGCGCAAGGAACTTGGCGGGGTGGAGCTGTTTGTTTCGATTGAGCGGATAGCAGAGAGGGCGATGCCCCGCGATGTATCGGGGTCTTTCACAGTTGATGCCAGCAACGGACCACATGGCCATCGCCCGGTCTGGCTGCAGGGTCGTCAGATCGACGATGGCAAATCTTGGACATCTGCCATGTACATTACATTCTAAGTCTTGAGCCTTACGCCCCGCGGCAGGTTTGTCTCCTGACTGCGCCTTTAGAGAACCCCGGCTTATCTGGGAGCAGACGCGCATCGAAATGCGCATCTGCTCGGGTTTTTTCTGGCGGCCATAATGGAAGCGCCAATCGTGATCCGCGGCTCATCCACAGAGCTCGGCGAGGCACACGTCAACCTTTAGCTTCCGAGACCGTTGACCTCGGCCACTGACACGTGGTGGAGGTCCGGCCAGTTCTTGGCCGCTTTGGCGAGAATGCCAGCCTTGTCTTTCTTGTACGCCTCGAAGACGGCGGCATTCAGGAAAACATAGAGCTTGCCGTCAACGATGTCGGCAAAGCGCGGGCTGCCGTCGAGCTTCTTGCCGAGCGCGACACCCAATGCGCAGTAGCCGCCGTACTGCGGCATATACTTCTCGGGTGCTGCAGCAAACTGGTTCATCGCATCTTTTGAGACGAAGTAGTAAGCGACGCCATCATGGACATGCGTGTGCTTGGCACGCCCAGGCACAACACCCAGGCCATTGGCCATGGCGACGAGGTCGTTGCCGCGGAAGGCAATGCCTTCTCCGTTTACTGTTGTTCCCTTAGAAACGTTGTACTCGTCAACGGCGAACGCCGCCGGTACTGCTGAAAACACGCCGAAAAATGTGGCCGCAGCCAAGAGTGTGTTGATGGTCTTCATTTCAGTTCTCCTTTTGATTGCCGCTCCACGGAGCGGGCTGGGTGAACTCCGCTCGCCGTCTGGCCTGCGGAGGGGGGTGCCGGATTTCGGCAATCCTGGCGAACCCGGTGCAGCCGACCTCAAAGTCTGAGATCTGAAAGACCGGGATGATCGTCTGGCCTGAGCCCTTGCGGCCAGTGAAACTTGCGTTCTGAAGCTTTGATGCTGAGATCGTTGATGCTGGCAATCCGGCGTTGCATCAGACCGTCCGGAGCAAACTCCCAGTTCTCGTTCCCGTAGGAGCGGAACCAGTCGCCCGTTGCGTCATGCCACTCGTAAGCGAAGCGCACCGCTATCCGGTTGTCCCGGAAAGCCCAGAGCTCCTTGATCAGCCGGTATTCGCGCTCCTGCTCCCACTTGGTTGTGAGAAAGCGCTCAATCTGTGCGCGGCCGGCTATGAACTCTGACCGGTTTCGCCACTGACTGTCGACCGTGTATGCCAAAGCGACCTTCGCCGGATCGCGGGAGTTCCACCCATCTTCGGCAGCACGGACCTTCAGACGTGCAGTCTCCTCAGTAAAGGGGGGCAGGGGCGGGCGGGTCATTGTTCATTTCCTTTTGGTTTTCCTGGTGAGGTGCATCTCCGGCCGCCAGGTGGGGAGGGAGGAGGGATGGGCTGGCGGCCGGAGGCTTTTTGCGCCGGAGGGGCAACGGCGCACGTTTGAAGCCTAAGCGGCCTGGGAGATGCGCTCGACGGCTTCGTCGGTCCACCAGAGGGCGTTGGCGATCATGCGGAAGTTAATCAGCGCCGCGAGATATCCATCACCTTCAGGCACTTTCGCGCCCGCCGTAGCATCACGCACAATTGCGACCTCAAAGCCGGTTTCCAGCAGCTCACGCATGTGGCTTTCGACACAGAGGTTGGCCGACATGCCTGCGAGGATCACCTTGTCGATGCCAATCTTGCGAAGCTGGAGAACGAGGTCATTTTGCTCTGGGCCATAGACCTTGTGGGGCGAGCACACGATGGTCTTGCCGTCTTCAATGTACTTCTTGTACTGCGGCATCCAGTCGGCGCCGGAGCCTTCGAAGCCGTCAAGGTTGAGCGGATCTTTGCGGTTGAACATGCCGATCCCATGCATCACGCGCTCAAGCGTTCCTTCGAATTTCCACTTGTGGTCTTGCGGGTAATAGTAGTGAGGCGAGACGACGACCGGCATGTTGGAAGCCTTTGCGGCGATGAACAGACGCTCCAGGTTGTCGACGACGCCCTGTTCGCTGACGCTCTCGCCCACCACGCCCCAGGCCACGCCGCCTTCGTCGAGGAAATCAATTTGCGGATCGACGACAACCAGGGCGGTCCGGCCGGGATCAATCTGCATATCAACCTTGGGCAGGCCGGGTTTCGCCGGATCGGCATAGGTTGCTTTGGCCTCATCAGTGGCGGCCAGAACGTCGCGGCCAACCGCAGCGGCGGCTGCACCAGCAACGGCGGCTGTGGCGGCGCCGGTTAGCACCCTGCGCCGGGCTTGGCTGATGGTGTCTTTGGTGCTTTCGCATCCGGTTTTGAATTGGTCGTTGGTCATGGCGTCTTCCTTTCCTTCTTCAGAATTCAGCACGAAACCCCTTGTCTCGGCTGGGGATCAGTGTGGTGTACCGATCTGTTAACTTTAAAATGTACAGATCGGTACACTTTGTCAACACGATTCTTTGAAGATTGTGCGGAAAGATGTGTGGTTTTGTGAGTAAGCTAATGTTTTAATGTGAGAAAAAATTTTTCCCTTGAACGATCTAGATATTCAAAATATGTACAGATCGGTTACTCAAAGGATTTGAAATGCGACCAACAAAGCGAGATGAACTGGTTCAGAAGGCGCTGAAGGTGTTCTACCAGAACGGCTTTAACGCCACCGGCATGGACAAGCTCGTTGCCAAGACCGGCATTTCGAAAACGTCGATGTATAAGCACTTCCGAACCAAGGACGATCTCATCATTGCAGTGCTGCGCTTGCGGGACGAGCACTTTCGCAATTGGCTTTATCGGCGGATGGAAGAGCTGGGCGAAACGCCGGAAGAACAGTTGATCGCGATGTTCGACGCGCTCGAAGAATGGTTCGCTGAGGCGGGCTACAAAGGCTGCATGTTCATCAAGGCCTCATCGGAGTTTCAGGACGCCAGTCATCCCATTCATAAGCAGTCGGCTGATCACAAACGTATGCTTGAGACTCATATGATCGGATTGGCTGAGAAGGCTGAACTTGCAAACCCTGAAGTCCTTGCTCGACAGCTGCTGTTGCTGAAAGAAGGCGCCATTGTCACAGCGCATTTGGGCCACACCGATAATCCTGCGCAGGATGCAAAGCTCGCTGCGGCACAACTATTGGACATGCACCGGCAATAGATACTCTTGTGCACCGTGAAGTGTCGTTCCCATCTTGCTGCCCGCAATAGTGAGGCGCTGGCTGAGCGGGCGATTTCGCGGCAAGGCATATGGACCGCCAGAACGATGCCGAAGTCCAGGTCGTGCAACGGTTCCATAGTGACCCTTGACCTTAAGGCCGGGCCCCGATAGGCAAGGGGAGCTCAGCGTTGCGAACAACCGTTAGCCTCGATTTTCCATGACTCTTACCCGCATGACACCGGCCTCAGAGCTGGCCGAGACCTACGCCGGTTGGCTCTGCGATGTGTGGGGCGTGCTGCACAATGGAGAGGCGGCGTTTCCAGCCGCCGTGGACGCTCTGTGTCGCTACAGGGCCGGCGGGGGGCGGGTGATCTTGATCACCAACGCGCCACGCCAATCGTCTGAGGTGCTGCCCCAACTCGCTCAACTGGGCGTGCCGGACGACGCCTTCGACATGACCGTCACCTCCGGCGATGTCACCCGCAAGCTGGTGGAGGCGCGGCCCGACGCACCGCTCTATCATCTGGGCCCGGCCCGCGACTACGCCATGCTGCGCGGTCTGAGCAATCCCATTGTCGGGCTTGAAGACGCAGAGGTGTGCCTGCTCACCGGAGCGGTCCATGACGAGACCGAAACCGCTGAAGACTATGACGGCCAGCTTGCCACCATGCTCGCCAACAAGGTCCCCATCATCTGCGCCAACCCTGATCTGGTGGTGCGCCGCGGCGACCGGCTGGTGATCTGCTCCGGCGCCATCGCCCAGCGCTATGACGAGATGGGCGGTGAGGTGGTGATCGCCGGCAAGCCCCGCGCGCCCATTTACGAGGCGGCCATGACTGAGATGAGCCGCCTCCTGGGCCGCCCGGTCAACAAGAGCGAACTGCTGGCGGTGGGCGATGGCCTGCCCACAGACGTGCGCGGCGGGGCCGATAACGGCTTTGATGTTTACTTTCTCACCGCCGGCATCCATGAAAAAGAGCTCGGCCCCATGAGCGGGCCGGAGGGGCCGGCCAAAGTCTCCCAAAAGGTGGAAGAACAGTTTCCCGGCATCTCGCTGGCGGGTATATGTGACGAACTCAGATGGACCTGAGGGGACGAAACAGAGGGCGACGACGGGCATGAGTGCGCAGAGCTATTTTATCGAAGACCTTTCCACGGGCATGCAGGCCACCTCGTCACGCGTGGCGAGCCGGAAAGATATCGACATTTTCGCCGAGGTGAGCGGCGACAGCAACCCGCTGCACCTGGACGAGGCCTATGCGGCCACCACCATGTTCAACGGTTGCATCGCGCACGGCATGCTGTCGGCCAGCTATATCTCCAAAGTTCTGGGCACGCAGCTCCCCGGTCCGGGCGCGATCTATTTATCCCAGAGCCTGAAGTTCAAGGCGCCCGTGCGCCCTGGCGATCAGGTGGATACCCAGGTTGAAGTCACCGGCCTGGATGAAGGCCGCCGGCGGGTCACGCTGCATTGCGAGTGCCGGGTGGGGGAAACCGTTGTCTTGTCCGGCGAAGCTCAGCTTCTGGTGCCGGCCCGACCGGCAGAAGGCTGAACGGCGCCCATGCCCCTGATCGTCGGCAATGGCCCTGTGGCCGATGAGTTCCGCGGCGGCGTCATTGCCGTGGGCAATTTCGACGGCATGCATCGGGGCCATCAAAAGGTGCTCGAGCTGGCGGGGGCCAAAGCCAAGGCTCTTGGGGCGCCGCTCGGGGTGATGACGTTTGAGCCTCACCCCCGCACATTCTTCCGTCCGGACCAGCCGCTCTTCCGCCTCACCCCCTTGGACTTGAAGGCGGACCTTATGCATGCGGCAGGCGCCGATTATGTGTTTGCGCTGGACTTCAACGCCGAGCTTGCCGGCCTGCCGGCCGAAGCATTCATCAGCCGCGAGCTGCACGAGCGCCTGGGCGCGCGCCATGTGGTGACCGGGTATGACTTTCATTTCGGCAAAGGGCGCAAAGGCTCCCCCGACCTGATTGCCGCCATGGGCGCCGATCTTGGGTTCAGCTCCACAGTCGTCGAACAGGTGACCGACGATGATGGACTGGCGCCCTTTTCCTCCTCCTCCATCCGCGAAGCCCTGCGCCGGGGCGAGGTGAGGGGGGCAGCAGAGCAGCTTGGCTACTGGTGGACGGTGCGCGGCAAGGTGGTCAAAGGCGATCAACGCGGCCGCACCATCGGCTTTCCCACGGTGAACATTGAGATGGTGAACGACGGCCACCCGGCGCGCGGAATCTATGCCTGCCGTGTGCGCTGTGTGGAGACGGGCGAGAGCTGGCGCGGGGCGGGATATGTGGGCGAGCGGCCCACCTTCGACCGCAAGGGCGTGGTTTTGGAGGTCTACCTTCTGGACTTTGAGGGCGATCTTTATGGCCGCACCTTAAGCGTCCAGTTCAACAGCTATATCCGGCCTGACCACCGTTATGAGGGGGTCGATGCTCTGGTGGCGCAAATGACGGCCGATTGCGAGGACATTGCACGGCAACTTGCGGCGTTGGAGCGCGAAGATCCCATCGCCGCCCACCGGCTGGGCCAGGCCCAGCGGGCGGGGACTGTTTAGCACGCCGTCATCCCGGAATTTGCGTGGAGGGCGACCTGATGGTTTGGTTTTTCGTCATCCCGGAATTTGCGCGAGCAAATATCCGGGACCCATGGGCGGCAACCTTCAAAGCCAATTGCTCTAGATCCCCGCTTTCGCGGGGAAGACGGGGGGTGTGGGGATGACGGGGGGTGCGGGGATGACGGAGTGTGCGGAAATGAGTGTGTGGGAGGCAAACTCAACCACTAAGGCCAAATAGCCCGAATTTCGTTCTACAATCAGCGGTTTACGCGAAAATGGGTTCGTTCGGATACACCACCATTTTGTGGCGAAGATGACAGCCGGAGGACGCCCGTAAGCAAAGTCACACATCAAGGCCAAATAGACCGAATCTCAACGGAGAATCAGGGGCTTACGCGAAATTGGGTTCGTTTCGCAGAGTTGCACTTTTGGTGGCGGTTGAGCGAACTGTGAATGAAATTCAGTAAACCATAAAGTGGCAGAACGATCAAAAAAACAAACGAGTTCAATTGTCTCCGAGGGATGTTGTAGCGAGTCACTCAGATGGTGATCCTGGTGCGATCCTGTAACCTTCAGCGTTTTCGCGCTCGGACCGTCTATAACTTGCTGGCCATTCATCCCAAGTTCTCCCCTGGAGCAATCGACCAGTTTTCTTCTTGTTCTTACCGCCCCATTGTTTGAAATGAAACGCCACATTCGCAGAAACACATTGATCTCGGATGGACAACACCCAATCCTTTTCCATTGGCCGTGCTCCTGGACCGCTTTCTCCACCTGCAATCGCCCAATCGATGCCATCAAGGTTCAGATCTTCAAGGGGGCCAAGTAAGGGCTCCAAACTGAGAAACTTGGTCACTGCATTTGAGCGTCGCAGGTGATCAATGCGGTAGGCGTAATCTGCGTTTTCCACGCTCACACCCATCCAGATGTTGGGTTGCCAATTCAATAGCTTCGAGAGATCCTCCAGACGTTCGGCTCTTTTGGTAAGCACCTGATAGGTGTGCTGGGGTGTGTCCACCATCGTGCTGAAAATGCGTTGTATGAATTCAAGCGGCACGTCCTCATGGAACAGATCAGACATACTGTTCACGAAGATAAGTCGACCGGACTTCCAACTGTATGGCGACTGTAATGCGTGCTCATCGAGGTGTATTCGGCCACTCCATTTTGGCCGGCCTCCTGACTTCCTTGTCGTGCCACGATACTTTTTTGTTCCCATTGATGCCAATCGAGAGGCAAACCTCATTGCATAGCAGTTTGTGCAACCAGGCGACAAAACGGTACATCCTGCCACCGGGTTCCAAGTGGCCTCTGTCCACTCGATGTTTGAAGATCCCGCCATTTTAGCTTCTTACCATCAAATGAGACGCTAGCTTTCTGGCGAGGGTTGATGCCGCTGGGCTAGGATTTCCACACGCAAACAACAGTGAATACCAATGTCTACCCATCGGCCCAAGAGGTAGCCAAGAATCCAGAACGCCTCCTTGAAACTCGCTTTTCATCCGCGTGATCATATATCGAGTGATTTCGTCGATACTTACCTGTTTTGAGCTTTTTGGTGTGATCTCACCAAACAGATCTTCTTGTTGCTCCGTCGCAATCCACTCTGAACGCCAGTCTTTCGTACCCAATATCCGCTCTATCGAAGCCAACTGCTCTGGACGCATCTTGCCATCATCGCTGATTTGTCGATAGACGCACGGGAACGACGGGAATAGGTACCATAAATCAATCGCTCTGGTTCGGGCGATTTCACACACAGTGCTCCACCCTGCTTGACTTCCATATGGATCAAGGAACACCACCGCCCTCGAGTTCCGCCAGTCAACACTTCTACAAAACTTCACGAGTTCGTCGTTGGCGTCGCCATGTCGAATCGAGATTCGGTCAGAAAGACCAGTGAAGTCATCCTTCAGCCTGCTCAAACTGTCCACTTTCCTCCGACTCGATTCGACAAATACATACTGATCAAAAGGACTCTGAATCTGAAGTGCACGTTTTGCCGACCCATCAATAATTGGCTCCAGATCTTCAACGTCAGCAAGCAGATTATCTTGGTCAGATTCTCTGCCGGACGCTCCTATATCCACAGAGCCGGTTCCAGCAAACGCATCAAAGTAAACGAGCCTGAATTTCTGCCGTGACAATGCAGTCGTGTACATCCCCAGATAATCGACGATCAAGTCGAGTTTGGTCTTTGTGTGCACACTGCCGAATTTTTGATCGGTCACAATTACCCCCAAACCTCACAAAGAACAAAATTAGAACGATTCTGCGAAAAGTCAAGGATTTTCTGAGTTTTCTATGGCTTGACGCAGCATAACAATCGACATTCAAGCATGAGCGCTATACGTCGATTTTGCTCCTTTTGAGCAATACGATAAGACTCAGACTTGCCCACAGATGCTGATAAAACCGGTGGCTCCGCTTGGCTCGCCTGGGCTCAGGCGCCCATGCGCTCTTGGCCCCCCGGGAGCGCGGGGGAGCTGCCGGTCCGTTCAGCCGCGCCCCTGCGACAGCAGGGGTCCATGGCTCACGCCTTTCATTTGGCTAAGAAGGTCCCTGCTTTCGCAGGGATGCAGGAACGAACGGCTAAAGACGAGGTTCTTCAGCGCTCTTCCGGGAACACGGAAAGCGCAGCGTATCGGAGGGCTTCTCGTCGAAACGCTCCTGATAAAGCCGCGCAAAGCGGCCCACATTGGTGAAGCCCCATTTCAGGGCGCAGGCCGTTACCGATCCGGCCGCCTGTTGAAGATCCTGGCGCGCCCGTTCAAGACGGAGGTCGCGCAGAACCTCCATGGGCGTTGCCTGGCGAAACTGGCGAAAGCCCGAATGCAAAGCGCGTTCGCTACATCGGGCCTCCTGCGCCAGCATCTTGACGGTGAGTGGCTGGTCCGCATGGGCCCGCATGAGCTCCTCGGCCCGTCTCACCTGCTTCGGGATAGCCGTGTCCACAGCTTTGGTGCCCTGCGGGCGATAGTTATGGGCCAAATCTCCGAGAATGATGGAAAGGGCATGTTCGCGGATACTGGCCGCCACAACCGGGGAGCTCAGCACGTCAGGGGTCTCGGTGAACATCACCTTCAGATAGTTGATAAGGCACAAAAGGGGCGATGCCCCGGGGTTATTCAGATCAAGCAGCGGCTCAAACCGCAGCGGATCGTTCAGCTCCCGGCCATAGAAGGTTTGCGCGCGCGCCTGCAGAAGGGCGTGGGGCACAGAGAAGTTGAGCACCGTGTTGTGGTCGTTGCAGAGCGTCTGCGTGCCCGGCGACCAGCCAAACACCCGCGCCTGCGAAGGCCCCGGGCGGATGGGCCCGTAGAACGGATCAAGGGTTTCCGCATACCCTTCCAAAGAAACGCTGATGCAAAATCTGTTGTGATCTTCCAGGGCCGTGCCCACCATGGGCGCCCCCCAGTTCACCAGATTGAGCGTGAGATCCGCGCTTGCGCAGGTTGCGAACTCGGCTTGACTGCCGCGGCGGCGAGCCCCTTTGGCTTCTGCACGGTACGGCCCCAGCTTCTTTGAAATGCTGTCGCCCACCCTCTCAATCGAGCCGGCATGGCGCACGCCATAGCGCTGGCGAAAATCTTCATATGATTTCAAAGCAGGTATCATTGGTTGAAGACCCGTCTTTTACACCAAAATGATAAATCCCATAATTGTGATTCGCGAAAAGTTAAGTTTTTGACAACCCGCCGCCCCCGCCACCCCGGCGCTGCTGCATTGCACGCGCCAGACCAGTTGCCTAAACTACCCCCAAATGGGCAACATCACGGATATCCCCCTCTTCGCCGGGCTTGGCGAAGAGAGCTGCCGCCGCTACGCCGGGTCCCTCACCTGGCGCACCTATGGGGAGAACGAACTCGTCGTGGACATCGACGACCAATCCGACGACGTGCTCTTCGTCATCTCCGGCAAGGTGCGCATTGTCCACCGGGCCGAGATCGGCAAGGAGGTGATCATCGGCGACCGTGGCCCCGGCGGCTATTTCGGTGAGATGGCCGCCATAGACGGGCTCGCCCGCTCCGCTAACGTGACGGCCCTGCAAACCTCGCAAATCGCCACCATGCCCGCCGGTCCCTTCCTGGACCTGCTGACCCATGAGCCGGACGTGTGCAAAACCGTGCTGCGCGGTCTGGTGGGCGGCATGCGCTCGCTCACGCGCAAGCTCTCCGAACACGCCTACCTCACCGCTGTGGAGCGGCTCAACTGCGAGCTTCTGCGTCTCTCGCGCCCGCGTCCCGGCCATGAGATCCAGCGCAGTATATCGCCCCCGCCCACCCAGCAGGAGCTTGCCGAGCGCATCGGATCGCGCCGCGAGGTGGTCTCCCGCGCCATGGCGGCTCTGGAAAAAGACGGGCTGATTGAAAAGACCCGCGGCGCGCTTGTGCTGCCCGACCCGGGCGAGCTTAACCGGCTGATCTCCGAAAAAGGATTGTCCGTCAATCTGGATTAGCCGGCGCCTCGGAAATAGATAACCTTCTGTTTTAATGAGATAATACACGCGGTGTGACGGATTACACATCGCCGTCCCGCCCCCGTCTCTAGCTTGCCCTCACAACAGCGGAGGGCGGTCCTCCGGGGACACGAAGAGAGGGATTGGGACAATGGCGAGATCCAGTTACAGCATCGCACTGAGCTTCACCAAAGGCGTCAAAGGCATCAAAGGCACCGACAAATCCGATTGGCTGACGGGCTCTTACTTTCACGATGATTACATCTATGCCGGCCAGGGCAACGACCACGTGTTCGGGTATAACGGCAACGACTATCTCTTCGGTGACGAGGGCAACGATGTGCTCTACGGCGGTGCCGGCAATGACGTGCTCGACGGAGGCGATGGCGCCGACACCCTGTTGGGCGGCCGCGGAAATGACACGTTCATCGGCGGCTGGGGCCATAATCACAACGATGGAGGCAGTGGCATCGACACGATGACATATGCCGGATGGCACACCGGGGTTGTCGTCAATCTGGAGGTCGGCGAAGGGCTGGCGGGGGCTCTTGGCGACACCTATGTCAACATTGAGAACGTGACGGGCACGGACCATACGGACGTCCTTTACGGCGACAGCGGTGCCAATGTGCTGAATTCGGGCGCGGGCAATGACAGCCTCTTCGACAGCGACGGCGACGACACGGTCTTTGCCGGCGCCGGCAATGACACCCTGTGGGCCGGCTCCGGCGCCGATGCCTATTATGGCGGGACGGGCATCGACAGCATCTTTTTCGGCGCCAGCTTGGGCGGGGTCACGGTCGATCTGGAGAACGGCACCGGCTCGGGCGGACACGCAGAAGGCGACACCTACATGAGCGTGGAACGGGTTTACGGCAGCCTCAACGACGACGTTCTGATCGGCGATGACGGAGATAATGTGCTGCTCGGCGATGCGGGCTCCGACGTGATTTATGACGGCGCCGGCAATGACGTGATGTCGGGCGACCAGGGCGAAGGCACGCCCTTCAATCATGCGGACACCTTCGTGTTCAGCGATGGCCAAGATCTCGAAGCCGACGTGATCACGGACTTTGCCGCGGGCATCGACACGATCGACTTCAGCCAGGCCGATGAGTTCTTCGGGTTTGACGACCTGTTCAATGGCGGCGACCGGTACATGGAACAGGTGGGGGCGGACACGGTGATCCACTATTACGATCACACGCTTACGCTGCTGAACGTCAATATGAACGATCTGAGCTCAGACGACTTCATCTTTTGATCCCGCGCCGCCCCAAGATCTCCCTTGCACGGTGCAGAAACCGGCCAGCCCAGCGCTGGCCGGAAGCGATTCAAGATAAACCCTTTAAGCCATTGTTTTAAATAAATTTTCCGATCCTGTTTGCGGTGTGACGGATTACACATCGCCGCCTCGACCCTTCGCCTAGTGTGTTCTCAGCAAAACGGAGGGCGGTCCTCCGGGGACATTTAAAAAGAGAGGGATTGGGACAATGGCGAAGTACAGCCCCACCAAGACGATCATCACCAGCTCCAAAGGCATCAAAACCATCAAAGGCAGCTCCAAAACCGATTGGCTGACCGGATCATATCTGCACCACGACACCATTTATGCCGCAGGCGGAGACGATATCGTGTTCGGTTTCAGCGGCAACGACATCCTGTTCGGTCAGGAGGGCCATGACACCCTGAACGGGGGCCATGGCAACGATATTCTGAACGGCGGCAACGGCAATGATGTGTTGAACGGCGGTGACGGCAACGACACTCTGATCAGCGGTATCGGCAACGATATCCTGAACGGCGGCAAAGGCATCGACACGGTGTCCTATGCAGACCGCGATTCAGGCGTCCATGTGGACCTGGAGGAAGGTAAGGGCTTCTGGGACGCGTTTGGCGACACCTACAGCAGCATCGAGAATGTGATCGGCACAGATCATAACGATGTCATCACCGGCAACCATGCCGACAATGTCATCACCTCTGGTGCCGGACGGGACTCGATCCGGGACGGCGACGGCAGCGATGTTGTCCACGCCGGCGTCGGCAATGACGTCATGTACGCCGGCGATGGGGCCGACAAGTACTTCGGCGGATCAGGGACCGACAGCCTGATCTTCACGGACAGCGACGCGGGTGTCACGGTCGACCTGGAGAACGGCACCGGATCAGGCGGCTACGCGGAGGGCGACGTCTATGACAGCATCGAAAATGTCATCGGTTCCCAGTTTGACGACACGCTGATCGGCGATGACGGCGACAATCAACTGAACGGTAGCAACGGTTCGGACGTGATCGTTGATGGGGCCGGCGATGACTGGATGACCGGCGATTTTCATGGCTGCGGCTATTTTCCGGACGCCGGCGCTGCCTTCGCGGACACCTTCGTGTTCAGCGGCGGCGAAGAGGACGAGCACGACACGATCGGGGATTTCGCGCCCGGCGTGGATACGATCGACTTCTCCCAAGCGGAAGACTTTTTCGGCTTCGACGATCTGACCAATGGCGGCGACCGCTTCATGGAACAGGTGGGCAGCAGCACGGTCATCCACTATTATGATCACACCTTGACCCTGCTGGGCGTCAACATGGACGATCTGAGCTCTGACGATTTTATCTTCGCGTGATCAGGATTGTCCTCCCGCATCCCCGGTCCGTTGGGGATGCGGGGAGGCGAATCGGCGAATCAATATCCCGTGTTGTAGCTGGATTTTGCGCGCATTTTGGGGTATAGAGCCTCATCTCGAGCTGCATTTGTTCTAAAAGACCGAAGACGCCACTCCCTTGAGTGATCCGACGAACCTCTTGCCAACAATGTACCCCGAAGACACGCATGCCGCCTTTGCATGAGGCAAACGGCGGCGAACATAGCCCATTGTTGGAGACAAACTACAATGCCAGTTGGAACCGTGAAATTCTTTAATACCGTCAAAGGCTACGGCTTTATCGAGCCGGAAGGCGGCGGCAAGGATGCCTTTGTTCACATCTCCGCCGTCGAACGCGCCGGCCTCACCACGCTCAATGAAGGCCAAAAGGTCTCTTTCGAGCTGGAGGAAGGCCGCGGCGGCAAGATGGCCGCTGAACAGATCTCGATCGTGGAGTAGCCACGCACAGCTCTCTCCGTCATCCCCGCGAATGCGGGGATGACGTCAACCCAAACTCTCATGCCGGCCCTTGCCTTCACGGAGCGGTGTGAGCGCCCGGCACACGAAAATCTCATCGCGCTCAGGGTTTTCTTAAGCCCTCCCATGTGTTACTCCCCCCGCGCCATGTGGATACGTAAAGACAGCCCCCAAGGGACCAGCGCCCGAATTATGGGCGCCGTGTGAGGAGCACGGCGGAGGGCCCTGCGTGCGCTTAGCGCGCACCGTCCCCTTTATCTTGATCCGATGAACTGATAGAGCGTTCAGCATTCAGTTCCAGTTTTACCAAATTCGAAGAGACCGACCGGGCGGAAGCCTCCTGCTGTTCCAGGAGCGCACAGCCCCCGCCCAAGCGATAAAGAGCGTAAGCGCCATGACTGAGAAAGCCCCCGGCAGAGATTACCGCGAAACCCTGCTGCTGCCGCAAACCGAATTCCCCATGAAAGCCGGCCTGCCCAAAATGGAGCCGGCCATGCTGGAGCGCTGGTCGAACTTGCGCCTCTATGACCTGATGCGCAAAGAGGCCAAGGGCCGCGAAAAATATGTGCTCCACGATGGACCCCCTTACGCCAACGGCCACCTGCACATCGGCCACGCCCTCAACAAGATCCTGAAAGACGTGGTCACCCGCTCCATGCAGATGATGGGCTACGACAGCAACTACGTGCCCGGCTGGGACTGCCACGGCCTGCCCATCGAATGGAAGATCGAGGAGCAATACCGCGCCAAGGGCAAAGACAAGGACGAGGTGCCGGTGGTGGATTTCCGCCGCGAATGCCGCGAGTTCGCCGAACACTGGATCGACGTACAGCGCGAAGAGTTCAAGCGCTTAGGCGTTGAGGGCGACTGGGACAACCCCTACCTCACCATGGCCTATGAGGCCGAAGCCTTCATCGCCGCAGAGCTGATGAAGTTCGCCACCTCCGGCCAGCTCTACCGGGGCTCCAAGCCGGTCATGTGGTCGGTGGTGGAGAAGACCGCTCTGGCGGAAGCCGAGGTGGAGTATGCGGATTATGAGTCCGACACCATCTGGGCAAAGTTCCCCGTGGCCTCCATCGGTGATGATGCGCATCCTGATCTCGCGAAGACCAATGTCCTCATCTGGACCACCACGCCGTGGACCATCCCGGGCAACCGGGCGATCTGTTTCTCGCCTAAGGTGGCCTATGGGCTCTACAAGGTGACCGCGGCAGAGAACGATTTCGGGCCGCAGCCCGGCGAGACCTTCGTGGTCGCCGATGCGTTGGCCGCCTCGTGCGCTGAAAAGGCCAAGCTGGAAGTGGAGCGCCTGCAAGGGGTTCCGGCCGCCGTGTTGGCCGACCCGGCCTTCACCTGCCACCACCCGCTGAAGGGCCATGGCGGCGGCTATGACTTCGCCGTGCCGTTCCTGCCGGGCGACCACGTGAACGATCAGGACGGCACCGGCTTTGTCCACACCGCTCCTGGCCACGGCCGCGAAGACTTTGAGGCGTGGATGGATGCCGCCGTGGACCTGCGCCAACGCGGCATCAACACCGCCATCCCCTTCACCGTGGATGCAGACGGCGCCTTCACCGCCGAAGCCCCAGGCTTCACCGGCGCCCGGGTCATCACCGACAAAGGCAAGAAAGGCGATGCCAACCAGGCGGTGATCACCGCGCTGATTGAGAAGGACGCCCTGTTTGCCCGCGGCCGGCTGAAGCACCAGTACCCCCATTCCTGGCGTTCCAAGAAGCCGGTGATCTTCCGCAACACGCCGCAATGGTTCGTCTACATGGACGAGGCCATCGAAGGCCGCCAGGGCGACACCCTGCGCGCCCGCTCGCTCAAGGCCATCGATGAGACCCGGTTCGTGCCGGCGTCCGGCCAGGCGCGCCTGCGCGGCATGATCCAGGACAAGCCCGACTGGGTGCTCTCGCGCCAACGCGCCTGGGGCGTGCCCATCGCCGTGTTCGCCAAGGCCGACGGCGAAGTGCTGAGGGACGAAGCGGTCAACGCGCGCATCTTTGAGGCCTTCAAGGCGGAAGGCGCCGATGCCTGGTTCGAAGAGGGTGCTGCCGCAAGGTTCCTGGGTCCGGACTATGACCCGAACGAATGGATGAAGGTGGAAGACATCCTGGATGTGTGGTTCGACAGCGGCTCCACCCACGCCTTCTGCCTGGAGCAGCGCGAGGACCTGAAATGGCCCGCCTCGCTCTACCTGGAAGGCTCCGACCAACACCGGGGCTGGTTCCACTCCTCGCTGATTGAGAGCTGCGGCACCCGCGGCCGCGCACCTTATGAAGCGGTGCTGACCCACGGCTTCGTCATGGACGAAGAGGGCCGCAAGATGTCCAAGTCTCTGGGCAATATCGTGACCCCTCAGCAGGTGATGGAGCAGAACGGAGCCGATATCTTAAGGCTCTGGGTGATGAGCTCCGATTATGCGGAAGATCTGCGCATCGGTCCGGAGATCATCAAGACCAACGTGGACAGCTACCGCAAGCTGCGCAACACCATGCGCTTCCTCCTGGGCAATCTGGCCGGTTTCCATGAGGCGGAGCGGGTGGAGGTTTCTGAGATGCCCGAGCTGGAGCGCTACATGCTGCACCGGCTGGCCGAGCTCGATGAGATCGTGCGCCAGGGTTACAAGGATTTCGACTACAAGCGCATCTTCGCCCGTCTCTTCAACTTCTGCACGGTGGAGCTGTCGGCGCTTTATTTTGATATCCGCAAAGATGCGCTCTATTGCGATCCGGCGTCGTCCCTGACGCGGCGGGCCTGCCGCACGGTGTTGGACGAGCTCTTCTCCTGCCTCACCGCGTGGCTGGCGCCCATGCTGGCGTTCACCATGGAGGAGGTGTGGCTTGCCCGCTTCCCGTCCGAGGATGGTTCGGTGCACCTGCGCCAGTTCCCCGATGTGCCCGAAAGCTGGCGCGATGACGCACTGGCCGCCAAGTGGGAAAAGGTGCGCCAGGTGCGCCGCGTGGTGACCGGGGCGCTTGAGATCGAGCGTCGCGAGAAACGCATCGGCTCCTCCCTGGAAGCCGCGCCGGAGGTCTATATCTCCGATGACGCTCTGATGAGCGCGCTGGATGGCCTGGATCTGGCAGAAATCTCCATCACCTCAGGGGCAACCCTAAGCCAAGGGGAGGGGCCCGAAGGGTCCTTCCGCATGGAGGAGGTGGCCGGCGTTGCGGTCGTGCCCGCTCTGGCGGAGGGCCAAAAATGCGCCCGCTCCTGGAAGGTGCTGGCCGATGTGGGCACAGATCCGGACTATCCGGAGCTATCGGCGCGCGATGCGGCGGCGGTGCGCGAATGGGATGCGCGCAAGGCAGCGGCTGAGTGAGCATCTCCCCCTACACCAAGCTGGGGGCCGGTCTTGCGGCCATCACCTTTGCCGTTGATCAGGGGCATAAGTGGTGGATGCTCGGCCCCTTCAACATCGCCGAACGACAGCCCGTGCGGGTGGCGCCCTTCTTCGATTTGGTTCTGGCCTGGAACCGGGGCGTATCGTACGGCTGGTTCGCCACGTCGAGCCAAACCGGCCGCTGGATCCTGGTGGCTGTGATGGCCTCGATCGTTGCCATCCTCGGCGTCTGGCTTGTTAGGGCCACTGACCGGCTGACCGCTCTTTCTTTGGGATTTTTGATCGGCGGAGCGCTTGGAAATATGCTGGACCGCATCATTCACGGGGCGGTGGCCGACTTCTTCTTTTTCCACGTAGGCTCGTTCCACTGGTACATCTTTAACCTTGCTGACGTGGCCATAGTTGCGGGTGTGGCCGGCTTGTTGTATTCTTCCTGGAAAATTGGTGGGCATTCAGGGGAAGCGAGCGCGGCCGAATAGCCACGGCGCTCCTGTCATCGTTCCGCCGTATTGGGACACTACCACGTGTCCCCCGTGATACCGATGGCTGGCACGGGCCAGTAGTGATGGGAAGTGGTGCTTTGACTAAGAAAGTTTCCAAAGGCGTTATTTGCGCGGCCGCACTCTTGCTCGCAGGCTGCAGCAATTCGCCAACTGAAATGTTGAATGACACGCTTGGCCTTAACAAAGAGGTGCCGGACGAGCGTTTGGTGCGGACCCATCAAACGCTTGCTGTTCCGCCGGATTTGCAGCTTCGGCCCCCGGCGCCGGGTGAAACGGTGACCGGAACGCTTAATCCGGCTGCCCGCGAGGCCGCCGCACGCGGAACCTACGCCACGCCGCCAAGCGCGATTGGGTCACAAGTGGTGCCCCCGGCTGGAACCCAGCAGGCCTATAATCAACAACCTCCGGCATATGGCCAACCGGCGACAGCCCCTCAAGCGGCTGTTCCCGCGCAACCGGCTGTTCCCGGTCAGCCGGCCGCTTATCAACCCCCGGCCCAGCCGGCTGGTGACATTTTCGCCCAGCATGGCATCTCCAAAACCCACCCTGATGGGAAAGAGAAAAGCCATGAAGAGCTCATGAAAGAGCTCCGCCAGGTCCGGATCAAGAAGAAACAGGCGTCAAATCCCAATTACGGAACGATTTGGAACTTCCCGAACCTGTTTTCCGACGATTGAGTCAGCCTTGCAGACGTGAGGTCTTGAGCTGGCTTTCAGCCGCTCAACACTTACGTGTTACCAAGATTTAATTTGCGATTGACGCCGCGCTGGCACATGTTGGCGCGATTATACCGTCGGCTGAATCGAGAAAGCTCACCCATGATTTCCAATATACGGTTTCGTTTCTGGGGTCTCGCCTTGGGGCTCCTCGCTCTGATTGGTGCAACCCAACATATTCACGCAGCTGGATCAAAGGTGGAAACCTTCACCATGGACAATGGCATGGAGGTGGTGGTGATCCCCGACCACCGTGCCCCCGTGGTCACCCACATGGTTTGGTATCGGGTGGGTTCTGCCGATGAGCCGCCAGGTGAAAGCGGCGTAGCCCATTATCTTGAGCATCTCATGTTCAAAGGCACGAAAACCGTCGCCCCCGGCGAGTTTTCCAGGACCGTCAAGCGTAACGGCGGCCAGGACAACGCCTTCACCTCCGCCGACTACACGGCCTATTTCCAGCGCATTGCGAAAGATCGGCTGGATCTGGTGATGAAGCTTGAAGCCGACCGGATGACGAACCTGCAGGTTGGCCAGAGAGATATTGAAACCGAGCGCGATGTGGTGACCGAAGAGCGCCGCACCCGGATCGACAACTCGCCCTCAGGCAGGCTCATGGAACAAGTGCGTGCCGCGCTTTACGTGAATCACCCCTATGGCGATCCGGTGATCGGTTGGATGCATGAGATCAAGCAGCTTGATCTGGAGGCGGTTCAGGCCTTCTACAAACGGTTCTACGACCCGGCCAACGCCATTCTGATCGTTGCTGGGGACATCACGGCCAAGGAACTGCGGCCGTTGGCGGAAAAGCATTACGGCGTCATCCCGTCCAAAGGTCCCGCCAAACCCCGCGTGCGTCCCTTGGAGCCAGAGCCTCAGGCGGCCCGGCGGGTCACCCTGAGCGATCCCAACGTGCCCACACCCTCGTTCCGGCGGATCTACACCGCCGCGTCCTATTCCCGGGCCGAGCCCGGTGAAGCCGAGGCGTTGGATCTGCTCTCCCATATTCTGGGCACCGGCACCACATCCAGGCTCTATCAGAGCTTGGTGGTCGAGCAGAAGATCGCCTCCTACGCCGGGTCCTGGTACTCGGGCGATGCTTTGGACATTGGCGATTTGGGCGTTTACGCCGGACCGCAGCCAGGCAGCGGCAAGGCCGAGATCGCCAAGGTGGAAGCCGCCATTGACGCGGTGATCCAGGAGATCATCGAAAAGGGCGTGACCGCCGAAGAACTTGCCCGGGCCAAGAACAGCCTGCTGTCTGCGGTGGTGTACCTGAAAGACAATCAGATGCGCCGCGCCAGGATCTACGGTGTTGCCCTGACAACGGGGCAGACGGTGCGCGATATCGAAGAATGGCCAAGCCGAATTGAAGCCATCACAGCAAAACAGGTCCAAGAGGCCGCCCAAAAGTTCCTTCAGATCCGCAGATCTGTCACCGGGCTTCTGCTGCCGGAGGCCCCCCAACAAAGAGCCAAAGCGCCGGGCGCATCTAAGGACGAGAATAAATCATGAGACGTGTCATCCTCCTTCCCAAAACGCTCAGCGGCGTCCTCGCGTTCAGCTTGATCGTGCTGGCCCAGCTCTCGCTGGCCTCCAAAGCTGATGCAATCGAAATCCAGGAAGTTAAAAGCCCCGGCGGCATCTCCGCCTGGCTCGTTGAAGACGATTCCATCCCGCTGATTTCAATGCGCTTTGCGTTCCAAGGCGGCTGGGCCAATGAGCCGGAAGACAAACAAGGGGCAACCCACTTCCTGGCCGGTATGCTGGACGAAGGCGCGGGCGACATGACGTCCAAGCAGTTTCAGACGCGCCAGGCCGAGCTTGCCATGAAGCTGTCCTTTCGCGCCCGGGCTGATCACTTCTACGGCTCATTCCAGGCTCTGACCCGTCATCTGGACGACTCGGTCGGCCTGTTCGCGGAAGCTTTGAACAAGCCGCGCTTTGATCAGGTGCCGTTCGAGCGCATTCGCAATCAGATCATCCTCAACATCAAGTCCAACGACCAGGATCCTGAGCGCATTGCCAGCAAGAACTGGCTGAAGCTCATGTTTGCCAACCACCCCTATGGCCGCACCCGGCGGGGCACGCAGGAAAGCTTGATGGCACTGGCCCCTCAGGACCTGCGCGACGTAAGCAAGAGCCTCTTTGCCAAGAAGGGCCTGAAGGTTGCGGTTGTGGGCGACATCAACGCTGAACAGTTGGGCAAGCTTTTGGACCGGGTGTTCGGTCAACTGCCGGAAGATGGCGGGGTTGTTCAACTGAAGGAAGCTGAGGTGATGGCCAAGCCGGCCGTCCAGATCATCGACCGCAACATTCCGCAATCGGTGATCCAGTTCGGTCATTCCGGCATCAAGCGTGACGATCCGGATTTTATCCCGGCCTATGTGCTGAACTTCATCCTTGGCGGCGGCGGTTTCGGCTCGCGGCTCACCGAGGAAATCCGCGAAAAGCGCGGGCTCACCTACTCGGTCTACAGCTACCTGTCGCCTTACGATCATGGCGCCTTGTTCGTGGGTGCGGCATCGACCCAGAATGCGCGGGCCGGCGAGACGGTCAATCTCATCCGCAGCGAATTGGAGCGCATGGCCAATGAAGGGCCCACGGCCAAGGAGCTGAAAGATGCGAAGACCTACATGACCGGCTCTTATGCTCTCCGGTTCGACACCTCGCGCAAGATCGCCGGTCAACTCTTGGCGATCCAGGTTGATGAGCTGGGTATGGATTACGTGAAAAACCGCAACGACCTGATCAATGCCGTGACCTTGGACGACCTGAAACGGCTGGCCAAACGCGTGTTGAAACCAGGCGAGTTGGTTATGATCATCGTTGGAAAGCCGGAAGGCGTGGAGGCCAAAGCGGCGACAGGGGGATAAGCGGGACCCATGCCATACACACAGGATGTCAGCCGGTCGCTTCAAGGAGCGATCGGCTCAACTGGCTTGTCTGAAGCCGATTTCCAAAGCTATCTCGACGCGTCCGCAGCAGCGCTTGAGACATTGCGCACGCAGCATGCTGACGCGTCGCTGCCGCTTCTGCGCCTGCCGGAGAAGCGCGATGACATCGCCGCCTGCCGCCAGGCTCTGGCGGGGTTTCAACGGGGCGCCGAAGATGTCCTGATTTTCGGCACAGGCGGATCTTCCTTAGGGGGCCAGGCCCTGACCCAGTTGGCCGGCTACCGCATTCCAGGACCCGGGCCCGATCAGGGCCGCGCCGCCAAGCCGCGGCTACATTTCTTCGACAATCTGGACGGCCATACGCTGAGCCTCGTCTTGCGCGATCTCGACATGAAGACCGCGCGCTTCCTGATGATCTCCAAATCCGGAGGAACGCCTGAGACCATCACCCAGTGCCTGGCCACGGTTGAAGCCCTTAAAGCGGCGGGGCTTGAGTGGAACATGGCCCAGCATGTGCTCGCGCTCACCGAACCTGGAGACGGCGAGAAGAACACCTTGCGCCGTCTGGCTCAGTTTCACGACATTCCGGTTCTGGATCATGATCCGGGCATTGGCGGGCGATACTCGGTGCTCTCCAATGTGGGGCTCTTGCCTGCGCTGCTGTTGGATTTGGACGTGGAGGCCTTGCGCGACGGGGCCGCACAGGCCCTGGCGCCGGTGCTCTCAGGCGCGGCACCTGAGGACTGTCCGCCCGCTGTCGGAGCCGCGCTCAATGTGGCACTTGCGGAAAAGTGCGGCCACACCGCCGCGGTGATGATGCCCTATTCCGACAGGCTTCGCCTGTTTTCAAACTGGTTTGCACAGCTTTGGGCGGAAAGCCTCGGCAAGGACGGCAAGGGCACAAGCCCCATCGCCGCGGCCGGGCCGGTGGATCAGCATTCCCAGTTTCAGCTTTTCAATGGCGGGCCCAAGGACAAGCTGGTCACCATCATCATGACCAACAGTGCCGGTGCGGGCCCGCGCATTCCCGAAAGCTATGCCACCGACCCGCTGGTGGGCTACCTGGCCGGCCGCACCATCGGCGATCTCACCGATGCCCAGCAACGGGCAACCGCCGAAACCCTGGCCCGCAACGGACGTCCCGTCCGCACGATCTCGGTGGAAGAGGTCAACGAACGCACACTGGGCGCCTTGCTGATGCATTTCATGTTGGAAACCATCATCGCCGGCCACCTGATGGGTGTGAACCCGTTCGACCAGCCTTCTGTGGAAGAAAGCAAGGTTTTGACCCGGGATTACCTGAAGACCATGTAGAAGCGGTTGGGGAAACTCTTCGACTCATGGCATCATGAGCGCCAATTGACAGGGCGCGAAAGCATGAAGATCAGGCGATTATCTGACGGATTGATCAATCGCATCGCCGCCGGCGAGGTCATTGAGCGTCCGTCCAGTGCGCTGAAAGAGCTGGTGGAGAACGCGGTCGATGCCGGCGCCGGCGCCGTGGATGTGACCATGCAGGGCGGCGGGCGCAGCCTCATTCGCGTGGTGGACGATGGCTGCGGCATGTCGCCGGACGAGCTTGCCCTGGCGGTGGAGCGGCATGCCACCTCCAAATTGGACAGCGACGATCTGCTCAACATCAAAACCATGGGCTTCCGGGGCGAAGCACTGCCGTCCATCGGCGCGGTCAGTCGTCTCACCATCCTCTCCCGGCTCCATGACGGCTCGGATGGGGCGCAGATTGAGGTGGATGCAGGCACCAGGAGCGAGGTGCGCCCGGCCGCGCTCAGCCCAGGCGCACAGGTTGAGGTGCGCGATATCTTCTATGCGGTGCCCGCCCGGCTGAAGTTCCTCAAATCCGAGCGCTCAGAAAACAACGAAGCCATCGATGTTATGCGCCGCATTGCCATGGCCAATCCTGGGCTGGCCTTCTCCCTCACGCTGGAAGGGCGTCAGGTGCTCAATTTCTCCTCCGCGGGCCTTGATCTGGATGGCCAGTTGAAGCGGGTCGGGGAGGTGATGGGCCAGGAGTTTGCCCGCAACTCTCTGCCCCTCGACACCCAGCGCGAGGGTATCCATCTGAGCGGGTTCGCAGGCCTGCCCACCCTGAACCGCTCTCAGGGCAATATGCAGTTTCTCTTCGTGAACGGGCGTCCGGTGAAGGACAAGCTGCTGGCGGGCGCCGTGCGCGGCGCCTACATGGATTTCCTGGCCAGGGGGCGCCATCCGATGCTGGCGCTGTTTATTACGCTCGACCCTCACCAGGTGGACGTGAACGTGCATCCGGCGAAAGCCGAGGTGCGGTTCCGCGAGCCGGGCACCGTGCGCGGCTTGATCGTGAGTGCGCTGAAGACGGCTTTGGCGGCTGCCGGGCACCGGGCGTCCACCAGCGTAGGCAGCGCAACACTCGGCGCGTTTCGGCCCGACGGTGCGTCCGGCGGAGCGCGCCAAGGCACATATGCCTACAGCGCCCCGCGCTATCCCAGCCCGGGCTTGGCGGAGGCGGCCCAGGCCTATCAGGCGCCGTTGCCGCAGGACGCGCAGGCCGGTCTTGAGGGCATGGATCTGCCGTCTGCCGATCACCGCGCCACCGAGGCCGCGCCGGAACCGGAGCTCACCGGCCGGCCGCTCGGTGCCGCCCGCGCACAGGTGCATGAAAACTATATCATCGCTCAAACCGAGGACGGCATGGTGATTGTAGATCAGCATGCCGCCCATGAGCGCTTGGTCTATGAGCGCTTCAAGGCCGATCTCGCCAAATCCGGTGTGGCCCGCCAACCGCTCTTGGTGCCTGAAGTGGTTGAGCTTGATCCGGTCGCCGCCGATGGGCTGGCGGCGGAAGCTGAGCGGCTAAGCGAGCTTGGTCTCACTCTTGAAGCCTTTGGCCCGGGTTCCGTTGTGGTGCGCGAGGTCCCGGCGATTTTGGGGGACACGGACATTCAGGGCCTGGTGAAGGATCTGGCCGCCGATGTGGGCGAGTTGGGCGAGGGGCTGGGTCTGGCAGAGCGCATTGATCATGTGCTGGCGACCATGGCGTGTCATGGCTCCGTGCGCTCAGGCCGCCGGCTGAGAGGCGAGGAGATGAACGCGCTTTTGCGCGAGATGGAGGCCACGCCCCATTCCGGCCAGTGCAACCATGGCCGGCCCACATATGTGGAATTGAAACTATCGGACATTGAGCGCCTGTTCGGGCGCCGTTAGAGCGTGTTTGAGAAACGGGGAACGAACCTCATGACATCACTGCTTCAGCTCTTTGTGGGCATCTTGGTCCTGCTCACCTTCTCACAAAGCCCGGCCGTTGCCGAAGAGGAAATCGGCCCTGAGAAGTGGCGCATCTCCTGCTTTGCCTACCGCGACGATAACCGCAACGGCATCTACGACATGGCCGATCGCCCCTATGGCGGTCTGGTCATAGAGTTTGAGCGGCCGGATGGGCTAACGGTGCAGGGCAGATCCAACATCTCGGGCTTTGCAAACTTCGACATGGCCTTTGGCAACGAAGAGAAGGGTCAGATCACTGAGGAAGGCGTACACATCGCCCACGCCCTGCCGCCGAACGGCTACAAAATGACGTCCGACGCCGGACGTCAGGAAATCACCTTCAAGGCCCAGAAGAATGCCGGCGGGCGCATGGTGGCCGTCAACAACTGCGTGCCCATGGGGGTTGCGCCGGTCTTGTTCATCGGAGGCTCGGTCCAACGCTCAGGAAAGACCACGGCGACCATTAAGCGCGAAGGCGGCGCTGAAGAAGAGTTGGCGCTGGATGAACAGGGGACGTTCTACAAGGTGGTGGAGCCGGGCCAGTGGACCTTGCGCTTTGCCGATGCAGCGTCCGGCAAAACTCTGACGCGCCAGGTGGAGGTCAAGAGCCACCCTGTGACCCTGTCAACTCTCACCGATCTTGAAGAGGTTGCACCTGCGCCCCAACCGGTGACCACAGTTTCCTTTGATGATCTGACGGTCTCCGACACCCTCTACGAAATACCCTCAGGCTATGGCGGTTTGTACTGGTGGAACTGGATTGCCACACACCACAAGTTCTATCGAGGAAACGGCTATGTGAACGCCACGGTGTCCTCAGAGTACATCGCGTACAACAGCTCCGGCCACCCCGGCACCATGTGGAGCGAGGAGGGCACCACGTTTGACTTTGTGGGCACCTACATTTCCGTGGCCTGGCCGCGGGCAGAGAAAGACTTCATCTATCTGAAGGCCTGGAAGGGCGACAAGCTTGCGCACAGCGACAAGCTTCGCCTGGAAACATCAGGGTCCATCTACTTCCAGGCGAATTATCGCGGCATCTCCAAATTGGAGCTTACCTCAGGCAATTACGAGCGGATCGTGCTCGACGATTTCAGCATCCGCAGATGACCGCGCGCAAGGCGGGGTGTCTACTCGTCGCCGCCGCCGCCGTTCTCGCCGCCGAAGTTGCCGCCCATGTTGCCACCGTTGTTGCCGCCTTCATTGCCCATATTGCCGCCCATGTTTGCGGCACCGGCATCGCCGTCGTTGCCGCCATTATTGGCGCCGAGGCCTCGGCCGGGCGCTTCGGTGTTGCCGTTCACAAACACTGAACTGATACCTTGGCTGCCGATATCCTCATTGTCGCGGGCTTCGGCCATCTTCAAAGGGAAGCTCTGCCGGACGGCCTTCGAGCCGGCGGCCGGGCAGGTGGACTCAAGCCGAAGTTTGCAACAGTAACCATAGGTATCCACGGTCACTTTCGAGCACATCTCGGCTACTTTTTCTGGTTTGGAAACCGGAACCGCCTCAACGGGGTTCCATTCAACGTTTGCCCCTAAAATCACAAACGCCGCTGTAAGAGCGGCGGCATCGCGAAGATCGATTTTAAAACGCATGCTTTTACTCCGTACTAGGGTTACATGCCGCCCTTCGAATAACTAAAGCTTTCAACAATTTAAATGTCAAGCTTTCACCATTTATTAAGCATTTCGTTTTCCAGATTTTGGTTAACTTCCTTAAGTGCTCGTCTTCGATTTACTTAGGCCTCTTGAAGGGTCTGACTTCGCATATCCAATGATGGACACCTGACTTCGCCAGCTTTAGCGGCAGATTTAAGCCGGTGGTGGGGCGCCGCATGTGATGGTTCTGGCGATCAGATGTTCAGCGGAGGCCCTTTATGATCACGCTCGTGGTTGAAGACCGGTGCGGCGCTCAGCCGGCGCTCGGTGTCCATTGTCTCAATTGGCGCGAAGGGGTGCCATGCAGCGCCCGGGAACTCATTCTTGAGCGCGTCAGCCTGGAGTTCAGAACCTTGAAACATGCGCGCGGGGCGCGGGCCCTGAGCCATCATCTGGTGCAGTACCCGCGCACGGCCGATTGCGGTCTGAGAGAGGCTGTATCACTGGCGCTCAGAGGCTTTGAAACGGAGGCCTTCTTCTTGGTTGTGGACGGGTGTCACATTCGCGATGTGGATCAGAAGTTCCCGCTCACAGCGCTCAGCAAGGTCACCTATCAGCGCCTCCTGCCCAAGATGGCAGCTTAGCGTCGGCGGCCCGCCTGATAGGTCAGGCTGGCCCACAGCGTTTCCCAGACCGGATCTGAACGGGGGTCGTTTGCCTCAAGCGGGCGGATGAGCACGGCGTCCAACAGATATTCGTATCCGGTTTGGACCGGTATCCTGACACGGCCCTCGTGATCGGTCTTCAGGAGGCTGACCGTCACCTTGCCCAAAGGGCTCTTCTCAAAAACCTCAACTTGTGCCCCGGCGCGCGGCGCGTCGTCAGAGAACAACCGCACCGGCAGGCCGTTGCTGAGGTCGTCTGTGTAAGGGTTGGCTTCGGCAATGAATTCGGTTTCCAGACCCACGCGGCTGTCGCGGCCCTTGCCGTGGCCCACGGCGATCAGGCTCTTGGCGAAGCGCCGGTAGCGCTCCAAGAAATCTGTCTCCGGCAGCCCGCGGCTCTTGTGCCGTGCGAGCGCGTCGGCAAACCCCTTGTGCCGGGAAAATTTGGCAAACCTCTGCCAGTCGGTGTAGCGCAATTGGCTGTCGGTGGTTTGGTGCACGATCACCGCAAGTCCGCTCTGAGGCGCCTGCATGTTTAAGGCGGGGTCATCGCCCAGCCGGCCTGTAACCTTGGTGACCTGGCCGTTCATGACCATGTCGAACCGGGAGAAGTTTCCCGGCAGAAATCCGCTGGTGGGGCCGTTGAAACCTTCACCTACTCTCAGGCTTGCAATTATGTCAGCACCTGGGTCAAGTATGTAACGGTGGGGCGATATCCAAAACTCATGTGCCGCAACCGGGCCCGGTAGTGTGGCCAGTAGAACAAGAATGAACACAGACTGCAAAGCACGCATGTTTGAGCTCGCCGGGCTTTTCGGAGCTGGCAAACTGGCATATGCCCGGGCCAAGTCAACCGTGTTGCTGCTTGCCATGATCCTTATGGGGCTCTGTATGCTTGCAAGCCCCTCCGGCGCACACGAGGTAAGACCGGCGGTTGCGGATGTCACGGTCGGGGGCGAGGCCGTCCACATAGATCTTCGCCTGGCGCTTGAGGCTCTGGTGGGCCGGGTGGATATGCGGGGGCTCACCGATACGGACAACTCGCCGCGCGCAGCCACCTATGACGCCTTGCGCAAGCTCGCCCCGCCCGCCCTTGAGACCGCGCTGAGGGCGGCGTGGCCGGAACTCAGCAAGAGCTTCCATATTTCCGCTGACGGCCAGCTTTTGGTGCCGGTTTTGATCGAAGCCACAATCCCCGATGTGGGCAATGAGGCTCTGCCGCGTGACAGCCGGATCAAGCTGCGCGCCTCCTTGGCCGATCATGCCGGCAAACCCGTCGTGTTTGGGTGGAATGCTGAGAACGGTCCGCTGATTGTGCGCCAGGCCGGCGTCAAGGACGGCGCCTATACCGGCTATCTGAAGGACGGCCAGCTCAGCGCCCCCATGCGCCGGGAAGGCACTCCGGCGCAAGGGGCTGGGCAAACCTTCCTCACTTACATCGTTATCGGCTTTGAACACATCATTCCCAAGGGCTTGGATCACATCCTGTTCGTGCTCGGACTGTTCTTCTTTGCCCTGCGTCTGCGTCCGCTGCTGATCCAGATTACGGCATTCACGTTTGCCCACACCATCACACTGGCGATGGCGACGTTGGGTGTGGTCACCGTGCCACCCAGCGTTGTGGAACCGTTGATTGCCGCGTCCATTGTCTATGTGGGCGTGGAGAACACCATTGCCCGGAAAATCGGGATTTGGCGCACAGCGCTTGTCTTCGGGTTTGGCCTCCTCCACGGCCTTGGCTTTGCCTCGGTGCTCGGGGAGGTGGGGTTGCAAACCACCCAGTTCATCACGGGGCTCATCGCTTTCAACGTGGGCGTGGAGTTGGGGCAGATTGCGGTGATTGTTGTGGCATTCTTCCTGATTGGCCTGCCGTTCGGCAAGAAGCCTTGGTACCGCAAGCGCATTGCAATTCCCTGCTCGGTACTCATCGCTCTGGTTGGGGCCTACTGGTTCTTCGAGCGGGTTTCGGCTTAGAACTGCTCTAGGCGCGTCTTAAGAACACCACTTGCGTATCGCCATAGGCGCGCCTGTCGATCTCCAGAAAATCGGCTGGCACCTCAATGTCCGCCTTGGCCGCCTCTTCCAGCACGCAGAGCGCAGACGGGCTGAGCCAGCCCTGTGTGGCGGCCGATCTTAAAGCCTTCTCCCCCAGGCCCTTCCCGTAAGGAGGATCGGCGAACACCAGATCAAACGGCGCCATGTTCTGCACCTCGCCCAGACGCGTGGCATCGCGGCGCCAGATTTTGCTGACCCCCATGGCGCCCATGGCTTCCACGTTCTGGCGGATCAGGGCTCTGGCGCTTGCGGCTTCTTCGATGAAGAGGCAATAGCGTGCCCCGCGTGACAAGGCTTCCAGACCGAGCGCCCCGGTGCCGGCGAACAGGTCCAGCACCCGTGCGCCCTCAAGGTCAAACCCGTCTATCCCGTGCGCCAGGATGTTGAAGAGCGCTTCGCGGGTGCGGTCTGAGGTGGGGCGGGTGGCGTGCGACTTTGGCCCGGCCAGGGCCAGCCCTTTATGATTTCCGCCGACGATGCGCATGGGGCTTTCCGGATTTTGCCGGCCGCGCGGCACCAGGCGTCTCAAGGCGCGAGCCAAGCTGTTCGCGCAAGGTGCGCCGGGGCACTTCCTTCACCTCCCCGCGCTGAAGGTCGCCCAACTGAAACGGTCCGTACGACAGCCGAATAAGCCGGTTCACCTGGAGGCCGAGATGTTCCAGCACTCGTTTGACTTCCCGGTTCTTGCCTTCGCGCAATGACATGGAAATCCACACATTGCCGCCCTGCACCTTGTCGAGCCGGGCATCTATGTTCCCGTAGCGAACCCCGTCAATCTCGATGCCCTTTTTCAACTGGTCGAGAGCGGGTTGCTCAATCTTCCCATGGGCGCGCACCTTGTAGCGGCGGACCCATCCGGTTGCCGGCAGCTCCAACTCCCTGGCCAGGGCGCCGTCATTGGTGAGGAGCAGCAAGCCTTCCGTGTTTAAGTCAAGCCGGCCGATGGAAATGAGACGCGGCAGCTCCGGCGGCAGCTTCTGGAATACCGTGGGGCGGCCCTCGGGATCTTTGTGGCTCGTGACCAGGCCGGAGGGCTTATGATAGCGCCAGAGCCGGGTGGTGTCCGCGTCGGGCAGGGGGGTGCCGTCCACCTGGATTTTGTCTTTAGCGGTGACCACAACGGCCGGCGTGTCCAGGACCTTGCCGTTGAGTTTGACCCGGCCGGCCTCGATCATGCGCTCCGCATCGCGGCGCGAGCAGATCCCGGCCCGCGCGATACGCTTGGCGATGCGCTCGCCTTTTGTTTCTGTGGCATCCTCTGTCATGCCCTCTCATAGCAAAGCCCTTGACCTTGTCCACTGCTTAAGCGCATGAGGCGGGCCATGTCTGAGTTTATGGATATGGCACTGGGAGAAGCAAAGGCCGCCGGCGCACGCGGTGAGGTGCCTGTGGGCGCGGTGCTGGTGGGCCCGGACGGGGCAGTGCTGGCGCGCGACGGGAACCGCGTTGTGGAGCTGGCCGATCCAAGCGCCCATGCGGAAATGCTGGTGATCCGCCAGGCGGCCCGGCAGCTCGGTTCTGAGCGGTTGATCGGCTGTGATCTCTATGTGACGCTTGAGCCGTGTCCCATGTGCGCCGGAGCAATCTCTCTTGCGCGCATCCGGCGGCTTTACTACGGCGCAGAAGACCCCAAGGCGGGCGGTGTGGATCATGGTCCCCGGGTGTTCAGCCACCCGACCTGTCATCATGTGCCTGAGGTCTATGGCGGGTTGCAGGAAACAGCGTCTTCAGAGCTGTTGCGTGCTTTTTTTAAAACGCGGCGCTAACCCCGAAGCGCTCTCACGGCGCCCTCCAGCGCACGCTTCAATTCATCCTTGGCCGGGCGCGCTGCCGCCATGATGTCGCGGGCCTTGAAGAACTCGCCGGCCCGGAACTGGTCAACCGGCGGATAGATGTAGATCTCCGGGTCCACCTTCTCGCGGCGCAGGCGGGTGATATGGTGCTGCATCACATAGATCGAGCGGAACGCGCGCTGCAGGTTTGAGGCGGTTTCATGTTCCTCTTCGCTCAAGCGCCCGCCGGTCACATCAATCGCAACAATGAAATCCGTGTCCTCGCTCACGCGCTCAAACGGCACCGGGTTGCTCATCACGCCGTCCACCAGCATGCGCCCTTCATGTTTGGGGGCTTGAATGAGCCCGGGGATCGCCATGCTGGCGGCCACCGCGGCGCGCATGTCTCCGCTGGTGATCACCACTTCTTCCTGGGTCGTCAGATCGGTTGCGATGATGGAAAGGGGGATGTTCGTCTGGTCCACACGACCGACCGTCTTCTTGGGCAACACAAGATCGGCCAGCTTGGACCCTTCGATCATCACGTTGCCAAAGGACTTCACGTCGAACAAATCCCACACGTTCACATCTTTGCTGGCAAAGAGCCGCCGGGCCGTTTCCATCCGGTTGCCCAGGACAGCTATGGTATGCTCGCGGATATCCTGGCCTGTCAGTCCTGACGCGTACGCGGCTCCAACCAAGGCGCCGAAGCTGGTGCCGGCAATGCGCGCCGGTTTCAGGCCCAGCTCGTCAAAGGCCTCCACCATGGGGATGTGGGCAATGCCGCGAGCTGATCCGCCGCCAAGCGCAAGCCCGATGCGCGGTGTGCTCATGCACCGGCCCTCTTTGCGTAATCCCACGCCACCTTGGAGATCGGCCCCACAAGCGCCTCCATGGCGGCGGCATTGGGATTGGCGGCGGTGCCGTCACGCACGCGGCCCACAATGCCCTGATAGATTGCCGCCAGGCGGAAGAAGTTGTAGGCGAAGTAGAAATCGAAATTGGGGATGTGGTCGCGTCCGGTGCGCTCGCAGTAACGGGCGGCATAGTCCTCAATGTCCGGAATGCCCAGGGCCTTCAGATCATGCCCCATCAAAGATCCCACGCCCGCCACCCCATCGCTCTGGGGCATGCGCCATTGCATCATGTGGTAGGTGAAGTCGGCGATCGGATCTCCCCTGGTGCACAGCTCCCAATCCAAGACAGCCAGGATCCGCGGCTCCGTGGGGTGCAGGATGGCATTGTCCAGCCGGAAATCTCCATGCACGATGGTCGGCGGGTTGTCCGGCGGACAGGCGCCCGGCAGCCAGGCGATGAGATTGTTCATCTCCTCAATCTCGCTGTCGATCGAGGCCACATATTGCTCTGACCAGCGCTTGATCTGGCGCGCCACATAGCCTTCCGGGCGGCCGAAATCCGACAATCCGGACGCCTCCACATCAATGCTGTGCAGCCGGGCGATGGTGGCGTTGAGCTCATCGAAGATCGCCGCCCGCTCTTCAGGCGACACGTTCGGCACATGCGGGTTCCAGATGACGCGGCCAGCCACGAAGTCCATCACGTAGAACATGGTGCCGACCACATCGTCGTCATCGCACAGCAGATGAGGCCTCGCCACGGGAAAGTCTTGGCCATAGAGGGCGGAGATGACTTTGAACTCCCGGTCCACCGCATGGGCCGATGGCAACAGTTTGCCCGGCGGCTTGCGGCGCAGCACATAGGCCCCTGAGGCCGCAGTGATCTTGTAGGTGGGATTGGACTGGCCGCCCTTGAACTGCTCCACCTGGATGGGTCCGGCAAAGCCTTCGATCTTGTCTGAAAGATAGGCTTCCAGTTTGCGCTCATCGAAGCTCAAGGCTTCGGCGACCGGTTTGGTGCCCTCGTAGGCGGTTTGGCGGCTGTCCTGGGTCATGCTGGGGGAGACCTTACCCTTTCAACGCCGGATCGCAAACGACTTTAATGAGCAATGTTCAAGACGCTTCACGCGCAACGGCCCGCCAGCCGATATCGCGGCGGCAAAAGCCCCCGGGCCAGTCAACCTTGTCCACCGCCCCGTAGGCCTTTGCCTGGGCATCGGCGACATTTGCGCCGATCCCGGTGACGTTGAGCACGCGGCCGCCAGTGGCCAGACACGCACCGCTTGGCGAACGCGCCGTGCCCGCGTGGAAGATCTCCACAGTGTCGCCCGCACCGGCCTCTGCCAGGTTGCCGATTTCCGTGTTCTTCTCATAGGAGCCCGGATAGCCCTCGGCGGCCATAACCACGGTCAGCGCCACATCATCGATCCATCGGGCGGAAACATGGTCCAACTGGCCGTCGGCCGCGGCCAGCAGCAAGGTCACCAGATCATCCTTCAGGCGCACCATGAGCACCTGACACTCCGGATCACCGAAGCGCACATTGTATTCGATCAGTTGCGGGCCTGTGTCTGTGATCATCAGACCGGCAAACAGGACCCCGCGGAAGGGTGTGCCGGCCGCCGCCATAGCAGCGACGGTGGGCGAAATGATTTCATCCAGGGTGCGCTGGCAGAGCGCATCGCTCATCACCGGGGCAGGGGAATAGGCGCCCATGCCACCCGTATTGGGTCCGGTGTCGCCATCGCCCACCTGTTTGTGGTCTTGCGCGGTGGCCAGGGGCAGGACGGTCTTGCCGTCGACGAGCGCAAAGAAACTAGCCTCTTCGCCCACCAAAAACGCTTCCACCACCACCTCAGCACCTGCGTTGCCAAATGCGCCGGCGAAAATCTCGTCAATCGTCTCGCAGGCTTCTTCCAGGCTTTGGGCGATCACCACCCCCTTGCCGGCGGCCAGCCCATCCGCCTTGATCACCAGGGGCGCCGACTGTGTGCGTGCGTAGGCCTTGGCCGCCTCGGCCTCGGAAAAACGGGCATAGGCGGCGGTGGGGATGTTGTGTTTGGCGCAGAGGTCCTTGGTGAAGCCCTTTGAGCCTTCAAGCTGCGCAGCAGCGGCGGACGGGCCGAAGGTCTTGAACCCTGCGGCGGTCAGATCATCAGCAATCCCGGCCACCAGGGGCACTTCCGGACCCACCACCACAAAGTCGATCGCGTTGGCTCGGCACAGCGCGATCACCGCCTCATGATCGGAAATGTCCAGCGCCATGCATTCGGCCACATCCGCAATGCCGCCATTGCCGGGTGCGCAAATCAGCCGGTCGCACAGCGGGCTCTTGGCGATGGCCCAACACAAGGCATGTTCCCGGCCGCCGGAGCCGATCACCAGGATATTCATACTTGGGCCTCCCGTTGTTCACACGCTGCTCATAAATCATCCCGACAGGGGCGATGCAACGGGATATGCACAACCTGTTGCCGGTGCAAAAAGTGGTATGGCTGTGTTTGACCGTTTTGGATATTTTTCAAAGGCCAAATCTGGCCTAAGGCCTCGCAGCTTGAGCTGACGTGTCTGGAGAATGAGATGCCCCGTCAAAACGAACTTGGCCAACCCATTGGTGACGCTCTGCCGCAAGGCTGGCAAAGCCCGCCCTATCCGCCGCGCGAGCCTATGGAAGGTGTGCGGGTGCGCGTGGAGCCGCTGGACCCGGCGCGCCATGCCGCAGACCTGCATGAGGCAAATCTGTTGGACGAGACCGGCGCCGGCTGGACCTATCTGCCTTACGGTCCGTTTGACACGCTTGAGGCTTACCGCACCTGGCTGGAGACCACGTGCACGAAAGACGACCCTCAGTTTTGGGCCTATGTGGACAAGCAGGCGGGCAAAACAATTGGGCTTGGCTCCTATCTGCGCATCAAGCCTGTTGAGGCCTCCATTGAAGTGGGTCACATTCGCCTCTCCCCGCTGCTGCAACGCACGCCCATGGCCACCGAAGTGATGCACCTGAAAATGAAAAACGCCTTTGATCTCGGTTACCGGCGCTATGAATGGAAGTGCGACGCGCTCAATGCCCCGTCCCGGCGGGCAGCGGAGCGGCTGGGCTTCACCTATGAAGGCATTTTCCGCCAGGCCACCCATTATAACGGGCGCAACCGGGACACGGCCTGGTACGCGGTCATCGACAAGGACTGGCCCGCAGTGAAGGCAGCGCACGAGGCCTGGCTTGACCCTTCCAACTTCGATGAGGCCGGCCGGCAGCGCCAGGCTCTCTCATCACTCTACGGCAAGGTTTAGGCGTTTGGAGCAGCAGGCCAAAGGCACGCCCCTTCTCACGGTGGTGCTGATTGGCCTCTTGTGGGGCCTGAACTGGCCGGCGGTGAAATACATGCTCACCGAAATGCCGCCCATGACCATCCGGGCGGTGGCTTTTCCCGTGGCGGCTGTCTGCCTGGCACTGATCGCCTGGGGCCGGGGGGAGCGCCTGAAGCCCGTGGCGGGCGAATTCATCCCCATGATCTTCACCGGTCTTCTGGTGATCTGCGGCTTCAACGTGCTTACCGCTTTGGGCCAGATGCTCACTGAAACCTCAAAGGCGGCCATCATCGCCTACACCATGCCGGCCATGACGGCAGGCTTCGCGGCCGTCTTTCTGGGCGAGCGCTTGGGGCGCGCGCGCCTCATTGCGCTGGCCGTGGGCATGGGCGGGCTCGTGGTCTTGGCCTCTGAAGACTTTGGCGCGCTGATCTCCGATCCTGTCGGCCCGGCCGTCATGTTGGTCGCCGCGCTTTCCTGGGCGCTCGGCAACGTGGCCCTGAAGGCGCGCGAATGGCAGCTCACCTCGCTTTCGCTCACGGTCTGGTTCTTTGTGGCCTCCAGCGTCTTTATCTGGCCTCTGGTCTTGATCTTTGAGCCGCCCTGGCAGCAGACCTTGCCGAGCGTGCCGGTGCTCGCCACGCTGCTCTATCATGCTCTTGGCCCTATGGTGATCTGCTATGCCCTGTGGACGGCCCTGGTGGGCCGCTTGTCGGCCTCGGTGGCCGCGATCACCTCGCTTCTGGCGCCTGTTGTGGGGGTTTTGTCGGCCGTGGTGCTGTTGGGAGATCCGGTGACCTGGCAGAAGATCGTGGCGCTGGGGATGATCCTCATCTCCATCAAGCTGGCGATCACGCCCCAGGCAGAAGTGTAAGGCCAGGGCATAAGCTCTGGAACCGGGTGGACAGCCGGCGGGGCTCTCCGCTACACGGGGAAGAAGGACACACCAAAAGAGCAACCGAGCAAAATGGTGGCAAGCGACGACACCTTAGGCTGGCCCTTCGACGAGGCGGAGGAGGAGGCCCCTGCGCGGCCCAATGTGGTGGAGTACTCCGTCAGCGAGATCTCCTTTGCCTTAAAACGCACGGTCGAGGATACCTTCGGCTATGTGCGCATCCGCGGTGAACTGGGCCGCGTGTCACGCCCGGCTTCAGGCCATGTCTATCTCGATCTGAAGGATGAAAAGGCCGTGCTCTCCGGCGTGGTCTGGAAAGGCGTTGCCCAGCGTCTCAAGGTGCAGCCCGAACAGGGACTTGAGGTGATCATCACCGGTAAGATCACCACCTTCCCGGGTCAGTCCAAATATCAGGTGGTGATCGACAGCATGGAGCCGGCAGGCGCCGGCGCCCTGATGGCGCTTTTGGAGGAGCGGCGCAAGAAACTGGCCGCCGAAGGCCTGTTCGATGAAGAGCGCAAGAAAGAGCTGCCTTATCTGCCCGAGGTGATCGGTGTTGTAACTTCGCCCTCAGGCGCGGTGATCCGCGATATTCTGCACCGGTTGGCCGACCGGTTCCCGCGCCATGTGGTGGTCTGGCCAGTGCGCGTGCAGGGCGAGACCTCAGGTGATGAAGTGGCCCGGGCCATCGCCGGCTTCAATGCCCTTGAGGCGGGCGGCCCCATCGCGCGGCCTGATGTGATTATCGTGGCTCGTGGCGGCGGCTCGTTGGAGGATCTGTGGGGCTTCAACGAAGAGGCTGTGGTGCGCGCAGCGGCCGACAGTGCCATTCCGATCATTTCAGCGGTGGGCCACGAGACCGACTGGACCTTGGTGGACCACGCAGCCGATCATCGCGCGCCGACCCCCACCGGCGCGGCGGAACGGGTTGTCCCCGTACGTATGGAACTGGCGGCAACGGTGGACGATTACAGCGCGCGTTTGCAGCGCGGTCTGGCGCGGGCGCTTTCAGACCGCAAACAAGCGCTGAGGGCCGCCAGCCGCGGTCTGCCCAAGCTGGACGAAGCGCTCTCCCTGCCGCGCCAGCGTCTCGATGCGGCAGCCGGGCGCCTGGGCCAGGCGCTGCGCACCAGCACGCAGGCGCAACACAGCCGCTATGCCGCCACGGCTGCCCGCTTAACCCGCCGCCCGCTTGAACAGGGCCTGGTGCAAAAGTCCGATGCCGTCGGCGCCTTGTTTGAGCGCAGCCGCCGGGCGTTTCAGCGCACCACGGAGATCAGGCGCCAGAGCTTGGACACTCAGGCCAAACTGCTGGCGAGCCTTGGTTACCAGTCTGTGCTGGAGCGTGGGTTCGCCCTGGTGCGGGACGGAAACGGCAAGCCCATCCGAACGGCAAAAGCCGCAAAACCTGAGCAACGCGCCGAGATCCAGTTCCAGGACGGCCGGCTGGCCGCCACCTTGCACGGGACCCTGTCAGGCAAGGCGCCGCGCCCGCCCAGCCCCAAGAAGAAACAGGGCCCAGAGGAAGGCCAAGGCAGCTTGTTCTAAAAAAGGTATGGTAATTTTCGAGACAACCGCCTAGGTACACAGGTGTTATGAACAGGTTCCAGCCAAACTTCATCGGAGGCCGCGAGGCGCGCGTGCGCTATCTGGATTCCGATTTTCAGATCATGGTGCAAGGCGATTTCGTGCGCTGCGCCGTGACCGGCAAGCCCATCCCGCTTGATCAACTGAAATACTGGGACGTTGAGCTGCAGGAAGCCTATGCCACGGCCGAGGTGTCCATGCAGCGCTACCTTGAGAAGACCAAAGCTTAGGCTTTACCTCTACTCGGCAGCCACAAGGGTGTGGCCCACGTTCGAAACCGATCCGATAATTTGAGACCGCAGAGCCTCAGCGGCGCTGGAGAGCTCACCCGGTTTGGTGATCAGCTCGATGTTGAACTCGCCCAGGGCTGGAAAGCCGTCCGCTTCGCCCAATATGCGCATGCCGGGTCTCAGGCTGAGTGCCGGCAGTGCCCCGACCGCCAAGCCGGCCATGATCGCTGCGTTCACCGCGACGCTGTTGGAGCTGGCGTAGGCGATCCGGTAGGACTTACCCGCCCCTTCCAGCGCGTCAATCGCCATTTGCCGCCAATCGCAGCTGGGGTGTGAAACGGCGATGGGCAGGAGCTCTTTCTCATGCGCGCAATGGCGCGGCGAGGTGACCCATAAGAGCCTCTCCTGGCGGACCACCTCGCCATACACCAACCCACCTTGGCAGGTGTGCAGACACAGGTCCAAATCGCCCGCCTGGGTTCTCTCGCGCAAAACCCGGCTGGGCAGGCACTCCACATCAACTTCCACCATGGGATGGGTGCGTGAGAACGTGGCCAGCACTTCAGGCAAGAGCCGCTCCGCATAATCATCCGGCGTGCCCAAACGCACCACGCCGGCGCAATCGGGCTCGGTGAAGGCCTGCATGGCCTCGTCAGACAGGCGCACAATGCGCCGGGCGTAATCGAGCAGATGTTCCCCATCGGCCGTCAGCCGGTTGATGCGCCCATCGCGCACAAATAAAGACTTGGAGACGATCTCTTCCAAGCGCTTCATCTGCATGGAGACCGCTGACTGGCTCTTGAACACCTCCTGGCCGGCTCTTGAAAAGCTGCCCGTGTCGGCGATGGCGATGAAGGTGCGTAACAAATCCACGTCGAGATTGAGCGCCATAAGGGTTCTCGCAATTCATCAAGAATGTTGATTGGTAATATTTAAAACATTCGTTTGATAAATCAATAGCCAAAGCTCACATATCAGGCACACCACACGCCGACAGGCATCCGGCCCCGGGACCCGTGGGGCAAACGTGGAAGCAAGAGCGCTTCCGGCGAACAGGAGAACTGTGCCATGACGACACTAGAAGACGTAAGACTGCACTCCAGCGATTACCCGCAGTGGATCCGCACCGCCGTGCGGCTCTATCACAACTGGAAAACCCGCAATCAGGTCCGCCAATTGGAGACCTATGACGCCCGAATGCTGGATGACATGGGCGTTACCCGAGATGAGGTGATGTGGGCCGCACGCCTGCCGCTCACCTTGAACGCAGCCTGGGAACTGCGCCACCGCTCGCGCACCAGGCGCCTGGCAGACCGGGCCATTGGCTCAGCCCGCCGCTAGGAGCTGGAGCTCAGTACCCACCACGACGGATGGCCTGCTCAACTGAACTGAGCAGGTCATCTGCAATATCCCCACCGGGGCTGCCCCTCCCGAGCATGTCCTCCAGCCGCTCCCGGCCCTGGTGGGGATCACGCCGAAAAACACTGTCATCAAAAGAGGTATCAGGCTCTTCCTGCCGGTAGGTGGGCCGGCCTTGCGGCATACCGCCGCCGAGCGATCCCCCCAGAATGTCTTTCAAAAGGTCTCCGAGGCCGCCCCCGCCGCCTCCCGGCATTTGCCGCGGTTGGGGTTGGCGCTGGGGCGCGCGCTGTTCGGGTAGGGGGAAGGGAAGCCCGCCGCCTGACCCCGCACCCATGCCTTTGGTGATGGAGCCCAAGACCATGGACGCGATGACCGGCAGCAACTGCTTCAAGATGGCGCTGCCGATGCCAGACGAGCCGGCCAACTGCTGCGCCACGCCGCGGCTGACATCCTTGGAGCCGAAAATGTGGCCCAAGATCTTGTTGCCATCGGCGGCCACGTTACCGAACTGGGTGGCATCCGGATTGTCGAAATACTGTTCATGGCGCCCGCCCGACACCGCGTTGATCAGGCTGTCATATCCTCCGTCTTGCGCCATATTGCGGCGCACGCCCGAGGCGATCACGGGAGCCAGCATTTCGAACGCGAGTTGTGACTGCTCCTGGGAGAGCCCGAACTGCCGGCCAACATTTCTGACGGCCTGGCCGCCTTGAGCTTGGGCAAGTATGTCGAATAGTTCCACCTGTCATCCTCCCTGTGCCACGCTATGGCTGATTGTGTCTCACGTAGGGCGATTACGCCGCAAAACCAGGGTCCAATCAACCAAATAGGTCGAATTAATTTCATCGGCTTTGCAGTTTGTTAAGCGTAAGTGGGCATGATTGGCGTGAGTTTGTGTGTAGGAGTGAGTACCCATGACAACGGCCGCGGCCCCTAATCAGCTGCCTGAGAGTCTGTTTAACCAAGACCAAGACGGGCAGGCGTCAGCGCCAGCAAATCCTGACAGTGCACCGGACGGCGCGCCCCAGGGCGCTGTGATGACCGAGGACGCGTTGCCTCAGATGCCTCCCGAGCAGCTTCAGCAAGCTCTGGCCGCACAGTTCCAGCAAGCTCCCGCAGAACCGGCCGCCGCGCCAGAAGCGCCGGCAGAGCCGGTTGCCGAGGCACCGGCTGAAGTGCCGGTCCAGGCCCCGGCCGAGCCGGTGGCCCAGATGCCCGCAGAACAACCCGCGCCGGTCGCAACCGAACCTGCTGCGCAGATGCCGGCCGAGCCTGTTGCTCAGGCGCCGGCCGCTCCAGTGGCTGAGGCTCCCGCCGCTCCGGTGGCCCCAGAGCAAGCAGCTCCCGTGCAGCCGGCCTATGCGCCGCAGGCGTTGGATGCAGATTTTCCAGGTGCGCCCGTTGCCCAGCCCGCGCAAGAGCCTGCCCCAGTGGCCGCAGCTCAGCCGGAGGCAACACCGGTCCCTGCCGATGTGAACGGCCATGCGGTCGCGATGCCCGAAGCCGTGGTGCAGCAAGCCGCGCCGCAGGCGGCAGATTACGCTCAGGCGGCTGCCGAAATGCCCACGGCGGCCCCGGCAGCACCGGAGGCCCCTGAGACGGTGCTTGCAGCCATGCCGCACCCGGACACCTATCAGCAGATGCCGCCGGCGACCGCGAACGCGCAGCAGGTGGTGGCAGGGCTCGCTCCTGAAGCGCAGTCGCAGCTTGCGCCTGCCGCGCGCTATGTGCCGAGCGAAGCCGCCGTGCCCGCCCCTGAAGTGGCTGAACCGGCTCCCGTGGCCGCTCCAGAGCCGCCCGCTGCTGAACAGATGCAGCCCGTAGACGCCGCTTCGTCGATTCCGGACGCCCTGGAAGCACTGTCGCAACCGGGAACCGATCCGGCGTTCGAGCCTGCCGCTGCACCGGAGACGCTTGAGCCATCCATGGCGCCGGAAGATGCAAACGCCGCACTCGCTGCACCAAATGTGGCGCTGGCGACCGATATGCCGGCCATCACGGAGCTGCCACCCGTCGGCGGCGCGGCTGAGCCGGCTGATGGTGCAGAGAAGCCTTTGGTATTGGGCAGCGATTTGCGCCAGCTCTCCACCGTGTCCGCGGAGGAGCAAAAGAAGGGCGGTCTCTCCAGCCTGTTTTCCAAGAAACAAGGCGAGGAAGCAGCCGCACCGGCGGCGGCCGCAGCGGCAATGCCGCAACCTGAAACCGCGCGTGTGTCGGTGCTCGGCGCCGACCCGGAACCTGAGAAGAAGAAGGGTTTCAGCCTTTTTGGCCTGTTCTCTCGCAAGAAGAAGGACGAGAGCTCAACGGTGGCCAGGGCGGTGGTTGCGGATCAGCCCGCTGCGCCAGAGCTCGCAACGCCTGCCGACCTGCAACAGGTTCCCGCTCCCGCCCCGGCTCCCGCGCCGGCTGTTGGTGCGGCGGCGCCCATGGCGAATGAAGACAGTGGGCCGGTGCGTGAAGAGATCATGCTGTTTGCCGGCAAGAATGCTGAGGTTTTTGCAGAAAGCTGGGACGCCTACCGCGATGCCGGCAACAAGCTGCAGATCTCGTGGTCGACGCCGGCTTTCCTCCTGTCGTTCGTTTGGATGGCCTACCGCAAGCTGCACAAGTTCGCCTTGGTCGGCTTTGCCTTCGTGGCTGGGATGACCTTGTTGAACGGTTTTGCGGCTTTTGCGGCCCTCTTGATCGTGATGGTGGCCTCAGGCCTCTACGGCAAGTCTCTGTATGCTCAGATGATGGGCAAGAAGATTGTGGAGATCATGCAGGCTGCCGGCGATCCCAACAACTATGTGAACAATCTTCGCGTCCAGGGCGGCGTGTCGCTGCCGGCGGCCGTGTGTCTCGGCGCGCTGAGCGTGGTTGTTGTGGCCACGCGGGTGCTGCCGACACTGCTCTAGACACTCTGACGGGCGGAGCGTTTCATCAGGCTCAGGGCGGCGAGCGTCGCCAGAATGCCGAACAGCACATTGGCGGCGGCCATGCCGGCCAGCCCGCCTTTTGCGGCGCCAAGCCAGGTCCCCAAGGTGACAAGCGGCACCAGCCCCAGCACGGATTTCCCCCAGTTGAACACTGTGGAATAGGTTGGCTTGCCCAGATTGTTGAATGAGGCATTGGCCACATATTGAAAGCCGGCGAACAGCCAGGTGGGTCCAATCCAGGTGCAGAAGAAGGCGATCAGCACAGTGGCCTCGGCGCTGGCGTTAAAGGCGGCGGCGATCGGCGCGCGCGCCAAGTACAAGATCACCGACGTGACCAGCACGTAGGCGGCGGCAAAGAGCAACGCATTGTTGAAGCTCGATTGCACCCGGTCCGGCCGCCCGGCTCCGAAGTTCTGTCCAATAATCGGCCCAATAGCGCCGGAGAGGGAAAACACAACCCCAAAAGCCACTGGAACAATGCGCGTGACCACAGCTAAGGCCGATACCGCGCTGTCCCCAAACGGGGCAATGGCATATGTCACATACGCATTGCCCACAGGCGTGGCCAGTTGGGTCGCCATGGCGGGGGCCGAGATCGCCAGAATGTCAGACAGGTTCTTTTTGAGCAGGGCAAAACTGGGGGGCGTGAGGAAGCGGTGTGCATGGGCAGCGCCATAGAACCCCACCAGCACCATGACGCAACGCGCTATGGCTGAGGCCGCTGCCGCGCCTTCAACCCCCATGGCCAGACCGAAGATCAAGATTGGGTCAAGAATGGCGTTCGTCAAAGCGCCGGCCAGAGTGACATACATGGCCCGCTTGGCATCGCCAATGCCGCGCAGAATGCCCGACAGGCAAAGCCCGATGCACAGGACCGGGAAGGAGGGTATGACAATCCGCAGATAGGCCTCGGCCTTCTCAAGTGCTGCGCCTTCAGCCCCCAGGAGCTTCAGGATGCTGCTCGTTCCAAGCCAGAGACAGACCGCAACCACAAGCGAAAACAAGAATGAAAACAACAGTGTACTGGCAGCATACTGTTTGGCGCGATCCTGGTGGCCAGCCCCCAGACTGCGTGAGACAAGCGCGGACGAGGTGATCGCAATGCCAATGCCGATGGACAGGTTGATAAACACCACCGCCCCGGCAAAGCCGATGGCCCCGGCCACTTCGGCTTCGCCCAGAAGGCTGAGGAAATACATGTCCGCCAAGTCGACAAAGAAGACCGCCATCAGGCCCAGCGCACCTGTCAGGGTCATCACCACCACATGGTGCATGGTGGAGCCTTGAACGAATTTTGCTGGCTGGTCTGGGGCAGGCGGCAGGGAGGCTTCGGACGGCGCGTCGTTGGGCGAACTCATGGGCGGGTCAGGCCGCGGTGCCACCGACGGTTACCTGGTCAATGCGCAGAGTTGGCTGGCCCACACCCACGGGCACGCCCTGGCCGTTCTTGCCGCATGTGCCCATGCCGCTGTCCAGTGCCATGTCGTTGCCGATGAGGGAGACCCTGGTGAGGGCATCCGGCCCGTTGCCGATCAGCGTGGCGCCTTTGAGGGGCGCACCGATTTTGCCGTTTTCGACCTTGTAGGCTTCCGTGCAGCTGAAGACGAACTTGCCCGATGTGATGTCCACCGAACCGCCGCCAAAGGACACTGCATAGATGCCGTCCTTCACGGAGGAAATGATCTCCTCAGGCTCTTTGTCACCGCTCAGCATGTAGGTGTTGGTCATGCGGGGCATGGGCTGATGCGCATAGGATTGGCGCCGTCCGTTGCCGGTGGGCGCCACATTCATGAGGCGTGCATTGGTGCGGTCCTGCATGTAACCCTTCAAGATGCCGTCTTCGATCAGCGTGGTGTTGGATGTGGGCGTGCCCTCGTCATCGACGGTGAGCGAGCCGCGGCGCTCTTCAATCGTGCCGTCATCGACCACCGTCACCCCGGGTGCGGCGACCCGTTCACCCAGAAGGCCGGCAAAGGCGGAGGTCTTCTTGCGGTTGAAATCGCCTTCCAGACCGTGGCCAACAGCCTCGTGCAGCAGAATACCCGGCCACCCCGGGCCCAGAACCACATCCATCTCGCCGGCCGGAGCCGGCTCGGAGCGTAGATTCACCTTGGCTTGCCGCAGGGCTTCCTTGACGCTCGTGGTCCAGTTTTCCTCTGAAAGATAGTTGGAGTAGCCGGCGCGTCCGCCCCGGCTGTGGCTGCCGCTCTCCAGGCGGCTTCCGTCAGCCGCCACGATAGACACGGTGAACCTGATCAACGGTCTGCGATCAGTGATGGTGGACCCGTCCGGGCGCATGATCTCTACAATTTGCCATTCACCGCCCAGCGATACGGACACCTGGCGGACGGCGTCGTCCAGGTCGCGGGCATACTTGTCCACGGCCTCCAGAAGGGCAACCTTGCTGTCGAAGGTCAGATCATCCAGCGGCGTTTCGGCCGAATAGAGCAGCCGGTTCGTGCCGGGCGGGGCGGCGCTCAAGGTGCCGGAGTGGCCGGACTTTACCGCTGACACCGCCTGGGCCGCGCGGTCCAGGGCCGCCAAAGACAATTCAGAGGCATGGGCGTAACCGGTGGCCTCTCCGCACACGGCGCGCAGACCAAAGCCCTGCGATGTGTTGCTGGCCGCCGATTTAAGCTTGCCATCGTCGAAGGTCAGGCTTTCAGAGCGCCTGAACTCCAAGAACAACTCCCCGTCGTCGCAACCGGCCAAGGTCTCGCCGATCACACGCTCAGTGGCGCGTGGGTCAAGGTCGGTGTGGGAGAAGAAGTAGCTTTGATCAGCCACCGTCACCTCATAGTTTCTTAAGGTCGTTATAGGCCGCGGTGAAGCCCTGCAGCGAGATGGGCAATGTCAGACCCACGCCCGGGGCTTCGTAAATGATGAAGTTGGCATTGGCGCCTTTGCGCATTTTGCCCAAGGTTTCGTCCGTGGTCTCCGCAAACGCCGTACAGATCTGCGGCAAGCAGCGGATGAACGGAACCCGGCCCACGGGCGAGCCGTCGATCTCCAACGCGATGCCGAGCGGCAGATAAACGCCGATGGGCACCAGAATACGCATCATGGTGACCGTTTTGTCCTTCTGTTTGGACGTGCCCATCACCAGGGTCAGTGCAATGTTTTTGCGCTCAGAGCTGGCCGTGCTCTGCAGCATGCCGCATTGGCGCACGGTTTTCGGCTGGCCTCCGGCAGCGGCGGTCTTATCGCCTTTGCCGCCGGACCCGGCCGCTGCCGCACCGGCTTGTCCGCCCTGGGGCGGTCCCACGGGGATATCTGTGCACTGGACCTGCCATTTTCCGTGGGTTGCAATAACTTGAGCGGGCGGGGTCTTAGGGCCGCCTGCGCCGGGCTGGGCATTGACGCGCGGGCCGGGAAGTTTGTTTGTCTGGGCGAGCGCCGCCTGCTGGAACGCCACCAGCACCACGCTCAAAAATAACCCTTTAATCAGTGAACTCTTCAGTGTCATTGCAAATCCTCAGCGCCGTGCGACGACAGTATTCTACCCCAACAGACGCGTTCTAGCTCCTGCGGCGGCCGATTGCCAGCCCCCGGGTTCGGGCATCGGTCACATTGGAGTGGAAATTCCCTTGCTTTGCGGCTTGTGTCAATCTGTCGCTAAATCTGCGACGTCCCGGGTCCGATGTTTTGCGATGCTCCCTAGTCATCGGGCCGGTCCGCCGAATGTCGCGTTAAATCCCTGCCAAATAAGGCGAAAATGAGAGCCGGGCCTGGAAAGCTCAAGAGCATTTGAACGGATCGGCTCCTGGCGTGCCATCTTTTTGATATGGCGTGCGATTTTGACGCGGAGCCGATGCGTTGCAGCCTGCCCTGGTTTGTGATTGTTCAATGACTTAGACAAGGTGGATGTGGGAAGAGGCCGGGTGACCGTGCCGTGGTCGTATAGACAGCCACCTTTTGGTGATGGATGAAGAGGGAGCTTGCGGGCATGCGGTTACTGACTGGTGTTGCTGCGCTTATGGGCATTGTGGTTTTGGCGGGGTCTGCCGCCGCAGCGGGGATCGGTCAGCCCGACCCGTGGCAGATGGGCCTGCAACAGGCCGTGACGCCGATCATGGAAAAGATCGAAAGCTTCCACACGGGGTTGCTCTGGCTCATCACGATTATCAGTGTTTTCGTGCTGATTTTGCTGGCTTATGTGGCGCTGAAGTTTAACGCGAAGGCCAATCCTGTACCGTCCAAGACCACCCACAACACCTTCATTGAAGTGGTGTGGACCGTGGTTCCGGTGCTGATCCTGCTCGCGGTCGCCATCCCGTCCTTCCGCCTGCTCTACTTCCAGCGGGACATTCCCGAGGCCGACATGACCATCAAGGCCACCGGCCACCAATGGTACTGGTCTTATGAATATCCCGACCACAATGATGTGTCCTTTGATTCGCTGATGCTGGAAGATGAGGACCTTGCAGAGCGCAGGAAGATCGATCCCGGCGCACCGCGGCTTCTGGCTGTGGATAACGAGGTGGTGGTTCCGGCCGGCAAGACGGTTCGGGTGATCGTGACCGCAGCGGATGTGATCCACAACTTTGCGATGCCCTCTTTCGGCACCAAAATGGACGGAATTCCAGGCCGCCTCAACGAGACCTGGTTCAAAGTAGACAGAGAGGGTGTCTACTATGGCCAGTGCTCCGAGCTGTGCGGCATCAAGCACGCATACATGCCCATTGCCGTGCGTGTCGTCTCCCAGGAAAAGTTTGACGCCTGGGTGAAAGCAGCCGAGGACGATGTGGAGAAGGCCCAGATGGACCTTTTGGCCGCGGTGGCTGACGACAAGAAGAAGCTCGCCACCTCAGGCAAGTTCAAGCTGGTCTCCAAGCAGTGACCATCAAAGTTTCAAACAAGACAAATAGTTAAATAGAGGGATGAGAGATGGCAACGGACGCAGCACACGCTGATCACGAGCATCACCCAACAGGATGGCGCCGGTTCGTCTACTCAACGAACCACAAAGACATCGGCACGATGTATTTGATTTTCGCGATCTTCTCCGGCCTGGTCGGAAGCGCCCTGTCGGGCGCCATGCGCATTGAATTGCATGAGCCGGGCCTGCAGTTCCTGCCCTGGGTGGCTGAGTACATCGCTCAGGCCGATGATCCGGAAAATGCGGCCAAGCATCTCTACAATGTGTTCACCACGGCGCACGGCCTGATCATGATCTTCTTCATGGTTATGCCCGCGTTGATCGGCGGGTTCGGCAACTGGTTCGTGCCGCTGATGATCGGCGCGCCGGACATGGCCTTCCCGCGGATGAACAACATTTCGTTCTGGCTCTTGCCGTTTGCCCTGCTGCTGCTGGTGCTGTCCATGTTCGTGGAGGGACCTCCGGGAAGTAACGGCGTAGGCGGCGGTTGGACCATTTATCCGCCCTTGTCGACCACCGGCCAGCCGGGACCGGCTATGGATTTTGCGATCCTTTCGCTGCACATTGCCGGTGCCTCGTCCATTCTGGGTGCGATCAACTTCATCACCACCATCTTCAACATGCGCGCGCCGGGCATGACCCTGCACAAGATGCCGCTGTTTGTATGGTCGGTTCTGGTGACCGTGTTCCTTCTGCTCCTGTCGCTGCCGGTTTTGGCAGGCGCCATCACCATGCTGCTGTCGGACCGGAACTTCGGCACCACCTTCTTCACGCCTGAAGGGGGCGGTGACCCGATCCTGTTCCAGCACCTGTTCTGGTTCTTCGGGCATCCGGAAGTGTACATTCTGATCCTGCCGGGCTTCGGCATCATCTCCCAGATCGTTGCCACGTTCTCCAAGAAGCCCGTGTTCGGCTATCTGGGGATGGCCTACGCCATGGTGGCGATCGGCGTGGTCGGCTTTATCGTGTGGGCGCACCACATGTACACGGTTGGCCTGGATGTAGACACGCAAGCCTACTTTGTGTTGGCGACCATGGTGATCGCAGTGCCCACGGGCGTGAAGATCTTCTCCTGGATCGCCACCATGTGGGGCGGCTCCATCACCTTCCGCACACCGATGCTGTGGACCATGGGCTTCATCTTCCTGTTCACCGTGGGCGGTGTGACAGGGGTGGTTCTGGCCAACGCCGGCGTCGACCGGTCCCTGCATGACACCTACTATGTGGTGGCACACTTCCACTACGTGCTGTCATTGGGCGCAGTGTTCGCCATCTTTGCGGGCTGGTACTACTGGATCCCGAAAATCTCCGGGTACATGTACAACTCGTTCCTGGCCAAAGCGCACTTCTGGGTGACCTTTGTGGGCGTGAACCTGATCTTCTTCCCGCAACACTTCTTAGGCCTTGCCGGCATGCCGCGGCGCTACGTGGACTATCCGGACGCCTATGCCGGCTGGAACGCCGTATCGTCCTGGGGGGCGTACCTCCAGATCATCGGTGTCGGCATCTTCCTGTACGGCCTGTTGGAAATGTTCATGAAGAAGCGCGTGGCCGGCGACAATCCATGGGGCGAAGGCGCCACCACTCTGGAGTGGACCTTGTCTTCACCGCCGCCGTTCCACCAGTTCAACGAACTGCCGCGGATCAAGTAACACGCCATTGGGCTGCAAGCGGATAACCCGAGATGAGTGACGTCACCGTCGATATTGCCTCTGAGGCACAGCAAGGCTGGCAAACGCCAGCCGACGCTGCGCATCTGGGCGGCCGAGGTTCGGTGGACGATTACTGGAAGCTCATGAAGCCGCGGGTGATGTCCTTGGCGATCTTCACCGCAGCCGTCGGGTTGATGGTGGCTCCAGGGTCCATTCACCCGGTGCTCGGGGTGGTGGCCATCTTGTGCATCGCGGTTGGGGCCGGCGCAGCCGGTGCCCTGAACATGTGGTACGACGCCGACATCGACGCCGTCATGCAGCGCACGGCCAAGCGGCCGATCCCGCGCGGCAACCTCATCGCAGGCGAAGCGTTGGGGTTTGGCAGCATGTTGGCCTTTGGTTCGGTGATTGTGATGGGTCTTGCGGTCGGCTGGGGCGCAGCCGCGCTGCTCGCGGGGTCCATCGCGTTCTACCTTTTCATCTACACCATGTGGCTTAAGCGCTCCACGCCGCAGAATATCGTGATTGGCGGTGCGGCCGGTGCGTTCCCTCCCGTGATCGGATGGGTGGCGGTTACAGGGTCGGTGGACTGGGCGAGCATTGCCCTCTTTGCCATAATCTTTTTGTGGACCCCGCCGCATTTTTGGTCGCTGGCGCTGTACAAAACCGGTGACTATGAGCGGGTGCGCATTCCCATGTTGCCCGTTGTGGCGGGCGCCGACGAAACCCGGCGGCAGATCTGGTTCTATTCACTGGCGCTGGTTCCCGTGACCCTTTTGCCGTGGATGTTGGGCGCTGCCGGAATTGTCTATGCGGTCAGCGCGGTTGCCTTGGGTGCGGTGTTCCTGGGCGGTGCCTGGACTGTTTACACGCAGCGTGAAGGCGCTGCCGCCGAGCGGGCGAGCCGCAAGCTGTTCAAGTATTCCATCTGGTATTTGTTTTTGCTGTTTGCCGTGCTCCTGGTGGAGCAGGGGATTTGGCCCGTGGTTGCCCGGGGGCTGGGACTTTAAATGGCAGCCGGCATATCTGAGAGCACTGTGATGAACGAAGAGGATCTGGCCCGCCGACGCAAACGCAATATTGCGCTCGCCCTCGTTTTGGGCGCTCTCGTGGTGCTGTTTTACGTTATCACCGTTGTCCATATGGGACCCGGTGTCATGAACCGTCCGCTCTAGAGGTGTGAACGACAAACCATGACGCACGAACCGATCAAAAAACCCTCCCCGCGCAGCAATGGTGTCCTGGCCGGCGCGTGCGTGGCCGTGGTGGCGGGGATGATCGGGCTGTCCTATGCCGCGGTTCCGCTCTATCAGCTCTTCTGTCAGGTGACCGGCTTTGGCGGCACCACCCAGAGGGCCGAGGCGCCCGATGGCACGATTGGCGAGCGTCAGTTCACCATACGCTTCGATTCAAACGTCAATCCGGCGCTCGCGTGGCGGTTCAAACCGACCCAAAAGGCGGTTGAGGTCAAAAGCGGCCAGCAGGCTCTAGCGTTTTATGAAGCCGAGAACATCTCAGACGGCGTGACCATGGGCACAGCCACGTTCAATGTCACGCCTCAAGAAGCCGGGGCCTATTTCAACAAAGTGGAGTGCTTCTGCTTCACAGAACAAGCGCTGAAACCCGGCGAATCTGTTTCAATGCCCGTCTCCTTCTTCGTGGATCCGGACATCGAAAAAGACGAGAACATGAAATCCATTCGCACGATCACCCTGTCCTACACCTTCTTTCCGATCAAATCGGAGAAGACCGCGGACGCAGGCGATGGCGAAAGCAAAACCAAATCCGTCAACTGACGGAAAGAGAGGATGAAGAGCCGGCTGGTGGGGCCGGATCTTTTAAAAGCGGAGTGAAACACCATGGCTGACAGTCACGCCCCGAACCATCAATATCATCTGGTAGACCCCAGCCCATGGCCGATTGTCGGGTCCCTTGGTGCATTCATCATGGCCATCGGCGGCATCGGGTTCATGCGCTACCTGAAGGACGAAGACCTCTCCGTTCTCGGCATTCCGATCAGCGGCTGGTGGATCTTCGCCATCGGCACCCTGGTGGTGCTCTACACCTTCTACATGTGGTGGCGTGACGTGACCAATGAAGCTGAGCATGGCGGCCACCATACGCCGATTGTTCAGTTGCACATGCGCTACGGCATGATCTTGTTCATCGCCTCTGAGGTCATGTTCTTTGTGGCTTGGTTCTGGGCGTTCTTCGATGCCAGCCTGTACGCCGATGAGGCCATTCAGGCGGCCCGTGTGGAGCACACCGGCGGCGAGTGGCCGCCTCAAGGCATCAAAGTGTTCGACCCCTGGCACCTGCCGCTGCTCAACACGGTGATCCTGCTCACGTCGGGCACGACCGTAACCTGGGCGCACCATGCGCTGTTGCACAATGACCGTCAGGGCCTGAAATGGGGCTTGATCTGCACGATCGCTCTGGGTGCCCTGTTCACCGCGGTGCAGGCTTACGAATACGGCCATGCGTCCTTCGCATTCGCAGGCAGCATCTATGGCTCCACCTTCTACATGGCCACCGGGTTCCATGGCTTCCACGTTCTGGTGGGCACGCTGTTCCTGATTGTGTGTCTGTTCCGGGCTCTGGCCGGTCACTTCACGCCGAAGCAACATTTCGGCTTCGAGGCCGCCGCCTGGTATTGGCACTTTGTTGACGTGGTGTGGCTGTTCCTCTTTGCAGCGATCTACGTCTGGGCCTCTGTGGGGGCCGTCTACCAATAACCGATCAGCCGGCCGCCCACGAGGCGGCCGGTTTGTTTTAGGACCCGAGGATGGACCAGAAAGTCTATTACCCTCCGCTTTCCCCGGCATCGACCGGCATGCGGGGCAGGTGTCCGCGCTGTGGTCAGGGCAAACTGTTCACCGGCTTCCTGACCCCGGCCAAATCCTGCGGCGTGTGCGGATTGGAGTTTGAGTTTGCCGATGCGGGCGATGGCCCTGCCTGGTTTATCATGACCGGCATCGGCTTCGTTGTCGCTGCGGCCGCGTTGATCGTGGAAGTGTCCTATCAACCCCCATATTGGGTGCATGCAGCCCTATGGGTGCCGCTCACTCTGGCGCTGGGTCTGTTGCCGCTGCGGCCCTTGAAGGGTTTGATGATCGCCCGGCAATATCAGACCGACGCCCGGGAAGGCCGCATCTCCTGACGATGGTCGCCGCGCGCTCCAGCCTGGCATTGATGTCATGTGTGGTGCTGGCGGCGCTGGCCATCTTGGTTGGGCTGGGCACCTGGCAGCTGCAAAGGTTGGCGTGGAAAGAAGGACTGATTGCGCGCATCGAGACCCGCCTGGCCGAGGCCCCTGTCCCGCTGCCGGCCACGTTAACGGACGAGAGCAACTTTCTGAGGGTCAAGATCAGCGGCACCTATGATCATGCCAAGGCGCAATATTTCTACACCTTGAACAAGGGCGAAATCGGCTGGCGCGTGCTGACGCCGTTCCAGCCTCAGGCGGCCGCCCCGTTCATGGTGGATCGGGGCTATGTGCCTGATGCGCAAAAGCCGCTTGCAGCGGCCGGCCAGAGCGGGCCGGTGGAGATCATTGGCGCAGTGCGCCTGGACTATCTGGAAAAAGTGCTGTTCACGCCGGACAATGATCCCGGCGCCAACAGTTGGTACTGGTTCGATCTGCCGGCCATCGGTAAGACCACCGGGGTTTCAGGCTTAAGGCCGATGGTCCTGCAACTCGACACATCGGATCATTCCGGGGCGTGGCCCGCGGCCACGGCTCTTTCGCCCAAACTGTCCAACAAGCATTTTGGCTACGCGCTTACGTGGTTTGGGCTCGCAATCACGCTTCTGGGTGTCTATATCGCCCTGATCATACAAGAACGTCGCAAGAGAACCGCCAAGCATGACTGATTACCAAGAACTTGAGGCCCGCCATAAGCGCATGTCGGCGATTGGCGGCGCCCTTGCCATTTTGGGCTGGGACCAGTCTGTTATCATGCCCGAAGGGGCCTCCCAGTCGCGGGCCGAGCAAGTGTCGGCCCTCTCGTTGATCATTCACGAAATGCAGACCGCGCCTGACATGGGAGATCTGATCGCCGCGGCCGAGAGCGACACCGCGCTTGACGACTGGCAGCGGGCAAACGTCCGCGAGATCCGTCACGACTGGCTTCATGCCACAGCCGTGCCTGCGGACCTGGTGGATCGCAAGATCAAAGCCCGCTCCGCGTCCGAACTCACCTGGCGGTCGGTCCGGGCGGAAGACGATTTCGCGAAACTGGAGCCTCAGCTCAGCGAGCTGCTCACCATCACCCAGGACGTTGCGGCAGTGAAGGCGGAGGCCTTTGGCTGCGGGCTCTATGATGCCTTGCTGGATGGTTTTGATCCCGGCCGCAAATCCGCCGAAATCGACGTGCTGTTCGATGAGCTCATGAGTTTTCTGCCCGGCGTGCTGGACGAGGTCCTGGCGGCGCAGGAGGCGGCCCCGGCCATTGTGTTGCCGGAAGGCCCCTTCAGCACCCAGGCCCAGGAGGCGCTTGGCCGCAAGGTGATGGAGCTCTTCCAGTTCGACTTCAACCATGGCCGGCTTGACGTGAGCCTGCACCCGTTCTCCGGCGGCACACCGGACGACAGCCGCATCACCACCCGCTATGCAGAAGATGATTTCACCCAAAGCCTCATGGCGGTGATCCATGAGACCGGCCACGCCCAATATGAGCGCGGCCTGCCGAAAGCGTGGCGCGGCCAGCCGGTGGGCCAATCGCGCGGCATGACCGTGCATGAGAGCCAATCATTGCTGTTTGAGATGCTGGCAGCGCGCAGCCCGGAATTCATCAGCTACATCGCGCCCCAATTGCGCGAAGCCTTTGGCGGCTCGGGGCCGGCCTGGGAGGACGAGAACCTGGTGCGGCTCTATCACAAAGTGGAACGCGGGCTGATCCGCGTGGATGCGGACGAGGTCACGTATCCTCTCCATGTGATTTTGAGATACCGGCTGGAAAAACAGATGATCGAAGGCGATCTCGCCGTCCGCGATCTGCCTGAAGCGTTCCGGGCCGGGATGCGCGAGCTGGTGGGGGTTGCGCCGGAAACAGACCGAGACGGCTGCCTGCAGGACATTCATTGGCCAAGTGGCGCCTTCGGCTATTTTCCCACATACACCCTGGGGGCCCTTGGTGCTTCGCAGATCTTCCAGACCGCTACGAAGGCCGATGACGCCATCATGCCCGGCATTGCCAAGGGCGATTTCTCAGCCCTTCTCACCTGGCTCAGAGCCAATATCCACGGCCAGGCCTCAAAGCTCATGCCGGGCGCGCTGATTGAGCAGGCAACAGGCGAGCCGCTGGGCACTAAAGCGTTTAGAGGCCACCTTGAAGCCCGATATTTACGGGGCTGAGCCGGCGCATTAAGGTGCGCTCGCCAATTTTGATCGGAAGGACATTTCGGTGAAATATGTAAGCACCCGCGGCCAGGCTCCCGTGCTGGAGTTTGAAGACGTGCTCTTGACCGGTCTTGCCAGCGACGGCGGTCTGTATCTCCCAGATACCTGGCCGGTTCTGTCTCTGGACGAGATCAGAGCGTTGCGCGGCCGGCCCTATGCCGATGTGGCCGAGGCCGTCTTGGCGCCTTTGGTGGGCGATGCCTTTGCCCCCGATGAGTTGCGCCAAATGATCGATGAGGCCTACGCCAGCTTCTCGCATCAGGCGGTTGTGCCCTTAAAGCAGCTCTCTGAGGATCTCTGGCTGCTGGAACTGTTCCATGGGCCGACGCTCGCCTTCAAGGATGTGGCCATGCAGCTCCTGGGCCGCATGATGGATGCGGCCCTGACCCGGCGCGGCGAGCGGGCCACGGTGATCGGGGCCACCTCCGGGGACACAGGGGGCGCGGCCATCGAGGCGTTTCGCGGGCGTCAGGCGGTGGATATCTTCATCCTTCACCCCCACGGGCGGGTGAGCGAAGTGCAACGCCGCCAGATGACCACCGTGGCGGAAAGCAACGTGCACAACATCGCCGTTGAGGGCACGTTCGATGATTGCCAAAACATGGTGAAGGCCATGTTCGGCGATACCCAATTCCGCATCAACATGGCTCTGGCAGGCGTTAACTCCATCAATTGGGCGCGCATCATGGCCCAGGCGGTGTACTATTTCACGTCCGCGCTCGCCCTCGGCGGACCAGACCGGGCCGTGCGCTACGTGGTGCCGTCCGGTAATTTCGGCGACATCTTTGCAGGCTACGTGGCCAAGCGCATGGGGCTGCCGGTGGATCAACTGGTGATCGCCACCAATGTGAACGACATCTTGGCGAGAACCGTTGACAGTGGACGCTATGAGATCTCCGGGGTGGTGGAAACCACCAGCCCCTCCATGGACATCCAGATCTCGTCTAACTTTGAGCGCCTGTTGTTTGAGATCTATGGCCGCAATGCCGACGATGTGGGCCGCCTCATGTCCAGCCTGAAACAGTCCGGCGCCTTCACCATCGAGGGGCCTGAGCTTGCCAAACTGCGCTCAGAGTGCGCCGCGGGCAAGGCCAGCGAGGCTCAAGTGGCGGCTGCGATCAGCTCCACATTGAAGGCCACCGGCGAGCTGCTCGACCCGCACACGGCGGTGGGCGTGCATGTGGCGCGCCAGGTGGAAAACCCCACCGACGCTGCCACCGTGTGCCTCGCCACGGCCCATGCCGCCAAGTTTCCTGAAGCGGTCAAGACCCTCACCGGCCTGGAGGTGCCGCAGCCGGCCAAGGTTGTGGAGCTCTATGACAAACCTGAACGCCTGAACGTCCTGCCCAATGATTTGGCAGCCGTTCAGTCTTTCATTTCAGATCACACCAGTGTTGCGGCAGGAGCGGCGGCATGACCCCAAAACTCACGACCCTCGACAGCGGCCTGCGCGTCGTCAGCTATCAGATGCCTCAGTTGCAGACCACATCGCTCGGCATCTGGGTCAAGGCCGGCGCGCGCAACGAGAGCGCCGCCCAGAACGGCATTGCCCACTATCTGGAGCATATGGCGTTCAAAGGCACGAGCAAGCGCAACGCCTTGCAGATTGCCGAAGAGATCGAAGATGTGGGCGGCGAGATCAATGCCGCCACCTCCATGGAGATGACGGCCTACTATGCCCGCGTGCTCAAAGACGATGCACCGCTCGCCATCGACATTCTTTCCGACATCATCCTGGATCCCAAGTTCGACAGCAGCGAGCTGGAGCGTGAGCGCGGGGTGATCTTGCAGGAGATCGCAGCGTCCATCGACACGCCCGACGATCTGGTATTCGACCTGGCCCAAAAGGCCGCTTATCCCGACCATCCGCTGGGGCGGCCGATCCTGGGGTCTGCTGAGGCGGTGAGCCAGTATGACGGGGCCGCCATCGCCGCCTACCGCGATCAGCATTACGCCGCACCGTCCATCCTCGTCTCCGCCGCCGGCGCGGTTGAGCACGATGAATTGGTGGATCTCGCCCAGTCTGCGCTGGCGGCGCTCCCCACGGTCGCCGGGCCCAAATGGGACGATGCGCAATATGGCGGCGGCGTGCATCTGGTGGAGAAGCCGCTGGAGCAGACCCATGTGGTGCTGAGTTTTATGGGCCCCGGCTATCACAGCAAGGACATTTACGCGCTCCAGGTGCTCTCCGGTATTCTGGGCGGGGGCATGTCGTCTCGTCTCTTCCAGGAAGTGCGCGAGAAGCGCGGCCTGTGCTACTCGATCTTCGCCTATGCCTCCGCTTACGAGGACACAGGGCTCCTCAACGTCTATGCGGCAACCGGACCGCAGGAGACCGGCGAGCTGGTGGATGTGGTTTCAGAGCAGCTGCGCACCATCGCGCAAACGGTGAGCGAGGCAGAGGTCAAACGGGCCAGGACCCAGCTAAAAGCCGGCCTCATGATGAGCCTTGAAAGCTCCTCGGCCCGGGCCAACCAGATTGCCCGCCAATTGCTGCTCTACAACCGGGTTGTCTCGCCGGAAGAAATCATCGAAAAGATAGATGCGGTCGATGTTGCGGCCATTTCGGACCTGGCCTCAAGATTGTTTGAACGCGCGCGGCCCTCTTTAGGGGCGGTTGGGGACCTTTCGGGGCTTGCGCCCTATGACCAGATCGCGGCACAATTCGCTTAACAAACCGAAAGGGACCGAGGGATAGGCACACATGGCGTTTCTGAGATCCGTCACATCATTTGATACAGGGCCAGTGGTCTATGGCGATCAGGTGGTCTTGCGCATCCCGCAAATGTCTGACTTTGCCGCCTGGTCGGATCTGCGCGCCGCCTCGCGCAACTTCCTGGTGCCCTGGGAGCCCACGTGGCCGGCCGACGATCTGACCCGCGCTTCGTTCCGCCGCCGCATCCGGCGCTATCAGCGCGATGTGCATGAGGGGCTCACCTACCCGTTCTTTGTTTATCTGCGTGAGGACGACGTATTGGCCGGCGGCCTCACCTTGTCCAACATTCGCAGGGGCGTGGCCCAATGCTGTTCGGTGGGTTACTGGATTGGCGAGCCGTTCCAACGCTGCGGGCTCATGAGCGATGCGGTCCGGGCGGTGTTGCCCTTTGCCTTCGATGTTCTCAATCTCCACAGGGTTGAGGCCGCTTGCCTGCCGACCAATGATGCGTCGATCAATCTGCTCAGAAGCTGTCAGTTCACAGAAGAGGGCTATGCGCGACGCTATCTGAAGATCAACGGTGTCTGGCAGGATCACCTCTTGTTTGCGATCGTTGCCGGCGACATTTAGCCGGCGAACTCCGTCCTTTTGCGGCGCCGGAAGGCGTGCGCGGTACTTGTGTTGAATCGCGGTGAACGTTAGGAGGAACAACGAGGCAATCTGTTAAAGTCGCGATGAACAAACAGGACTCACTGACGTGATTGGCGCTGGTTGGCTATCAGAAATGCGCCGTTACGGACATATCACACTGTGTATGCTGGTCTGGGTCTTACTGTGGGCAGGCCAGACCGTGCACGCGCGTGATGTGGTCTCCACCAATTTCACAACCTCCAGCGTGGATCTCACCGCCGTGTTGGAGCGGTTCGAAACGGAAAAGCCGCAGTTTTCAATCCAGTTGCCGCCCGATGCCTCCGGCACCATCTCCAACATGACGGCGGTGGCCCGCAACTTTGCTCTGCGCCACCGCTGGGCGGTCTTCTCCCTGCGCAATCAGGATTCCGTGCCCCAGGATCTGGTGATTTCCACCAACTGGCAGGCCATGGTGGGCTCGGGGCTCTATTGGCCCAAATTCAGCCGCCAGCGCATTTTGAGCGTGCAATCCTCGCCGGGCCTTCAGCCCACCCGGCTCGATCAGGCACGCGAGGATGCTTATGCGTTCCGCATCAATCCGGGTGAAACGGTGACCTACGCCATTGAGGTGAGCGGGGAGGGGCTGAGCCAGCTTGTCTTGTGGAAGCGTTCCGCCTACGCCGTCCAGCGCCAGGAAGTGGCGACGTTCCAAGGGCTGCTGCTCGGTTTTGCGCTGCTGATTTCCATCATGGTGGTGTGTCTCTTTGTGATCCGGCCGCAATGGGTGTTCCCGGCCGCCGCCCTGTTCGTCTGGTCGGCCACCGCGTTCCTCACCCTCGAATTCGGTTACATGGGCTTCCTGGAGCAAATGTTCCCGCAGATCCCGGCTTTGGGCGATAAGGCCAAAGCCACCACGGAAGCTTTGATGACCGTGGGCCTGCTCGGATGCCTGCTCACCTTCGTGGAACTGCGCAAGCGTATGATGGTGCTGGCGGTTGTGGTGATCGCCGCCATGCTGGCCGGCATTGGCCTGGCGGCATGGGCGTGGTTCCGCCCTGAGATTGTTTCAGGCATCTCCAGAATGGGTTTTGGCGCGGCGGCGTTCCTGGCCTGCGCCACGGCCATGATCCTGGCCTCCCGCGGCGCGGTCAGAGCCAAAGCCTCCATGTTCTTCTTTGCCTCAGCCCTGATCTGGGCCGCGGCTGCATTCGTCGGCATTGAGGGGTTGGCGGACGTGGCATCGCTGGAATATCTCCTCAAGTCGGGCCTGGTGCTGGTGATGGGCGTGCTGGCCCTCATCTTGGCGCGCTTTGCGTTCAGCCGCGGTGTCATCCATTCCAGGTTCTTTGAAGATTCCGGCCGCCGCGCTCTGGCCCTGGCAGGCTCTGAGCAGTGCGTCTGGGATTGGCAGGAAGAAAACGGCCTGCTCTATGTGGGCCCGGAGCTGGAACGTGCGCTGGGTGTGGAGCAGGGCACGCTCACACGGGGCGGATTGCGCGCCTGGCTTTCGCTGATCAACCCGGCCGACCGGGCCGGTTATGTCTCCGCGGTCGAAGCGGCGGTGGCGCGCGGGCGGGGCACGTTTTCGCAAGAGTTTCGCCTGCGCCGGGCAGATGATACCTACCGCTGGTACGAACTGCGCGCCCGCGCCATGCCCGGCGATCATGGCCGCGCCATCCGCTGCATCGGCACTCTGGGCGATATCACCTCCAGCAAACGGGCCGAAGAAAGCCTGCTGTTCGATGCGGTGCGCGACCGCATCACCGAGCTGCCCAACCGGGTCCTGTTCGTGGACCGGCTGGACCGGGACATGCGCCGGGCCGCCAATGACGAGGAGGTGGATCTCCACGTGCTGGTGGTGGACCTGGACCGCTTTAAGAATGTGAATGACAGCCTGGGCCATGTGGCGGGCGATGCCCTGCTGCGCACCATGGCGCGCCGGCTGGGCACACTTGTTTCGGAGGAAGACACGCTGGCGCGCCTGGCCGGTGATCAGTTCGGAGTGATCGCCGACACCAGCCAGTCGGACCGTACGGTGGAGGATTTTGCCAACGAGATCTGTCGCACCATGGCGGAGCCCTGCGAAATCGGCGAGCGCGAAGTGTTTATGACGGCTTCGGTGGGGATTGCGAGCTGGCGGGAAGATTCCGGCACGGCCGAAGACCTGCTGAAGGACGCTGAGATCGCCCTCTATGAGGCCAAGCGGGGCGGCAAGGATTCCGTACGCACCTTCGATCCCACCATGCGCGATGAGCGCCCTGAGCTGCTGCATCTGGAATCTGAGCTGCGCCGGGCTCTGGAGCGCGACGAGATGGAAGTGCTCTACCAGCCGATCATGCACATGGACAGCCAGGAGCTGGCCGGCTTTGAGGCCCTGATCCGCTGGCGCCATCCAAAGCGCGGCCTGCTGCTGCCTGAAGAGTTCATCGGCCTTGCTGAGGAGAGCGGCCTGATTGAGGAACTGGGGCGCTTCGTGCTCTACGAAGCTGCCCGCCAATTGGGCATCTGGCAGCGCGCCTTCCGGCCCAAACAGCCCTTGTTCATGTCCATCAACGTGTCCCACGCCCAGCTTTTGGGACGACACCTGGTGGACGAGGTGCGCACCTTGCTCAGCCGGGAAGACCTGGCTGACGGCACATTGAAGCTGGAGATCACCGAATCCATGGTGATGGAGAACCCGGAACTCTCCGTCCAGGTGCTGCGGCGGCTGAAGCAGCTTGGCGTTGGGCTGGCCTGCGATGACTTTGGAACGGGCTACTCTTCGCTCGCCACCCTGCAGCGCCTGCCGTTCGATGTTCTGAAGCTCGATAAGAGCTTTCTGGAGGCCGATCCGGAAGATGATTCTGCAGAGATCATTCTTCAGTCCATCATCGATTTGGCCGAGAACCTGGACATGGCCGTTGTGGCAGAAGGCGTTGAGAGCGCCGAGCAAGCCGAACGCCTCAGAGACATGGGCTGCGACTTCGGGCAGGGCTATCTGTTCGGCGAGCCCATGACGTCCCGCAAGGTGATCGACAGTTTAGGGGGCTCAGCCCTGCTGCTGCGCTACACCACGGCCAAAACCGGTGGCTTCCTGAAGCGCCTGGTGGGGGGCGGCAAGCGTTCCGGCGATGACATTGAGCTGGATCTGCCCGAAGAGCGCGAACGCCGGCCCTTCCGCCCCTCCGCAGAAGCGTCCATTCCGCCTCCGCCGCCGTCCAAACCGGTAACGCCGCCGCCGCCCCCTCCGCCGGCTGCGCGGCAGCTTGAACCGCCTCCACCAGCACCGGAGCCGCGGCCGTCACGCCGCTTGGATGAGGGCTTTCAGGCCCGTCCGTCCACACCATTGCGGTCTGAGCCCAAGCTGGGCGCCGATATGGCGCGGCCCAGCAGCCGGCGCCTGCCGGCCCGCACCGACGAGCTCACCCGGATCGCCGGCATTGATGCGGAAACCGCGCGCATATTGGCCCAGATGAACTACGGCACTTACCGGAAGATTGCCAATCTGAGCACCTCCGACATCACCCTGGTGGACGACAAGCTGGGCTCGCCCGGCCGGGTCGAGCGCGAAGAGTGGATCCGCCAGGCCAACGAGATCCTGATTGGCAAGCCGCCAACGCCGCCCGATCCAAACGCCGCCAATCCCCGTGCGCCGGTCGCCGCCAAGCCGGAGCCGTCGCGCACCGGCTTCGCCGGCTTTACGCCGCCGTCTTTGGCCGGGGAAAAGAAAGACGCCGCTCCGCCCAGTCGCTTTGAAGCCCGCCTCGATCAGATCAGCAGCGGCACGGCGCCACAAACCCCGCCGCCGGCTTCCGCTGCTGAACGCCAGGCCGACATGTTTGCACCGCCCGCCGCGTCCACACCGGCCCCCGCCGCCACCCCGGCGCCAGCCCCGGCCCCGGCTGCCGCCGCGCCTGTGTCTGCGCCTGCGGAAGGTGAGCGCGATGACCTCAGTCTCATTGCCGGGATTGGCCCCACCATCGCCAATGAGCTCAATGGCATGGGCATTCAAAGCTTCCGGCAGTTGGCAGAGATGAGCGATGACGAGGCTGAGCGGGTCAATGAGCAAACCGGCTTCCCGGGCCGGGTAGAGCGCGAAGAGTGGCGCGAGCAGGCCGCCGAGCTCATGGCGGGCAAGGCGCCGCGCGCGAAGGTGGACCAGGAACAGTTGGCCGCTACGCAGGCAGCGTCCGAGCCAGTTCCCGCACCTCCGCCGGCGGACGATTTGGCTCTCATCAGCGGTATCGGCCCGGCCATCGCCAAGAGCCTTAACGACTACGGCATATCCACCTTCCAGCAGATCGCGGCCCTTGCGGGTGAGGAGGTTGAGCGGGTGAACGACCATGTGGGTTTCCCGGGTCGGATTGAACGCGAGGAATGGCGCGAGCAGGCCAAAGAGCTGATGGAGGGCAAGCCGCCCAGGGCCAAGGTGGATCGCCAATCCAAGGCCGCCAAGAAGCTTCCCGCACCCGCACCAAAGGCTGAAGCAGCGCAGACCGGACAAACGCTGCCTCCGCCGGCCAAGGACGATCTCACCAAGATCAAGGGCATTGGCCCGGCCCTGGCCCGCGAACTGCACAATATGGGCGTCCACACGTTCCGCCAGCTCTCAGAGTTGGATCCCGAGCAGATTGAGCAGGTGAACGACCAGATCGGGTTCCCCGGCCGGGTGGAGCGGGAAAACTGGATCGGCCAGGCGCGGGACTTTGCGGCCTAGGACTTGCGCAGGAAATGCCACTAAATGGTTGTATTTTCTGCGCAAATCAACAGAAAAGATTTATTCTGCGAAACGAACCCAATTTCGCGTAACACTCTGATTTAGAGAGCAGACTCGCGCTATTTGGCCTTGATGGTTGAGTTTCTACGCGTGACCTGCCGCGCTGGACAGAAGGGCAGGATCCACCCCGATCTTCGCCAGTGCCCGGTCATAGCGGTCGTCCAGGGTGCCATCGAAGATCAGGAGGTCGTCCGCATCGCAGTGCAGCCAGCCATTGTTCTGGATCTCGCCTTCCAACTGTCCCGGTCCCCAGCCGGAATAGCCCAGGGCAAGGAGCGCCTTCTTGGGGCCGGAGCCTTCTGCGAGGGCCTTGAGCACATCCAAAGTGGCCGTCAGTCCCACCGCATCGTCGACGCACAGGGTGCTGTCAGACACTTGATAGTCGGTGGAGTGCAGGACGAAGCCGCGGCCGGTTTCCACCGGTCCGCCAATCTGCACGGGCATCTGCCTGAGGTTGGCCGGCAGGCGGATTTCCGGGCTTTCCGGGATGATGCCGAGCCGCTCGAGCAGATCGGTGAAGCTGATATTGTCGGCCTCTTTGTTGACCACGATGCCCATGGCGCCGTCCGAGGAGTGAGCGCACATGTAGATCAGCGTACGCTCAAAGCGCGGATCGCCAATCCCTGGCATGGCGATTAGCATGCGGCCACTCAAATAACCGTCGTCGCTCATGGGTCCTGCCAGTTCGTTCAGATGGCCTAGCGTAACGCTAATCGCCCATGCCCTGCAAGCTCTTCAACCAAAAGGGGGTATGGCTGACTTTCAATTGACGTGATCGTGAAGCTTCTTGACGAGACCTGCTCTACTGTTGGTAACCTCCAGCCCCTATTCTTAAAGCCGACTGGTATGGTGAAAGGCTGATCATGAACTTCCTAACAGGCACGATGCGTGCCGCCTTTGCGGCAGCCTTGGCGCTGTCCGCGTTTGCGGCACCGGCGCCCGCCCTGGCGGCCGGCGCTTCTGATTGGAAGGGCGATGACGCGGCCCGCGTGCGCCTGATTGCCGGTGCCCGTATGCCGGACGGTAAGCTGTTTGCCGGCCTGGAGTTCGATCTCACCGAAGGCTGGAAGACCTATTGGCGCGCGCCCGGCGACAGCGGTGTGCCGTCGGTCTTCGACTGGCAGCGGTCCAAGAACGTCAAGTCCGTTAAAGTGCACTGGCCAGCCCCCACCCGGTTCAAGGACAAGTATGGCTGGAACAACGGGTATGCGAAGGACTTTGTGTTCCCGATTGAAATCAAACCGAAGAACCCCTCCGAACCGGTCAAGCTGGAGCTTCTGCTCCATTACGGAGTGTGCGAAGAGCTCTGCATACCGGGCAAGGCCGATCTCTCGCTTGTCATGGCCCCAGAGGGCCATTCCGGCCATCAGGCTCTGATCGGCCGGTATCTGCAGATGGTGCCGCAACCGGCCAATCCGCAAAGCGCTGTGAAGGTGTCGGCTGTTCAGGTTGAGAAAGCCGGCGAAGGCGTCAAGCTGGACGTGACGCTCAACAAAGAGATCGCCAGCCCCGTCACCTTGTTTGTGGAAGGTCCCAGCACATACTATTTCGAGATCCCCCAGCGCACCTCCGGCGCTGACGATAAGACCAGCCGATTCCAGGTGGTGGTGGATGGCGCCGCAGAACCGGCGGATCTGAAAGGCCAGGAACTCACCTTCACGGCGGTGCAGGGTGAATTGCGCCTTGAACAGACCTGGCGCCTGGACTAGAGGTTTGCTCCAACGATAACTCTAAGGCCAGGAGGCACCCCTGATGACCATTTCCGTCGGCGATAAGATCCCCGCAGCTACAGTCACCACCATGACCGATGAAGGTCCGCAGCCGGTGAACTCTGAAGACTTCTTTGGCGGTCGCAAGGTCGTCCTGTTCGGCGTGCCGGGCGCGTTTACGCCCACCTGCCACAATCAGCACCTGCCCGGTTTTGTGCGTCATCTGGATGCGCTCAAGGCGAAAGGCGTGGACACCATCGCCTGTCTTTCCGTCAACGATGTGTTCGTGATGGACGCTTGGGCCAAATCCTCCGGAGCTGCCGATGCGGTCACCTTCCTGGCTGACGGCAATGCCGAATTGACCAAAGCCATGGGCCTGGAGCTCGACGCTTCGGGCTTCGGCATGGGCACCCGCTCGCAGCGCTTTGCCATGGTCGTGGACGATGGCGTGGTGCAGATGATCAGCGTCGAGCCGCAAGCCGGCCAGGCCGAGGTCTCCGGCGCCGAGGCGATCCTGAACGCGCTCTAAGAGCTGCTGCGGCCGCGTTTGTAGGGTGCCATGGCGGTGCGGGCCAGTTCATCGGCCCGTTCGTTCTCCGGATGGCCGGCATGGCCCTTCACCCAGTGCCATTTCACGTCATGGCGTTGCACGGCCGCATCGAGCTGTTTCCAAAGCTCAGCGTTCTTAACGGGCTTCTTGGCGGCCGTCTTCCAGCCATTGCGCACCCAGCCCTTCATCCACTGGGTGATGCCGTTCTTCACATATTGTGAATCGGTGTGGAGGTTCACCCGGCAAGGCCGGCTGAGCGCCTCCAGGGCATTGATGGCCGCCATCAGCTCCATTTGATTGTTGGTGGTCTTGGCCGCCCCGCCGGAGATCTCCTTCTCCACCTCCCCATAGCGCAGGATGGCGCCCCATCCGCCGGGGCCGGGATTGCCTGAGCACGCGCCATCGGTGTAGATCTCAACATCCTTTGTGCCGCTCACGTGCTTTGCTCCAAGCCATATTCCGCCGCGTTCCGGATCCGCCTGTGGAAGCGCAGTTTCTTGATGTATTCCACCGGGTCTTTGGGCTGCACGAAGGCGCCCTCCGGCGTGTTGATCCAGTCGAACAGCCGGGTTACCAGAAACCGCATAGCCGCGCCCCTGGCGAGTGTGGGAAGGGCGGTGATCTCCGCCGGTTCCAGCCGTCTGGCCGATTGATAGCCGCGCAGCAACGCTTTCGCTTTGGTGATGTTGAATGAGCCATCGGTCTCAAAGCACCAGGCATTCAGGCAGATGGCAATATCATAGGCAAAGAAGTCCGTGCAGGCGAAATAGAAGTCGATAAAGCCGGAGAGCTTGCCACCAAGGAAGAACACGTTGTCCGGGAAAAGGTCTGCGTGGATCACGCCGCGTGGCAGATCGTCCGGCCAGCTCTGGGCAATCTCGCCCAGATCGGCGAAGAGTTCCGCCTTCAGCCCGGTTTCAAAGCTGTCGATCTTGTCCGAGCAGCTTTCCAGAATCTCTCGCCACGCCGTCATCAACAAGGCGTTCTGGCGCTCCATGTGAAAGCGCCCGGACGCCAGATGCAGGCGCGCCAGCCCGGCCCCAAGCTCCGCGCAATGCTCCACGCGCGGACGGCGCACCCACATGCCGTCCAGAAAGGTGATAAGGGCGCACGGACGTCCCGCCAGGGTGCGCAGCCGGTTGCCGGCTCTGTCACTCACCGGCAGCGGGCAGGGCAGACCCTCACTGGACAGAAACTCCATGAGCCCCAGAAAGAACGGCAGATCGCGCTCATCCACGCGCTTCTCGTAGAGCGTCAGGATGAAGCTGCCCTGATCGGTGCGCAGGAGATAGTTGGAGTTCTCCACCCCCTCTGCAATGCCCTTAAAGGAGAGAACTTTGCCAATATCATATGAGGCGACGAAGGCGGCCAGGTCCTCGTCGGAGACTTCCGTGTAAACGGCCATGTGAAGGCTTATTCAGCAGCGACCTGACGCAAGGCCCGGGGCAATTTGAAGGAGACCGATTCTTCACGGGTGACGATGGTTTCCACCTCAATCTCGTAGCGCTCGCTGAAGGCGGCGATCACTTCTTCCACCAGCACCTCAGGAGCCGACGCGCCGGCGGTGATGCCCAAGGTCTGGATGCCCTCAAAAGCCGTCCAGTTGATCTCTGACGCCCGCTGAACCAGCATGGAGCGCTCACAGCCCAGTTTCTGCGCAACCTCCACCAGACGGCGCGAATTGGAGCTGTTGGGGGCCCCCACCACCAGAATGGCGTCACAGTCCCCGGCAAGCGACTTCACCGCCTCCTGACGGTTTGTGGTGGCATAGCAGATGTCCTGACGGTTCGGCCCGACAATATCGGGGAACCGGCGTTCCAGGACCGCGACGATTTCTGCCGTATCATCCACCGACAGGGTGGTCTGGGTAATCCAGGCCAGCTCGTTGGGGTTGGTCGGCTCGAAGGTTTCCGCATCCTCGGTGGTTTCGATGAGCTGAATCGCCCCATCCGGCAGTTGGCCCATTGTGCCGATCACCTCCGGGTGGCCGGAATGGCCCACCAGAACAATGTGGCGCCCGCGCATATGATGGCGCTCGGCCTCCATATGGACCTTGGACACCAGCGGGCAGGTGGCATCGAGATAGAACAGTTTGCGCCGTTCTGCGTCTTCCGGCACTTCCTTGGGAACGCCGTGGGCGGAGAAGATCACCGGATGATCCCCGTCGGGCACTTCATCCAGCTCTTCAACGAAGATCGCGCCTTTGGCCTCCAGGTCTTCCACCACATAGCGGTTATGGACGATCTCGTGACGCACGTAGACCGGTGCGCCAAACTTTTCCAGCGCCAGTTCCACGATATCGATGGCCCGAACCACCCCGGCGCAGAAGCCTCTGGGGGCAGCCTTGAGGACACGGAGTTTTGGTTTTGCAGTCTCGCTCATGTGGTGTTCCGCCATGGGATTTGTCTTTGCGGCATATAGAGGGAGGCGGACCTGAAAAGTCAAGGTAAACGGGATGGTTTGCCGCGCTGTCTGCGCACAAGCTTAAGCGAGTTTGAGTCAAATTTTAGGGACTAATCCAACAAACCGTTATCTGATTTGGGATATCTCTTTTGTGAAAGTCGGGGGGCACACCAACATTTAGGTCTGCCGATGGGACCAGTAAACCAAATAATCCGTATCTGGACAGGCGAGCGAACGCCTTTGGGGAAGCTGTTGGGCTTAGCCCTGCCGCTCGTTCTGCTTGGCGCAAGCCTTGCGCCTGACAGTGCGGCTGGTTTTGACCGGCAGGGCGCAAGCTCCACTACCCGGAGCTTCTTCACAGGTGACAGCGGCAACGTCGGGCAAAAGGGGCACCAGACCAGCAACCGGGCGAGGGGCTCGAAGCTGGATTGAACACCAGATGGACGATAGAAAGAAACCATCATGAAAGCATATAATTCGATCCTAATTGTTGACGATGACCCTATCGCGCGCGGCATTTTCCGCACCTACTTCACGCAGCGCGGGGCCACCCATGTGTTTGAAGCGGCCAATGGCGTTCAAGCGCTTAAGCTTCTCGATGAAGCCGGTGTTGAGATCGAGTTAATCCAGTTGGATATCTACATGCCTCAAATGGATGGCATCGAGGTCATGCGCCATCTGCGTGACCGGGAGTTTGCCGGTGATATCGCCATCGTCAGCGGGGCCAAATTCACCGACCGGGCCAACGCCATCGAACTGGCTGCGCTCTACCATCTCAATGTGGTGGGCGAGGTGAAAAAGCCGCTCACGAAGAAGTCGCTGGAGGCTCTGTTCAACCCGGCCATATCGGCCTTCCCCAACTCCGGGGTGTCTGGTGAGGGCGCGGCCGCCTAGATCCTGCGTTCAGGGCTTCACATAGAGCTGACGTGGGGTTGTGCACAGGCACTCAACCCCCGTTTCGGTGATCAGAATGGGTTCGGTGATTTCCAGCCCCCCGTCATCCAGCCACAGCGCCGGCATGAAATGGAAGGTCATGCCGGGCTTCAGTTCGCTCTTGTCTCCCCGCCGGAACGACATGGTGCGTTCGCCCCAGTCCGGCGGATAGGAGAGGCCGATGGCGTAGCCGGCCCGGCTGTCCTTCTCAAAGCCATGCTTGTTCAAGGTGGCGTTAAAGGCGTTTGCGATGTCTTCACACAGGTTGCCCGGCTTGGCCTGCTCCAGACCGGCCTCAACGGCCTCCAACACGGCCTTTTCCGCATCCAGGTACTTTTGCGGGGGCGTGCCCAAGAACACGGTGCGCGACTGCGGGCATTGATAGCGCCGATACGCCCCGCCAATCTCAAAGAACGTACATTCGCCAGATTTGAACGGCCGGTCATCCCAGGTGAGGTGAGGAGCCGTTGCGTCCATGCCGGAGGGCAACATGGGCACGAACGCCGAATAGTCGCCCCAATGGCCGTCTGCGCCGCGCACCGAGGTTGCGTAGATCTCCGCCACCAGCTCATTCTTCGGCAGGCCCGGCTCGACCCGTTCCAAGATCTCAGCGTGCATGGCTTCCACAATGCGCGCCGCCCGGCGCATGAAGAGGATCTCGCGCTCTGATTTGACCGCGCGCTGCCAGTTGATCAGGCCTGTAGCATCCTGAATGCGGCTGTCCGCCAGGCTCTCTTTCAGGCATTCGTAGGCGGCGGCGGAGAAGTAGTAATTGTCCATCTCAACGCCGATGCGCAAGTCCGCCCAGCCGCGCTGTTTCACCAGTTCAGCGAGCGTGAGCATGGGGTGGCGTTCGGGGTTTTGGACGTATATGTCTTCATATCCGACGATATTGTCTTTCTCCATGAACACAGTGCGCTCCGCGCCGCGTGCGTCCATGCCCCGGCCCCACCAGACCGGCTCGCCCTCCATAGCCAGCAGCACCGCCTGGTGGGTGTAGAACGACCAGCCGTCATAGCCCGTCAGCCAGGCCATATTGGAGGGATCGGAGGCGATCATGAGCTCAATGCCGGCCTCTTCCATGGCCGTGCGGGTGCGCGCGATACGCAGCTCATATTCGCTGCGCTCAAAGTGCAATGTGGCGCTCATCAGAAGGTCCTCCAGCCGTTTGTTTTTTCAGCCAATGTGCGCGTTTCTGCAGCCTGGTCAATTGAAAAGGGGGGCGGCTGAGGGCTATCTTGGGCCCAGGGTTTGGGTGTGGAGACAATCAGCATGAGCGAAACGCGGGCCAGCGCGGTGATTTTTGATGTGGACGGCGTGATCTTGCATCTGACGCCGCCGGAAGAGGCGGCCTTTTTCCAGGCGCTGGAACTGGTGTTTGGGATTACGGACGCCTCGCCCGACTGGGACAGCTACCGGGCCAGAAACGATGTGGAGATCGTGGAAGAGCTGATAGAGACCCGCCTCGGACGTGCCCCCACCGCGGGCGACATCAACATGTTCACCGACAAATACGTCTCCCTGGTGGATATCGGTATCCGCACCGGCGAGATTGAGGTGCTTGAGATCGACGGCATCCGGGACGTGCTGATGGCGCTGACGCGGGCCGACAATCTGATTATGGGTCTGGCCACGGCCAACTTGATGAGCATGGCCAAGATGCGCTTGAGGCACGTGGGGCTCAATGACTTCTTCAAGGTGGGCGGCTTTGCCGAGGCGCGCGGCCCAAAGCGTCAGATCCTGAGCAAGACCATGGCTGGCCTTCAAGATGAGCAGGGCAATCCCATCCCCAAAGAGCAGATCGTGTTCTTAGGGGACAATGTGGGAGACGTTGATGCCGGATTGGGGAATGGCTGCGGTCTGATTGCCTTCTGCGAGGATACGGGCAAGCACGATAAGCTGAGAGCGGCTGGAGCAGAGCTGATCATCTCCAGCCATGGCGAAACGGTAGCGGCTATTGAGCAGCTTCTGGGTCGGCCCATGCTCTAAAGGTCAGCGCTCACGTCTTTCATAAAATCGATGAACCACTGATAGGCCGGGTGTACCGAGAACCGTCCATGCCAAAGCAGCGTGGCAGAGGCATATTCCTGAGGCCCTGCGATCGGTGCCTCACGCACGGCAAGACCGTAGAGTGGGGCAAACGTGTCGGCAATGCGTTTGGGTGCGGCCAGGATGAGGTCTGAGCCGGACAGAAGCCCAGGCGCGGCGGCAAAGCTGTTTACGGTGATGGCGATACGTCTGGTGAGACCGTGTTTGGCGAGCTCCCGGTCCACAAAACCCTGGTCGTGTCCACGCGGCGACATGAGCATGTGGCGCGCTTGCGCATAAGCTTGAAGGGACATCGGCCCTTTGGCCAACGGATGGCCTTGGCGCATCATCAGCACGTAACTGTCGTCTATCAGGAGAGCCCGCCCAAAGCGCTCAGGCGTTTCACCAAACGCGCTCAAGCCGAAGTCCAGCTCCTGCGCATCGAGCATGTCCAGCGTGCGCCCAGCCGACGGCACGAGGCGCAGAGCAATGCCGGGTGCTTGCGCCTCCAGGCGCTCCATAACCTTGGGCATGAGCGTGGAAACCGCGTAGTCATTGGTGCCGATTGAGAAGCTGCGGACGGCCGTCTCAGGGTCAAACCGGGCAGGGTCGAGCGCGAGCGACAGCGTTTCCAACGCGGCCCGCACCGGGGCGGCCAACTCAAGCGCCCTCGGGGTCGGGCGCATCTCACCTTTCGTGCGCACGAACAACTCGTCCTTCAGGTGATGTCTCAGCCGGTTCAACGCATTGCTGACCGCCGGCTGAGACATGCCCAGCTCGCTGCTGGCCCGGGTCACATGGCGTGTTCTCAAGAGGCCATCCAGGACGAGCAGCAGGTTTAGATCGAGGGACTTTAAATTCATGTGAGTGATAATGAGTATATCAATAATCCATTTCAATAATAAAATGCGCGACCTTATCTTTGGCCCATCACAGCAACGCGGCCGTGCGCCGCTCAGGAAAGGATCTGAAGATGAGTGCAGAACTGAAAGACAAAGTAGCGGTTGTAACAGGCGGCAATTCCGGTATTGGCCTGGCGACGGCTGAGAAACTCGTGGCCGCCGGCGCCAAGACGGTGATTGTCGGCCGCAACCGGACAACGCTTGACCAAGCCGTTGCCGCCCTTGGTGAAAATGCAAGTGCGCAGCAGGCGGATGTGTCCGACACCGGTGCTTTGCAGGAGGCATTCTCCGCCATCGCGCGCGCTCACGGCAAGATTGACGTGCTTTTCGTCAATGCGGGTGTTGCGGAGTTTTCGCCTATTGGTGAGGTTGCCGAAGACCATTTCGACAAGCTCTTTGATATCAACGTCAAAGGGGCTTACTTCACCATTCAATCGGCGCTGGACCACATTGCAGATGGGGGATCGATTGTCTTGACCTCGTCGGTGGTGAATGAGCTTGGCTTACCGGGTTCCAGTGTCTATTCGGCCACCAAGGCGGCACTGCGCTCGTTTGTGCGCGCTTTGGCGGCAGAATTGGCCCCGCGCGGCATTCGGGTCAATTCCGTTGCGCCTGGCCTGACAGAGACGCCGTTGGTTGGAAAACTGGGTTTGGCGCCAGAGGAAATCGAAGCGTTCGGTGCCCAAGTGGCCGCCAAGGCGCCCACCGGGCGTCTTGCAAAACCTGGCGAAATCGCAAATGTCGCAACGTTCCTGGCGTCTCCTCAGTCCAGCTATGTGAACGGAGCAGAATTCGCCGTCGATGGGGGATTTGCGCAAGTCTAGCGTCCCGTAGCCGCCCGGCTGCGCGCTGCATCCTTCGCCTTAATTGTGAGATGAAGTCACGCGTGTGGCCGGGCCCTTTTGTGCCTCGGATACCCAAGGCCCTCCGGGGGCAACACAGAGATAAATGCGAAGTATTTTCAGAGCTTACTGGTTGGTCTCGTTGGACGCCACGCGCGTGGTGGTCGGCGCTTTGGCTCTCATGGAATCAACCCGGGCCACCATGCGCTTGAATTTTTCAAGCATCTGGCCCTTCAACTGACGCCCGCCGGCGATCCGCACTCTGAGCGGGTTGATGCGGCGTCCACCGCGGATCACTTCATAGTGCAGGTGCGGGCCCGTCGACCGGCCCGTGGATCCCACATAGCCGATAACCTGGCCTTGGCGCACCTTCGCACCGGACTTGATGCCGCGGGCGTACCGGGACATGTGGGCGTAGGCCGTCTTGTAGCCGTTATTGTGCTTGATCCGCACGTATTTGCCATAAGCACCCACCCGGCGGGCCACCTCAACGGTGCCCGAACCGGCCGCCTTGATCGGTGTGCCGTGGGGCGCGCCGAAGTCGATGCCGGCGTGCATCTTCGAATATCCCAGGATCGGATGGCGGCGCATGCCGAAGCGCGACGTGATCCGCGCGCCGGAAATGGGGGTGCGCATCAGGGACTTTGTTGCGGACCGGCCCTTGACGTCATAGTAGCCGGTGACCCCGTCATCAGGGGTGGTGAACCTGTAATAGCCCTTGGATTTGCGGCCTTTCAGGTCAAGATGGCTGTACAGCAGCACAGGCCGGCGCGTACGCTTGCCCGAGAGCGGCTCGCCAAAATATGCCTCAAACGTATCGCCCGGGCGGATCTGGCGCTGGAAGTCCACATCATAGGAGTGGACCCGCATAATGTTCGCCACAATGTGCTCGGGAACACCGTGCTCGCGAGCCGACATGTAGAGGCTCTTGCGGATTTTGGCTTTGGTTCTGACCTGGCCCTTGATGTCCGCGGTTTGAACACGCGGCTTCCGGCGCGGCTTGATCTCGGCGAGATTTGTGTCGCTGTCTACAAACGCCACATAGCGGCCATTTGCGTCCAACTCCGTAATCGCCACCGTGTCATCATTGCTTAAAACAACGAGTTTGAGCGGCAGGACCGTGTGTTCGCCGTAGAAGTTCTGGCGCTTGATAAGGGTGAATCTCAGCTGCTGGCCCTGGCGCAGATTGCGGACCGGGTAGGCTGAGTTGAGTGATCTCACCACCGAATTGATGGCGTTCTCTTCGGCGCCGAGCTGCACCAAAATGCCGGTCAGGGTTTCGCCCTTGCCGATCGTCACCGTCTGCGTGAACGGTTTGGGCATGGCCGTCTTCGTCACGGTGGTGGTGTTCGATCCCTGGCTCTCGTCCTGTGTAACGGGAGTGCTGGTCTCGTTGTTGTAGGCGAGGGGAAGCTCTTCAAGGTCCGGATAGATGGGGGCGAGAGTGCCGGCGAGGCGACCATTGTCGTTTCCGGTTCCGGTATCGCCGGTGGCGAAGGACACGGAGATCTTTTTGTAGCCCGCATCAATGGGGGAGGTGTCGGCCACACTGCCGGTAAACGAGGACAATGTGCCCTGGATCACGAGATCGCTCTTGCCGATCGCCTCGGAATATTGGGCGCCTTCTTCCAGCTGCGCCAGGCTTGACGTGCCGGGGCTGAAGCTCCCTGAAAGCGTGCTCATCAGAGCCACACCAATGGCAAATGTACACGCAATTCCGGCCACGCTGCCGGTGATCAGCCATCGGTTGAGTTTCGGGGTGTTCATGTTGAACGGATCATCGCCGTCCGTCGCGGTTGCGTAGACCGAATTGCGCACCAGACCCTGTCCGATGGAGCCCACGCCGGCCTCTTCAGCGTCAAAACGCTCGAGCGGCAATGATTCGGAGGAGCCTTCCCGGACCATCTGATGGTTCTTCAGACGGTCTTTTCCGTAACTCAGGAAGTCGTCTGTATGCGTGTCTTCAACCACAGATAATCCCTTACCGCCGCAGCGCATAAACTCTTAGATGTCAGCACTTTTGGAAGTTTGCCGACAGGTCGCCAATGCCGCTAATTTGGTGGCTTTCCCTAGAAACGCGTCTCATCCATTTGCTGGACAGTTGCCGTTGAACACTTCCCCAAAACCTTGCGCCAACATGCCCGTTGGGTTTGTCAAAGTCAACACGCTGGCGCGGCGTTCTCGGACAATTTGCCGAGCGCTGGAAAACTGCCCTGTTTCCTGCGAAAAACACCTGCGATTGACCCCTCTCACCACACACAATTGGCACCATTTCCCAAGCGCCCGTGGGCACCAACAGGGTTAATGGATTCGTTAACATACCTCGACAAGTCTTTCTTCTCCGTTAAGGGCTGCGAAACACCTTCTTCCACGAGCCTATATATATTAAATGTATCAAAGCGTTCTGCAGCGCCATTTGGGCGAAAGAAAAAGCACATTTCATGCCAGAAAAATGCATTTCTTCGCTTGACATGCGATAACCGATCCTCATATAAAGCCCACCGCACGAGGGCGGACGTACTGCCTCGCCTCTAGCGAGGGTCTGTCCTGGTTCCCATGGCACGCCAAAAATTGATCCGGTATCGTTCGTAACGATCCGGCACTTTTTGTCGGCTGTATGGGCTCTGAACCCAGAGGCATAGAATTCGTTACCGATCGGCTTGCCGGTCTGGCTCTTTGACATTGTTGATTAAAAGAAAGAGAAACGTGGGCGGCGGCGTCCTGGCGGTCCAACATTATCGAGCAATCGGTGATTTGGACAGACAGAATGCAAAGTTCGCTTATGTTTCTTCTCAACTCGCAATCTGAGTGTGAAGCCTTCGGGCAGAGCAGTCAGATGTGATTGGGACCCTAGCGAACAACAGGAACATGGATATTCCTCCATGGTCCCTGTAAAGCAAAGTCAAATCAAACTTGAGAGTTTGATCCTGGCTCAGAACGAACGCTGGCGGCAGGCCTAACACATGCAAGTCGAACGTGAAGCAGGAGCTTGCTCCTGTGGAAAGTGGCAGACGGGTGAGTAACGCGTGGGAATCTACCCAGCTCTACGGAATAACGCAGGGAAACTTGTGCTAATACCGTATACGTCCTCCGGGAGAAAGATTTATCGGAGTTGGATGAGCCCGCGTTAGATTAGTTTGTTGGTGGGGTAACGGCCTACCAAGACTACGATCTATAGCTGGTCTGAGAGGATGATCAGCCACACTGGGACTGAGACACGGCCCAGACTCCTACGGGAGGCAGCAGTGGGGAATATTGCACAAT
>JANQOW010000029.1 GCA_028285595.1 Hyphomicrobiales bacterium
ACGGGTGCACATTGAGCCCGGCATGATCCAAGATCGCCCGGTGCGAGGGGGCATCCATCAGGTGGGCCACGGCCTCCATATCGCGCATCACCACCAGCTCTCCTTTGGCCGGCTCTGCCCGGGTGTGCCACACCATCCGGTGGGTCTCCAGGGTGGTCATGCCCGCCTTCAGGCAAACGCTTAAAGCAGGTGGGTTGGAAGAATAGGTGGTGAAGGTTACGTCCGGTTCTGACAGAGCTGTGCTCATCATCTCAAAGCCCAAGCCACCACCGCGGTGGGATTTCAGAATGTACCATGACGACAGATTGCAGGTGCGCACGTCGCGGCCATTTATGGTGCGATCGGCATAGACACCCGACAGCACGCCGACGATCTTCCCGCCATCCTCTGCAATGAAAGCATAGCCTGCATCTTCGGCTGCCCAGCGCCCATCCAGAAAACCCTGCCAGCGCTCAAGGGAGATCTTCGGGTTCATCTCCTCGTGCAGAAAACGGGCAACATCATCCCTCAACTCGTTCTCCGCCTTGCGCACGGTGACCATCTCAACTCTCCTCAAAGAGCTCATCAAAGCGCACCCAGCGGGTGGCGGGATGGGCGTTCAGGACCGTGGTGAGCTCATCCACAAAGCCCCAGATGTGCACGTCATGATCGATATGATGGGTGAGCAGTCCGGTGGGCTCCTCAGGATCTTCAACTGCGGTGCGCCGATCGCGCAAATGGCTCACCACATCGTCCAACGCACGCTCGGTCCCGGTGAACCGTGCCCCGCCCTTCCATTTGATGGGCTCGCAGCGGGCATTCACTTCGAGCAGGCCCGGAGCGGCATACTTTGCCTTACGCGTTGCCACCAGCGTGAGGCCTTTAAATCCGATGCCGGCAAGCTCGGCGGTGACTTCAGGCGCAATCCGCGTCCACGGAGGTGCCATGACGGGGCTGAACTGGGCGCCGAACACAGCGTCAAGCTTGTCCAGGCCAGCGCGCATCTCCGTGAGAACTACATCCATAGGCCGATGGGTGCCGAGCTCCCAGGCCCCCTGCCCTTTGGGCGCGTGGTTCATGTGGGCGTAGCCGTGCTGCAGAACGTGCACATGATCGTTGGCCTGAAACAGATCCACCACCTCTTGGGTGAGCCAGGCGGGGATGGTGGCCATGTGAATGGGGGCGTCGGCTCGCCTGGCGGTCTCCAGAAGGCGGTTCAGATTGCGATGCGGCAGGCAGGCGTCGTCATCGCGCCACCATATGGTCGCTTCACGCCCCTCGGCGCTCCACAGATCAAGCTCGGCTTGAAGGTCGTTCCAGGTGGCCATATTACCCAGTCCTGCCGGTTGGATTTCTTGCTAGAAGAGTGAACATAGAGCTGAACACACCACGCGTCGTCAAAGGATTGGCCCCATGTCAGTGCAAAAGCAAGTCCGCCGCATCACTGCACCAGAAATCACCGCAAGAAAAGGGGGCGAGCCGATTGTCTCGCTCACATCTTATCACGCCCACACCGCCTCGATCGCCGACAATTACGTGGATTTTCTGCTGGTGGGCGATTCTCTCGGCATGGTGATGCATGGCTTTGAATCGACGGTGCCCGTGCCCCTCGACTTGATGATCATGCACGGTAAAGCGGTTGTGCGCGGGGCCAAGCGGGCCCTGGTTGTGGTGGACATGCCGTTTGGCTCCTATGAAGAAAGCCCCCCTGTGGCCTTCCGCAACGCGGCCAGGATCATGAAAGAAACCGATTGCGGTGCGGTGAAGCTCGAAGGCGGCAAGCACATGGCGGAGACCATCAACTATCTGGCCCTGCGCGGGATCCCCGTGATGGCCCATATTGGCCTGACGCCGCAATCGATCAACACCATCGGCGGGTTCAAAACCCAAGGACGCAGCAAAGACCAATGGGGCGCCATTGAAGAGGATGCCCAGGCGGTGGCGGACGCAGGGGCCTTTGCAATCGTGCTGGAAGCCATGGCTGAGCCTCTGGCGGCCCGCATCACCAAGGCGGTCCCCATTCCCACCATCGGCATCGGGGCCTCGGCTGAGTGCGATGGGCAAATTCTGGTGATGGAGGACATGATGGGGCTGTCCCCGCGCGTGCCGAAGTTCGTCAAAGAGTTCGGCAAGGTGGGCGAGGCGATTGAAGGGGCCATCAAATCCTATGCTGAAGAGGTGCGCGCCCGGTCCTTCCCGGCGGCTGAGAACACCTACAGCGTGAAAGACTAGCTTGACGTTCCAGCAACTGGAAGCGACAAACCTCTCTCCTAACGGAGGATTGAGGTCATGAACATTGGAGCTGCAGCCGAGGCCAGTGGCCTGCCGGCCAAAACAATCCGCTATTATGAAGATATCGGGCTGATCACCCCCGACCGCAAAGCGAATGCATATCGCGACTATTCCGACGATCACGTCCACAAGCTGCGCTTCATCCAGCGGGCGCGTTCTTTGGGGTTCTCAGTAGAGGATTGCCGTCAGCTCCTATCGCTCTATGAAGACACCGGACGCGCCAGCTCTGATGTGAAGCGGCTTGCGCAAGAGCATCTGACCGAGATCGAGCGTAAGATTGCCGAGCTCACCAGTATGCATGATGTGCTCAGCCATCTGGTGAAGGCTTGCCGCGGCGACAACAGGCCAGATTGCCCCATCATCAACCGGCTCGCGGAATAGGGAGAAGTTGCTCATGACCATGACAGCCGTAAGACTGCCCCTCATCGCCGTCTGCTTTGCGCTTTTGGGCTCAGGCGCCCTTTTGGCCCATAGCGGGGCCACCGGCATCGTTAAAGAGCGCATGGACGCCATGAAGGCCATCGGCAAAGCCATGAAATCGCTGGATGGGATGGCCAAGGGCAAAATCGCCTATGACGGGGCAACCGTGAAGGCTGCCTCAGAGACGATCCAACAACACGCAGATGCGGTTGACCGCCTGTTCCCGGACACCAAACACAGCCGCACAAGCCATGTGACCGAGGCCGCCCCAGCCATCTGGGCGGACAAGCCCGCCTTTCTGGCTTTGGCCCAAAAGATGGCGGACGCAGCCGCGAGACTGGAAACCGTGTCGACGCACACTCAATTGCCGGAGCATCTGAAAGCGTTGGGCGCCACCTGCAAACAATGCCATGAGAAGTTCAGGACCAAGAAGAACTAGATCCATGCCCTACCTCACCCGCCGCCAATTCACATCCGGACTGGCCGCGACGCCTTTGGCGTTTGCAGGCTCAGCGGCCGGCTTCGCGGACGATGGTTTTATTGCACTGAAGGCCAGCCCGGCCAAAGCGCAGCTCCTTGCCCAAGGCGAGAAGGCCACCGACGTCTGGGCCTATGGGCGAACCGTGCCCGGGCCTTTGTTGCGGGTGCGCCAGGGGGAACGCCTCAAGGTCCGCTTCATCAACGCGTTGCCAATGGCCTCCACGATCCATTGGCACGGTATCCGGATCGACAACGCCATGGACGGCGTGGCCGGCCTCACACAAGATCCGGTGCCGCCGGGGGGCCGGTTCGACTATGCGTTTACCGCACCGGATGCCGGCACCTATTGGTATCACCCCCATTTCCGCACGTCCGAGCAACTCGCGCGTGGGCTCTACGGCTTGCTGATCGTTGAAGAGCCGACGCCTCCAGGCTTCGATGCGGATCTGCCGCTGGCCATCGACGACTGGCGGCTCACCGAAGACGGAGCCATCCACGAGGCCTCGCTCGGGGCGATGATGGACAAAAGCCATGCCGGACGCCTTGGCAACTGGGTGACGGTCAACGGCATCTCCGGCCCCGCGCTGACGCTTCCGACCAATGGCTGGGTGCGCTTGCGGTTGGTGAACACCTCCAATGCCCGGGTGCTGCGCCTGAAGATCGGAACGCTGGGAGGCCGCGTCATCGCTTTGGACGGCCAGCCCGTGACCGGGACGCAAGAAGATGCCAAAATCCTCACGCTGGCCCCAGCTCAGCGGGCAGACATCGCCCTGCGCGTGCCTGGCGAACCGGACACCAAGATGGAATTGCTTGCTATGGCCGGGGACCGGGAGATTTCAATCGCGACCCTTGCGACGCGCGGACCGGCCGTCCAGGCCCACCCGATGCCTCAACTGCCGCCCAACCCGCTGCCCGTGCTCTCAGGCCTCCAGGACGCGCGCCAGGTTGAGCTGCGCATGGCGGGCGGCGCGCGGGGCACCATGCGCGAGGCAACGCACAAGGGCCAGGTGCTGACCATCCGCGAGTTGGTGCGGGCAGGCCAGGCTTGGTCGTTCAACGGCATTTCCGGGCGCACGGAAGATCCGCTGTTTCGCGTAGGCCGGGGCCAGACGGTTGTGGTCAACATGATCAATGACACAGCCTGGCCCCATGCCATGCACTTCCACGGCCACCACGTCCAAGTGATCGAGCGCAACGGTAAGAAGGTCCAGAACGCCCCTTGGCGCGATACCGAACTCATGGAACGCGGAGAAGTGGTGAAGGTGGCGTTCCCGGCAGAGAATGTTGGCAAATGGATGATCCATTGCCATATGCTTGAGCATCAGGCTGCTGGAATGGCCACGTGGTTTGCCGTCGCCTAACCGGCTGCCCGCGCATTTTGTTGCGGACACGCACAGGAGAGGGGTTGAACCATGAGCTCTTACGCGGAGACTGCAGGCGGTTCTGTTGCAACAGAAGCCACCGGGCGCACTGAGGCCATCGAAACCAACCGGTTCGCTGCAAAGGCGCTGGAAGATCACAAGCGGGAGGGCTTGTATCTCGCGGTGCGGGCGCGTTGGGTTGCCCTGGCGGTGATCGGCGTGATGTTGCCGTTTCTCAATCCAAATCCGGAAGTGATCTATTACCAGGTGTTGCTGGTCGCCTTTGCCTTGAACGGATGGGCGCAGCTCAAGGTCTGGAGAGTGGGACAATCACGCGCTGAGCTCTTCTTGATGTTCATCGATCTTGCCCTGATGACACTCATTATCGTTGCCCCCAACCCCTTCAGCGCCGTCGACTGGTCGGCCACCATGCAGTACCGTTTTGGCAACTTCATCTATTTCTTCGTCTTCCTGGCCGGCGCGACGCTTTCATACTCCTGGCGTACCGTTGTGGCCATGGGCACTTGGACGAGCGGGCTCTGGGCGGCTGGCGCGGTTTGGGTCTATCTGCAGCCCCTTGAGCAGGGCGCTCTGTCGGACGCCATAAAAGCCGCAACGGGCGAAGACACCCGCCTGTTTGAGTTGCTTGACCCTCACGCCATCATGTTTGACCTGCGCATACAGGAGATTGTGGTCTTTCTCATCGTCGCCGCCACTCTGGCGCTTGGGGTGCGCCGCGCCAATGAGCTTGTTGCCAAACAGGCCGCGGCTGAACGGGCGCGCACAAACCTTTCGCGATACTTCTCACCCAATGTGGTGGCGGAGCTTTCCCAGAACGATGATCCGTTCAACCGTGTCCGAACCCAGGATGTTGCTGTCTTGTTTGTGGATATTGTGGGCTTCTCCGGCTTTGCAGAGAATAGGAGCCCGGAACAGACCATTGCCACCTTGCGTGAGTTCCACGCACGCATGGAAAACGCAGTCTTCGCGCACAATGGAACCCTGGACAAGTACCTGGGCGACGGGCTCATGGCCACATTCGGCACGCCCTTCACCGGCGACCGGGACGCCAGCAACGCCTTGTCCTGCGCCAAGGCGATGGTTGAGTTGGTCGATCAATGGAACGAGCAGCGTGCTTCTCAGGGCGAAGAGCCCATCCGGGCAAGCTTCGGCATCCATTACGGCCCGGCCACGTTGGGTGATATTGGCGCAAACAGGCTGGAATTTGCCGTGTTGGGCAACACGGTGAACGTGGCCAGCCGCCTTGAAAACCTTACCCGCGCCCTGGGCTGTAAACTGCTGGTGAGCGAAGATGCTTTAAAGCGCGCCGGCCAGGAAACGGCGACCGCGCTCTCAAAGCTTGGCGACTTTCGCAAACAGAGCGCACAGAAAATCAGAGGGCTTGAGAAGCCCATTACCGTGTGGGCCTACGGAACCGCACGATAAACCACGAAGATTTGCCTTGCTATTGCCATGGCGATATTTTACGCCGCCCACAAGATGGTGGTATCAGGTGGGCGGTACTGGGCAACTTTAGCCAGGTTTGGGAGCTGATTGGTGAGCGAAGAGACAATTTTTCGCGAGGTGGACGAAGAAGTCCGCGCGGAGCAGGTTAAGAACCTCTGGAAGAAGTATGGTGCCTATATCGCGGGCGGTGCCATTGGCGTGGTGCTTGCCGTTGCCGGTATTCAGGGGTGGCGATACTACGAAGTGCAGCAGGCTCAATCCGCAGGTGAGAAATATCTGACCGCCACGGGTCTTCTGTCGAGCGGGAAGAAGGACGAAGCCGACAAGATCTTTGCCGAAATCGCCAGCTCAGGCCCGGCCGGCTTTTCCGCGCTGGCAAAGTTCCGCATGGCCGCCGAGCTGGCCAAAGCGGGCTCTCCGGCCGAGGCCCTCAAAGCCTTTGACGAAATCTCCAATGCCGGCGGTGTGGACGAGGCGCTGAAGAACCTGGCCCGGATCCGCGCAGCGCTCCTGGCGGTGGATACCGAAGCTCTGGATGCGATTGAAAAGCGCTTGGCGCCGCTCAATTCCGCTGAGGGGGCCTGGCGCCATTCGGCGCGCGAGATTATCGCCATTTCGGCCTACAAGAACGGCGATATCACCAAGGCTGACCGGCTTTATAACGAGTTGGCGGCAGACACCGCCACACCCGCCGGCCTCAGGCAGCGTGCGCAACTCATGATCGGCGTCATCGCACCGATGCTTCCGAGCAGCGCCGGCGGCGCAGCAGAGCCTGCCAAATCCGGCGATACGTCCTCTGGCTCATCGCAATAAGAGTTCTCATGCATTCGCCCTGCCCCATTACCCCAACGCGCCTGCGCCTGTCAGCGCTGAAGAGGGCCGCTGCCGCTGCGGGTATCGCTCTGGCACTGGCAGGGTGTTCGGGCTCGGGCCTGGGTCTGGGCGGATTGCTTGGCGAAGAACAAAAGCCCTTGGCAGGCACGCGTGAAGCCATCAACACAGCCGGTGGCGTGCTGGCACCGGACCCGGAGCTGCTCACCCAGCCGAACCCAATCCCTGCGGCACGGCAGAATGCGAGCTGGCCGCAATCCGGCGGCAATGCTTCGCATGCGCTTGGCAATCTCAGCGCATCCCGTCAGCCCAAATTGGCCTGGTCGGTCAACGCAGGGGTCGGCTCCAGCGATGACGGCCGTTTGACGGCACAGCCAATTGTGGCAAATGGCCGGGTTTATGTGCTCGATGCCGCCTCCAGATTGACGGCCTTCTCCGCCTCCGGCGGCCAGAAGGCGTGGTCGGTCTCGCTGAAGCCCAAAGACGAGGAAGCCGATAGCGGCGTCGGCGGCGGCATGGCGTACGAGGGAGGTCGGCTTTACGTCACCACCACTTTTGGTGAATTGGCGTCCTTGGATGCCGCGCGCGGCAGCATCTTTTGGCGCAAGCGCCTGGAAGTGCCTGTGCGGGCGGCGCCCACGGTCAGCGGTGGCAAGATCTTTGTGGCCGGCGTCAACAATGAGGTTCAAGCCCTCTCCACCTCCGATGGCAGCAGCTTTTGGAAGTATCAAGGTGTGGGGGAACAAGCAGCCCGTGCGGCCTCCACCAGCGCGGCCGTGTCCGGCAATACCGTGGTGGTTCCACTCACCACCGGCGAGATCCTGGCCTTCGATATCAATTCAGGCCTCTCCAACTGGGGCGATGCGCTGAGTGGCTCCAGCCGTTTTAGCGGCGCTTCCGTTCTCACCGATATTGCCGGCCGCCCAGTGATCCATGACGGCCGGGTTTATGCCATTGCCCATGCCGGCTCCATGGGTGCCTTTGATTTGCGCTCCGGTGAAATCTTTTGGAACCTTGCGGTTTCCGGTACCGAAACGCCTTGGCTTGCGGGGGATTACCTCTACACAATCGTGAACAAAACCGTGTTGGCCGCCATTTCCAAGACGAAGGGGCGCGCCAGGTGGAGCTACCGCATGTCGGAGCGGGGCTCCTGGGCGGGGCCTGTGATGGTCAACGGGCAGTTGGTTGCCGCCTCCAGCGAAGGCAGCATGATCTTTGTCTCAGCGGAGACCGGTCGGCCGGCCAACAACATAACCATTGGCGAGCCCACCTTCATCTCTCCGCTGGTTGCCGGAAACACGATCTATGTTCTAACCGATGAGGCCACCCTGAAGGCCTACCGTTAGACCCGTTGTTGAATGTCAAAAGGTTTTGAAGTCCCATGAGCCTGCGCGTGGCTATTGCCGGGCGGCCGAATGTCGGCAAGTCCACCTTGTTCAACCGCCTTGCCGGGCGGAAGCTGGCGCTTGTGCACGATGAACCGGGAGTGACGCGCGACAGGCGCGAAGCCGATGCCAAGCTTGGCGAGCTGCGCTTCACAATCATCGATACCGCCGGCCTGGAAGACAGCCCGGAAGGCTCCTTACAATCGCGCATGCAAGAGCAAACCGAAATCGCTCTGGCTGCCGCGGACGTGATTTTGTTTCTGGTGGACGCGCGCGCCGGTATCACACCCATGGATCAGCAGTTTGCCGAGCTGGTGCGCCGACAGCACAAGCCGGTGCTGGTTCTGGCCAACAAGGCGGAGAGCCAGGTCGGCCAGGACGGCACGCTGGAGGCTTATGCGCTGGGTCTTGGAGACCCGGTGGCGCTGTCTGCAGAACATGGCGATGGGATGTCGGACCTTTACGGCTTCCTGCGCCCGCATGTGGAGCGGTATGAGGCCGATGCCGGCGAGAAGGCTGCTGAAACCGAAACGCTTGGGCCCGACCGGCCCTTACGCCTTGCTGTGATCGGCCGGCCAAATGCGGGCAAGTCGACGCTGATCAATCAGCTTGTGGGCGATGAGCGGCTGCTCACCGGACCGGAGGCGGGCATCACGCGCGATTCCATCTCTGTGGACTGGTCTTATCAAGGCCAGCCGATCAAGCTGTTTGACACCGCCGGCATTCGCAAAAAGGCCAGGGTGAAGGAGAAGCTGGAAAAGCTCTCCGTGGCCGACGGGCTGCGCGCCATCCGCTTTGCCGAAGTGGTGGTGCTGTTGATTGATGCGGAGATCCCGTTTGAGAAACAGGATCTGCAATTGGCCGATCTGGTGGCGCAGGAAGGCCGGGCCATTGTGATTGCCGTGAACAAATGGGATCTGGTGGAGGAAAAGCGCGAGGCGCTGAAGTCTCTTCAGGAAATGACCGAGCGCCTGTTGCCGCAAATTCGCGGGGTTCCGCTGATCACCCTGTCGGCAAAAACCGGGCGCGGGGTGCAAAAGCTGCTGCCGGCGGTGCTGAAGGTCTACGAAGCCTGGAACCGGCGCGTGTCCACAGGCCAGCTCAACCGTTGGCTGGAGGAGATGCTGCAGCGCCATCCGCCACCTGCCCCGCGCGGGCGACGGCTCAAACTGCGCTACGTGACGCAAGCCAAGGCGCGCCCGCCGTCCTTCGTGGGGTTTTGCCAGCGGGCCGATGACATGCCGGCTTCCTATGTGCGCTATCTTGTGAACGGCCTGCGTGAGGACTTCGACATCTGGGGAACGCCTGTTAGGTTCTCTCTGCGAAAGGGCAAGAACCCTTATGTAGACAAGGACCGCTAACAGCCGGAGGCGCCGATGACCGTCACAATCAACACGCGAGGCGACCTGACCCTTGATAACTGCTTCCGTGTTGCGTGGCAGGGTGAAGCTTGCGAGCTTGGTGACGCCGCCCGCAGCGCAATGGCCGAGGCCCGGGCTCGTTTTGAGCAGCTCATCGATGATCCGGACGTGGTGATTTACGGCGTGACCTCCGGCTATGGTCAGCATGCCAAGGTTCGGCTCGGGCCTGAGGAGCGCAAGGCCCAGGCCCAGCGCCCGCCAAGACCGGCGGCCGCCGCATGGGGCGATCCGCTGCCTGAGCGGGTGACCCGGGCCATGGTGTTCGCCAGGCTCGCCAATCTTGTGGAAGGGCATGCGGCCATTTCTCCGCATATTGCCGAGGCCGTGGCCGGGATGCTCGGTGGCGGCACACTGCCGGAAGTGCCCGCCCGGGGCCAAGGCGGCGCCGGGGAAATCCTCTCCCTCTCCTACCTTTTCATGGACCTCACGTTGACCCACGACCTTGGCGAGAAGGACGTGCTTTCCCTCATCAACGGCTCGCCTGCCGCGACCGCGCTGGCGGCCGATTGCGCCTTGAGCGCCAGGCGTCGTTTGGACCTTGCGGCGAAGGTCGTCGCGTTGGCGATCGAAGGCTTTGATGCGCCGTTGAGCCATTATGACCCGGCGCTTCAGGAGCTCTGGAACAATCCGCATGACCGGTGGGCTTTGCAGACCTTGCAGGCGCTGATCGCGGGCGGCCATGGCGGCGCGCGCCGGCCCTATCAGGCGCCGGTGAGTTTCCGGATCGCACCGCGCATTCTGGGCCAAGCGCAAATGGCCCTGACCCAGGTTGAAGCTGTTGCCGAACAGTCCCTCGCCGCGGTTTCAGACAATCCGGTTGTGCTGCCCCCTGATGAACAGCGCCCGCTCGGAGAGGCCATCAGCACCGGCGGCTACCATAATGCCCAGAGCCCGGCGGCCATGGACCAGGTGACGGCGGCCTATGCCAATATGGCGATCCTGGCTGAACGTATGTCGGCCAAACTCATGGATGGATCGGTGTCTCTGCTGCCCCAACACCTTGAGCCTGAGGGCAGCAACCTGCCCTATCTGGGGTGTCTGCCCATGGCGGCCACCGGCTATGAGGAAGAGCTGCGGATGCTGACCCAGGCCACCTTGCTGCCGGGGGCAGAATCGGGCGGCTTCGGACAGAACGATGTGGCCTCGCCGGTGTTTCTGGCCTGGACGAAACAGGAGCGTGCCGGCGGCCTGCTGGAGGCTGCTCTGTCAACCCTCGCGCCCATCGCCCTCAGGGCGCTCGATGTCACCAACCGGCCCGTTCCAGCGCCGCTTGCAGATCTTGCCGGTGTCATTCGGGAGAGATTTCCAGGCGAAGACCCAGATCTGCTGCCAGGGCCGGCCAGCGGTAAGCTCGCCCAGGCCTTCGGCGAGATGGTGTTCGCGCCCTAGAGCAGCTTGGCGGAGACCGAGCCCAACTGCGCGTACTCTGCTTCGATCTCATCGCCGGGATTGAGCGTAAAGATGGACGTGAGCAGCCCTGTGCTCACCACTTGGCCTGCTTCCAATGTGCGGCCCAGTGTGGAGAAGGTGTTGGCGATCCACTGCAGGGCAAGCTGCGGGCCATCCAGCGCGTTGCGGCCAATGCCTGTGCTCACCACAACGCCATTGACCCGAGCCTCAACGGCGATCTCGGGCAAAGCATCGGCGCTCACATCGGCCGTCCCCGGGCCCAACACCAGGGCATCGCTCAGGCCGCAATCTGTGATGTGCCACAAAACACCATCGGCAAAGCCACCCGGCAACCGGCGATCGATGACCTCCAAAGACGGATGCACGGTCTCCACCGCCGCCATGACGTCTTCCACGCTGTAAGGCTCAGACCGTGGCGCAAGATCGTGGCCCAAGCGCAAGGCGATTTCCGGCTCCACCACGCGCAGCGAGGTGGGTGCGGTTTCCACTTGCGCTCCGGACGCATAGAACCGCGAGCCGATGAGAGGGCCGAAGAAGGGACCGTCCGTCCCTAACGTCTCCTGAGCCGCCTTGCTGGTGCAGCCGATCTTCCAGCCGGCAACCGGTTCGCCGAACTGGCGCACGACCGCATCCTGGATCTCCAACGCCTGGCCAAGATCTTGCGGAGCCGGGCCTGGATAGTCTTCCATCTTGCCCAGGGCCTTGCGGGTTTCAACGATGGCGGCGGCGATGGCGTCAGCGGTCATCTCGGCTCCTTTAAGGCTTAAGCTTGAGCGCTCCGTCTTCAAACGCATAGAGGGCACCGGATGTATCGGTCTCCGGGCGGACCAGGTCAATAAGGGTTGGCGCAAAATCGGACGGGTGGGCGAGTTTTGCGGCATCCTCGCCGGGCCAGGCTTTCGCCCTGAGCGCCGTGCGCAAGGGGCCCGGATTGACCAGGTTCACCTTGATGTTGGTGGTGCCTGTCTCCGCCGCATAGGTCTTGGCAAGCGCATCCAGAGCCGCCTTGGTCACCGAATAAGTGCCCCAATAGGCCCGGCAATTGGTGGCTGCGCCGGAGGTGATGAACACGGCCCTGCCCGCGTCAGACGCCCTGAGCAACGGGTCGAACGAACGGATGAGACGCCAATTGGCTGTGACGTTTACAGCGAAAACTTCATCCCATTCCTTAGGTTCTATATGGCCCAACGGCGTGAGGCGGCCCAGAATGCCGGCATTGGCCACCAGGATGTCGAGCTTCTTCCAGCGCTCGTACAGCGCGGCCCCCATTCGGTCTATACCGTCCAGATCTTTCAGATCGTGGGGCACAAGGGTGGCGGAGCCGCCGGCCGCCTTGATCTCGTCATCCAGCTCTTCCAAGCCGCCAACGGTGCGCGCCACTGCGATGACGTGTGCGCCTTCGGCCGCCAAGGCCTTGGACACCGCATAGCCAATGCCGCGGGAGGCGCCGGTGACCACGGCTGTTTTGCCCTCAAGGATACCCATAATAGAACCGGCTCAACTGATTGGAAAAAACGCCCTACCCGGCTTCGGCCAGCAATGATAGCTGCTTTGGCGCATGCGGGCCCTCCATATCGGTCAGCGCGGTGGGATAGTCGCCGGTAAAGCTGTGATCGGTGAATTGCGGATTGGCGTTATCGCGCCCGTCAAAGCCCATGGCACGGTAAATCCCGTCCACCGAAATATAGGCCAAAGAGGTGACGCCGATATGCTCGGCAATTTCTTCCACCGTGTGGGTTGAGGCGATCAGGGCTTTCGGGCTTGGCGTGTCGATGCCGTAAAAGTCCGGGTACTTGATGGGCGGGCTTGCCACGCGCATGTGCACTTCCTTGGCGCCGGCCTCATACATCATCTGCACGATCTTGATGGAGGTGGTGCCGCGCACAATGGAATCATCCACCAGCACGATTCGCTTGCCCTCAATGGCGCCGCGATTGGCATTGTGCTTCAGCTTCACGCCCAATGCGCGGATCTGCTGGGTGGGCTCAATAAAGGTGCGGCCCACATAGTGATTGCGGATAATGCCCAACTCAAAGGGAATTCCGCTTTCCTGAGCAAAGCCCACGGCGGACGGAACGCCGGAATCGGGCACGGGCACGATCACGTCCGCTTCCACCGGTGCTTCCTTGGCCAGTTCATAGCCGAAGCGTTTGCGGCACTCATAGACCGACCTGCCGCCCAGAATGGAATCCGGGCGCGAGAAGTAGATGTATTCAAAGATGCACGGGCGCTTGGGATGGGGCGGGAACGGTCGCAAGCTTTCAATCCCGTCCTCGGAGATCACCAAAAGCTCGCCATTCTCCAACTCGCGCACGAACGTGGCGCCGATGATGTCGAGGGCGCAGGTTTCGGACGCCAGCACCGGCGCGCCGTTCAGATCACCCAGCACCAGCGGGCGGATGCCAAAAGGATCGCGCACGCCAATGAGCTTCTTGTTGGTCATCGCCACCAGGGAATAGGCCCCTTCGATGGAATGCAGCGCTTCAATGAAGCGCTCAACGAAGCGCGCCTTGCGGCTCTGCGCCACCAGTTGCAGGATCACTTCGGTGTCGGAGGAGGAGTGGAAGATGGCGCCATCCTTGATCATTTCCCGGCGCAGGCTCATGGCATTGGTGAGATTGCCATTGTGACAAATGGCAAAGCCGCCGCTGGAGAGCTCGGCAAACATAGGCTGCACGTTCCGCAAAGCCGTGGCGCCCGTGGTGGAATAGCGGCAGTGCCCGATGCCGCACGCGCCGGGCACGCGGGCAATGGTGTCTTCCTTGGAGAAATGATCGCCCACAAGGCCGATGCGCTTTTCGGCGTGGAACCTCGTGCCGTCATAGGTCACTATGCCGGCAGCTTCCTGGCCCCGGTGCTGCAGGGCGTGCAGCCCGAGCGCCACCAGGGCGGCGGCGTCTTGCTGGCCATACACACCAAAGACGCCGCATTCCTCATGCAGCTTGTCCTCGGCAAAATCGATCTCGAAGTCTGTCGGCGCGTCCTTGGTCGGGTGGTCAGGCTTTGCCTGGCTGCTCATGAGAAGCTGCCTTTCCGCATGTGATTTAGATGGGCCCCGGGCATCTGTTACGTTTACACCTTAGCGCATACTCACTGTGACTGCTGGCTTTCTATAGTCTGATTCAACTCTTGACGGTTGGAATTATTCAGGCTGTCCCCAGTTGTGCCCGACCCGTTCTGGTCCAAGCTCTGGCTGTCCTGCTTGCCGGTGGACACAGCACCAGCGCGGCGGCGGCCTTCAATGGTTTTGGGCAGCAGCACATCTTGGATCTCCGGCGGCAGGATGCCGATAATGTAGGTGCTGGTCTGGTCAACAAAACTCAAGGTTTGCGCCCGTTTCACCCAGTTGGGCGAGCGGTCCGGCGGCACCCAGTAAATGAAGAAGATGTAGGCGACGGCCACCAGCAGGAGGCCACGGGCGAGGCCGAAGACGAAACCCAGCGTACGGTCCAGTGCCCCAATGCCGGAATCCAAAATCCAATCCGCCAGTTTCATGGTGATCAGGGACACCACGATCAGCACCACCAGGAACACCGCACCCACGAGGGCAATCTGTGCAACGATATCGGACTCAATATACTGCCGCGCGAGCTGCTGAAGCGGTTCGGATTGATAGGCCAAATAGCCCGCAGCCGCCGCACCGCCCCAGGTGATCAGCGCAAGCACTTCGCGCGTGAAACCACGCATCAAGGCCAAGAGCCCCGAGATCAGCATGATGCCGATCAGGGCAATATCGAGAATTTGAAACGGCATTGTGGTTTAGCCCAGAATTTCGCTCTGCAATCGGTCCCACACAGACAATCGCCCGCACCCGCATGGTTGTCTGGCGCCTAATAAAAGCACTGCCAAGCAAAAAGCAAGCGCTCGTTGCACATGCAACAATGGTGCCACCAGATGGCTGAAATCAATGTTGGCGGCGAGCTTCGCCCTATTTGGCCGACTTGAGTGGTGAACACCTCTTGCCCGGCGCGCGTTTACCGGTATGGGTCTATTGCGCCAATTGAGCCTCCGGCACCGAAGACGGCATGAACTCATGCAGAACATCTTCACCAACCTGGGCCTGGGGCGGGCCTTGAGAGGGGGACTGGGCGGCAATCATGGCCACCAGATCGGCCAAGTTGGAGACCGGGCGGCCGGTCATCTCGCCTGGAATGGTCACTTGCTGGCTGCCGCCCTGTGCGAAGATAGCGTGCTCAAAGCCGAGCTTGGCTGCTTCCTTCAGCCGCGCCTGGCCGTGGGTCACCGGCCGGGCTGCGCCGGAAAGGCTGATTTCGCCGAACAAAACGGAGTTGCGCGGCAGGGGCGCGCCGGTGAGCGATGACACCAATGCAGCGGCCACCGCAAGGTCTGCGGCCGGCTCGCGGACCTTCATGCCGCCGGCCACATTGAGATAGACGTCGTGACCGGCCATGACCACACCGCAATGGGCCTCCAGCACGGCCAGCACCATGGAGAGCCGGCTGGCCTCCCAGCCCACCACCGCGCGCCTTGGGGTGCCCAGCGCCGAAGGGGCCACCAGAGCCTGCACCTCCACCAGGAGGGGCCGGGTGCCTTCCATGCCGGCAAACACTGCCGAGCCGGGGGCCGGATCATCGCGCTCTCCCATGAACAGGGCCGACGGGTTCTCCACCTCCCGCAATCCCCCATCGGACATCTCAAAGACCCCGATCTCATCGGTTGCGCCAAAGCGGTTCTTTACGGCCCTGAGGATGCGGAACTGGTGACCGCGCTCGCCTTCGAAATAGAGCACGGTGTCCACCATGTGTTCGATCACCTTTGGCCCCGCGATCTGACCTTCCTTGGTGACATGGCCCACAAAGATCAGGCAGGTGGAGCGTTGCTTGGCAAAACGGATCAACGCCTCTGAGGTGGCCCGCACCTGGGAGACGGTTCCGGGAGCCGATTCAATCGCCGGCGTCCACAAGGTCTGGATGGAATCGATAACAACCACCGCCGGCGCCGGCCCGTCAGACAAGGTGGCCAGGATATCGGGCACGTTGGTCTCCGCCGCCAGGAGCACATCTGCATCTGCAATCCCCAGCCGCTCGGCACGCAAACGCACCTGAGCGATCGATTCCTCGCCGGAAATGTAAACAACCCTGGGACCAGCCTTGGAGAGAGAGGCCACCGCCTGCAGCAGAATGGTGGATTTCCCGATGCCGGGGTCGCCACCCACCAGCAGAGCAGACCCCGGGACGAGGCCGCCGCCGGTGACCCGGTCAAGCTCGCCTATTCCGGTTGCAAGACGCGGGGGAGCCTCCGCCTCCCCTTTCAGACCCGTCAGCGTGATACGCCGGCCTTTGGGCGCAACACCGCCGCCCAGAGCCGAGGTGACCGCCTCTTCGGAAATCGAATTCCATTCCCCGCAACTTTCGCACTTTCCCGACCATTTCCGCGTTTCCGCGCCGCACGCCTGACATACAAATTTTGAGGTAACTTTCGCCATTTCGCCCAATAATCCCCTGTTCTCGTTCCTGGAACATATATGGAACAAAGAGAGATCATAGTCAAGAACATTTTCGCAAAAAAGGGAAAAAATTCATCTCCGGGTGGAGGCCACCAGGCGTATTTGCGTGGCGTTCGGCGAGGTGCTGAAGCGGTCCTGGGCCATCTCGCGATATTCGGCGAACGGCGCGCTTTTGATGAAGGCCTGTTTGGCCTCCTCGGTGTCGAATTCCAGCAGCCCGATGAAGCGGGTCGGGTCATCGGTTTCAAAGGCGCTGTAGTGGAAGCCCTGATCGCCGAGAGCTTTCAGGCCGTCAACGAAGGTGCGCAACCCATCCGTCTGTTCATCGGCCCTGCCGTCCTTCACAAAGTATTCAACCAGCAAGCTCATCTGTTCCTTCCTTTCCCGATCTCTCAGGTTTCGGTGATTCTCCGCACCGGTCTATCATTGATCATCGACACGGGCGACGTGATCGTTTATCTGCCCGGCGAACGTCAGTTGAGTCACACCGCTTAGACAAGGGCAAAATGGGATGAGTTTTGAAGGAAAGACGGCAGTTGTCACAGGAGCTGCGGGCGGTATGGGTTTGGCCATCACCCGTGCGCTGTTGAACGAAGGGGCAAATGTTGCCGGGCTTGATGCTCAGAAGATCGATGCGCTGGATGAGGACCAAGAGCGCTTCATGCGTTTCAAGGGCTCGGTGGCCGACTGGCTCTTTGTCTCGCGCGCATTCAAAGAGGCTCATGCCGAGTTTGGCCGCATCGACTATCTGGTGAATGTGGCCGGTGTTCTGTGGTTCGACCGGGATGTGTCGGTGGAAACCATCGACCTTGAGGTGTGGAACGAGGTGCTGTCGATCAACCTGACCGGCTGTGCCCACACCATCCGCGCCGCCGCGCCGCTGATGAAGGACGAAGGCGGGGCCATGGTGCATTTCTCCACCATCCAGGCCCTGCGCGGCGATGACAAGCCGCAAGATGCCTATCAGGCCTCCAAGGCCGGTCTGATTGCCCTGTCGAAATCCGTCGCCGTGCAATATGCCGCCAACAACATCCGCTCCAACTGCATCCTGCCCGGGCCGACCGTGAGCCCCATGCAGGCGCGTTGGGAGGAAAATCCCGACCAGCTCAGCGCCCTGGAAGCGGCCATCCCGCTTGGCCGGGCCGGTTCGGTTGAGGACATGGCCAATGCGTGCATGTTCCTTTTGTCCGACCAGGCGAGCTTCATCACCGGCACCGAGCTGGTGGTTGATGGCGGGCTCCTCGCCCTGCCCTGACCTCTTAGGGTGACAAAGCGGGCTGGAGGTAATAGTCTTCCCCGAAAGACGATAAATCAGGGGTATGGGCGGGTACGCGTGCGGTGATGCTTCAGGCCGTTAGTCATTTGTTTGAGGGGAAATGCCGCGCGGGGAGGCCCGCTGCCGCATGATCTCTGCGATGCAGACCTATGTGAAGTGGGTGGACCGGCTCAACTACCGTGTCGGGCGCGTTGTGATGTACGGCATCTTCCTGATGGTGGCGATCCTCTTATGGTCCGCCATCACCAAGATCCGCTTCCTGGAGCTGAACCCGTCGCTGTGGACCCTGGAGATGGCTCAGTTTGCCATGGTGGGCTACTACCTGTTGGGTGGGCCCTACTCTATCCAGCTCAAAGCCAATATCCGGATGGATCTGTTCTATGGGGCCTGGTCGGACCGCAAGAAGGCCTGGTTTGATGCGTTCACCGTGCTGTTCTTAGTGTTCTACCTTGGGGTTCTGCTTTATGGAGCGGTTGATTCCACGGTCTATTCCTACGAATACAAGCAACGCACCCCAAGCGCCTGGCGCCCCCTGATCTGGCCGGTGAAGGCCATGATGGTGGCGGGCATATTCCTGATGCTGCTGCAGGCAGTGTCTGAGTTCTTCAAAGATGTGTTGAAATTACGCGGAGCGACCGTCTGATGTCGTACGAGATGATCGCCCTGTTCATGTTTGCGTCCATGATGCTGATGCTGGCCACCGGTCAGCGGGTGTTTGGGGCCATCGGGGCGGTGGCGTCCGTGTCCGCCTTGCTGCTGTGGGGCACGGGCTCTTCAGATCTGCCGTTTTCTGCCGTGATGAAGGTGATGAAGTGGTACCCGCTTTTGACCCTGCCCATGTTCATCTTCATGGGTTACGTGCTTTCGGAATCCAAGATCGCCGATGATCTCTACAAGATGTTCCATGTGTGGATGGGCCCGGTTCCAGGTGGCCTGGCCATCGGCACCATTGGGCTTATGGTGCTGGTTTCGGCCATGAACGGGCTCTCGGTGGCCGGCATGGCCATCGGCGCCACCATTGCCCTGCCGGAGCTCTTACGACGCGGCTACGACAAGCGCATGGTGACAGGCGTGGTCCAGGCCGGATCCTCGCTCGGGATCCTGGTGCCGCCCTCGGTTGTCCTGGTGCTCTACGCCATGATTGCGCGCCAGCCCGTGGGCCAGCTTTGGCTGGCGGGCGTCTTTCCCGGCCTGATGATGGCGGCCATGTTCATCATCTATATCGCCGTGCGCTGCCGTCTGCAGCCGCATCTGGGCCCTGTGCTGCCCAAGGAAGAGCGCACCGTTCCCATGGCCGAGAAGATCAAGCTGCTGGGCGCCGGCATTTTGCCCGTGGGCATCTTCGCGGCGATGATCGTGCCTTTCATCAGCGGCTATACCAGTCTGGTGGAGAGCTCCGCCGTGGGGGCCATGACCGCATTCCTCGCCGCAGTCGTCAAAGGCCGCATGACCCGCGAGGTGTTCGAGGTGTCGGTGCGCCAGACGCTGGCGATCAGTTGCATGTTCATGTGGATCATCGTGGCCGCGCTTGGCTTTGGCGCGGTGTTCGACGGACTTGGCGCGGTGCGCGCGATCGACGACCTCTTCACCGAGCAGCTCGGTCTCAACCCGTGGATGATCCTCATCCTCATGCAGCTTTCGTTCCTGCTCATGGGCACGTTCCTGGACGACACGGCCATGCTGGTCATCGTCGCCCCGCTCTACGTGCCGCTGGTGAAGATCCTGGGCTTTGATCTCATCTGGTATGGTGTGCTCTACACCATCACCACCCAGATCGCCTACATGACCCCGCCCTTTGGATATAACCTGTTCCTCATGCGAGCGATGGCCCCGCCTGAGATTTCGCTGAAGGACATCTACACCTCGATCATTCCGTTTGTGATGGTCATGATCCTGGCGCTTACCTTGGTGATGATCTTCCCGCAGATCGCCCTGTGGCTGCCGCAAACCATCTATGCGAGGTGAGCGCTTATTGGAATTACCCCCGGAGAAATGGTTCTCCATACTTCAAGAAAATCCACAACAGACAGGAGGATATGATGACAACACGACGTAAGGTCTTAACCGGGATCGGCGCAGCCGGGGCCTCCACCCTCGCCGCACCAGCCGTGGTCAAAGCCCAAGCGCCCATCAAATGGCGCATGCAGACCTATTCCGGTGCTCCGCTCGGGGCCCATGTGATCAAGCCTCAGATCGAAGCCTTCAACAAGGCGGCCAACGGCGAGATGGAAATCGAGCTGTTCTATGCCGACCAGCTGGTGCCCACCGACGAGCTCTTCCGCGCCATGCAGAAGGGCACCATCGATGCGGTGCAGTCGGACGACGCCACCATGGCCTCCCCGGTCGACATCAACGTGTTCGGCGGCTACTTCCCCTTCTCCACCCGCTACAGCCTCGATCTGCCGGTTCTGTTTGCCTATTACGGCCTGAACGAGATCTGGGCGGAGGCCTATGGCGAGGTTGAGAATGTGGAGTGGCTGGGCGCCGGCGCCTGGGATCCGCTGCACATCTTCACCAAGGACCCGATCCGTTCGCTGGCCGACATGAAGGGCAAGCGGGTGTTCGGCGTGCCGACCGCAGGCCGCTTCCTCTCCCGCTATGGCCTGGTGCCCGTCACCGTGCCGTGGGAAGATGTGGAAACCGCCATCCAAACCGGCGACCTTGACGGCGTGGCCTGGTGCGGCTTCACCGAGGCCTACGAAGTGGGCTGGGCTGATGTGTGCAACTACGCGCTGTTGAACAACGTCACCGGCGCCTGGTGCGGCTCCTACTTCGCCAACTCCGAAAGCTGGGCGAAGGTTCCCCCGCACCTGCAAGAGCTCTTCAAGATCACCATCGATCAGTCTCACTACTACCGCCAGGTCTGGTACTGGGGCGGCGAAGCCAAACTGCGCGTGGAAGGCAAGAAGATGGAGCTGACCACCATTCCGGCTGAAGAGTGGGATCAGGTGGTGAAAGACTCAGCAGAGTTCTGGGACGAGCTCGCCTCCGCCAGCCCGCGCGCGGCCAAGGTGGTGCAGATCTTCAAGGACTATTCTGCGGTGATGGAAAAGGTCGGCGTGCCGTACCGGTACTCGTAAACTGACCTGAGCCGACGAGATGAGACCCCGGAGCAGAGATGCTCCGGGGTTTTTCATTTGGCGCGCACGGTTTCCAGCGCTTCACCGATCAGGCCGTGCAACATGGCGGCCACATCCGCACACGCCTCAGGGGTGGCCACAAGATCGTTCCTGATCTCGATCATCACGTTGAGCACGCCGTTTGTGAGCCCGTGGAGCTTCAAGGTGTGGGTGACGCCGTCTGCGGGACCATAAGGCTCATTGCGCAGCGTCTTCATCTGCGTGTGCCGCGGGGCCGCAGTGAGCATGGCATCGGCGAGGCGGGTGTCGGCATCATGCAGGATGCCCAGTTCCACCGCCCGGGGTTTGCCGTGATAGACCGGCACGAAGCTGTGAATGGTCACCAGCGCCGCGTCCGGCCCGGCCTTGGCCATCACCTCCTCCACGCAGCGGGTAAAGGGCCGATAGACCGCCTCAGTGCGCCGGTCGCGTTCTGACTGGTCGAGGCTCATATTGCCAGGCACATCGAACAGCTCGCTGCGGGCCGGCATGGCGCTTTCGGCCTCCGGCGGGCGGTTGCAATCATAGATCAGCCGCGAAACCTCACCGCGCACGAAGGGGGCGTTAAGCGATGTGCTAAGATGCTCCGACACCAGCGCCGCGCCGGGATCCCAGGCAATGTGGCTGGTTCTAGCCTCTTCGCTGAGCCCCAGATTGTTGAAGGCCGGCGGGATGTGGTGGGACGCATGCTCGCAGACGATAACCACCTTGCCGGAGCCGTTCGGGTTGAGGAGGGAGACGACGGAACCGGGACCTAGTTCCGTTTTGGTTTGAGACATGAGACCGGGGTGCTCCAGGCGGGTTAGTTGCGGGTTCCAGTTTACGGAGATTCGCCGGGCCGTGAACTGTCAAATGTCGAGCAGCAATACGGCATACGGTCTGGGAGACGGTCGGCTTGGCTTTCCGCGCTACAGCCCATAGGGAAACGTGCGCGGTATCGTGTTACCCTGCGAAACGACCATGGATGGTACAGTGGGCAATGACGTTATTTGGCGAGATCGCGCGATTGTTGGGGAAGCTTTTGCCGTCTCAGATCTCATCCAAGTTGGTCGACGCACTCACCACTCTGGTGACCTCTCCAAAGATGAAAGGGGTTGGGAATGCTAAGTGATGGTCAGATCATGACAATTGATTTCATGCTTTTTGGCACCTGCGTCGGCTTATTTGTCCTATTGGTGTACTTCGCCCTGCGATTTTTGATCCCTTTGCGGTTGGCGAGCAAGACCAAGGACGGCCGGCCCCTCAATTTCTGGGAGATCGACCGCAGCAACCCCACCAAGCTATTGGGTGACTTTCTCTTTCCCCCGCCCGAATTCTCACAGCATCACAGGAGGTTCTCGTGGTCATTGAATGCGATGACTATTGCAACGGTCATCATGTTCATCTGGGCAGCGATCATAAGACCAGCTTTGAAAGCGGGTGGCGGCGGCTGACGGCCAGAAAGGTATGGCCGCACATGATGCTGCGTCCGATGGATTGGACCTGCCCCGGCTCGCATCGCAGCAGCTTTCATCACCTGATCGGAAGGTTACCAAAAGTAAACTGCTTGAACTCTTTTCCGTGCCGTCACAACCTACCGTCCATTCTGCGGCGCGCCGGCGGGCAGATGATGCCTGGCCGGTTCGAAGATCCGGTTCGCGCAGTTTCGGCCTTTTAGATAACAGAAAGAGCACGTTCCAAAATGGCATTGCATCACCATCCGATGTGGCGGAAGCCGCAGCATCACCATGAGCTCGACCATGCCCATGATCATGTCCATTGGGTCGAACTGTTTTACGACCTGATCCATGTGGTGACGATTTTTCTGCTGGGAAACTATCTGTCTCACCATCTGGACCTCAACGGCTTCATCGTGTTCGCCGGGGTCTTCGTGACGCTGTGGTACGCCTGGGGCGAGCTGAGCATCTTCAACTCGATTTATGTCAGCACGGACGTGTGGCACCGGCTCATCATGTCCGCGATGATCTGCACGGTCATGTTCATGGCGGCGGCCATTCCGGACATTGAGGGGAAAGGATGGGTCTTCTTCGCCATCGGCTTCGCCGTGAACCGGGCCATGATGGCGGCGCTCTACTGGCGGGCGCGACGGGCCAATACCGAGAGCCGCTCCATGTGCCTGGAGCAGGTGCGCAATTTCTCCATCTTTGCCGTTGTGTTTGCAGTCGCGGCCTTCTTGCCGAAGCCGCTCTCCTATTGGGTCTTCGGGGCAGCCCTTGTGGCCACGCAAGTGGTTTACATGATCCCCAAGATCACGGTTCTACGATTTGAACGGTTCGTGCCGCGCCTTGGCCACATGTCCGAACGGTTTGCTCTGCTGACCCTGATCGTGCTGGGAGAAGGCTTCTTCAAGCTGGTCGTCACGCTTTCGGAGAAGGGCATCTACAAGGTCGCCCCGGACGTGCTGATCAACTTTGTGATCGGGGGTGTCTCGATGTTCGTGATGTGCTGGACCTACTTCGATTTCGTGGGCAACGCCAAACCGAAGGATGAAAAATCGTCGACCCTGGTGCTCTGGTGGCTTGCCCACCTGGTTTTGATGATGTGTGGCGTTTTGGTGGGTGTTGCCCTGGCGGCCGAAGTGAAAGTCGGGTTCTGGGAGCCTTATCCAACGAAGTATGCGGCGATAGGGTGTTTCGGTCTGGCCGGCTACATCGCCATGTTGTGGGCGCTCAGGCATGTGATTGAGCACCGGGTGGCCTCCGATTTCGGCCGATGGGACGTAAGGCTGTTCGGCATAGTTGTGGCGGTTGCCTGTTTCTTCATTGTCCCGCACGTCCCCTCGTTGGTGGGCAATCTCATCTGGGGCACCGCCCTGTTTTCACAGATCGCCATTCCCGTAACCCGCGCGTGGAGGACATACCGCCATGCCTGACGCCGCCCTTAGCCGCAAAAGCGCCCGTGCCCGTGTTTATTGGTGGCTCGAACGCCCCGACCGTGCGGCGGTCGGTCCGTGGATCTTGGAGATCGCCTTAGTCACATTGATTACCCTGAACGTTGCCGCGGTCATTCTGGAAACCGTGGACCCGATCTATGCCCGCTGGCGGCAGGCGTTCAATGTGTTCGAGGCGCTTTCCTTGAGCGTGTTCGTGGCCGAGTATGCCGCGCGCCTGTGGGTCTCGCGTGAGGACCCCGAGGTGCGCTCGCGGTTCTCCTGGGCCATAACACCCCTGGCCCTTATCGACTTGTTGGCCATATTGCCGGCGTTGCTTTACCTGTTCGTCCCCATCGACTTGCGGATCTTGCGCACGTTCAGGATGCTTCGCCTGCTGAAGCTGACACGCTACTCCCCGGCGCTTGGCATGTTGTTGGCCGTCTTCGAAGAGGAGGCCGGCGCCTTCTTTGCCGGATTTTTCATTTTGCTGCTGATGCTGATCTTTGCGGCAAGCGGTGCCTGGCTGGCGGAGCACAAGGTTCAGCCCGAGGCGTTTGGCTCGATACCAGCCGCGATGTGGTGGGCGGTCGCGACGCTCACCACGGTGGGCTACGGCGATGTCACGCCGATCACCGTGGCCGGCAAGATCTTTGGCGCGTTGATCACCATCGTCGGGATCGGCATGGCGGCGCTTCCGGCCGGGATCATTGCCACCGGGCTGAATGACCAACTCCACCGCCGCCGCGCCAGTTTGGAGCGTGAGTTTCGAAAGGCCTTGGAGGACGGCGCCATTTGCGATGCGGAGGAGACTGAGATTGAAGCGCTGCGCAAGAAGCTGGGGCTGTCACGCCGCGCCGCCCATCACATCCGCGAGCGCGTAGAGGCTGAGATGCCGGCGTCTCAGGAGCGGTGCCGGCACTGCGGCAAGCTGCTTGCGGCCGAAGCGCAATGAGCTGAGTGTGTTCGCCCGCTTGAGGCCGATGTCTATGAGCGCTCGCTGTTCGCTGATATGGATGATGCGTCTTGGATAAAGCATGTGAGTTGGAGAAGTCATATGAACGGTTCCTCGAAGGTTGCAGTGATCGGTCTGGGGTCCATGGGGTACGGGATTGCCCAGTCGTGCCTTCGGGCCGGTCATGAGACCTATGGATGCGATGTGGTTCCCTCCCAGGTCGAACGGTTTCGAGCGGAAGGGGGCGCAACGGCGGAATTGGTGGAGATCGCACCTGAGCTTGATGCGGTCGTCGTCGTGGTGCTGAACGCGGCGCAAACCCAGTCCGTTCTGTTCGGAGACGACGCTCTGGTCTCGCGCCTCAAGCCGGGCGCGGTGGTGCTGGCCTGCGCCACTGTTCCCCCTGATTTTGCACGCGACATGGAGCAAAGATGCACGGCCGCCGGCGTGCATTATCTCGACGCGCCCATCTCCGGGGGGTCGGCGAAAGCGGCAACAGGGCAATTGTCCATCATGGCCTCCGCCAAACCCGAAGCGTTCACAGTCGCCGGCCCCATACTTGATGCCATAGCCGAAACCGTCTTCGAACTCGGAGACGCGGCGGGAGCGGGATCTGCGATGAAGGCGGTCAATCAATTGCTGGCCGGGGTGCACATCGCGACGATGGCCGAAGCGCTGACATTCGGCATGACGCAGGGCGTGACACCGGAAGCCTTTGTCGATGTGATCAGCAAATGCGCCGGCACCAGTTGGATGCTTGAGAACCGCGCGCCCCACATCGTGGCCGGGGACTACACACCGCACAGCCAGATCAACATCTGGCCCAAGGACCTTGGCATTGTGCTCGACATTGCGCAGTCTGCTGATTTCAAAGCCCCCATCACGGCTGCCGCTTTGGAGCAGTATATGGCTGCAGTGGAGCTGGGGCTCGGAGCGGAAGATGATGCCGCCGTGGCGAAAGTCTATGCGGGCCGCTCGGGATTAACGCTGCCGGAATAGGCCTTTGAGCAAGCAGAGGCTGCAAAGACAGCTTTGACGCCAAAGCTCGGCCTGGCCCAGATTTGACAAGCTCCAAGTTTGCCACCGATACTTCAAGCGGGCGACATAGACGGGAGACGGCAGTGCGCAATCGCATCGAAAGGCCATGGCAAGAGACGACGTAAACACAAGGGAACCGGAGTTCATTGTCCGGGAAGCAGCTCCGGGCGACGGGGCGAAGATCACCGAACTCTGGTTGTCGGTATTGCCCAAATCTGACGACTGGATGGCCTGGGTTCCAGACCAGATTGATAACCTGATTGCAAATCACCAGATCTTGTGTGGTCTGATCATGACACAAGGTGAAACCGAACGATGTGCCGCTTTCGGCATGAGCGCTTTCCTGCATGATCATCTGGTGGAAGAGTTCGTTCGCGCGCCCAGGGCCTACTTCAATGTCCGATTGCTCAACAGACATAAGAACGGCCACGACACATTCCTGACGCAGGAACAGCAGGCCGAAAAGAACGCAGCCGATGGGCTGGAAATGTTCGTTCTGGAGTATGTGCAGGAAACCTTCGATTTCGAAGATGAGTGGGCGCATCAGTTGCTCAATGCGATTGTGCCGGTTTACCACGCGGTCCATGCGGGCTTTAACATCAAGCGGTCGATGCACGAAACCGAAGATGCCGTCGGGCATATTCAGATTGCGGGGGGGAAACCCTCGCCTGTTTTCCGTGTCACCCCAAGACCAACACAGCCTGTCTGAGCACGGCCTTGGTCCAAGGTCCGTTTACGGGGTCTCTCGCGATGACGCGAACCAGCCTGCAACAGGTATCGCGAAGGTTCTTTTGTACTATACGCCGCCAAAACTGCGCCTGGTGCCGCGCGAACAAAAGGTCATCTCTTTGGCCTTGAGCGGGCTGACCGATACGGACATTGCTGAAAAGCTTGGCATGTCTCACGATGGTGTGCGTCAACGCTGGAAACGGATAATCGAGCACATCGAAGATGAATTGCCGGATTTGTTTACGCCCGACGGTGACGTTAACCCGGCGAAACGAGGGCTCGAAAAGCGGCGAAAGATCCTGGCCTATCTCTCCACTCGGCCTTCAGAGTTACGCCCGTTTCATTTGAAGCGCTGACCGCTGGAGTTTCTTCTTACGCCGCGCACCAAGATGCGCAATGCCCGCAATGCCCAGGAGCAACAGCGGCAAGCTCGCCGGCAGAGGAACCGGCGTGAGTTGCCGGCTGTCGGTCCACATATTGTCTACGATCCCGATTTCAGGCGCGTTGATGGTGAAGCCGTCGGGCAAGATGAAGGCAGGACCGGTGCTGCTGAAGCCAAGTGAGTTAAAGGCAAGAAAGCTCGAGTTCACCGACGTGTCGCCATATCCCAGCGCGCTGGAATCACCGGACAGGCGGAAGGTGACGCCGAACAATCCGTCCACGTCCACCATCACGCTCAATGTTGGCGGCTGGGTGAAGAAGAAGGATTCACTGGGCGGGGAGTTTACGTTGTTTACCATCACATCGTTGCTGGCCACCGCGCCGTCCCGGTCCCCGCCACTGCCGCGCAAGAATGTGCTGGCCGTCAAACTCGCGCTCCCGTCGCGGACAAAAAAGGTGTCGCTCGGCGCAATCTGTGCAGACACGGATGCGTCAAGCGAGGGCGTCAGTCCGACCTCGATGCTGTTGCCATAAGTCCCCACCAATTGGCCCATGGTGAACCCGGCTGCGGCACTCAAGCTCAGCCCGTTGATGATAGTCTCAGCGAAGCCGGAGAAGCCGGAGACGCCCCGTCCTGCGCCAGAGTCCACGTCGTTTGATCCACGCACACCGACGACACCACCACCTGCAAAACTGGCGCCGCCCACGTTGCAGCCCGCAGCGCTCGCTGAAAACGTGAGCGATTGGGTTTCTGATCCTCTTTGCAGATCTGAGGCCTGAGCCCCACATCGCCCAATACCCGATACGCCGTTGGAGTAAGAGACTGTGTTGACAACCGTTGCGGCTTTCACGTCCTGGGCCGGCATCGACACTGAGAACAGCGCCGCCCATGAGATCGCCAAAGCGCTTGAAAACACCCGTGTCATGGAGAGTGCCTGTGTGGTTCCGATCATCTTCTATCCCTCACTGTTCCGGGTATGTATTTCCCTCCGCGGCGTCTTCGCGCCCCAGACGTCAGCAGCAAGATGAAAGATTCAACAGTCTGCTCTTGGAAATAATGACATCAGAAACAAGAGTTAAGAGGTCAGGCTTGACTTCTGCAACACCAATAAATGGTACTGAAACTTCAAAGGTACCCAGTTTCTATATTTCAAATATCTACATGCCGCGCCAGCGCTCGCGAGAAAATTGGGCCGGGCGCGCGCCCACTTTGCGCGGGGGTGACGTGTCCATCGGGCACCACGGCAAAAGATGCTTGATAGCGCTTGTTTTCAGTTACTATTGTTCGCCAAGCAGACCAAATGGGGACTTCACAGCGGCCATCACCGGCCGCCCTGCCCTGCCCAAGCAACGGAGCAAACAGCATGCGCGAGATAGTCATCGGCGGCGCCCAGATGGGCCCGATCCAGAAAGCGGACAGTCGTGAGGCGGTCGTGGCGCGCATGACCGCGCTGCTCGATCAGGCCATCGCCGCCAAATGCGACCTCGTCGTTTTTCCTGAGCTGTGCCTGACCACCTTTTTCCCCCGCTGGATGATGGAAGATCAGGCTGAGGTTGATACCTGGTTTGAAACCCAAATACCGAACGCGGCAACCCAACCCCTGTTCGACCGGGCGGCGGCGGCCAATGTGGCGATTTCATTCGGCTTTGCCGAATTGACGCCAGAGGGGCGCCATTTCAACACGCAGATCCTCACCGATCGGAACGCGGAGATTATCGGCCGCTACCGCAAGGTCCACCTGCCGGGCCACGTGGAATATGAAGCCGAGCGCAGCCACCAGCATCTTGAAAAGCGCTACTTTGAGCCGGGCGATCTTGGCTTTCCGGTCTGGCGCAATCTGGATGCCTGGATGGGCATGCTGATCTGCAACGACCGCCGCTGGCCTGAGGCCTACCGCGAAATGGGCCTGCAGGGCGTCGAGCTGGTCATGCTCGGCTACAACACGCCAACCACCAACGGCCAGGGCGGCAACGAGGATCTTGAGAAACGGATCTTCCATTCAACCATGTCGATGCAATCTGGGGCCTACCAAAACTCCTGCTGGGTGGTTGGCGTTGCCAAGGCCGGGGTTGAGGATGGCCACGGGCTGTTCGCCGGCTCCGTTATCGTTGATCCGGACGGGATGGTGGTTGAAGAGGCGACCACTGACGGGGATGAGTTGCTGGTGCACGCCTGCGACATGGACAAGGCGCTGTTTGGCAAGCGCACGATCTTTGATTTCAAAAAGCATCGGCGCATTGAGCACTACTCCCGCATCACCTCGCAGACCGGCGTGATCTATCCGGACGGGACAGCGGGATGAGCTTTGACCTTGTGATCAAAGGCGGCGAGATCGCCACCGCCGAGGCCCGCTACCACGCAGACATCGGCATTAAGGACGGCAAGATAGCGGCGATCTCCGAGGGGCTGTCAGCCTCCGATGAGATCAATGCCCAAGGCCGCCTGGTTCTGCCAGGGGGGATCGAAACCCACTGTCACATCGCCCAGGAAAGCGGCATGGGGCTGATGTGCACCGATGATTATGAAAGCGGATCGCGTGCCGCCGCGTTTGGCGGAAACGCTTCGTTCGTTCCCTTCGCCGCGCAGCGCAAAGGCTGGGGGGTGCTGGAAACGCTGGAGACCTATGACGGCCGCGCCGCGCCGAAGTCCTATCTCGATTGGGGCTATCACCTGATCATCTCCGACCCGACCGAGGCGGTCCTGGCAGAGCTGCCCAAGGCGTTTGAGCGCGGCGTGACCTCCTTCAAGGTCTTCATGACCTACGACATTGCCCTTAACGACAAACAGTTCCTGGACATCCTCTCCGTCGCCAAGACCCACGGCGCCATCACCATGGTGCATGCGGAGAACCGGGACATGATCGCCTGGACAACCGCCCGGATGCTCGCGGCCGGTCATACGGAACCCAAATACCACGCGCCGTCGCGGCCCGCCGCGGCGGAGGTTGAGGCGATCAACCGGGCCATAAGCCTGGCCCGCATGGTCGATGCGCCCCTGTTCATCGTCCATGTGTCCACCGAGGGCGGGGCTGAGGCGGTGCGCAAGGCGCGGCGCGAGGGCGCCAAGGTGTTTGCGGAAACCTGTCCGCATTACCTGTTCCTCACAGCGAATGACCTTGATCGCCCCGGACTGGAAGGCGCGAAATATATCTGTTCCCCGCCGATGCGGGACGCAGCCACTCAAGACATTTTGTGGGATCACATTCAACGCGGCACCTTTGAGGCCGTGACGTCCGACCACGCGCCGTTCAGCTTTGATGAGAAGGGCAAGTTCGCAAACGGCCACGACGTTCCCTTCACAAAGATCGCCAACGGCATGCCGGGGATTGAGATGCGGCTGCCGCTGATGTTCTCTGAAGGTGTGGTCAAAGGGCGGATCGGCCTGGAGCGCTTTGTGCATTTGACCGCCACCAATCCCGCGCGGCTGTTCGGCATGAGGGGTAAAGGTGTTATTGCGGTTGGCGCTGACGCCGACATCGCCATCTGGGATCCGAAGGAGGACTGGGTGGCCGGCGAATGTCATGATGACATGGACTACAATCCCTTCGAGGGCTGGCGCCTGACCGGGCGCCCCAAAACCGTGCTGAACCGGGGGCGGCGCGTGGTTGAAGACGGCGCGCTTACGGGCAAGCCGGGGGATGGGCGCTTCATCGCCCGCGCTCCGGTGGATCTGACCGGTTTTGGTGGCACGCACACACCGGAGTTGAACCCGGCAACGAACTTTGGCGCAGATATCGCGCCATGACCGGGCCCATCGTCGTCATCAACCCGAACTCCAACCAGGCGGTGACCGACGGTCTGGCCGATGCACTGTCCGGGTTTCAGCTCCAGGGCGGCCCGGCGATTGAGTGCCTGACCTTGGCGGAAGGTCCGTTCGGCATAGAGAGCCAGGCGGACAGCGACTTGGTCGTCGCACCGCTGATCGACCTTGTGAAGCGCCGGGGTGATGCCGGCGCCTTCGTCATTGCGTGCTATTCCGACCCGGGTCTGGAGGCATGCCGCACGATCAGCGCTGTTCCGGTGTTCGGCATTCAGGAAAGCGGCGTTCTGGCGGCGCTGGCGCGGGGCGATCTGTTCGGTGTCATCGCCATCTCAGAAGGCTCGGTTGCGCGCCATCGGCGCTACATGCGCAGAATGGGTGTGCTGGACCGGCTTGCCGGCGAACGCGCCTTGAACATGTCGGTGGCCGAAACCGCGACGGGCAAAGACACCTTCGCAGCCCTGGAACGGACCGGCCGCAAGCTGGTGGACGACGGCGCCGACGCCATCGTTCTGGGCTGCGCCGGAATGGCAACGCATCGCAGCGCGCTGGAACACTCGATCGGCGTTCCGGTGATCGACCCGACACAGGCGGCGGTCGCCATGGCGCTGGGCGCGGTTTTGCCGGGCTGAAGGTCGGGAACGGGCTCTTTGTGGACCTTCGGGCTTTCAGGGATGGTTGGGAGCTTTATCCTCGAAGGCGGCCTTTGCCCAAAAGGGAATTGTTGCGCCAATGCAGAAGTTGCGGGTGACCTTAACAGCGTCTGGTTCGGTAGTTCTCAAATGTTTTCAGTAAGACTTTTGTCAAATTATCAGCCATCGGGAATTCATCGGTGTCTGCAACGATGCGCCTGATGGCTTCTTCCGTGATTTCAATAAGTTGTTGGGTGTTGATAGAATGATCCTGATGCCATTCTTCATCGACCTCCAGTGCAACTTTGAGCAAGTCTCCGGGGTAGAAATCTCCTTCCGCCAGCGGGTTCTCACTCAGTACCTCCATAGCCATTGGCATCAGGGTTGGGAGACTGATTTGTTGACTTATCATCACGCGCAAGTCTTCCACCGTGAACTTGCTAAGTTGTTTCTTTCTGAGCCTATGGCACGTCGTCACCAGATGTGATTGAAATTCGGGCTCTTCCCAGTATTCGTTCTCAATTTCTTCCAGGGTTCGATCATTCATGGCATCCACTTTGCGCGGTTGTATTGCTCACAGCAGTGGCGTTTGCGGTATTGGTGGCGTTCGGCTTTACAGCCTTATTCGGTATATCGCCAACTCGGATTTGGGACCATATGCGTCGCAATGCCCCCCCGCACGTAAACGTCTACTCCGCTTCTCGTTAAAGCGTTCGAGGAATCGCTCATCCACATCGCGCTCAAGTCCAAAGTGATGTCGCTTTGGGAAGAATTTGATCCAGCAGAGGATCATCTGTGATCCGTCTTTCTGGACCAGGTGCGTTTACGCTGCCTCCGCTCCTTCTGCCGAGCAATTTGGCGGTCGATCGCGGGGAGCATTCCAGGCAAGCTGGCCATCATCATCCCGACGTAAAGCTCTAGGCGAAAGTATGCAAAGTACCACAACCAGCTTTCGAAGCTTAGGCTGGATCGGATCAGCTCGTTCAAAGCGGCGGCTACCAAGCACACACTCACAACCCCGATCATCATTTTCTTGCGTTCAACCGCGTTGTATTCCAGCTCGCCTTTACGGTCCTCGGCCAGCCAAGTTCTGTTTTCCCAAAAGGCAAGAAACGCCTTTCCAGCACAGGTTAGTGCGAAGATGGTGGGAATAAGCTGTAGGTAAAACGCGTCACCTATGACAAGCGTCAGTGCATAGCAGGTTGTGGCGATCATTGAGTTTAGAAGGAGAGTTGAAAGCTTACCTGCTGCGATGTCCTTTCGGCCGCCGAGAAGCATCACCAAGGCAATCGGCACATGTACAATCACCCCGTATATGCAAGCCGCACTCAGGCCGTAAAAGGCGAAAACAAGCAAGAATGGCAAAGGAAGCGCAAACAACACAAAGAGGATTAGGAGAACCGAATAGAAGGGATCTCCAAAAAGGTACATGAACCGGTTTCCTCGAGTCGTTGAGACAGGAAACTCATCGGCGGTGTCAGGGAACCGCAACGGCCTGATCGGGTCCAGTCCCATGAAGTATTGATCATTTGCAAATGCTCTCAGCTTGAACCGATAACTTGCCAATTCAGCTGAATCCAAGGTTGCCCTAACCAATTCCTCTAGTCCGTTGGCGACGTTCTTGACATCACCATCAAATCGACAGGTGATCGTGTTCGCGTGTTCCTTCAACTCAACAGCTAAAGAAGTTTGGTTGAGAAGACGGGAAATCTCGTTCTTTGATGTCGTTTCATCCGACAGGCTTACATCGCAGCCAGCTTGGTCAAATTCCACGAAGAGCTTCCTTGTCTGCGCCTCGTCAGAGATTTCAACGGCACGAGGGCCGACTGTGGCCGACATCATGATTGAAACGATCCTTCGAAGATTGGTTAGTCTACCAAGCTCGCTCACAGCCTGAACTTTTGTTGGCTCTATGCGAAGCGCAAACCAGAACAGCCATCCAATCAAAACAAACGCAAAGGCAGGAATAACCAATGGCCAAAAACTCATGCCGACACTTCTTTGATATCGAACACTGTTTTCATCCGAACATTCATCACGACGTTCAATGACCAGCTTGGATCATTTGTCCCACACGCCATACCGCCTCTCGACCATCGCGGTGGCACGTTCCAGGAGTCGTGCATACTCCGAGTGAAACGGTTCTGCACGATCGATATTGATTGAGACTGCGCCTGAACTGTCTAAATCGCTACTCATAGTATTTTCCGCCGCTGTGCAGTATTTGAGCTGCTCGCTGCCAGGGGTTCTTGGTCACCGGTGCAAGATCAAGGTCGGTTGCATCTTGATCGCTCATTTTGAAATGATCGACTTCAGGAATATTGCGTGTCAAGAAAGTCTGTAGCGATTTTGGGCAATTGCTCGTCTGCGCCTCTCAAAATATGTCCGCTAAGGGGATTGGTGACCCCTTTCGGAAATGCGCAGGCAAGTTATCCTGGTCGAGCGAGGGCTTCCTGCTCGGCGTTAGGCCGCGCGTTGGAGTGGCCGGCGGGGACGTCGCCGCCTTTTGGGGGAGCGCGGTTTGGATCGGTTGCTGTCCCCTTTTTTCTGTTTCTTCAATAATGGGGTGAGCGCAATCGGCTCCCCGGCGGCAATTGTCAGCGAACGCTTGAGCAGCCGTTCGATCGCGCGCAAGTAAGGCTGCTCGGCAGGATCGCAAAAAGATATGGCCGTCCCAGAGGCGCCCGCTCTCGCGGTGCGTCCGATCCGGTGGACATAGCTCTCCGGCTCGTTCGGCAGTTCGTAGTTTATGACGTGCGTGACTTCATCAATGTCGATGCCGCGCGAGGCGATGTCTGTTGCCACGAGAACGCGGATGCGCCCGCTCCGGAAGTTCTCCAAGGTGCGCTGCCGTGCGCCTTGCGTTTTGTTGCCGTGTATGGCTTCGGCGCTGACGCCATCGCGGCTGAGTTTTTTCACCACCTTGTCAGCGCCATACTTGGTGCGCGTGAAAACGATGACCCGTTCCATCTCAGGCGCCGCCAGAAGCTCTGCCAATCTTGCTTGCTTGTTCGCGGCCGCAATATAGTGAACAGTCTGATCGATCCGGTCGACCGCGACGCTCTTGGCCGCGATCTCAATGCGCTCTGGGTTGTTCAACACTTCGCCGGCAAGCTTCGCCACCTCTTTTGGCATTGTTGCCGAAAACAGAAGGGTTTGGCGTTCGGCCGGCAGGTCCGCGACAATCCGCCGAACGTCGCGGATGAACCCCATGTCGAACATGCGGTCCGCCTCGTCGAGGATGAGATAATCAGTCTGGCTGAGATCGGCGTGCCCCCGTTTGATAAGGTCAAGAAGCCGGCCCGGGGTCGCAACGAGAATATCTGTGCCACGCTTCAGGGCATTGATCTGCGGGCGCTGGCTGACGCCGCCCATAATAACGGCCTGCTCCAGTTTAAGGTGGCGCCCATAGGTTTTGATGCTCTTGGAAATTTGGATCACCAGCTCGCGGGTCGGCGCAAGGATAAGCGCCCGGGCACAGCGCGGGCCGGTCCGCCGGCCTCTCTGGCTGAGCTTGTGCAGAAGCGGCAAGGTAAAAGCCGCGGTCTTGCCGGTGCCGGTCTGTGCGATGCCGAGCAGATCGCTCCCCTTTAGAAGCAAGGGTATGGCTTCGGCTTGGATCGGGGTTGGCGTTTCGTAGCCTGCATCCGTCAGGGCACGCAGGAGTTGCCCGGTCAAGCCGAGCTTGGAGAATTTCAATTCGTTCACGTTTATAGGGTCCTCATGCGCCGGGTGGACGCGCAAAACAATTGCGTGGCAGACCCAGCCATGCCGTCTTGACCCATGCGCAGTTGGACCAGATGGATTTTGGTTGAAAATCAGTTCCCGCAGCGTTCAGACTTAATGATCAAAGCAGAACTGCGCTGTCGCGGGAGCCTTTGAGCGGTACATGGGCCGACCGGCCCTGAAAGTCAAGCGATGTCGTCGCTAATGGATGATATCGTTAAGGCTGGGCGATCCGGGTGCAAGAGCGGCGATCAATCATTTTTCAGAGCAGTTCGGGATCTTTTCGTTGGTCGCACAGGTCGCGGTTGAGTTATCCGCTTGTCATGTTCTTCTATACCGATTTGTTTACATCCGCACAGGCCAACTTTATTCTGCAGAAAGCGCCGGTTCCGTAAAAGGAGATGGTTTAAATGCGTACGATTTTCTTCTGGCTTACGCTCTGCTTGGCCGCTGTGGCGGTCACGTCTGCTACTTACGCTGCACAAAAGCGTAACATCTCCATCGGCACGGGCGGAGTAAAAGGCCTCTATTATCCCACCGGTGGACATATCTGCAGCGTTGTTAACGAGAAGAGAGCCAGACATGGGATCCGGTGTTCTGCAGACTCCGTTAACGAGCCCAGCGATGACAGGGGTTCCATCAGCAATTTGCAGAACCTGCGTGCAGGACAGCTTGAATTCGGGATTGCCCAATCCGTTTGGCACTATCATGCTTACAAGGGAACGACGCGGTTTTTTAAGGACAACGGTCCGTTTCGGAAACTGCGGTCCGTATTCGCCCTCCACGCCCAACCGGTGACGCTCATTGTGCGGCGCAACGCAGGGATCAAGAGCGCCACAGACTTGCAGCAAAAGAGGGTGAATATCGGCCCTGCCGGTTCAGGAACCCGTGGCGGCTGGAACGTGCTGCAGTCTGCCTTTGGTTGGAGCCGGCACGATTTCAAACATCAGTCGGACCTGCGCGCTGGCGATGCGGCAAATGCTCTCTGCCGCGGTGAGATCGATGCGATGATCTACATCTCCTCTCATCCGTCGGCTCTGACAAAACAAGTGCTGACCAAGTGCAAGGCGCAACTGGCGGACATTTCCGGACCGGCCATTGACCGCCTCGTATCGCAGAGTTCCTTCTATCGGCCTGCGCGCATTTTGCGTGGGTTTTACAACAATCGCAAAGACGTCCACACATTTGGGGTCGGCGCGACACTCGTTACAAATGCCGATGTGCCCGAGGATATTGTGTACAACGTCGTCAAATCGGTGTTCGACGACTTGGCCGCGTTCCGCAAGCGGCATCCGATGTTTGTGAACCTTGACCCGCGTGAGATGATTAAGGACAGTCTCACCGCTCCGCTCCACAGGGGCGCCAAGCGCTACTATGCTGAACGCGGCTGGATTAAGGCTCCTGAACTCCTTGTAGACAATGCGACGAATAACCCCGAAGTTCAGACGTCGGCTGGCAATAGCGCGAAACAGAAGACGAGGCGGCCTGCGGACGCCACGGAAAAACGGGTGGCCCTGGTCATCGGCAATTCCAAGTATCAAAACGTGACCGCACTCAAAAACCCCAAACACGATGCGAAGGCGCTGTCCGGCGTCCTTGAGAGCATCGGCTATGAGGTTGAGCTCAAGCAGGATTTGAGTGGAGAAGGCTTGCGCAAGGCTCTCAGCAGGTTTGCCCGAAAGGCGAGCCAAGCGGATATCGCGGCCATCTATTTTGCCGGGCACGGCATGGAGATGAACGGTGAAAACTTCCTGATCCCGGTGGATGCCCAGCTCTCGAGCGACACGGATCTGGAGTTTGAAGCGGTCAAACTGACCTCGGTCATGCGCGCGGTCGGCGGGGCGAAGAAACTGCGCCTCATCATGCTTGATGCGTGCCGGGACAATCCCTTTGCCGCCAAGATGCAAGTGGCCTCTGGAGCGACGCGGGCGGTCACGCGGGGTTTGGCTCGGGTCGAGCCGGCTGCGGACAATGTGCTCGTGGCTTACGCGGCCCGCGCCGGAACAGTCGCGATGGACGGCGCTGAACGCCATAGCCCGTTCGCCAAGGCGCTGCTGGAGTTCCTGCCTCAGACTGATCTGGAAGTGCGCTTGCTGTTTGGCAAGGTTCGCGATGCCGTGCGCCGCGACACAAACAACCAGCAGGTGCCATACACCTACGGCACCTTGGGCGGCGACGAGCTTTACATTGGGTCAAGCCAGTGATCCAACCGCGTGGTAATTGCTCTGTGCAGCATTAGCCTCGGGTTTGGCCGCTGCTGAGGGACGGCCTCACCGGGCCGGCAAAGCTTGAGGGCGCATGAACCGACCCTCTGCAGGACCGAGGCCGTCCGTTCCAAGTTTCCCGCGCAAATGTTGTCAAAGACGTAAGTGCGTCCTTCACCGCTGTGCCTCACTTCACGGTAGTGCAACTCGTAAATGCATCGTGCAAGCGCAAGGGTCATAACAGGTTCGGTAAAAACCCCGATCGTTTCTTAATTGGACCTTAAGACGACGATACTAGGACGTGTGGAATGGCACGTTACAACCTGATCATTCCGCTCGTCACCGCCTTGCTCCTGGTTTTCTCCGAAGCCAGTGACAGCAAGGCCGATCCCTCTGGTTCGGAAACCTATAGCTGCGATATGGATACGGTCGACTTCCACGATTTGTACAACCATAAAGATACGAAAAAACACTTCGAAAATTATTTGGATTGCAGAGCATCACAGCCGGAGCTTTACAGCTTCATGAAGAGAAGTGGAGCGTGGCTGCAAAAGAAAAATGGTCGTTCTGAACATTGGGTGTATTTTTTTGATCACAAAATTTTAGAAGAACGGTACAATTTAAGGGTCTGCCGGATATATCATCTAAAATGTATGCTTAAGAGGCTAATTCTTCCAAAACACAAGAACTTTCTCTTGCTGTATGATGAAGATAACGTGCTTGAGGGGTTCAGTATCGAGGGCCTGAGATTATAGCGCTCTGATCAACGGTTTTGATCCACCATGACTTGAAGCGCGAACCCGTTCGGCCAAGCACAAAAGAGGCATGGCCCTGGGATACTCATGCGCCGGGAAGACCGTAAGAGCAGTCCATTTCTTTTGGGACGGCTTACCGCAACGCATCCATAAAGGTCACTCATCGGGACAGAACTCCTTGTACCGAACCATGAAAAGACGTGGCCGTTTAACATCTGATACCAAACAGTTGACCCTGATTTCGACCCGCCACTAGATTTATTGCCCGAACGCAGCTGGGCATTACTTACGCCTACCCCGGTATGAACTGTGCTGCTGGCCAATCAACAGTGTCCGCTAAAGCGAATATGTGCTAATATTTCAAAAAACGGGAGGACATATTATGAAGCATAGTCTTTGGGTTGTCGCAGTTGCGATGCTGGTTTGGTTCAGCGCACCTTTGGCTGCAGCCACAATAACCAATACCTTCGATACGGATCAGCAGGGCTGGACTGGGAACCCTGGCCAAGGAACGCTTGCCTACTTCGCCACAGGCGGCAATCCGGACGGGCACATTCGGATCTCAGATTCTGGTGGTGGCATCAACAACGGCTTCGGCTCCGGGGCATTTTTCGGCCCTGATTTTCTTGGGGATCTCTCTGCCTTTGATGGCGGCACGCTATCGCTCGATATGGCGACGTTTTTCAGAGGCGGCGGCGTATTCGCCTCTTTTGGCACTGTGCTGCTCTATACCGGGGGGAGCAATGTTGCCACAGCAACGGCGGATATGGGCGACCCGCCGGGCGGTTCCGGCGTTTGGAGCCCCTTTGCGGTGAGTTTCGATGCCTCAACCTTTGGCGTGAGCGACCTGGTTTGGGCAGGCCTTTTGGGCAATGTCACCGGGTTTGCCATTGCAACTGATGCTTTCGATGGCGGTGATACCATTGGGATCGACAATGTGAGTCTCGTTTCTGCGGAAGTGCCAATCCCGGCCGCGCTGCCCTTGCTGGCCGGTGGGCTCGGCCTGTTGGGCCTCCTGGGCTGGCGCAGGAGGCGCTCTGCTCAGCCGATCTAGAGCATCACACATGTCAATTCACGGAAAGGGCGTTTAGCTCTAACCCTGCTCCCGTTTGAAGCGATCAAAGAAAAATGTGGCCAACTCTAAGTTGGTCCACTTTCTTTCAAGTTCCGGGAAATAGATATCGGTCGTTCGGGGGACAACTCCGAACTCGCCATCTTCTGACACGATCACAAATGTATCTTCATCAGCTACGCCCAAGTGGGGCGGTTCGGCATAAATCAATGCACTCTCAAGTTCCTTGAAGCCGTCCAGGTCGACAAGAGTTTCTTTGTTGATGTTGTGTGGGCGCGTGCCATCCCGGATCTCGATCAATAGATACATCAGACTCTGGCCAGAAACCTTTTCCATAACCCTTTCCACGTCTAAGGCGCTCGAGCGCAGGACCACTCGTTAGCCTGGCGAAACCTGATGATCCCAACAGCTGCGCCAATAGACAGGGCTCATCACAATCAAGGCCAATTTGTATTTGTTCGTTCCATGAGTTCCAAGAACTTGGCCCCAAACGACAGTCTAAAGACAGGAGGCGAACGATCCTGCCAAGCAAGATACCCACCACGCCCGATTATAGTGAATTTGAAGCCAGCGATGACGAATGTTGAAACCAAGAAACCGACAGCACCGCAAATGTTTGTTACGGCGTTGATTTCTGAAAGCGGTGCGCTCTTCTTTCGGGGCGATGGGGCAATCTCGATGGGCTACCGGCCCTTTGCAGGGCAGCGCACTATCGCCTCCCCAAGCCGGATCGTGCGGCGAGAGCCTCCCCTCGCCGCGCGGTCACCTGCAGGTCCTGCATGCGAAACGCTTCCCATCTTTCAAGCCTGTCTGCGGGAAAGGGTTTGTCCGATCGCCAGTCCTTCAACGCCTCCGCCAGTAGGGCTGCGTCTCCAAAAGCCTTCGAGGTCCCGGCAGCCGTATGAGGGCGGACCGTTCCGGCCGCATCGCCCATCAGAAGAGCGCGCCCATGCACACGCGGCTGGGGCGCAACATCCTGCACGGGCTGCATGAAGAGACGCGAGGCTGCCACAAGATCTCCGAACGGCGGCGGCAGAGTGAGAGCAGCCCTCTCGTTCATCTCATGCGCCACGCCCGCGGCCACGTCATCTGCTGGCAGAAACGAGCGATAACGCGTGCCCGACGTGCCCGTGAGCACCCTCTCCAACTCCTCCTCAGGGGTGTTCACATACCAAACCCAGTTGACCCGCCGCTGGCCCGGCTCCGTCGCGCCCTCAGCGCCCGGAACCAGGTAGCACAGCATCTGCATGCCCGGATCAACAAAAGAGGTGAACCGCTCGGCCAGCACGTCCACCAGCCCTGGAGGCAAGCTGTCCTCATCTTCCAATCCGCGCCAGGCGACGTAGCCGCTGTAGTGGGCACGGGCTTCTTCACCTGAAAGGAGGTGCCGCGCGGCTGAGTTCACCCCATCTGCCGCGACCAATATGTCCGTGAACGCGCAGTGCCCATCGGCGAAGGTTGCCTTGATCCCATCTGAGACTTCTGAAAGATCCGTCAGGCGGCTGTTCTGACGGTAACAGTCAGCGCCCAGATGCGTCTTCAAGGTACGGTAGAGCGTATCCCACGCCGTCATCAGCTGGGGTGCCGGGCTGGTCTGCATGCGCCCGTCCCGTGTGAGCATAACGCGCTCGCGCAGCGCAACACACACCGTGCGCGTGCTCACGCCTATGCGATCCAAGAGCGCATCGACCTCAGGCTGCATCACGACGCCGGCTCCGCGCGCCTGCATTTCGCCCGCCGATCGCTCGTATACGGCAATCTCGGCTCCCAGACGGTCGCGCAGCTCAATGGCCGCGGCCAAGCCGCCGACCGACCCCCCCACGATGGCGGCGGAGAAGGGTGCGCTTGCCATGGCTCAGCCCTCCTCCAAGAAGCGATGAACAAAGGAGACGGCCATGGCGCCTTCGCCCACAGCCGTCGCCACGCGTTTGATGGAGCGGTGGCGCACGTCGCCGGCCGCGAAAGAGCCCGGCACGCTGGTCTCCAGATAGTACGGAGCCCGCTCCAGCGGCCAACAGTCCGGCAGTTTGCCCTCTGTGATGAGATCGGAGCCTGTGACAAGATATCCCGCGCTGTCGCGCACAATGAGCGTGTCCTTCGCCCACTCAGTATGAGGCACGCCGCCGATGGCGACGAACAGGCGCCCCGTATCTTCCCAGCTCACGGTTCCGTCAGGCGAGGTCACGGCCACCTTGCGAAGCGTTTCATCCCCGTCGAGCCCGGAGATCTCGCTGCAATAGCGCACCTCCACGTTCGGCGTGCTCTTGATCCTGTCAATCAGGTAGGATGACATGGACGTTGAGAGAGCGTGGTTGCGCACCAACATGGAGACCTTCGCCGCGTGCTCGGCGAGATGCATGACGGCTTGGCCGGCTGAGTTTCCGCCACCAACGACGAAGACGTGCTCGCCTGAGCAGTACGGGGCCTCGCTCGCTCCTGCGCCGTAGTAAACGCCGCCGCCGAGAAAGTCCGCCTCACGCTCAACGCCGAGGCGTCGCCAGTCCACCCCAGTGGCGCAGATATTGGAGCGGGCGATCATTTCTCCGCCGTCTGCCAGATCGACCCAAATCTTCCCGTCGCGAAACTCGGCCTTCACGCCCTCTCGCATCACCAGGATTTCGACGCCGAACTTCAAGGCCTGCTGGCGGGCCCGCTCGGCAAGATCGGCGCCGGCGATGCCCTCCGGAAACCCGAGATAGTTCTCGATCATGGAGGTCGTTCCGGCCTGCCCGCCCACCGCGCCGCGCTCGATGAGAACGGTCTTAAGGCCTTCAGACGCGGCATAGACCGCTGCTGATAAGCCCGCGGGGCCTGCTCCGTAGATCGAGACATCGTATTCCCGCAGTCTTGGGTTTGTGACGAACCCCAGAGCTGCGGCAACGTCCTTCAGCGTGGGCGCAGAGAGGAGCGTCCCATCAGGGGTCACAAGGACCGGAAGGCGAAGGTTCCCGGTGGCCGGAAGACCGAGCTGCTGTGCACAGTCTTCGTCCGAGCTCATCTCTATCCATTTAAACTCGACGACCGAGCGCTTCAGGAAATCCCTAATCTCATAACCGCGCGCATCGTCGAGGCGTCCGTACAAGCAGATCATGGGTGGACGGCCGGCCTTAGTTTCTGAGCTCGTTCTGCTGTGGGGTTGCATGGGGTTCTATCAGGGGTCCGTGGAGGTGGCAGATGACGGCGGGACCCTATCAATTAGGAAACAAAAGTTATAGTAGTCACCTTGAGGTAACCTAAAAGGTGCGACCATGGCGGATCAGCCGGAAGCAAATTCTTCTAACAAGGCACTTAACGAGGAGACCGTGTTCCACACGCGGTATCCATCGCGGCGCCTTCTTGATCTGATTGCAAACCGATGGACGCCGATCGTGCTGTTCTGCCTTGCTTCGGGGACGCGGCACTACGGACAGATGCACCGCCGCATACCCGGCATCTCCAAGAAGATGCTGTCCCAGGTCCTGCGAAAACTGGAAGGCGACGGTTTGGTTCACAGAGAGGTCTATCGAGCCGTTCCTCCAAAGACCGATTACGAACTAACTGCGCTTGGGTGGAAGATGTACGAGCCGGTGCGAGCGCTTTGCACATGGGCCGTGGAGAACGCGGACGTGTTCGACCAGATCGAACGCAACCGAGCGGCCTCCTCAGCCTCACGGTGACGGTACGCCGTTTTCTCGTCCAACACGCAGACGATGTGAGCCCACTCTAGCGGATGCTTCGGGCAGCACCGAGGCGTGCGTCCTCGTTTTGACTTTGGCTCTTGCTCTGAAGCAGTGCGGTGAAAATGTCAGTGTAGATAGGGAACGTTAGTCCCGGCATTTCAAGAGCGTCGGCCAAACCAACCCATCTGAGCTCGCTATGCTCCTGCCCAAGGTTGACCGGCTCCTGCTCCCATTTGTCGATCGCAAAGAAATGGAAAGTCTCCTTGCCACAGTTGAAGCGGAACGTGTCGAGCTGGCGCCACGACGTTGGAACCACCCTGATCTCTTCCGCGAGCTCACGCACTAGCGCCTCTTCAAAGGTCTCGCCATCTTCAACGTGTCCGCCAGGAAAACTCCAGGTATCGGGATAGCTTGACCGGCTCTTGGAGCGGCGCGCAAGGAGGATACTTCCTCGCTCCAAAAGCAGTCCATTTACAATATCAGGCATTCCTGCCGCACCCACACCGCATCCCACATCACTGGCTGAGCCTATCACGCCCGCCGTGCAATCTTGAACCTGAAAGGCGGTCGTTGAACTTGCGGTCGGAGTGGCGAGAATTGACCCGCTGGGGTCAGGTCGTCCGCCCTTTGCATCGCCGGGAGCGGATGCTTTGGGCTGTGAGTTCAATGGGTCGTCGCAACACATGCATTTAATCGCTCAGCCGGGGTTTGATAGTCCAGGGTTTTTCGAGGTCTCTCGGTGTTACGTGCGCAGGGCGACTTCGCGCCAATCATTGCCGTCGCCCGCCCGGCTGGCCAACGCTACGAGGCAGGCCAGCCTACCGCTGTTTCAATACCATGTCAGATCCTGACTATGGAACTGGACCACCATAGGGGAGCCACTCACTCGCGCGTCCAGTGGTCAGTCAACGATGTGCCAGTTAGGGCTATTCATCCGGGAAGCGCCATCACTAGAAGGGTGTTCCAATCAAATTTCCGGTTTTCAAGATCAGGCTTTTCTTGCTCCAACTCGCGGTCTTGCAGTGACGACCACTTGCTAAGCAGGCCTTGCGCAAGCGCTGCACGAACGGATTCAGGAATGGCTTCATTCGACAGAAGATTTGTATCTCTTTTGTTCGCTTCGAATCTTTCCCAGCGCGACCGACCGCGCAGATGCCGGGGCTGTCGCGGTCGGCAACTTGCGCGTCAGTTGGCGCTCATGGTTTCGCTTACCCAATTGAAAACGGACGAGACACGCGTGTAGACACCGTACTTGTGGGGCAATCCACAGCCGTGACCCCAACTCACGATCCCTTGTGCGATGTAAGCGCCAGATCTGACCCCGACTGCTGGACTACCGCCAAAACCCTGACAGGCATCCGCACCGCCTTCCCTTTTGCCAGCGCACATCATTTCTGGCGTGACACTTCCATCGTAGCTGATGGGTGCATTGCAGGTAGCGTTGGATACCACGGGTACGGTGGCGAACTGCAACGTTGCTGAGCCTGAGCCTCCCCGTGAGGGGGGGTGCCACCCCGCAACCTTCAATTCTTCGCCGATTATTGGACTTCGTCCAGGAGACAGCAGAGCGATTGGCTTGCCCAACTTGGTTGCGCCGTCCAGTTTGAGTAACGCTACGTCGAAGGCATATGTGGCGGGCGACCAACTCGGATGGATATGAACCTCTGAGACATTGATCAGCTCTCCGCCCGATGCATAGCTTAGCGTACCGGCAACAACGCCAAGCCTATCGGAATTCTTGTTTATGCCAGGACCATCCAGGCAATGCGCAGCCGTCAGAACCCAGTTTTCCCTGACTAGTGCACCATTACAGAACTGGTTCCGCGTGTTGGCGCGAACCAGCGCGACCTGCCACGGCATTTCTGATATGTGTCCGACCGATTCGAACTCGAGACGCGTGCCGTCGAACCAACTATCTGACGAGGGCGTTAGCTGGGGAATTATCACCTTGGTTGGATTCGCTTCCTGCTCGGTTGCCATCTTCTTCAGTTCAGCTGAATTGAGCGTGTTGAGAACACCGGCGCGCGCCAGGAAATATAGCACAGCGGCCCGATCAAGTTGCGTCTTGCTTTTGTCAGCAAGTTCCGCTGTTACGATCTTGTACTGAAACTCGCGTTCCTTTGCCGACGCCGCAATTTCGGCGTCGGTTTTCTTTGTCCTTTCATCCAGCTGTTGTTTGAGTCGCTTTTCGCTGAGCCCAATCTCATGCTTAAGCTGCTCCAGCGTAATTGCATTTTGCGTGGCGTCCTTGCGCGTCCAGCGCTCAGTTATAAAAGTGCCCGTCAGGGTGATTAGACCAGCAAGCGCCATAACCAGAGGGGTATTCCAGATAAATTTCCGGCTTTCAAGTTCAAGCTTTTGTTGCTCCAACTCAAGGTCTTGCAGTGACGACCGTTCGCTAAGCAGGCCTTGCGCAAGCGCTGCACGAACGGATTCAGGGATGGCTTCATTCGACAGAAGACTTGTATCTCTTTTGTTCATTTCGAATCTTTCCCTGCGCAACCGACCGCGCCGATGCCAGGGCTGACGCGGTCGGTAACTTGAGCGTCAGTTGGCGCTCATTGTTTCGCTTGCCCACTTGGAAACGGACGAGACGCGCGTGTAGACACCGTACTTGAGAGCGAGTGCGCAGCCATGGCCCCAACTCACGATCCCGACAAGCTGGGTCGCTGTGTCAACAGGACCTCCGCTGTCGCCCTGACAGGCATCCACGCCGCCAGCCTTTTCTCCGGCGCAGAACATAGCGTCGGTGATTGCACCATCATAGCTATCCGGTTTATTGCACGTCTCGTTTGAAACAACGGGAACCATAGCAAACAATAGTTTCGAAGAACCCGGTCCGCCCATCGACGTCGCGCCCCAGCCGGAAACCCTGACTTCCACATCTTCATCGGTGTTTTCGCCCTGGGGCTGCAGGGCAATCGGCTTGCCCAATTTGGATGCATCTTTCAGCTTCAGCAACGCCGCATCGAAATCAAACGTGGAGGCGTTCCATTTCGGATGAACGTAAACCGATTCTACATCGAGCACTTGCCCGCCGGAGGCGAAAGTGAGCGTGCCGGCTACGACATCGAGCCGGTCAGGATTCTTGTTGATGCCTGGAGCTTCGACGCAATGGGCTGCTGTTAGCACCCAGTTATCAGCAACCAGTGAGCCGCCGCAGAACTGGCTGCGTGTGCCATTACGCACAAGCGCCACTTGCCACGGTGTGTCGGAGATGCTTGCCACCGGTTTTCCGCCGACAATTAGCTTATTGACTTTGGTCGGTGTGTCGTCTTGTGCCAAACCGACAGCGGACGACATGAAGGCCATCAGGGAGACGAGCAGTAAGGTTTTGATTAATCGCATTGGTTCTACTCCTTGAGTTGCAGTTGAAGGGTCGAATTTTCTTCTGTGCTGCGGACCTGCACTGCCCGCCTATCCTGCTTGCGTCTGCGATTGGGTCAGAGCAATGAGATCGCCGTGGGAAGCCGTGCCTGCCAGAGCCATATCAACGGCCTTTTCTGCGTCCACGCAGCCGTGACCAAAATGGATGGAGTGGCCGTCTTCGTATTCGCTTGCCGCGCCGATTTTGCGGGCAGACTCGCGGATGATCAGACGAACTTGTTCGGCGGTCAGGCTAGGATCGGCGCTAAGAACAAGGGCACATACACCGGCCACCAAAGGGCAGGAGCTCGAAGTTCCGCGAAAGCGGCCATAGTAGTCTTTGTCGCTGTAGCCGCGGCCGCGTTCGTTGCCCTCGGCATCGGTGTAGGTGCCGGTGACGTCTGCGGTTGTAATTCCCTTCCCGCCAATTCCTGCAGATGGCGCGCAGACCGCAATCTCGCGTCCAAAGTCCGAATACAAAGCTCGCCGGTCAAGACTGCTCGATGCGGCCACGGCCAGCACATCGGGATGTGTCGCAAAGCCATTTTTTGACCGCGGCCGATCGTTAATGTTACGGCCTGAATTGCCAGCGGCAAAGACAACGACACAGCCCTTTCCGCCTCGGCCTTCGGTGGCTGCCCTGTGGATCGCGCCTGCAATTTCGGACGGCAGGTCATAGACGTCGGCCTGAGCGTTCCAACTGCAGCTAATGACCCACGCACCGTTGTCGGTGGCGTGGTCAAACCATTTAACAACATCAGCAGTCGAAAGATGTTCGGTCATCCGCAAGGGCATCAAGCGTGCCTTGGGTGCGGCACCGACGATTTCTCCGCCACCTGCAAGGCCAGTGGCCACCCCGGCGCACGCCGTACCATGTCCGTCGTTCGGCTCTGGTGCGTGCCGGTCGGGTTCCGGCATGACGTTGGATGTTCGGCGAATGAAATCCCAGGCATGGACCGCCTTATCCTTAAAGTCCGGGTGGCCTAGATCGACGCCATCATCGATCACGGCGATAACAACGTCCTCCGCGCCAAGACTTCCAAGCTTCCTCCAGGCTGCAACAATCCTTGCATCGGCACCAGCCTTAAGGGCGCCGCTGCCGCCCGGATTCTCCAGGTGCCACTGTTTGCTCAGTAGGGCATCATCAGGCAGAATGTTGAGGAGGCGGCGCGGCGTTATCATGTCAGGCTCTGCACGGTCGACGTGATCTTCCTCTTGCAGTTGTGCCGCTATTTCCAAAGCGTCCTGGCCTGGTGATCGCACCGCATAGGTGCCTTTCGAAAGGGAAACGACTGCCAAACCACGTCTCTCTATCAGGTCGCTCATGGCCTCCTCTGGAGCGCCCTCGCGCAGCCTCAGATAGATCGTTCCTTCTGGAACAAACGGGACTCCATCCTCCGACGTGTGATAAACTGGAACATGCTCCTGGACATCCATCGACCGACCCATTCGCGTCGATTCGCGTGCGACTTCGTCCGGCGAAGCCTGAATATCTACCAGCTCGAACCCACCGAGACGCCCGCGTCTCTCGGTCGGCAATCTTCTCGCCATCGACTCAAGCGCGAAATCTAGATTTCGCCCGCGTCCAGGTGATGGTCTGACGGCAATTTGTGTTGGGCTCTTCTTGAACGTAGCATCAAGTCCGCCATATTGCAGCGAAATTGAGTCAGACATCACATTTTCCAATCATCTTTAATGCAATTAAATAATTCCAATTTAAAGGCAAAAAAATGTTCGTTATTCTATGATTATAAATGGTTTTTTATTTTCACGTTTGCAATAGAATAATCAGATTACAATAAACTAATATACTAAATTTTTTTCGTTTACAACATGAATCTTGAAGAAATTTATAATATTGTAATAATATTATTCTGCGTCTTTTTAGGATGAAATATTGGCTCCAGCAAAATCACGGAGAGGCTGAAAATGGCACGAAGCCTCCGGCGGCCTTACGGTAAGCATCGGGAAAACAGCGGAAGTTGCTCAAATGGCGAGTGGTTACCCGGGAGAACATCAGTAGCCCGGGTCGGCTCAACACGCTCGAACGGCGAATGTTGGCACCTATCGGAAGCTCACCACCTCAAGAGGATGGCCACCCCACCCTCAACATCGGACCTTCAAGCCCCCACCCATGTCCGGTCAGAAAGTCCGCATAGCCGCCGTCTGATCGCAAAGCATCCCGCACCTGCAGCGAATGGCCGGTTTGAACCGGCCTCGCTCCAACAAGACGAACGGCCTCGACGTCTGCTCAAAGAAATTCACATGCCCATTACCACCGCAGTCCAAACAAGAGCCCGAGCTCTTGGCAATCTGGCTTGTCGTTACTGTGTTGGTTTCCGCAGTTTCGAGCTGATGTGCTGATACTTCGCAAATCACCCCCTTTGGTGCTATGCGGCTACTTGGTATCGGCGGACAATTCAGACTGACGGGGATACAAATGGCGAGCAATCTCCCTAGCGAGCGCAAGGTTCGGCCTGCATCGCTTGACATCGATCTCGCCGTTTTTCTGAACGCCCATTGGGTTTACCTGAAAAAATTTGGAATAGAGGTGCGCGCCTCATACGATTTCGAGCTGCTCGCATCCATTTGTAGCGACCTGCCGAACAAGGGCATGATCACAAGCATCTTTGACCCGGCATTGTCTGATGTCATGCCCAATGTGGGGCTATGGCTGGGCGGCTATGACGAGGACGGTAAGCTGGTGCACGTACAGGCGTTGCGATGCGACAACCTAGACTGGTGCTCGTTGGCGGATTGGTGGCGTGTGAACTTTAAGCGGATTTATCGCTGCCCCATGTCAGCCAACCAGCACGATGTGGCCGACAGGATCTCTGGCAAAGTGGTTTATCAAGGTGATTTTTGGATAGATCGGTCGATTGCCCGCGCTCAACTTTCTCCTGTGCTTGGCCGGTTGGCCATGGGCATTGTGTTGTCACGGTGGGCACCCGATTTCGTATATGGCCTGGTTGTTCAGCGCCTGGCGCGTACGGGTTTTGCCCTAAACGGCGGCTATCGGCAACAGGCCCCCTACGCCATAGATTGGGGCACGCCTGACGCCCCCTATGAGCGCACCGATTACATCGTCTACAACAGCTACGCTGACCTGGTGGACCTGGTCGCTACACCGCTCGAAGAATTGTTCTAAGGGTTGCGACGATTGTGAAGGTCCGTAACCCGTCAGGAAAGCTCGTTGGCAGCGAGAGTCGATCATATATCAGACCGATCGGCTTTCCATTTGGCATCAACACGCGCGCCTTTATGGATTCCAGCGCCGGCTTCTGAACGTCCGAAATCTCGCTGAAGATACCGGACACAGCATCTCCGTAGCCTCCGTCGTCGTGCCACCCGCCACCTTGATAGAAGGTTGAGAAATAGGGACCCAGCACCTTTGCCGTTGCCGACTGGTCCCCAACGTAAATGAATGGAGGGGGGCCCTCACGCCCGCAATCTCGCATAATTTGCAGGTGAGGCACCAACTTCGCGTAGGGCCCAAACTCAGAATCCGAAAGTCCGCCAAGTTCGATCCAGCAGCTCAGCGCATTCTCCTGTATCGGACAGTCGATTGCGCTCAGAGCCTTGCGTGATATCGTGGCTTCCCGGCTCATTTCTCTCCTGGTTTCTCAAACGGCACAATTACGCCGTCATTTTCGAACTCCGGATTGGGCCTCTGACTGGCCAGCGCCGACCAGGTTCTGGCGAGCCCGAACACCTCACTCAACTTGTCATCGCTCAAGTCGCTCATGGTGCCATCGTCTCCTAAGCTCTTGAGATGCAGTTTTAGAACCTCGCCAAGGCCCAGCGAGTTTACAATACAGAATATAGCCTCAATTTTTTCTTCTCTTCCGGGCTCACTTGCTTTGGCAAGTATCGAAATAATTTCTGATGTAATATCTCTAATCACAATTGATCCCCTTGTATGAAAAAACAATATCAGCAAAGTTCACATTGTCAAACCGCACCAACCCAGTTGTGCAAAGCGTCTATCTAGAGCCTAACGTTCATGTGGCACCATCCTCTGAACGGGCAACACGAGCCTCCTGTTTATTGAGTAAGGAGCCCCGAAGAAGGCCTCTCGCCAGGATTGGAAAACACGCTCTCAACCTGCGCCAACAGATGCTCTGCATTTTTTATGTGGCCGTTCAATTGATGGACGGCATCGTCGACACGGCCGGCGGCGCAGAGGTCCAGGATGCGGCGGTGTTGGCGAATGGCTTCGCCAACCCGGGCGGGCGTGCTGGGCATGAGATGACGCAAGGTACGCAGTTGCAAGGATATCGCGCTATAGGCCTTGATCAGAAAACGGTTCCCCGTAGAGGCGATAAGACCTTCGTGAAACTTCCAATCAAGCGCATCGCACTGATCAAGATCACCATCTTCCAGCACCACCGCCGCACGACCCACCAAAGCACCTAGCGCCGCGAGCGGTTCCGGCGAGCCTTCCGCCAGGGCGAAGCGGAGCGCTCCCGTCTCGAATATGGCGCGTGCCTGGCAAATGTGATGCAAATCAGCCCGCGTCAGGTCAAATACGAAGGTGCCGCTTTGCGGTTTGATGACCACCAGCCCCTCATTCTGCAATTGCAACAAAGCTTCGCGAACAGGCGTCCGGCTCACCCCCAGATCCTGAGCAAGCTGTTTGTCATGGATCCTACCGCCTAGCGGCAGGTCACCGCTGACAATAAGGGCGCGGACATGATCGCAGATCGTTGCGGCTGTGGGCGATGGTTCAGCAGTGGGTGAACGACCTTGAGGATTGCTATTTGACACAGGTGCAGCGTCTCCGCTTCGCTTCGATTGGTATATCAAATATACCCATAAACGAGCACTGGCGCTAGGTATGTACCGGTTTTCAGCTAATATTCTTATGTTTTTGGATTATGACTTGAGAGTGAATTAAAATTGATATATCAATTTTGGCGACCAAGGAGCCCGCCATGTTGACTGAACACCTCCCGAAAGACGGATTTGCCGTGTTCGTAAAGGCTGAGTGTGAGACCTGCGCCATGATCGAGCCGGTGCTTGCGGGGCTGCGGGACCGCGATCTGGATACCATCATTATCACCCAAGACGATCCGTCGTTTCCGGCAAACATGTCGGCCTTGGACGATCGGGAGCTGGAAGTCTCCTTCCGGTTCGACATCGAAGCCGTCCCCACACTCATCAAGCTCAAGGATGGCAACGAGGTGGCGCGCACCTATGGCTGGCATCGCTCGGAGTGGGAAGGCCTGACCGAACAGCAGAACCTTGGCCCGGACCTGCCCGAGCAACGCCCCGGCTGCGGCTCGCGCACGCGTGAGCCCGGAGCTTGGGAAACCCTGGTGTCGCGCTATGGCGATACCGGCATCTCTTCGCGGGCGATCAATCTTGGGGAATGGGATGACGAGATTGAGAGTTGTTTTGAAAGAGGCTGGTCTGACGGATTGCCGGTTGTTCCGCCAACCGATGCACGGATCCTGCGCATGCTGCAAGGCACCGCGCGCTCGCCAGATGAGATCATCGGAGACGTACCGCCCAACCTCACCCCCATCACCGTGGAGAAGGTTGCCATCAACGCCGTGATGGCCGGATGCCGGCCGGAATACATGCCCGTCGTGCTGGCCGCCTTGGAGGCTGCACTGATGCCCGAAGCCACCATGCATGGCGTGTTGTGCACCACCTGCTTCTCCTCGCCGATCCTTGTGGTCAACGGGCCGATCGCAAAGAAGATCGGCATGAACTCGGGCATCAACTGCCTGGGCCAGGGAAACCGCGCCAACGCCACCATAGGGCGCGCGTTGCAGCTGATCATCCGAAACGTCGGCGGAGGGCGTCCTGGTGAGCTGGACCGTGCGGTGCTTGGTGGCCCGGGAAAATACACATTCTGCTTTGCTGAGGATGAAAGCGATCCCACCTGGACACCGCTCAACGTAGCCCGGGGCTTTGCGCCGGAGACCAACACCGTCACCCTGTTTCAGGGCGACGGCATTCAAGGCTTCATCGATCAGCGCTCAAGAACGCCGGAGGAACTGACCCTCTCTTTGGCGCGATCTCTCATGGCGGTGGGGAACTGGAAGCTGTGTGAATTCACCAATGCGATGCTTGTCCTGGTCCCCGAACACTACGCCATCTTTCGGGACGCCGGTTGGGACCGCGACCGGATCTTGGCTGAGCTGCATTCGGCGCTGCGCCGGCCCGGCTCGGACGTCATACAAGGTGCGCATGGCATCGGCGAGGGTGTCAGCCCATCTCGCCAAGCTGAGATGGTGGACAAGTTCTGGCCGGAGGGTCTTATACTTGTTCATGCCGGTGGCCAGGCGGGATTGTTCTCCGCCATTTGCGCTGGGTGGACGGGCGGCCGTTTCCGCCATGACTCCATGACCGTGACGAAGGAAATTCAGATATGACCATTCAACTGCGAGATCCAACCGGTGAAACAGCGTCCGTTCTGCGCGAGCGGGTCGCGCCCCTGGACGCTTACACGGGCAAGACCATTGCGCTCATGGATATTGGCAAGATGCGGGGCGATGAATTCATCGACCGTATGGAACAGCTGTGTTCTGCCCACGGCATCAACACGCGCAGATACAAAAAACCCACCAACACGCGCGTCGCCCCCCGCGAGATGATCGACGACATGACGCAGAATTGCGATGCGGTGATTATTGCCCTGTCGGATTGCGGATCGTGCACATCATGCTCCACCCACGATTTGAATGATCTGGACCGCAACGGTTTGTCTGGCGTCAGCGTTTTGACAGAAGAGTTCCGCAATGCGTTTGAATCCCAGAAGTCTGCTATTGGCCTGGACGCTGCGTCGGTCTATGTGCCGCATCCCATGCAAAACAGAACCACCGAAGAGCTCCATTCTTTTGCTGAGCAGCAGTTTGAGACCATCGTGAGCGAGATCTGCCGCGAAGCTTTGGCTCAGCCGGCTGGGGCCGGTTCTTGAGGAGACCCGCCAGCCGGCGACGATTGGTGCGAATGGGAAGTCCTTTGCGTCAAGAAATCGTCCCCATTGAACTCACACCACAAGACCAGACATTCAACGCCTCAATCGTTTCCAGCCCTTCGTCCTCATAGCTGCCATTCGCTGGCTCCGAGGTCGCGCAAACCTGTCGAATGACGGTTCTGAGCCCTTCTCGGACTTCCGGGCTTTGCCCAGTGGATGACTGCTTCATGGTTGAGACCATCTAGAGTAGATCGAGCCCCCTCGCTCATGTGATCTTGATCACTTCCAACCGCAAAGCTCATCGGATAGATTGAACACCGCTTCCGGGGCTGAGAATGGGGTCGACTTGAGAAACATACTTGCTATCTATGTCGCGCTGCTCTTTGCAGTTTTAGGCTCCAGTGCCGCTATGGCCGAGAAGCGCATCGCGCTTGTCATCGGCAATTCCACATACAAAAACAGCCCGCTGACCAATCCCGAGAACGATGCGCGGCTCATGGCGAAAACCTTGGAGAAGGTGGGCTTTGAGGTCACAACCCTGATCGATGGTGATCTCCGGGCTATGAAGCTGGCCATGGTGCACTTCGGGCGAAAGCTTAGAGCTTCCGACGCGGTCGGCTTGTTCTACTACGCCGGTCATGGCGTTCAGTCGCGCGGCGAGAACTATCTCATTCCGGTCGATGCGGAAATCCTCGACGAGAGCGAGATCGACGTCTTCGCGGTCAATGTGAACGACTATCTGCGGACCATGGAGCGTGCGTCGTCCCGGATAAACATTGTCGTGCTGGACGCCTGCCGCAATAATCCGTTTGCCCGCTCGTTTCGATCTCAATCTCGCGGTTTGGCAAGGGTTGACGCTCCAAGGGGCACATACATCGCTTACGCAACCTCGCCGGGCCAGGTCGCACTCGATGGCGAGGGGCAAAACAGCCCATATACTCAGGCGCTCACCAAAGCGATCAACACACCCGGCCTGACCATCGAGGAAACTTTCAAAGAAGCGCGTCGGGCGGTTCTTGTCCGAACTGACGAACGTCAGACGCCCTGGGAAACGAGCTCCATAACCGGTCGCTTCTACTTCAAGAAAGCAGCCCCAAAACCCCAGATCAGCCGTGAAGATGTCAGCTGGTCGCTGGTCAAGAACAGCGCAAATCTGGATCTGTTCCGGAGCCATCTGAGAAGCTACCCCGAAGGCAAGTACGCTGACGAAGCGCGCGCTGCCATGGCCAAACTGACTTCAGAGTTGGAGGCCCGTCGCCGCCAGGAGGAGGCAGAGCGCAGAGCAGAACGAGAGCGGTTGGCGAAAGCCGAAGCCGATCGGTTGGCAAAACTCGCCGCAGCGGCTAATGCGCAAGCGGGCCGTCTCGCCAAACTTGAGGCCGAGCCATCCGCTTCCTCACAGGGCGACGATAACAAGCTTGGCAAACGCGATCTCGCCATTAGCATCCAGCGCCAACTGCAGCGCCTCGGCTGCAATCCAGGTCGGCCCGATGGGGCCTGGGGCCGTAATAGCCGAGCTGCCCTTCAGCGGTTCGTGAAACACGGCAAAGTGAAACTGACAAGCCTGGAGCCGTCTCAGGACGTTCTCGAAAAACTATCCAACCGAGACAGCCGCGTATGCCCTGTAATCTGCAGCAAATCGCAGGTCAAAAAGGGTAACCGCTGCGTCGCCAAGTCATGCCGGAGGGGAGAGAAGCTCTCTCGATCGGGGCTTTGCATCTCCACTGCGAAGACTAAATCTCCAAAGAAGCGCAAACAAGCCACCTCCAACAGCAAAAAGGCGCCCAAGCGGAAGCCGGCGTCACAGATTCTGCGGAAAAAACAGTGCCCGAAAGGTACTGTCTGGAATGATGTATTCCGCCATTGCTCAAGGAGACTCTGAAGCTTGACGCTGAATGATAGCGTTCAACTCCTCCACGATTGAGCTGGGCTCGCTGTTTCCCACGTGTTTGGAGTGTATCAGACTTGACTGCTTGTAGCTTAGCCCGGAATTGCAATGGAGAGTGATGGAGGCGCGCTTCGCTGAACGCGCAGGCGGCATGCACAGTCTAAGGCGCTGGGCGTCCCGTAATCATGTCGGATGCCTTTTCGGCGATCATCAAGGTGGCGGCGTTTGTGTTGGCGGAGGGCATTGTCGGCATGATCGAAGCATCAACCACGCGCAGGCGCTCAACTCCGCGAACCTTGAGCTCATGATCAACAACAGCATCCGGGTCGGAGGCCGGCCCCATGCGCGCGGTTCCGATCAGGTGATAGACAGTGGTGCCCTGCCGCCGCGCAAAGTCGAGAAAGTCATCGTCCGTCTGCACATCGTCGCCCGGCGCAGTTTCCCGATCAAAGTAGGGCGCAAGGGACGATGTTCTCATCAGGGCCCGCGCAAGACGCATGCCTGCCAGCAGAACCCTCCTGTCCCTCTCCTCCGCCAAATAATTCGGCTGAATGATGGGCGCCTCGAACGGGTCGGCGGAGCGTGCCCTGACATACCCTGTGCTTTCCGGCCGTTCTTGCCAGACGCCGCAGGTCATGCCGGGGGCACTGTCCAACAGCCCGACCACCCCTTCCCGGAAACTCGCCGGTGAAAAAACGAACTGCAGATCAGGCCTGTTCAGCCCCGCCTCGGACGTCCAGAACACATGGGCCAACGATGGGCTGACGGCGAGCAAGCTCGGCCGCCCCATCAGCCAGCGCGCAATCTCCAAAAGAAGCGGTGGCCCTTGGACCATGTTGTTGATGGTTCGGACGTTCTTGACCCGCGACACCATGCGCACCGCGTAGTGGTCCCGCAGATGCTGTCCGACGCCGGGCACATTGTGAACCAGGGGTACATTCAAGTCTGCAAGCAGGTCCGCCGGCCCCACGCCCGAAACCTGGAGCAGCTTGGCTGAGTTCACCGTTCCGGCCGAGACGATCACCTCCCGGCGCGCGCTGACGGTGTGCGGTTTGCCGCCCGGTCCGCCTTTCACATAGTCCACGGCCACCGCGCGCCTGCCTTCGAACACAATGGCCGTTGCCTGGGCGCGGGTGCGGATGGCGACGTTCGGCCGTTTTCTGGCGGTGCCGAGGAAAGCCCGGGCTGAGGAGATGCGCCAACCTTTGTGAATTGCCCGTTGAAAGTACCCTGCCCCGTCTTGCACCTCGCCATTGTAGTCGGGATTGCGCGGTATCCCCAACTCCCCTGCACCTGCGATAAACGCCTCTGAAACCGGGTGATGCCAGTCGAGATCCGTGATCGGCAACTCGCCCTCTTGGCCGCGGTAAGCCGGGTCAACGGCCGGGGCCAACCTTCTCTCCGTTCGGCGAAAATACGGGAGCACCTCCCAATAGGACCAACCTGGATTTCCAAGCGCTGCCCACTGATCGTAATCTGAGCTTTGGCCGCGGTTGTGGTTCAAGCCATTGATTGAGCTGGACCCGCCGAGAACACGGCCTTGCGGCAGGGGGAACCGGCGGCCGGCTGTTCCCGCGCTGGGCTCGGCCTCAAAGTTCCAGGTCAGACGCCTGGAGTAAACATTCTTGATGTAGCCCGCTGGAATGTGAATGAGCGGATTGAGATCGCGCCGCCCCGCTTCCAACAGGCACACGCTCGCGCCGGTCTCGCTCAGCCGCTTCGTCAGCAATGCCCCTGCGGTGCCGCCGCCCACAATGACATAATCGAACGTCTCGGTTCGCTCCGTCATGAGGCGCGGCCTTCATCAGCGCTTGCCTGGACCTTGGCCGTTGTCAGGCGGGCGAGCATATTGCGGGCAACAACCGAGAGAGCCCGCGCCTCGCGCACGCCCACCTGCTCAAAGGCAAGGGTCTCCTCAAAGCTCACCTCCTTTCTGCCGGCCAACGGGTGTTCGGGCGGAGCGATGACCACCAGCCTGTCCTGACGGTACGGCAAGACTTCAAGCCCGCCTGCGCTGATGGCCGCGGAGAATATCGCGATGTCCGCCAACCCCTTGCTGACCTCCTGCACCGCCACCTCGCTGGTCTGCTCGCTCAGCGCAACGCGCACCTCAGGATACGCCGCCTTGAAGCTGGATATGTCTTCGGGGAGAAACTGAATGATGGCAGACGAGTTTGCCACGATCCGCACATGGCCCCGGGCGCCATCGGCATATTCGCTCATCTCGGCTTCCATGCGGCCTAGAAGCCGCAACAGGTCGCGGGTGTGGCGCACCAGGGTCTCGCCGGCCGTGGTGGGTACCACACCCTTTGTCTCGCGAAACAGAAGAGCTGTCCCCAGGTGCGCCTCCAGGTCCGATATGCGGCGGCTGACAGCAGACGCCGCAATCGCATTCGCCGCCGCAGCTCCGGCAATGGTGCCGTGATCAACCGCACTCAAGAACAGCTTCAAAGATGTCAGATCAGTCCGAATAACCGCCGCTCCGTTCTATGCACATATCCGAGCACGCGGAAGCCCGCGCACATGACCACCTGTTTGCGCCCCCGGCAAAGTCTCCATCGCCGTCGCAGCGTCCAGGAGCTTGTCCAGATCGAGGTCTGTGGGAATGTTCATGTTGCCGAACGTGAACACCAGATCTTCGGTGGCGGTGTTTCCCGATGCGCCGGGTGCGAAGGGGCAGCCGCCCAATCCGGCCGCGGCGGCGTCAAATATGCGGATGCCGCCGGCATAGGCAGAAAGCGCATTGGCCAGCCCCAGACCAAACGTGTCATGCCCATGGAAGGCCCAGCCCACTGAACGCTCCGACGCATAGTGCTGGACCAGTTCGCCGCACAAGCTGCCCACATGATCGGGAAAGGCCCTGCCCGTTGTGTCGCACAGCCCGAACTCCACCGGAATGCCCATCTCCAGAACCCTCTCCACGATGTGCCGCACGGCGGCTTCGGGCGTTCTGCCTTCAAACGGACAATCAAACACCGTCGCGATGTTCACGCGCAACCGAAACCCCTGAACGTCGCGGCCCACATCGGCCAGCTCCCTTAGATCCTCCAGCGACGCGGCCACGCTGCGCCGCACGTTGCTTTGGTTATGGGCTTCGGAGGCTGAAAGCACAAAGACCAGATCGGAAATGCCGGCATCCAGCGCCCGCCGCCCTCCGGTGGTATTGGGCACCAGCGTGCTCAGGCGAACAGAGCGTGCGACCGCCTGCTCCGCCAAAGCCGCGTGCACCTCAGCCGTGTCGGCCAGTTGGGGAATGGCCTTTGGGCTGACAAAGGCGCCCACCTCGAGCCGCTTGAAGCCGGCCTCAATGAGAGCCTTGCAGGCTGAGATCTTCGTCTCGGTGGGGATAAACGGCTTGATCGCCTGGAACCCGTCGCGCGGCGCAACCTCCACGATCTCCACTGCGCTGCTGTTGGTCATATGATCCGCTCCGCTCTCAGGGCTTGAATATCATTCGGCTTAAGGCCGAGAAGGTCACGCAGCACCAGATCTGTGTGGGCGCCCACATCCGGGCCTGGCCATGACACGCCTCCGGCCTCGGCGCCTGAAAGCTTCGGCACAATGCCCGGGTGCAGAACTTCACCGAAGTTGGGGTCTTCCACCGGGCAGATCATGCCGCGATGCTGAAACTGGGCATCCTTGGCGCAGTCCTCAATTGTGTAGATCAGCGTGGAGGGAATGTCAGCGTCCGCCAGCAGACCGGCTGCGGCATCCGCCTCCAGATCTTTTGCCCAGGCCGCTATGGCGTCATCCAGCTCGCCGGCATGGGCAACGCGGCCCGGATTGTCCTGAAACCTGGGATCGGCGGCCAGGTCTTCGCGTCCGATCAGCGCCATCAGGCGCGCAAACAGGGCATCGGAGTTTGCCGCGATGATGATCCAGCGGCCATCGCTCGTGGGGTAAGCGTTCGAGGGTGCATTGGTGGGCAGGGTTGCCCCGGTCGGCTGGCGCACCTCGCCAAGCTTGCCATATTCCGGCAGACAGCCTTCCAGCAGGGTGAACACCGATTCCGTCAGCGCCACATCGACGGTTTGTGCCGATGGCCGCGCGCCGGACTGGCGGGCATAGACGGCCGAGAGCAGTCCGATCGCCGCATAAAGGCCCGCCACCATGTCCCCCAGGCTGACGCCGGTGCGTGCCGGAGGCAGCGGGGTTACGCCTTCGGGAAACCCCGTCAGATGGCGCAACCCGCCAATGGCCTCGCCAATGACACCGAAGGCAGCCCGGTCGCGGTCCGGTCCGGACTGACCGTATCCGGAAACGTGAACCACGACGCAGCCCGGATTGATGGAGGCGATCCCCTCATCGCTCAGGCCCCAGCGGGCCAGTTGCCCCGGCCGGAAGTTTTCCACCACGGCGTCACACTCGGCGATCAGTTTCTCCGCGATGGCAAGACCTTTTGGATCCTTCATGTTGAGCGTGACGGATTTTTTGTTTCGCCCGTGAACGGACCACCACAGGCTTTTGCCATCAACCATTTTGCCCCAGCTCCGCACGGGGTCGCCCTTGCCCGGGCTCTCCACCTTGATGATTTCCGCACCCAGATCTCCCAGAATACGGGTGCAGAAAGGCGCTGCTATGAAGTGCCCAAGCTCCAGAACCCGAAGGCCGCTCAAAGGCCCCTTCTTTAGGGGTGAACCTGCATTGGTCATGGTGGTACTGCCGATCCGTTCTCAGTGACGCGCTATCGCAATAGGCGGGGCGTCCAAGACATTCCGTCCGATCAGGAATAGAGGAGTGCACGCGCATTGGGAAAACGTATTACACTATGTCAAGCATCTCAAAACAAGATGCCAGTCGCAACATTCATCTGGTTTGACGATGGCAAGTGGGGAGTAACCGCGCATCGCCGCTTGACTTCTGTCGTTCCGGCAGACCGGGCCACGATGTTCGGCAAGCGCTGCGCAAGCCTGTCTCGCTACCGGTGTTTGGAGCTGTTTTCAGACGGGAACAGGACAAACCCTGCCGATCGAACGGTGCGCAAAGTTCTGTCTCATCAGCAGCCTTAAACCAACAACAGAGGTGTAAACCCAGCAGATGAGCGACCAGCAATCCACCACAAACAGTGACCTTTCAGACCGTCTCATATTCATGGGACTGGACGACCATGCGCTCAGTGACCTTGAGGCGATCCGGTCGATCATTGAACGTGAAATGCCGGCCGGGCTTGACCGGTTTTACGAGCAAGTGCGAAAGACGCCGCACGTATTGGAGTTCTTTCGGGACGAGGAGCATATTCGCACTGCGAAGTCCGCTCAACTGCGCCACTGGAGTGCGATCACGGCCGGTCAACTGGATGACAAGTACATGTCGAAGGTCCAAAACATTGGACTGACCCATGCGCGCATCGGCCTCGAGCCGCAATGGTACATCGGCGGTTACGCGCTCGTTCTGGAACACCTCATTGGAGCGATCATCTCCGAGCTGTGGCCGCGGGGGCTCACATCGCGCACCTCGGCTCGTGGGCGCATGGTCGATCCCATCGTTGCCATCACGAAAGCCGTGATGCTCGACATCGATATTGCGATTTCAGTCTATCTGGAGAAAGAGCGCGATGATGTCACCCAATCGGTTGGCGAGGGTATGGCGCAGATTGCGAGCAAGAACCTATCGCACCGCTTAACACAACGGATGCCGGAGGCTTACCTCAAGCTTCAGAGCGACTTCAACAGCGCCCTGAATCAGATTGAAGGCACCATGCGCGATGTGAAGTGCGGCATGAGCTCGGTGAAAAAAAGCACGCAGGAGATTCTGGCTGCCTCAAATGATCTCGCAACGCAGTCGGGAACCCAAGCTGCGAGCCTTGAGCAGACGGCAGCCGCACTGCAGCAGATTTCGACAGCGGTTTCCGAAACTGCCAGCGCCACTGGTGTCGTTCGGGAAAACATCTCGAAAGCCAAAGGCGATGCCGTTCACAGCGGTGACGTGGCTGCAAAAGCGATAGACGCAATGGGGCGGATCGAGAATTCTTCCAAGGCGGTCAGTGAGATCATCAGCCTGATTCAGGAAATCACGTTCCAAACCAATTTGCTCGCGCTGAACGCCGGCGTTGAAGCGGCTCGCGCGGGCGAGGCCGGCCGCGGTTTTGCGGTCGTGGCCTCAGAAGTCCGCTCCCTGGCAGAACGTTCGGCGCAGGCGGCCAAAGAGATCGAGAGCTTGGTTTCGACGGCTAATGACGAAGTTGCCGAAGGGGTTGCAATGGTATCCGATACAAGCGAGGCCCTTAAGCGGATCATCAGCAGAGTGAGCGAGATCGACACCATTGTTGACGGCATCGCCACCAGCACCTCAGAGCAGTCCACCGGGTTAAGCGAGGTCGCGACGGCCGTGAGCCACTTGGATGAAGTGACCCAACGCAACGCGGCGATGGCGGAACAGTTCAACGCCACCAGCCTCTCTTTGGCGCAACAAAGCGAACATATCATGCACCTGGTAAATGGCTTTGTGGTGTCAGATCCCGCCCTCAGCTCCGCTGCGGACGGCGCAAGCGCCGGCGACACCATACCGATCACCGACACCACTGGCAGACCCGGTCAAGGCGACGTGGCCGCCTGACCGGTGCCTCGGGCTGGAAAGCTTCCTTTCGCCGGAAGCTTTCGCCGTCCGGTGGACACATGTTTGATTAGCCCCGGCCCCGTGGCAAAGGTTTCGCAGAGTCCCGTTGAGAATTGCCACTTTTTAGCTTACTTATGCCACTTATGAGCATAGTATCCGAACGAACCCAATTTCGCGTAAAACACTGAAACGAAATCGAAAACAGCGCTATTTGGCCTTATTGGTTGAGTCGATTCGCCGCCTCTCACGCACACATATTGCCTGACTATTTCCGAGAGTCCTCCAGGCCGTCGGGCACAAGGCTGCCTTTTGTCAAATCCGCGCTGATTTTCAGCCGGAGTGTCCTGTGCTTGATTTGCCCTTTGATGTACGCCCCTCGAAGACGCTCGACCTCCGAGCGCAAGAATGGCCAGCCTTCCAGTTCATACTCCAGATCATACGGACCAAGACTATAGGTCTTGATCGTAAGTCCGCGCTCATAGCGGGTGCCTTGATGGGTGCACAGCCTTCTGCGCCTGGGTATTCGCGGCGCTCCGAGTTGAGAGAGCTCCGGGCTCGGTCTTCTGCCGTCGCTCACGGCCTCAAGCGTGCTGTGACAGAGCTGGCTCAGCACGTTGCCTTGTGTGTTGTTCAGGTAGACGCTTGCGCCGATCAACCCCGCCAGTGCGATGCACAGCACAAACAGGACGGTCCCCCTGAACGACTTGAACCTGTCGCCGTTTTGGCCGGTGTCCGAATGCTCCGCCGTCAGGGTTTCAACACCTCCATCTGGATCGGCCCATCCGCCGAGCCGTTGATGAACTGCTGCACATACTCATTGCCGCTGTCATCCACCGTGTCAGCCGGGCCCTCCCAGATGATCTCGCCCTTATAGATCATGGCGATCTTATCAGCGATCTTGCGGGCCGATGCCATGTCGTGGGTAATCGAGACGGCTGTTGCGCCCACCTCCTTTACACACTTCACGATGAGATCGTTGATCACGTCGGCCATGATCGGATCCAGCCCCGTGGTGGGCTCATCGAAGAAGATCACGTCCGGATCGGACGCAATCGCCCGGGCAAGACCAACGCGTTTTTGCATGCCGCCGGAGAGTTCGGCCGGAGAGAGCTCCCCCACTTCGGGGCCAAGCCCCACCTGGGCCAGCTTGGCGATGGCGATCTCCTTGGCTTCGCCCCGCGGCATCTTGCGGCCCTGGATCAGGCCGAACGCCACATTCTCCCAAACGCTCAGACTGTCAAACAGGGCTGCGCCCTGGAACAGCATGCCGAAATGGCGCAGCATGGCTTCGCGGTCACGGGCCGACTGGCCGATGATCTCTTTGTCATCCACCAGGATGGAGCCTTGATCCGGCGTGAGGATGCCCAGAATGCACTTCAGCGTCACCGACTTGCCCGTTCCGGAGCCCCCGATAATCACCACGGACTGCCCGCGCGGCACCTCAAGCGACAGCCCGTTCAGCACATGCTTGGGCCCGAAGGATTTGTGCACATCGGTCAGGTTGATATGGATCGGCGATCTCGGCGCCTCGACCACCGGCTGGGCCGCCGGAGCCGCTTCGGCGGCCTTTGGCGCCGGGGCCGGCGGCGGCAGCGGCTTACGCGGCGGCGGGGGGATCTTGCGGGGTGGCGCTTCGCTGTTCATGGGACCTTAGCTGGTGAACAGGAGAGAGGTGAGCACGTAGTTGGCTGCGAGGATCAGAATGGAGGCCGAAACCACCGCATTGGTCGTCGCCTTGCCCACCCCTTGCGCACCGCCGGCGCTGTTGTAACCGTGGTAACAGCCCATAAGCGCGATGATGAAGCCGAAGACCGCGGACTTCACAAGGCCGGAGAAGATGTCGCTGAACTCCAGGAAGTCCACCGTGTTCTTGATGTAGACGGCGGAGTTGAAGCCAAGCGATTTGGTTCCCACGACCCAGCCGCCCATGATGCCGATCGTGTCGGCGATGGCCACCAGCATGGGCAGGCACAACACGGCGGCAATGATCCGCGGGGCGACGAGATACTTGAACGGGTTGGTGGAGAGCGTCACCAGCGCATCGATCTGCTCGGTCACCCGCATGGTGCCCAGCTCTGCGGCAATGGCGGCAGACACCCGTCCGGCCACCATCAGGCCGGCCAGAACGGGTCCCAATTCGCGCGTTATCCCCAAGGCCACAATGGAGGCCACAAGGCTTTCCGCGTTGAACCGTGTGCCGCCAATATAGATTTGCAGCGCCAGCACGCCCCCGGTGAAGAAGGCCGTCAAGCCCACCACAGGCAGGGAGTTGTACCCGATCCTGATCATCTGGTGCACGATCAGGCGCAAATAGATCGGCGGCGCGAAGCAATGCCACACGCTGTTCTTTGTGAAGATGGCAATCCGGCCAACTTCTGTGCACAGGGCAAGAACAAATCGGCCGATGGTTGCAAAGATGTTCAAACGGGCAAGACTGTCCACAGGTGACCTCTAGAGAGATTCGTCGGGCGAATATACGCGAGCGAAGCGGGAACCTAAACCGGTAAATATTTCATAGGAGATCGTCCCTGCCCGCGCGGCCAATTCGTTTACCGTAGGGTTGGTGCCGAAGATCTCCACTTCCGCCCCCCGCACAGCAGCGCCGTCCGGAAGGTCCGTCACATCCACCGTGATCATATCCATGGACACCCGCCCCACCACGGGCGCCCGGTGAGGGCCGATAGAGACCCACGCATCGGGCTTTTCAGGATCTGACGATAAACACCGGGGATAGCCATCTTTGTAGCCTAACGGAATAACCGCGATCTTGCTGGGGCGGGTCGCGCTCCACGTTCCCCCGTAACCCACATGCTCTCCGGCCGCAAGCGTGCGCACCTGCGCCAAGCGAGAGACAAGCCTCACCACCGGTCTAACGCGGCTGGGGCCCGATGCAAAGGGCTCGCCGCCGTAGAGGCCAACCCCCACCCGCACCATGTCATAGCGATAGTCAGGCCCGTTCAGGCTGCCCGGCGAGTTGGCAAGGCTGGCGGGTGCTTCCGGCAGGAGCGCCCGCAGAGCGTCGAACCGCTCAACCTGCGTTCGGTTGGCCGGCGCGTCCGGCTGATCGGCCGTGGACAGGTGGGACATGACGAGCGTCAACTCAAACGCCTTGAGCTTCTCCGTCTGGCCCGCGAGCACTTCCACATCGGCTGCAGTGAGGCCCAGCCGGTTGATGCCGCTTTCCACATGAAGCGCGGCCGGCAGGCGCGCGCCTTTGCGGCTGCACCATGCGGCCCATTCGTCCACCTCCTCAAGGCTTGAGAGCACGGGGCGGAGGTTTGCGCCGCTAAGCGTTTCGGCGGCCCCGGGAAACAGGCCGTTCAGCACATAGATCACCGCGTCAGGCAGAAGCGCGCGCAGGTCGAGCCCCTCTTGGGTCAGAGCGACAAAGTAGGTTCGGCAGCCGGCGCCCCACAGGCACTTGGCCACAGGCGCAAGGCCAAGGCCATAGGCGTCTCCCTTCACCGCAGCGGCACAGGCGCTGGGGGCGGCCTCGGCCGCGAACATACGGTAGTTATCGGCCAGCGCTGCAAGGTCAACGCGCAGCTCGGCGCCCGGAAAGGCCGGCCGTCCCTCATCACGCAAGGCGGCCCCGACAGGTTTATCCATCAACGTCATGATCGCAGCAGTATGGCGCCTTCAGGTCCCACTCAACAATTTCTCCCCACCGCAACCCAAGCACATTGTGCGACGCAATACCATGGGCGAAATTGCGTCACTGTGAACCGGCGGCACTTCTCATTTTCTGGGTGAACAGTGCCGGGAAAGTGAGTCGATTCAAGCGCTTGACCCGACTTGTTGAGAGCCCTTTCGTGCGGCTTATTCGTACATTTCCGGCAGGTGATCATCGGCGATGAAGTTCGAAAAGCGCGTGAGATTTGCTTCGAACTGCAGCTTGATCGTGCCGGTGGGGCCGTGACGCTGCTTGCCGATGATGAGCTCGGCCGTGCCCGTCACATTCTCCATCTCGGCCTGCCAGTCGAAATGCTCCGGTGTGCCGGCGCGCGGCTCCTGGCGCTGCAGGTAATACTCCTCGCGGAACACGAAGGTGACCACGTCGGCGTCCTGCTCGATGGAGCCCGATTCGCGAAGGTCGGCGAGCTGCGGGCGCTTATCGTCACGTGCCTCCACCTGACGGGAGAGCTGGGAGAGCGCAATGATCGGAACGTTCAACTCTTTTGCCAGGGCTTTTAGACCGGTGGTGATCTCAGTCACCTCCTGCACCCTGCCCTCGGCCGCCTTGCGCGAAGAGCCGCTCACCAGTTGGATATAGTCGAGCACGATGAGCCCAAGCCCCCGTTGGCGCTTCAGGCGCCGGGCGCGCGCAGCGATTTGCGAGATCGTCATGCCGCCTGTGTCATCGATGTAAAGCGGCAGTGTGGACATCTCCTGGCTCACCTGAACCAAGCGCTGAAACTCCGCTTCCGTGATCTTGCCGCGGCGGATCTTCTCCGATGAGATCTCAGATTGCTCAGACAGGATCCTGGTGGCGAGCTGCTCTGAAGACATCTCCAGGGAGTAGAACGCCACCACACCGCCATCCAGCACCTTCACGGTGCCGTCGGTCTGATGTTCGGAGCGATAGGCTTTGGCCACCTGGTAGGCGATGTTGGTGGCCAGGGAGGTTTTGCCCATGGCCGGCCGGCCCGCCAGGATGATGAGGTCGGACGGCTGCAGGCCGCCAAGCTTCTCGTCAATATCCGTCAGGCCACACGAGATGCCCGACAGGCCCCCGTCCCGCTCATAGGCATTGGCGGCCATGTCGATGGCGCCGGTGAGTGCGGTTTGAAACTTCTGGAAGCCCTGGCCATATTTGCCCGTTTCGGCCAAATCGTAGAGTTCCTGTTCGGCGCGCTCGATCAGATCGCGCGAGGAGAATTCCACATTGGCTTCATAGGCGTCATTGACAATGTCGGTGCCAATATCGATGAGCTGACGGCGTTGCGCCAGCTCATAGATGGTGCGGCCATACTCTTCAGCATTGATGATGGTGGTGGCCGCTGCCGCAAGGCGCGCCAGATAGGCGGTGCCGCCGATCTCTGCCAGTGTGGCGTCGCTCTCAAAATAGGTCTTCAAGGTCACAGGCGAGGCCAACTTGCCCGCCCGAATCAGGGTGGAGGCCGTCTCGAAAATACGGGCGTGAACCGGCTCGTGGAAATGATCCGGCAAGAGGAAGCCGGTCACCCGGTCGCAGGCTTCGTTATTGACCAGAATAGCGCCCAACAGAGCCTGTTCGGCCTCCAGATTGCTCGGGGCAATACGGTAGGCTTCGTCATCATCGTTGGCCGCCTCTGGGGCGATGTTTAGTGCTGGGTCCATGGGCCCCTGATAACACAAGCGGCGATTCACGCGATAACCAGTTTGGGGCAATCTTGTGCTGAAGGCGAGTTATGAGCACTATCCCCAATGTTCACAGGGGAAAAAACAATTTAAAAAAAATCGCTTGCTTTGAAGGGCTAACTGTGAGGTCCGCTCGGCGCACTAAGTGCGGGCGGTCAAATGGGCCTCAACGTCCAAAATCGCAATGGTTCCGTCCAAAAGCGCAACCGCTAGCTTGCGGCCGTCCCTGGAAAATACCACTGATTGTGCCACCAGTCCGGTTTCATAGCTGGCGAGTTGCTGACCGGTGGCCGCATTCCAGACGAGCAGCTTGCCTTGGTCATCTGCGCCGATCAGCAGCGTCCCGTCCGGGCTGACCGCAAGGACCCTGGCCCCGGAGGCTTCAACGCCGGCACGGTGCCAGGTTTCGCTGCCGGTTGATGTTTCAAAGCTGCGCAGGCCCGATTTTTCAGCACTCCTGGAGCCCACATAGAGGTGAGGCGAGCGCGGATTGAACACCATCTGCCAACGCCCCGGAGCGCTGTTAGCCGCGCTGTAGAGCGCCCGGCGGGCCAGTTTTCCGGCGCTTTGGTGCGAGAACATCTCAATCACGGTTCTATGCCCCATAGCGCTGGCCTGTTCCCCCACGACCGCTGCCAGTTCCTCGCCATTTGAGGAGAGGCTGAGGCCGCCCCGCAAAGGCATGGAGGTGGCGGTTGTCGCCACGTGGAAGAGCTGACGGCCGTCCCACAGCTCAATTTCGCTCTTGTCCTTCAAGGCCAAGGCAAACTTGGAGCAATCCCCTGCCCAAGCCACATGCGCCAACTGCCCCAGCTCCAGCCGGGTCACCACTTTGCCGGTCAGGGTTTCCACGGAGAGCACGCCGCCGGGGGCTGCCTTTAACATCAGGTCTTTCGCGCCACACATGGCAAAAACGGCGTCAGAGCGCCCCAAAGGCTTTGCCCGTCCCGTGCTGAGGTCCCAAGCCAGAATGGTGCCATCCCTCTGCCAAGCCACCAGACGTCCGCCATCTTGAGAGAAGGTCAGGTCAACGGCCAGATTGGGCAGATCCTTGCCTTTGGTATAAACGCTGGGCGAACCCAGCACTTGGGCCACTGGGGCCGTGTTCGCGGACAGGAGGCTGTAGCCGGCCACGCCCACAAACACGCAAACAACAGCAATAGCGGTAATCAGACTGCGCAACGTCATGCGTCTTCCTCAAAGAACGGTCTAAGCGGGGATGGCATCATCTTCTTCGGGGGAACTGCCGGATTTCCGCGCCAGCCAATCCCAGTAAGTCAGCACAACCCGCGCTTTGTTGTATGACAGAACATCGAACAGCGTCTTCAACTCCTCAATGTCCCGATCGTCACGCAGAACTGCGGACGGCGATGCACGCCAGCGGGCCAAAGTTTCGGCAAAATCAGCCCGCGAGATACCCAGCGCTTTGAAGATGATTGTCAGAGGTTCACCGCTGGGATCCACAATGATCCGCTTGGCATTGTTCTCGCTGACCCGTCCAAGCTGAGCCAGCAGCCTTGTGGCCTCGTCAATCTTGCCCTGTTCAATCAAGCTGGCCGCCTCGGCGGTCTGCTCATCGGGCGGGAAGTTCTGGCCGCTCCAAACATCTTCGCCCAGGTCTCCCTCTTCGGCCGCAATGGTCACGCGCAAGATGCGCTCCAGCATGCCGGAATCGGTGAGGAAGCGGGAGAAGACGTAGCGCCTGAGTTCCGTCGGCAAGGCCCAGAAAAGATCGAAAGCCACCTGCGGTGTCATATCCGGACGGGTGACCAGCGGCGCCTGTAGGTCGGGCTGAGTGCGCGCAAGGTCGGTGAGGCGCTGGAGGATCGACGGTGACAGGCTGGCTTCGGGGTTACGGACCAGGGCCAGTAGGATACGTGGCTCGTTCTTGTCCACAAGCGCATTGGCAACACCGGGCGAGACCAGGCGGCGCCGCGCGATCAGGATGCACTTCTCAATGTCGTTGCTGTCCACAAGGGTGTAGAGGTCCTGATCGCTCACCACCGAGCCCTTTTCGATCAGCATACCCGCCACATCCAGGTTTTTGTCCAGGACCAGGCGCGAGACGATCATGGCCGGCGGGTCATCCATGATGGCAATGCGTTCAGCCAACTCAAGCTTGGATGAATCCGGGATTTTGGTCAGCATTCTGTGCAGGGTGTCGGCGGCGAGCGCACGCTCCTGCGGTTGCACATTGCCTGACGGGGCAGCCATGAGGTCGAGAAGCTCGCGCACGATCTCCGCTGAACGCTGGGCCTTCTCTTCATCCAAAAGCCCGGCCGGGGCTTCTGTGTCCTCAAGCTCGGTGATCTCTTGTTCGCCCGGTGCTGCTGCGTCAGCCGCGTCCTGAGGCGCCAGGGCAGGCTGAGGAACCGAGGGCTCTAAGGCCTCCTCCGACAACTGGGCGACCGGCGTCGGCGTGGGTTCTGCGACCGGCTCGGCTTGCGGCGCGGCAGGGTGGGCGTGTGCCGTTGGCTCGGCCGGGACTGCCGGCGCGCTCTCTTCTACAGGCTCCTCTTGCGCGGGCGGGACGGCAACGGCAGGCGCAGGCGAAGCCGGTTCAAACTCCGGCGCAGCTTGCGGCTGAGGTTCGGGGGGCGACGTGTCGGCAGCTTCGGACGGCATGGCCGCCGCCGGACGCTCTTCCACCTGGGGGGGCGTCAGCAGAGGTGGAGTGACAGTCTCGATAGGATCGGGTTGGCGCGCCACCTGCTCCTGCAGCGCCGCGGGTGGCTGATGTCCCTCTTGCGGCGTGAACGCCTTGGTGAGTGCGGCCACCGATGCGTTGATCACCGCAGGCGGCACATCGGGAAGATCGTCAGGCGTGGGCCCGTGCTGGATCGGTTCCGGCAGCACGTCGTCAGAGAACGGTCCCGATGCTGGTTGGCCGGCCGGCAGGGCAGAGGCAAGAACGGCCTCCTCATCGCTTGGATGGGTCAGCCCTTGCGGCTCGGTGTTGCGGACAAACCCAGCATCGTGCTGGGGCGGCATCGCCACCATGGGACGCGACGGCGCGGCGGGCGCGGGCGCGGGCGCTGCAGCCTCCGAAGGCGAGCTGTCCGAGGGCACACCCACCCGCACGTCCGGCGCCAACGGAGGAAATGCCACCTGAGGCGTGATGGGGTCAGGCCCGGCCTCGGCCGGCATCGGCACTGGCGTGGCCGGGTCCGGTTCGGGCACGAAGGAAACCGCCGACGGCACATCGGCGGCCAGCTTTTGAACGGATGGAGCGGGCGCGGGTGCTGGCGCGGCGACCTCAAAAGGCACAGGTGATGGAACATCACTCGCAACCTCAGGAGATGCCGGACCAGAAGCAGCGGCGGAGGAGTGCAGATCGGGCGTAAATGAGACGGCCGAGGGAACGTCTGGAGCCAGTTTCGGAGCTGTCCGTTCAGCTTCTCCAGGTAAGGGATCGGGAGACGGCACTGCCGGCTCCGGCAATGCAGCCTCCGGGTCTGGCACCTGCGCCACGGGCTGCGGAGCTTCCGGCTCCGGATCCACTGTAAACGCAACCGGTGCAGGCGCCTCTGGGGCCGCGGGTTCAGGAGCCACTGCAACCGGATCAGGCATCTGCACCATGGGTTGAGGGGCTGCCGGCTCCGGATCTGCGGTAAACGCAACCGGCGCAGGCGCCTCTGGGGCCACAGGTTCAGGAGCCGCCGGAACCGGATCAGGCATCTGCACCATAGGCTGAGGCGCTTCCAGCTCCGGATCTGCGGCAAACGCAACCGGCGCTGGGGCTTCGGGAGCCATGGGTTCAGGAGCCGATGGAACCGGCTCAGGCATCTCAACCAGGGGCTGAGGCGCTGCCGGCTCTGGATCCGCTGTAAACGCAGCCGGCGCAGGGGCTTCCGGAGCCATGGGTTCGGGAGCCGATGGAACCGGGTCAGGCATCTCAACCATGGGCTGAGGCGCTTCCAGCTCCGGATCTGCGGCAAACGCACCCGGCGCAGGGGCTTCCGGAGCCATGGGTTCAGGAGCCGATGGAACCGGGTCGGGCATCTCGACCAGAGGCTGAGGCGCTTCCAGCTCCGGATCTGCGGCAAACGCAACCGGCGCAGGGGCTTCCAGAGACATGGGTTCAGGAGCAGATGGAACCGGGTCGGGCATCTGCACCAAGGGCTGAGGCGCTTCCAGCTCCGGATCTGCGGCAAACGCAACCGGCGCAGGGGCTTCCGGAGCCATGGGTTCGGGAGCCGATGGAACCGGGTCAGGCAACTGCACCATGGGCTGAGGGGCTGCCGGCTCCCGGTCTGCGGCAAACGCGACCGGCGCAGGGGCTTCCGGAGCCATGGGTTCAGGAGCCGATGGAACCGGGTCGGGCATCTCGACCAGAGGCTGAGGCGCTTCCAGCTCCGGATCTGCG
>JANQOW010000054.1 GCA_028285595.1 Hyphomicrobiales bacterium
GCGCATTCGAGCGATGTTCTCCGCGTAGTGCGCGGGACCCCCTCGAAATGTTGCCGTTCCTGCCACCAGAACATCCGCACCTGCTTCAATCGCTTTGCCGGCGGTCTCAAAACTGATGCCGCCATCCACCTCTAGATCAATGTCGCGCCCGGATGCGTCGATCATTTGCCGCAACGTGGAGATTTTGTCACCCACACCGGCAATATACGACTGACCACCAAAGCCCGGATTAACCGTCATGGCGAGGATCAGATCCAGATCCTCAATGAGCGGCGCAACCACCTCCGCAGGCGTAGCCGGATTGAGCGCCATCCCCACTTTGCACCCTAAAGCTCTAATGGCCTGCATGGTGCGGTGAGAATGAGCCCCGGCCTCCCAATGGAACGTGATGATTTGGGCTCCGGCATCGGCGAACGCCTCTAGATAAGGGTCCACCGGCGCAATCATCAAATGCACATCGAACAGTTTATCCGTGCAGTTTCTTAACGATTTGATAACACTTGGCCCAAAACTGATATTTGGGACAAAATGCCCATCCATGACGTCCAAGTGGATGTAATCGGCGCCGGCCTCGTCGATGGCACGGACTTCCTCGGCCAAGCGGGAGAAGTCCGCGGCAAGGATTGAAGGCGCTATGCGGATCGGTTTAGCCATGTGGGCTGCATATCAGCCAACTCCGCCGCCCACAAGGCGCCGCGCTCACACTCTTGTGGAGCGTTTTAGAAGCAGGTTTTCAAGGTTTCGGCCACCCGGCCCAGCAGTTCGCTCACCTGACTGGTGCGCGGGACATCGCTTCTATGGCGTTCGGGAACAACGGCCTTGAGCAATCCGCCAATGTTTTCAGCCACCTTAAAGGAGAAGACAAAGCTGGGCGAGAAACCGATCCGCAGGTCCGACAATATCAGATTGCCCCCCTCCTGCCGGTAGCTGAAGAAGCCGTCCGTAAACCATTCCAGGCGCTTGGCTGAGTTGGAGAGCCCCTCTGTTGCGGGGGGCTGAGCGGTGCGGGCGCCGCGCGTCACCGGCACAACCGCGCAGCCGGGTGCAATCCCGGTGAGCGCGGACACATACTCCGTTTCGTCCACACCAAGAATCTGCCAGCCCAAAATGTTAAACGGCGTGGGCTGAACATGAATCGCTTTGCCTTGAAACGCTGGGTGGCTTTCGGCCCTGGCCTTTACGGCCATATGTCCCATGGCGCCAATGCCCAGATAGACCGTCGCCGCGGCAAGGGCGACAGTGAGCACCTTGAACCCTCGCTCTCGCCATCTCCAGAAGGCGATCACGCCGGCAAGTAGGATCAGCGTGTAAATCGGATCAATAATGAACACCGAGGGGAAGGCAACGGGCGACAACTCAGGCGGCGAACTGCCGAGCGGCCAGAGTATCTGGGTTCCATATGTGGTGAGCGAATCCAACATCGGGTGCGTGATCAGGCAAAGCCAAACCGCAAACCACGTGTAAACGAACTTGTCTTTGAGCGCCGCAAATGTGCGCGTCAGAAGCGCCGCAAGCACAGGGGATGCCGCAGTCAACACAAACACTGAGTGCGTGAACCCCCGGTGATAGGTCATATTGTCGATGGCATTGCCCATTGGAATGAACGAATCCAAGTCCGGCAACGTGCCGAGCAGGCCGCCCACCAGCAGCGCACGGGGCCCGAGGGTGCGCCCAAGCGTGACGCCGGCGACGCTGGCGCCGAGAATAAACTGTGTCGCTGAATCCATGGCTGCGGGCCTGTCCGATCACTCCAGACAGCCACATTTGGCCGCTCGACCTCAGTTTATCAAGGTGAATGTGGCGCTTATGATTTTCGAGAGGCCAAAAGCGGGCGCATGAAGACAATGCAGGCCACAAAAAACAGCGCGCTCCCGGCAATAGCGGCCGGATCGCCCGCTTTTACGCTGGATGCGGTGAAGAACAGGGCTGAAAAGGTGAACAGAACCCATCCAGCCAGTTCGAAGCGGAACTTAGCACAATCGCTCATCACACTCCCTCCAGCTCTGCGCCGAGCGCCTTAACAACCAGGCTTTGAAAGTGATGAACTGCATGTTCAGAAAGTTCAGACATTTCTGAATCAATAACAAAACGTCCTTGATTATAGCCTTTTGAATTCAAACCTCTCTGCACTTTCTCACACAGCGTCACATCTTCCGGCTGTAAAACAACTCTTTGGTAATCCATTGCATCTTGGAGCTGTTCGGTGGCCTTACCGCCGGGAACAAACCAATCCTGATACTCGATCGTGCGCCCTGGGCCTGCGGGGATCATCTGCAGAGTTGAGATGTTTGGCTCGCCCGGATAGACCCAAATGGTCAAGTTCGGCCACAAGAACCAGCCGGCATAGCCGAAATCCACATCACCCTTCTCAAATTTGTAGGCATTACTGTTTGTGGACCGCGCAGCGCCGGACACTTGACTGGAGAAGATCCCATGCACCTTGGTGCGGTAGGTGTCCATATCCACCAGATCCACGAAATCCTTGTGCGCCGGATGGCAGTGGTAGCATTCCAGGAAATTGTCCACCATCACCTTCCAATTGCACGCCACATCGTAGGTATCGCGCTGTGCAAACTCCAGCTCTTCAATGCGCGGGCAATAGTGGCGAATCTCGTCTTCGAGATGCTCGGTCTGTTCCTTCAGCGGCACAGCATCCGGGTCCAGATTAACGAACACAAACCCGCAGAACTCCTCAACCCGCACCGGTTTTAGGCCGAAATCGCACTTATCGAAACTCTGCATATCCTGCGTGTTGCGGGCCGCCTTCAGACTGCCGTCCAAATCAAACGACCAGGCGTGATAAGGGCACACAATCAGATTGGCTCGGCCCCGGCCATCCAGCAATTCGTGCCCACGGTGAGGACACACATTGTAAAAGGCGTTCAGCTCGCCGTCCCGGCCCCGCACCACGAACACGTTTTGCTCATGGATTTGAGCCGTCAGATACTGCCCGGCCGAACCCACCTGGGATTTGTGGCCCATGCACCACCAGTTCCGATAGAAGATCGCCTCCTTCTCCATCTCATAGATATCCGGATCGGTATAGAACCGCGCCGGGATGGTGAAGGATTCTGCGGGATTCATGCAAAATTTCGCATCTCCCTCCCGTAATCTCAAAATGGGGGACGTCATGGGTGTTCCTCTCCGGGCCTTGCTTACTCGCTCGCCTGCAATTAGTAATTCTGATCTAAATAGGACGCAAATGACGATTTCTTCCATATTAGAGTAAGTAAAACTAATGCAAAGCTTTCGGCAGGCCCTCCCCCAGCTTGATCATCTGATCGCTTTCGAGGCTGCCGCCCGCCATGGCAGCTTCACCAAGGCGGCGGGCGAACTGAACATCACCCAATCGGCCGTCAGCCAACAGATCCGCACCCTGGAGGACCGGATGGGCGTGGCTCTTTTTGAACGCGGCCATAAAGCGGTCCGTCTGACCAACGAGGGCCGCACATTTCAAAACAGCGTCGCCGTCGCGCTCGGGCACCTCCTCAGCGCGGCCAACACCGTTCGGGGAGGCGCCGGGGGCCAAGGCAAGCCGTTGCATGTGGCCACCGATGAGTCAGTCGCTGCCCTATGGCTCGCCCCGCGCCTCCACAGATTTCAGGCACTCTTCCCCGACATTCTCATTCGCCTCACCGCCTCAGACCGGATCGACGATTGTTTTGCAGACCCGGTCGAGCTGGCCATCATACATGGCGACGGAAGTTGGCCGGGCTATGAGTGCGAAATGTTCATCGAGGAGGAAATCTTCCCGGTCTGCGCACCGAGCTATCTTGAGCGCTTCGGTCCGGTGAGCACGCCATCTGATCTGGCCTCGGCTGCCTTGATCGATCTGGATTATGAGCGCTGGAACTGGATGAACTGGTCCATCTGGCTCACGGAGAACGGGGTGGGCTTGACCGGTGAACAGCGCAGTTTCCAGTGCAATGCCTATCCGCTTCTGATCGAGGCGGCTCGCAACGGCCAAGGCGTGGCGCTTGGCTGGCGCAACTTTGTCGATGATGATCTGGCTACAGGGCGGCTGGTCAAGCCTCTAGACGCCAGCCTCAAGACCCGTTTTGGCTACCACCTGGTGCGCCGCTATAACCAACCGGAAAGCGCTCACGCCCGCAGTTTCCGCACCTGGCTCCTCTCAGAACGAGACAGCCAAAAACTGCACGACGCTTAGACCCCGATCAACCCGATCACGGCACCCATGATCACCAGCACCCCAAGCCAATGACCCCCGTCGATGAGGGTGAGCGACCAGGGAGCGCTTTGAAAGCGATGATTGACCATCAGTGTCGTCGCCACAAACCCGAACCAGATGAAGAGCGCCGAAATGATGCCGCCCATAAGCGAAACCTGCGAAAGATGGCCCATAACCCCGGCCAGCACCCAGGCGATGACCAGTTGGCAACCAAAAGTCATCCCATACACGACCGGGTTCGGCTTCGGCGGTTCGGCGAGGCCAACGGCCGCCATCCACTGCTTGCTCAATCCGCCATACCAGGCAGCCCCGAACATGAAGGCGGCAACAGCTGCCGCCAACACAGCCCAATAGTTGATCCCGGCAAACTCCATCACGCTGCCCTCCTATAGTTAACCGTACGGATAACTATCACAATCTGCAGAACCCGTCATTCAGAAGTTGGAAAGTCCTTCAAGCCCCCCATACGGCACACCTCGGCCCATTCATCAGGGCGCACCGGCTGAACGGAAAGACGAACCATTTTGACCAAGGCCATCTCTTCCAGTTTTGGATTGGCCTTCACGTCCGCCAAGGTCACCGGGTTCGGCATATCGCAGATCGCTTTCACGTCCACACAATCCCAACGCTCATCATCGGTGGTGGAATCTGGATGAGAGAGCGCACACACCTCAACGATGCCGACCACATCCTTCCCGGCATTGGAATGATAGAAGAACCCGAGATCCCCAATCTTCATCTCGCGCATATTGTTGCGCGCCTGATAGTTTCGGATGCCGTCCCATTCTTCGCCCACATCGCCCTTGGCTTTCTGTTCGTCCCAAGACCATTTGTCGGGTTCTGACTTAAACAGCCAATAGGCCATGCTCTACTCCTCCGGGTTCTTCAAAATCCAGTTCCACTGTTTGATCTCAACGCTCTCAAACAGGCCCGCCTTTGCGTAGGGGTCTTCCGCCGCAACGGCTTCAGCATCAAGCCGGCTGTCCGCCTCGATCACCACAAGACTGCCGCACGGGGAGCCTTCTTCGGTGAGAAACGGGCCGCCTGCTTTCAACTTGTCGCCAAGCCCTTGCAAGAACGCCACATGATCTGGGCGCACGCTCATTCTCAGATCCACGGACTTTGGTTTGTCCGTGCAGATCAACGCATACAACATAACGGCTATTCTCCTGAAGTTTAGGTTTCGGTCCGGATCGGCCGGGTCAGCAAACTCTCAATTGTATCATCCACGCTGGCCTGGCCGGAGACAATGTTGTGCACGGCGGTGGATATGGGCAAGTCTATCCCCAGGTTTTCCGCCATTTCCACCACAACACCGGCGGTGTGCACGCCCTCGCTGACGGAATTGCGCGCTCCCAACACCTCTTCCAGGGTTCGGCCCTGGCCAAGCGCCAGGCCCAAAGACATGTTGCGCGACTGGGCGCTGTTGCAGGTCAAGATGAGATCGCCCAATCCGGAGAGCCCGCCGAGGGTCTCCGCCTTAGCGCCTTGCGCCACCCCAAAGCGCTGAAGTTCCGCGAAGGCCCGCGCAGTGAGCGCCGCTCTGGCGCTGGCGCCGAACCCTTTGCCCTCCACAATTCCACACGCGATGGCCAACACGTTTTTGAGCGCACCACCCACCTGAGCCCCAACGACATCGTCAGACAGATAGGGCCGGAACGAAGGGATCGCCAATGCATCGGCAAGCCGCCTGGCCGCCGTCAGAGACGTACTGGCCAGGGTCACGGCGGTCGGAAGCCCATTGGCAACGTCGGCGGCAAAACTCGGGCCGGACAGCACCGACACCTCTGCTTGCGGCAGAGTTTCGCTCACCACAGCGCTCAACAGCGCGCCCGATCCCTGCTCAATGCCCTTGGCGCAGATCACCACGGGGGTGCCGCTCGCCACATACGGCGCCAAGGCCTTGGTGACGGCCCGGGTGGCCTGCGCCGGCGCCACCAGGAGCAGAGCGTCTGCGGGCTCCAGATCGGCAAATGCATTGGAGGCTGAAATCGCCGGATCCAGTTTAATGCCAGGCAGAAACACGGTGTTTTCATGCTCAGCGGCAATGGCGTCGACGACTTCGGGCTCGCGCGCCCACAGGACCGTCTTCCGCCCAGCGCGACTGGCCACCGCGGCCAATGCCGTGCCCCAGGCACCGGCCCCCACCACGCCCACAGTATCAATCGCCGCCGCCATGCGCTTAAACCTTCGCTCCAGCCTTGCCCGACCCTAGCACAGGCTCCGACGCGCTATCGAGAGGCCACCTGGCTCGTGCGGACGCGTTAAGGGCACAAGCCTGGCCCAATGCCAGGCGCTCCGCCCCCACCCAGGCGATCATGGCCGCATTGTCGGTGCACAGCCATTGTGGGGGGACGATCAGCTTGAACCCCGCAGCATCGGCAACCTGATGCAACACACCGGCCAGCGCCTTGTTGGCAGCCACCCCGCCGGCAACCACGAGCGTGGCGTCCGCATTCGGGTGGCTCTGCCGGAACAGCTCCATCGCCCGGCCACAGCGATCAGCCACCACCTCCATCACCGCAGCCTGGAAGCTTGCGCAAATGTCCGCAACGTCGGTCTCGGTGACCGGCTCAAGGCTCTGCGCCATCCGCCGCACGGCGGTCTTAAGGCCGGAGAACGAAAAGTTGCAGCTGCTATCTCCAATCAGCGGACGCGGCAGGGAGAACCGCTCTGCGCTGCCAACGCTGGCCGCCTGTTCCACCAACGGTCCGCCCGGATATCCAAGAGCCAACAGCTTGGCCACCTTGTCGAACGCCTCACCGAGGGCATCATCAATCGTCGTGCCCAGACGCACATACTTGTCCGGCGCTTCAACACTCAAAAGCTGGGTATGGCCGCCGGATGCCAGAAACAAGAGATACGCGAACGCCACGCCGTCCGTAAGGCGCGGGGTCAGGGCATGCCCTTCCAGGTGGTTGACCGCCAAGAGCGGGAGCCCGTGCGTCCAGGAAATCGCTTTCGCTGTGGTCAACCCCACCAGCAGCCCGCCAATAAGGCCCGGGCCGGCCGTGGCGGCCACACCATCAAGATCGGAAAACGTGACACCCGCCTCTGCCATCGCCGCCTCAACCAGGCGGTCCAGATGGAGCACATGAGCGCGAGCGGCAAGTTCGGGGACCACGCCGCCATAGGGGGCATGATCTTCCAACTGGGAGAGGACCTGAGAGGACAGAACAACACCCGGACCCGACGGCGGGCGCCGCACCACGGCGGCCGCGGTTTCATCGCACGAGGTTTCAATGCCCAATAGTGTTAATTCTCGGTCCACTTTTGCCTGCCTTTGGTGCTAGAAGATGCCAACCGGCACCCTCTGCGGGATGCTTAAAACAGAAAGGAGAGAAGTGTGCAATCTGGCCGCTTGCGTATTGGTACACGTGGTTCGCCCCTGGCCCTGCTTCAGGCTGAGGAGGTGCGCGACAAGCTGGTGGCCGCTCACGGTCTGGCGCCGGAGGACGTGGAGATCGTTATTATCAAGACCACCGGGGACAAGATACAGGACCGGCCCCTGGCGGAGATCGGCGGTAAAGGTCTTTTCACCAAGGAGATCGAGGACGGGCTCTATGACGGCAGCCTGAACATGGCCGTGCACTCCATGAAAGACATGCCGGCCGAGCTGCCTCCCGGATTGATCATTGATTGCCTGTTGACGCGCGAGGATGTGCGCGACGGTTTCATCAGTGCACACCATGCGTCCATTTCCGATCTGCCCGAAGGCGCGGTTGTGGGCACGTCGTCCGTTCGCCGCCAGGCGCAATTGCGCCGGCTGAGGCCGGATGTTGAGGTCGTGCCCTTCCGCGGTAATGTGCAAACCCGCCTGCGCAAGCTGGAAGAGGGGGTTGCAGCCGCAACGTTCTTGGCCTGCGCAGGCCTCAACCGGTTGGGCCGCAGCGATCTTGTCACGGCACCAATTTCGCCCGATGAGATGCTTCCTGCCGTTGCGCAAGGGGCCATTGGTGTCGAGGTTCGCGCCAACGACAGTGCCACGCGCGATCTGCTGAAGCCCCTCAATGATGAGGCAACGGAAATCACCGTAACCGCAGAACGGGCGTTCCTGGCCGTGCTTGACGGCTCTTGCCGCACACCGTTGGCAGGGCTTGCGGAAATTTCAGGGTCCGAGCTGCGCCTGCGCGCCTGTGTGCTTTCAGAGGATGGTGAGCGCTATTTCGAGACCGAGCGCAGCGGCACGCTCCAGGATGCCGAGGCTATGGGCCGCGATGCCGGCGCGCAACTGAAGGCGGATGCCGGCCCGGATATCTTCAGCGCCTAACCTGCCATGCGGTTCATCGTCACCCGACCAGCGGAAGATGCGAGCAAGCTCATCTCAAAACTGGAGAGCGCCGGACACAGCGCCCTTGCCGCTCCGCTGATCCGCATTCACAACCTCCCCGGCATCACGTTGCCCTCAACCAGGTGGCAAGCCATCCTGGTCACCAGCGCCAACAGCATCCGTGCTCTGACCATTCTCCCAGGCCACGACCGCTTGACATCAGTTCCCGTCTTTGCAGTGGGACCTGCCTCCGCCACAGCGGCTAAGTCTGCCGGTTTCACGGACATTCGAACGGCCCACGGTGATCTGGAGGCCCTGACCGCCCTGGCCCTTAAGGAGTTGGATCCGGCAGAGGGCCCCGTGTTCTATCCTTCCGGCACCGTCATTTCCGGCGACCTTAAGAGCAAACTGGAGAAGGCCGGCTTCCTGTGCACACGTCTGCCGCTTTACAACGCCGAGCCTGCCCAAGAGCTGCCTGACGCGGTGCTCCAGGCACTCAAGGACCGCGCGGTGGATGGTGTTGTGCTGTTCTCGCCGCGCACGGCGCGGATCTGGGCAAAATGTCTCGCTGTTGCCGATCTCACCAGCGTGGCCTCAAGTTTGACGCATTGCTGTCTTTCAACCGCCGTGGCAGAGGCTGTTTCAGCAAGTCTTGGGTCCGGAGTTAAGCTAAAGAGCTTGATCATCGCTCCGGAACCGAATGAAGACAGTCTTCTTCAGGCCATTGGCGCCGTCTGATTGGTCTTATGTCCTTTAGATTTAAGGTTGTGGGTATATATTAAGGGCAATAAACAACAGCAGGCACCGGCGAAATTCTATTCAATCCGGCTGCCGGGAACGTGGCAAAGGATCTCCAGCCAAAAATGGCACAGCGCAAAGGTACCAGCGGTGGGCGGCGCCGGCAGGCCGCCAAAGCCCCTGTAATCGATCTTGAGGCAAGCGAAGTTGCTGAACAGCCGGACGAGCCCCAGGCTGACGCAGATCCGTCTGCGGAAGAGGCAAAAGCCGCCCCAGCGGAAGCCAGTGACGAGACCGTCGAGCAGCAAGACGCCGAGGACACCGAAACGAAGGCCGAAGAGACGGCTGAGCCGGCGGTTGATGAACCCGAAGCGGACAAACCCGCCGATGAGGCTAAGCGCAGCGGGCGGGGCAAGCTTATTGCCGCGGGCGTTGCGGGTCTCCTGGTGACCGGCGCTGTGGGAGGCGCGTGGCTCTACAAAGATGTGGGGGCCAACTATTTCCCATCGGCGACCTCTGAGCAGCAGGCCGCACAGCTCGCCGAGCTGCAATCCAGACTGGCCAACCTGGAAGCCGCCAACGCCTCCGTTTCTGAAACCCTCACAAAGCTGACCGCCCAAATCGACGCGTTAAACAAGAAGATTGACGACACGGCCTCCGCCGCTGCGGACCAAGCCACTGCCAAGGCCAACGAGGCGGCAAGCCTCGCGCAGAAGGCTGCTGAGCAAGCCGCACAGGCATTAAATCAAGCCGGGGCTGCGAGATCCGCTGCCAGCGACGCCATGAGTGTGGCGCAGGGTGCGCAACAAGCGTCCGAACAGATGAGCACGGAGCTGAAGTCCGCTCAAACCGGCATCAGTGAACTCAAAACCGCAATTTCCGCGGCAGCGGAAAGCGCTTCGTCGCTCACGGGAGACGCAAGTGAAAGCGTGAAGGCGGCTCAAGCGCAGATTTCGGGCCTGACGCTGAAGCTCGCCGAACTTGAGCGCAAGCTGGAGACCGCGTCCACGCAGCCGCAAGCCGACCCCGCCGTTGCCGAGAAACTTGGACAGCTCGATCAGGCCGTGACAACCCTGAAGTCGAACTTGGCCGAAGCGTTGAAAGCCCAGGAGGCCAATGCAGCGACGGCAGGTGAACGGGCAACGCGTGACCGCATGGTTCAAGCGCTGAGCGAGCTCACCAGTAATGCACAAGCCGGCCAGCCCTTCGCATCCGCTCTGGCGGTCCTGGAGCCGGCACTGGCGTCTGACCCCAACTTGGGCGCCCTGGCGGCCGTGGCCAATACCGGCGTTCCAACAGCCAAGGCCATACTGGAGAAATTCCAGACCGTCCGCAGCGCCCTGACAGGTCAAGCGCCCGCAGAAGACGCAACGGAGCAAGCGGCGCCTTCCTCTTTCCTCTCTTCTTTGCAGAGCCGGCTATCCTCGGTCATAAAAATCCGACCGTCGGGCACCAAGGATTGGACAAAGCTGGGCGACGAACTTGGGGCATTGGCGCAAAAAGGCCAATTGGGCGAGATGGTGCAACTCGCCGACACTGTGCCGGAAACGCTCCCCGAAGCGCTGGCTGCCTGGCTCACCGAAGCCAAATCCAGAGTGGCTCTTGACCGTGATGTTGCGGCGCTTTCTGCCAAGACCATGGAACACCTGGCGGCCAACAGTAAGACGGGAGGGTGATGATCAATGTGGAACATGATCATCCGGTTTGTCATCATTGCCCTGCTTGCGGCCGGCGCCGTCTGGTTGGCGGAACGACCAGGCACTCTGACCTTCGATTGGCTGGGATACACCGTTGAAATCTCCATAATGGTTGCGCTCATTCTGCTCGCAATCGTCTTGTTTGTGATCATCCTGACCTGGACGCTGATCAGGCAGGTCTTCAACATCCCAGGTGCGTTGTCCGGATTCTTCTCAAGGCGCAAGCAGGAAACCGTCCACGAAGCCCTCACCAAGGGGATTATCGCGGTTGGTGCAGGCGACAGCACGCTGGCCACCAAGTATGCCCGCAAGGCCAGCTCCCTGGCGGGCGATGATCCCCTCGCACAGCTCCTGAAAGCACAGGCCGCGCAGCTCCGCGGGGACCAAAGCACCGTCACCCATGTGTTTGAAGCCATGGCTCAGGCAAAGGACACTGAGGCGCTTGGCTTGAGAGGTCTCTTCACGCAGGCACGTCAGGACGGCGACATGGATAAAGCCCGCGCCATGGCCTCCAAAGCGCTTGAGCTCAATTCCGGCCTGGTGTGGGCATCGAAAGCGATGTTGGCTTTTCAATCGGCAGGCGGCGAATGGCCGGCGGTGGGCACGACGCTGGACAATCAACGCACGGCCGGCATCCTGAGTAAGGACGAAGAGAGCCGGCTGCAGGCGGTTGTTCAAACGGCCAGAGCCATAGAGCTTGAGGAAGGCAGCCCGGATGAAGCGCTGTCTCTGGCCGAGCGGGCCTTGCGGGCCGCTCCGGATTTGGTGCCGGCCGCCGTGGTGGCCGGGCGCATCTTGTCCAGCCAGCAAAGCATCCGCAAAGCCTCCCGCCTCTTGGAGAAAACCTGGAAGCTCATGCCTCACCCGGATGTGGCGGAGGTTTATGCTTTCCTGCGCTCTGGCGATTCCCCGCAAGACCGGCAGAAGCGCATCAAGACCCTCACCAACAAGCATGGCGGGGGGCTTGAAGGCGCCATAGCTCTGGCTGTTGCCTGCATCGATGCTCAAGACTGGAAAGACGCACGCGCCGCCCTGGCGCCTTTTAGCGAAGACCGGCCGCCGGTGCGCGTGTGCGAGCTGATGGCTGAAATCGAACAGGGCGAATTTGGCGACAAGGGCCGCGCCCGCGAGTGGCTGTCCCGCGCCGTTCGGGCCCCACGCGATCCCGCCTGGGTCGCGGACGGGCACGTTTCGAAAGCCTGGTTGCCGGTCTCCCCGATCACCGGCGAGTTGGACGCGTTTCAGTGGCAAGTGCCCCCGGAGGCGCTTACGCGCGCCGAACCGGAACCTCCTGTGGCTGAAGCCGATTTGATCGACGAGCCTGAGGCTGCCGAGGACGCGCCGGCGGCGGAAACCATCGAGATGGAACCCGCCGCTGAGGAAACCAAGGAGCCAGAACCGGAAGCGGAACCGCAAACCGAGCCTGAACCTGAGCCCGAGCCGGAGCCGGCCGAAGAAAAGGTTGTCGAAGCAGAGCCGGTCCCTGACGAAAAGACCGAAACCGCCACCAACGGCGCCGAGGAGGCCCCCAAAGAACAAGAGGCGAAGGTCGACGAGACAGGCGATGACCCTGTGGATATGCACCGTCCGGATGATCCCGGCCCGCCCACTCCGGAGGAGGCGCAAAAAGAGGCCAGCAAGCCCTGGTATCAGGGAATGTTCTCGCGCTAAGGCAGGTCGTTCAGCTTGCACTGACGCAGTTTTGAGGGTAAGAGGTCGCCCGTCAGATCCTGGCGAGAGTGCCGCATTAGCTCAGCTGGTAGAGCGGCGCATTCGTAATGCGTAGGTCGGGTGTTCAAGTCACCCATGCGGCACCATTTCTCTTGCCAGAACAGCTCCCGTTTCACTGCATCAAACGCGGCAGGCGCTCGTTTAGGCCGGCCGCTTCGCGCATGAAAAAGCGCTTCAGCGGATTGAGCTGATTGACCACCGTGATCCCAAGATCGCGCGCAGCGCGCAAGGCCTGATTGTCATTTGAGAACAGCCGGTTCAGACCATCGGACAGGAGCGCAACCTTAAGATTGTCAAAGCGGCGCCAGGCTTCATACTGCTCAAGCACCGCTTCAGACCCGATGTCGAGCCCAAGCCGTGCCTGCGTCTGCAACACATCGCACAGGGCCGCCACATCACGCAGCGCCAGATTGAAGCCGAGGCCCGCAATCGGATGAATGCCGTGGGCTGCATCTCCCAGAAGCGCCAGCCGCGGCGCCACGTAGCTGCGCGCCACATGCATGGAGAGCGGATAGCTGAAGCGCGGGCCTACTGGCGACACCTCTCCCAGATGGTTGCCGAAGCGGCGCACAAGCTCAAGCCGAAAACCTTCATCGTCAAGCTGCATGATCCGGTCAGCGATCTGGCTCTCTTCTGTCCACACCAGAGACGAGCGGTTGCCTTTCAGCGGCAAAATCGCGAACGGACCGGCAGGCAAGAAGTTCTCCTCTGCCCGGCCTTGGTGGGGCTTGGCATGTTCGACCGTGGTCACGATCCCACTTTGCGGATAGGCCCAATTGACGGTCTCAATGCCTGCAGCTTCCCGCAGCGGCGAGCCGCGCCCGTCGGCGGCGGCAATCAACGGAGCTGCTCTGGTGTTCCCATCTTCCAGATGCACCGAAGCCTGAGCGGTTTCAAACTCAAACTGCGTCGCCCGGGCGCCGGCCAGAATCTCAATGTTGCCACGTGCCACCAAGTGATCATAAAGCGCGCCGTACAGATGGCGGTTCTCAATCATATAGGCGGAGGGCTCACCAGGGAAATCACCCACGTCAAACTGCAGCAAGGCAGGTCTGGCCGCAGCATCCAGACGGGAATCGGTCACAACGATCTTGTCCATGGGCTGGGCATCTGCTGCCAGATCGGTCCACACACCAAGCGCCTTAAACATACGTTTGGAGGTTGCGGTAATCGCGCTGGCGCGGCCGTCAAACGCCGCGTCGCGTTGCTTGGCCGGATCGCCGGCATCGATCAGGGCGACCCGAAACGCAGGTCCCTTGCGCTCTTGGGAGAGCGCTGCCGCCGCGGCCAGCCCGGTCAAGCCGCCGCCGATAATGAGAATGTCGACCCGATCCATGCCGTCCTCTACCATGACTTTTCTGCCAAGCCCATAAAACCTGCTGCGGCGAAAGCGTTCCCGCCTGTCGGGCTATCTACCTCTTGAACGTTTACAGGCCCGGTGTAGATTGCGGATCCATGCCAATAAGTGGATGACCTAAGAAGGCGGGGTGGGCAGCTATATGCGCCAAGCGATCGTTAAGGCTTGCAACGGCCGGTTCTTCTACGGCTGGGTCATCGTGTTCGTTGGCAGCTTCGGCGTGTTTTCCAGCGGGCCGGGACAATCGCACACCTTCAGCGTGTTTCTGGAGCCCATTGGCTCCGAACTCGGCATCTCGAGCGCAACCATGGCAACAGCCTATGGCCTAGCCACTTTGGCCGCGGCGTTCATGTTGCCGCAAATGGGTCGGCTGATCGACCGATGGGGCCCGCGCAAGGGTCTTTTGGCCATTGTGCTGGCCCTGGGGGCCGCCTGTTTCTTCTTCGGCGCCGCAGCGAACTTTCTTTGGTTGGCCGTGGGCTTTGCGCTCATGCGGTTCTTTGGCCAAGGCTCCTTGATGATGGGCTGTGCCAATCTGGTTTCCCAATGGTTCACGTTGAACCGGGGCTTGGCCATGAGCCTGATGGCGCTTGGCTTCGGGGCCTCCATGGCTGTCCATCCGCCCCTGTCTCAATATCTGGTCAACGAGATCGGCTGGCGCAATGCCTGGTACGCGATGGGCCTCATCACCTGGGTCACGATGCTGCCGCCCCTCTTGCTGCTGGTCTTCGACAAACCGGAAGATGTGAACCTTAGGCCCGACGGCGAGGCCCTCACCGACGCTGAAGAGGGCAGTGGCTCAAACGCGGAAATCTCCGGCCTCTCCCTCACCGAAGCCCTGCGCACGTCCACCTTCTACATTCTTTCTGCGGTGTGGTTCGCCATCGCCATGCTGGTCACCACTCTGCATTTCTACCAGGTGACCGTTGTCACGGATCAGGGCCTCAGCAAGCAAGCCGCGGCCAGTCTTTTCACCATCTCTGCTCTCACAATGGTCTGCATGATGCCGGTGGTGGGCAGGATGTTTGACAAGCTGCGCACCCGCTACGTTCTGGCCCTCGGTCTTGTGGTTACTGCGCTCAACCTGGCGGGCATAACGTTTGTGACGTCCTTCACCACCGGCGTGGTCTACGCCTTGATGTTTGGCCTTAACAATGCGCTCAGCATGACAATGTTCGGTTACATCTGGCCGCGCTATTTCGGCCGCAAGCATTTGGGCAGCATCCAAGGCACCGGACAAATGGTGGGTGTGTTCGGGGCATCGCTTGGACCCTTGCCTGTGGGCTTGGCCTATGATCTTGTGGGCAATGCGACGCTGACCTTGCAGGCACTGGCGGTGTTCCCCGCAGTCCTTGCAGTCCTGACGCTTTTGTTCCTGCGCGCCCCGGCTGGCTTGACCGAAAGCGCTCATTTGGAGTGACCAACCGCCATGAGCAAGACCCAACCCCACATCTTGTTCATTCAAACAGACCAATTGGCCGCCAATGTGCTCCGCCCCTACGGCGACGCGATTTGCCAGGCTCCGAACATCGATTGGCTGGCGGAGACCGGGGTTGTCTTTGACACGGCCTATTGCAACTTTCCACTCTGCGCTCCCTCTCGTTTTTCCATGGCCACCGGGCTGCTTGCCTCCAAAATTGGCGCGTTCGACAATGCCGCCGAAATGCCGGCCTCCATACCGACCTACGCTCACTATATGCGCGACTTGGGCTACCAGACCTGTCTATCCGGCAAGATGCACTTTGTGGGGCCAGACCAGTTGCATGGATTTGAAAAGCGCCTGACCAGCGACCTTTACCCGGCTGACTTTGAATGGACAGCCGACTGGGAGGCGACCGGATTTAAAGGGGCAACTGACATACGCATGCTCACCCGCTCAGGGATCTGCGCCCGGTCCGTGCAGATTGACTATGATGACGAGGTCACCCACCGGGCCGTGCGCGAGATCTATGATGCGGCACGCTCATCCGATGCGCGACCACTGTTTCTTCATGTGTCCTATACCCATCCACATGACCCCTATCTGTGCAAGCGGTCGCATTGGGAGCGCTATGACGGGCTTGAGGTGCCGCCGCCTCGTGTAGGCCTGCTCGGCGCGGACAAAGCGGACCCTCACAGTCTGCGCGTTTTGCAGCAGCACGGGCTCGCCGCAGCGGACATAACGGACGACGTGGTCATGCGTGCGCGCAGAGCCTATTACGGATCGGTGAGCTATATCGACGATCAGGTCGGCGCCCTGCTCGAGGCCCTCCGCATGTCGGGGCTTGCAGACAACACAGTCATCATCTTCTCCTCAGATCATGGTGAGATGCTCGGCGAGCGTGGGTTGTGGCTGAAGAAAACCTTCTTTGAGCAGGCTTTGCGCGTCCCGTTGATTGTCCATGCGCCAGGACGGTTCAAGCCGGGCAGAGTGCGGGAGTTTGCGTCTCTGCTCGATCTTCTGCCCACCTGTGCGAGCCTGGGCAGCGACGGCGCTTGGGAGAGCGCTGTGGAGCCGTTGGACGGCACCGATCTTACGCCCTATATGGCCAATGGCAGCGCGGAGCCCGAACGCCCGGTCTATGCGGAACTTCTGTGCGAAGGCATTCTGGCGCCCATCTTCATGATCCGCCGCGGCCGTTTCAAGTTCATCACCAGCAAGGGCGATCCGGACCAACTTTACGACCTGGAGGGCGATCCGGACGAAACGATCAATCTGGCCGAAGAGGCGTCTCATGCAGAGGTTGTTGCGGCCTTCCATGCGGAGGCTGACGGGAAGTGGGACAGCGATGCTTTGGCGGCAGAGATCCGCCTCAGCCAACAACGCCGTCTCTTCGTGAAGCGCGCCCATGCCAAGGGCCTGAAGCCGGCCTGGGATCATCTACCCGAAGGTGGCGACGACCCGAACTGGTTTCGCGGCGGGCAAAACTACAATGACTGGGCGTTCTCCTATTTGCCCGACGAGCGCGGCGGCTGACCGGGCAGCGTTTCTGAACCTGGGCTGAAATTGATGCTCACACTTCATTCAAACGAAGGTGAGTATAGACGCCCCCCTACCCCGGAGAGGGTGCAATAACAAAGGAAAGAACGCACCAATGAAAACCCTCAATCTCACTCTTGTTGCCGCGATCGTGGCTTTGTCTTTGCCGGCTCTGACCACGTCGGCTTCGGCATATCAGTGCAAGCGCATCTCAACTCAAGTTAAAGTCCACGCCCCGACCAAGGCAGCCTCTCAGGCACAGTCCAAAAAGTCCTGGACGATCAAGGTGAAGAACAGCCGCGGCCTCGCCTGGTCTGTTTGGAACATCGCCAAATCCAAGAAGGTCAACTGCGCGAAGGCCGGCCAGCGCTGGGTCTGCATCGCCAAGGCTAAGCCTTGCAAATACGTGGTGGGCTAAACCCGACCCTGCCGTTCTGGCGTCCTGCACGTTCCTGCAGGGCGCCATTTCTTATCGTTGGGTTGCCGCCGTCAAAACACCGGCGCCAATGAGAAAACTGGCTCCCGCCCTGTTTACTTTGCGCAAAGTTTCCGGACGCCGGAAACGCTCGCGCAGATGGCCGGCCAAGACGGCCCATATGGCAGCGCCTAAAGCCGCCAAAACCAGAAAGGTTGTTTCCAGGATGACGAACTGCGGCAACACAGGCGCAGACGGGTTCACGAATTGAGGCACGAACGCCACAAAGAACACGATGCTCTTCGGGTTGAGTGCGGTCACAATATAAGCATTCCAGAACATCGCGCGGTTGCTGTTGCTGGCGGAGGTTTTCTCCAAGCCGGCCAGTTCCGGCTTTGCCCGCCACAAACCGATGCCGAGCCAGATCAGGTAAGCCGCCCCGGCCAGCTTTAGGGCCGTGAACAATGTTGCCGAGGCCGCAAGCACGGCGCCTGCGCCCATCAGCGAGGCCGTCATGGCTGTAAAGTCCCCAAGCGTGACCCCGGGCACCGTGGCCCACGCCGTCTGTTTGCCACGCCCCAGAGCATAGCTTACCACCAGCATAACCGTGGGGCCCGGCACTGCCAGCAATACCCCGCTTGCAACCACAAATGCTATCCAGACTTCAATCGACATCGGCTGCTTGGCTCCGTTGCAGTCAAGGGGCAACTAAAGACCGCTGATGAAACAACATGCAAGGCTAATTGTTCATCCCCGCCGAACCGAGTTGCTCCAGAAGGTTCAGAAGCCACGACCAGTCCATGCCGGCCGCTTCATTGGTGATGAGGTAGGTGGGACGGCTGAACACCGGCGCATCAGCCACACGATGCAGGTGCCCGGCCGCCAAATGAGGCTCTGCGAGCGGTTCCGGCAGATAAGCCGAGCCCTCATGCGTCAAGATGTGATCCAGTGCCCACACGGCAGAACCGAAGGTGACCTTGGCGGTATCCGCATCCGCATAGGCTGCAGCATGGCGGCGCCCGAAATCATCACCCAGATCCACGTATACATAGGCCGGGTCAAATCGTGCCGGGCTGACCTTCCGGTCAGACACCAAGATCAGGTTTTCCGGCGCCAGGGCGTGCACCGTCTGATTGTCATGGGCAGCAGGGTTGTAGGTGAGCGCAGCATCCACGAGGCCCGTACCGAGCCAACGGTCCAGTTCCACCTGCTCGCCGGGCCAGGCGGAGAGGGCAAGCGATGTGCGGTCCCTGTAAAGAGCGCCAAACAGGGGCTTGCCGAGTTGGGGCCACAGGTCCATGTGACAGCCGATCCGGCACACCGCCTCAACGCCATCGGGCAAGGATGTTTCTTGCCGCGCCTGATGCCAAAGCTCCAGCATCGCATCGGCAGATCTTTTGAACTTGCGCCCGGAGGAGGTAAGCGATGCTCCGGACTTCTGGCGGTGGACGAGAATTTGCCCAAGCTCATCCTCCAGCGCCTTGAGCCGGGCGGTGACCGTGGACTGGGTTACGTTAAGCCGTTCGGAGGCACGCACCAAACTGCCCGTTTCCACAATGGCCAGAAAGGTGCGCAATATGGTGATATTCATCGGATTCGGATTTTGTTCAATTCGATAAAATCGAATATTTACTCCAAAATATTTTGTTTCACAAATAGATGCCTGTTTGCGATCTTTACGCCCGGTCTGGCTTCACGCAGCAGTAAGGGTGAACGCACATGAAGTTTCAACTGGCACTCAACCTGGAACGCAACGACGACACGATCAGCATGGAGGCCGTTCGCGACCACACGCTGGAAATGGTACAAATGGCTGATCGGGCCGGCTTCAGCGTGGTGTGGTCGGCGGAACACCATGCGCTGGAGATGACGATTGCGCCCAATCCGTTTCAGATCCTGACCTGGCTGGCGCCTCATACGGAACGCATCAGGCTTGGCACGGCGGTTGCCGTTGCGCCCTACTGGGACCCGATCAGCCTGGCGGGCGAAGCTGCTTTTACCGATCTGATCAGCAACGGGCGGCTTGAGTTCGGCATCGGTTCAGGCGCCTATCAACGCGAGTTCGACCGCATGCACCCGGGCCTGAAGCAGAGCGATGCCTGGCGCTACATGCATGAACTTCTGCCGGCTGTGAAAGCCCTTTGGGCCGGAGATTATGAGCACAATGGTGAGTTCTGGTCGTTCCCCACATCCACGTCCGTGCCGAAGCCCCTGCAAAAACCTCATCCTCCCATCTGGGTGGCCGCCCGGGCTCCGATCACCTACGATTATGCCGTGGCCAACGAATGCAACATCATGGCCTGGCCTTTGACCCGCGATATGAGCGAGGCGGAGCTTTACATGCAGCGGCTCCAGGACGCCCTTGAGGCCAACCCGGGCAAACCGCGTCCCACGCTTGCCATGATGCGCCACACTCAAGTTTACACCAATGAGCAAGACCGCGCGTCCGCCATTGCCAGCATCCAAAGTGTCCTGGGCAAGTTTGAGAACCTCTTCAGGAATCTCGGCGATGTCGAAAACGGGTTCCCCAAGGAGATCCCGCTTAACGAGCTGGAGAACCGCGACGAATACAGCGCTCAGATGCTGGAAACCAACCTGATGTTCGGCTCGCCCGATCAAGTGATCGAGAAGCTCAAGCTCTATGAAGCCATGGGGGTGGATGAATTCATCTACTATGGCTCCATGGGTCTCGACCATGATCAGCAAAAGCGCTCGCTGGCCCTGTTCTGCGATGAGGTCCTCCCGGCCTTCGAGCAACCTTTGGCAGCTTAGCAGCGCTCACGGATCGGGCCTGGTCAATCTCCAGGCCGCAATGACCGAGGCCAGGCTAACAGGCGCAAACGCAATGAACACCCAGAACGCAGCGTTCTTGGCGGCCGCCTCAGACGCACCATCCGCAAACCCGGCCGCATTGGCCACGATGCCTGCGGCGGCCGCTCCAAGAGCGAATGAGATCTGCTGCGTTGTGGGAATGGACGAGGCGGTGACATCTTTTTCTCCCTCAGGAGCAGCAGCCACCAAGCGGCGCACCACAAATCCATGCATCATGCCGAAGCCGGCGCCCTGCCCGGCGCCGCACAGCACCACGAGCCAAAGATGGCCACTGGGCATGGCGAAAGCCAGACACACACTACTCAGCGCGACGCACACAGTGCCGGCGCGGATCAGGGTTGGCTCTGCACGCGGCGGTGCGTTGGAGAAGATCAACGCGGCCGCGCCCCAAGCCACCGCTTCCAAGGCCACCACATATCCCGCCTGGAGTGGCGTGATGCCATACAAGGTCTCCAGCAGGATGGGCCCAAACACGAGAAATGACATGGTGGCCGATGCGGCACAGAAAATCATAAAGAGGCCGCCACCGGTTTTGGATCCCAGATCGGTTGTCACCGATGGGAACATGTGGCTCTCCGTGCGGGCGCGGTCCACGCGCAGGAACATGGCGAGCAGAGCCAGGCTGATGAGACAGAGGATCGGAGACCGAAACGGATCAACGACGGCACCCGCTAATGCCACGCAAAGTATAGCCGCACTCAGCACACACAAGCGGAGCGCGGGTATGCGGGCTGCGCCACGGGGCATCGTGTCAGTGTCTTTGGCCAGCAGGAAGAGCGCCAGGATCACGAACACCAGCGCCTGGGCCCCAAAGGCCCAATATCCGAAGCGCCAGAGCCCCAAGGTGGAAAAGCTACCGCCAATCAACGGGCCACAGAAGGCCGAGGTGCTCCACACCACGGAAATGGCTGCCATCAGACGTGGCATGAGTTCGGCCGGGAAGATCCGGGCAAGGGCGATGTACGCCAATGCCAGCAAGCTGCCCCCGCCGAGCCCTTGCAGCAGGCGGCCAGCCAACACAATTTCCATGTTCCAGGCCAGCGCGCAAACGCCACTGCCAAGGCAGTATAAGCTGGCCGAGCCTACAAATCCCTGGCGCAGGCTGAGCCGTTGGCTCACCAATCCAGCAGAGGCGCCAGCGAGAATTGAGCCTAGCAGATACAGCGTGAAGGCCCAGGAGATCAGATGGGCCCCGCCCAGTTCTGAAACGGCGCTGGGCAAAGTGGTGGCCGCCAGCATACTGTTGGCGGCGTGCAACCAAACCGCAAAACAGAGCAGAAGAAACCGAGGAAACAGTCTGGAGCCGAGCAAACCTGCCCAACTGTCCTCAATGGCGACCGGCTCAGTCATAGGGAGAGGTTCTTTGCATGACAAATAAAATAACCAAAAAGTTTTCTAATTATAAGCACTCAAAAGAGAGGACTCTGCCATGGTGAAATTGTCCGGCGGTCAGGCGGCCATCGAAGCGCTTAAGGCAGAGGGGGTCGGCCATGTGTTCGGTCTCATCGGATCGGCCACGATGGAAATGTTCGACGCGCTCTATGACGCAGACACCATCAAGTTCATCGGCGTTCACGACGAGCGCACAGGCACGCACATGGCGGACGGCTATGCCAGAGCGACCGGCCGCGCCGGCGTGATCTTGGCCGGCCAGAATGGGCCAGGCGCCACCAACCTGGTCACCGGGCTCGCGCAGGCCAAGGCTGCTTTCTCGCCTGTGGTTTCCATTGCGGGCGCCCTGTCCTCGGGTCATGTGTACCGCGACGCCTTCCAGGAGGTGGATCAGCAGGCGCTCTTCACCCCGATCACCAAGAAGACCTGGACCGTGACCCAGACTGAGCGGGTCCCGGAAATGTTTCGTGAAGCATTTCGCACGGCCTTGAGCCCGAGGCGCGGGCCCGTGCAAATAAATCTTCCCCGTGATGTTTTGTCCGGACAAGCGGAGTTCGATGACTTCCAGGCGCCCCAAAACTACCGAGCCCATGACGTCCCGGCCGCCGCGCAGGACCGGATCGAACAAGCGGCCGCGCTGCTGAAAAAGTCGGCCCGGCCCGTGATCGTTACCGGGGGTGGCATCAAGAACACGAAGGGTCATGCGCAGACACTGGCGTTGGCTGAACATCTGAACGCACCGGTCGTCACAGCACCGGGACATGGGGACGCTGTCCCGTTCAGCCATCCCCTGAACGCCGGCCAGATGGGCCCGCGCGGAAATCCGGTGGCATCCAGGCTTATGAAAGAGGCCGACGTCATCCTGGCCCTGGGCACGCGCCTCGGGTTCAACTCAACCTTCTATTCCTATGACAACATCAACAAGGACGCCGACATCATACAGGTTGAACTGGAGCCCACGGCCATTGGGCGTTACTTCCCCGTCGCGATCGGCATCTGGGCCGATGCGGCCACGGCCGCCGATCAATTGCGTGATGCGCTCGGCACGCTTGAGGCCAAAGCTGAGGTGGAGGCCTGGACAACCGCACTGAAGAACGAGCGCGCTGCCTATTTGGAAAGGCGCGATGCGGAGGCCAACACCACCGACCATCCGATACAACCTTCCGGACTGTTCAAGGAGCTGCGCGCCGTTTTGCCGGAAGACGCTGCCGTGACGATGGATGCCGGCACGCTCTGCCTTCAGGCCACTGACGCCCTGAACTACCACCAGCCCCCTGCATTGTTCACACCTTTGGACTTTGGCCTAGTGGGATTCTCGTTTGCCTGTGGCCTGGGCATCAAGGTGGGCTGCCCAGAGCGGAGCGTGGTCAGCCTGATGGGAGATGGCGGCTTCGGCATGACGCTTTCAGAACTGAGCACCGCGGTTGATCACGGCATCAACACCGTGACCATTGTCATGAACAATCAATGCTGGGGCGCCGAGAAAGCCTATCAGCGCGATTTCTTTGGCGAGCGTTATATTGGGGCAGACATCTCAAGTCCGCCATTCGATAAAGTGGCAGAGCTTTACGGGGCCGCGGGGTTCAAGGCTGAGACCCTCGCCCAAGTGGGTGAGGCGGTGCGCGCCGCACTCACGTGCGCAAAGCCGGCGGTGGTGGACATCGCCGTGGACCCTGCTGCGCTCTACAGCTTTCGGCGGGACAGCTTTGTCCACCGGGCCAAGTAGCGGTGTTCAGCGCCGGACAGCGAGGATGCCGGCCACGGCGATCAAGGCAATCCCCAAGCCTGTGGTCAGATCCGGCACCTCGGCGAAAAACAAAAATCCCCACAGTGCCGCAAACGCCAGATAGGCGAAGTCGAATGTGGAGACGATTGAGGCGGGCCCTGCCTGATAGGCAATGGCCGCCCCCACGCTTCCGATCAGAATGGCAACCGCCAGCAGCCCCATGGCCAGCCATTCCTCACCGCCCATGGGTATCCACGCCCCCAGCAAGAAGCCGTACGTCGAAACAGTCTCGTCCGCAGGCGGAAACACGAAGGTCAAAAGGGTTGCTGCTCCTCCGATGACGATAAAGCTGATGTTCAACGCCAGGGACAGGCTCAAAGGATGGTCTTCCTTGCATTTCGTTCGCGTGAGGATCATGGCTAGAGCATAGAGAATGGACGAGACCAAGGGCAGCAATGCATAGGCATTAAAACTGTCGGCACTTGGTTTCAGAATTAACAGAATTCCCAGAAATCCCAGACAAACAGCGATCGCGCCCTGAACTCCGACCTTTTCGCCGATGAACAGCGCCGCAAACAACGTGATAAATAGGGGCAATGTATAATAGACCGCAGCCGCAACAGACAGCTCCACATGAGGCAGGGCGCTGTAATAAGCCACCCACATAAAGGTGAGCATCAGACTGCGGACAACCACCCATCCGGCGCTGCGCCGCAAGAATTTCACCGGTTGCTTGTTCAGCTTGAACGCAAACAGCAAAACCGGGATCGCCAGCACCGAACGGATGACAAAAATCTGCCACAAGGGAAAGCTCGCGCTCACCTGTTTTATAAGCGCATCGCCCAATGACAAGGCGAACACGGTGAACACAACGGCGCCGATGGCGAGCGCCAGATTATCACCATCTGCATAGCTCAAGCGTGGCATGCTTTGCACATCCTTCACCCGATGACCGTTGGTGGTCAGACTAAGCCCATACTTGGCCGGGACGTGTCAGGAGCCCGTCAGGCGCCGGCGGATCCAGAAAGGGAGCAGCCTGTGCGCATTGGTTCTTTCCTGATCATGAAACATGCTTTCCGCCATATGGAGAATATCCACTTTCTCAATTCCCAGCAGTCCAGTTGGGCGGGCATGTGTTCTCGCGTCCGGGCAGATGGCTTGCAAGGACCGGTGAAACAGCCGGTGGACAGCACCTGCGCCACACTAGGTCGAATCAGCCCGGTCGTGGCATAAATTGGCGCAATTCTGACGACATGGCGACAAGGTGAGGCGGACATGGCGGATTTTGATACGGCGGCCTTCTCCCGCAAGGTGAAAGAAAACACGCAGATCAGATGCGAGGAGATCGATCGGATGATCGAAGCGCTCGAGGCTGAGCGCATCGCCTTGAAAGAGCGCGACAATGCGGTTGATGTGATGTTGGAGATCTTCAACGAAACCGGCGAGAATATTTCCAGCGCCCACGAGACGCTCAAAGCGCTTGCCGGCGTTGATTTGGACGACGAGTTTGGCCGCCCACGTCAAAGCGTCATCATCAATCGGAGCAGCGGCTCGGACAGCGCCTGACGCTAAACCATGCAAAAGCCGCCATTCACGCTGATCACCTGGCCGGTAATCCAGGCCGCCTGATCGGAGGCCAGGAAGGCGACCATCGGGGCCACATCTTCTGATTGACCAATGCGGCGTAGGGGATACGCCTTGACGATCTTCTCCATGTTCTTTTCCAGAAAATCGGCATCGGAATGAGAGGTTTGCACCAGACCCAGGGAAACGGTGTTCACCGTAACACCTGACCGGCCCAGTTCTTTTGCAAGCGATTTCCCCAGCGCCATGGTGCCGGCCCGCGTAGCCGCGGCGAGAGCGAGATTGGCCTCTCCAATGCGCGAGCTGTCGCCGATCAGCGAGATAATGCGCCCGCCGCCCTGTTCAATCATGTGGGGTGCCACAGCCCGGCAACAGTGCAGGGCGCCGTAGAGGCACACATCGATCTGCGGCTTCCAGTCTTCAGGGCCGGACTCCACAAAGCGCTGATACTTCACATAACCCGCATTATTCACCAGGATGTCGACACGGCCCCATTCGCTGATGACGCCGTCCACCATCTGATTGACCTGATCGTAATCTGAAATGTCGGCTCCGAAGGCTTTCGCCTCACCGCCCGCGTCCCTGATTGCCGCCGCCACCGCTTCGGCCTCATTCGCCGAACTGTTGAAGTTGACCGCGACCTTTGCGCCCTCCTCAGCCAACAGCTTTGAGATATCTCCGCCCACATCGCGCGCGCCTCCGGTCACAAGCGCGACCTTTCCGTCAAGATTGAGCTTCATGCCTCACTCTCCTTTTTGGGCTTGGGCCGCTTCAACAACCCGGAACAGACGCTCCGGTGTCATGGGCAGCTCAGAGATTTCCACATCCAAATGCCCAAGCGCATCGCTCAAGGCGTTCGCAATGGCCGCCGGCGCGCCGATCGTACCTCCCTCTCCCATACCTCGGTAACCACCGAGCGTGGAAGGCGCCAACGCATCCAAATGGTGCACGGTCATCGGCGGCACTTCGGCCGCAGACGGCACCACATAATCCACCAAGCTGGCGCTGATGTTTTGACCGGTTTCGTCATAAACGACCTCTTCAAACAGGGCTGCTCCGATCCCCTGGGCCACACCGCCATGGACCTGGCCATCCACGATCAGCGGATTAATCACCCGTCCACAATCTTCTGAAACCACGAACGTGTGAATGGTCACCTTGTAGGTCTCCGGATCGACCTCCACGGCCGCAAGGTGTGTGGCGCATGTGGTCGTGCCGAAATGGGGGTCATAAAACTCACTTGCCTGCAGATCCACCTTGGCCCGAACCTCTGCGGGCAAGCTGCCCATTTGCGAGTAAACGGCCCGGGCAAGCTCGCGCAGGCTCATGGTCTTGTTGGTGCCGCGCACGCTGATCAGGCTCTCGGCAAAATCGATGTCTTTCACATCGGCCTCCAACAGATGGGACGCCGCTTCAATCACCTTGCTCCTTAGGGTGCGCGCTGTAAGCGTGCCGGCCCCACCGGCGATCACGGCACTGCGGCTGGCATAGGTGCCGGTGCTGTGGGCCACCGCAGCCGTGTCGCCCTGCACGACCTCCACATCTTCCAGGCGCACACCCATCTCCTCAGCCACGATCTGCGCAAGGGTCGTCTCAAGGCCTTGACCGTGAGAGGCAATGCCGAAATGGGCGGTGACGGCGCCGGAACTGTCCACCTGAATTGTGGCGCTCTCCGTGCCTGTATTGATGGGCATGCCCGGCGCGGCGGACAGGCGCGAGCCAATGCCGGTGAGCTCGGCATACGAGGCAAGGCCAATGCCGAACCAACGTCCTTCCGCCCTGGCGCTCTCCCGATGCCTCCTCAACCCATCGTAATCCGCACGTTCGATCACCTGCTCCAAACAGTCCAGAAAGCCCGAGCGATCCCACACAATCCCCGAACCGATCTTATGGGGGAACTCGTCCTCGCGCACAAAGTTGCGGCGCCTGATTTCAGCAGGATCCATGCCGATCTTCTTTGCAGCCATATCGATCAGACGTTCCAGCACGAACGCGGAGATCGGGCGCCCCACACCCCGGTACGGACCCATAGGCGCCTTATTGGTGGCCACGGCCCGCACATTGGCTTGGAAATTTTCAATCTTGTAGGGACCGGGCAGGAAGCCGGCCACTTGCATGGGCTCAAGCGCCGCGGTCCACGGATAGATTGAGAACGCGCCCACATCACCCAAAATGTCGGCCTTGAGCGCAAGAAAGCGTCCGTCCTCGCCCACGGCCAGCTCCGCATCCACGATCTCATCGAACGACTGGGAGGTGGACAACAGATCCTCCATCCGGTCAGCGGTCCATTTCACCGGCCGCCCCAGATGCCGCGCCAGGGCACACACCAAGATCTCCTCCGGGTTCAACGACGCCTTGCCGCCAAACCCTCCGCCCACATCGCCGGCAATCACCCGAAGCTTGGAGCCCGGCATGTCCAAAACATCCACCAGGCAATCGCGAATGATCCCCGGCACCTGGGTGGAGGCATAGAGCGTCAGGGCGCGGCTGCCTTGATCGTAATCGGCAAGATAGGCCCGCGGCTCGAGCGCGGTAGGCGATTTGCGATGGAAGCGAAAGCGTCCGCTCACCGTCTGTGGCGCGGCTGCCAGCACCGCTTCCGCCTCGCCCATGCCGAAGCTGCGTGACACCAGAACGTTGCCAGGAAGGTCGTCGTAGAGCTTCACCGCGTTCTCATCGCAGGCCAGTTCGGGGTCAACCAGAGCCTCAAGAGGCGCATAGTCGATATCAACCAGAGCCAACGCATCCTCGGCCAGATACCGGCTTTCCGCCACCACAGCCACCACCGGCTCACCTGCAAAGCGCGCCTTACCGCTCGCTAGTGCACGCACAGGTGTCGCGTGATAGTCCTTCATCTTAGACGTGGCGAACACCGGACTGGTCATCTGGTCAAGCTCAGCGGCTGAGTAGACACCGACCACGCCCGGCATCTCAGCTGCAGCGCTGGTGTCGATTGCATCGATCCGGGCATGCGCATGATCGCTGCGAACGAACGCCACATGGAGCGTGCCGCGCAGCTTCACGTCGTCGGTGAAACGCCCATGGCCGGTGAGCAGGCGGGGGTCCTCCACCCGCTTGACCGAAGTACCGATGATCTTCGGCCGGGTCAGATCAATGTTGCCGGCGCCCGCCTCACTCATAGGCGTCCGCTCCTGTCTTGAGCCGACGCCACTGGGGCATGTCATGACCGCAGATGACCTTGGCGCCGCCTGCCTCGATCTTGCGGATCTTCTGATAGGACTCCAAGAGCACGTCTTTGTCCCAGGTGTTCTTCGGGCAGATGTCCTGGTCAAACCCCTCCCGCACACACACCGAATCCGCCGCCAAGAGAAACGTGCCGTCCCGATCGAGTTCCACCAAAGCGCCGGTCATCCCCGGTGAATGGCCTGGCAAGGGGGTGAGCACAATGCGGCCATCGCCAAAGAGGTCCCGTTCCCCGGTGAGCGGCTCTATGGGCATGGGATGATCCCAGTCAGCCCTAAAGTAGCCCCTATGCTCCGGATCGGGGCCGGCAGCAGCCTCAAGCTCCGCTTCAGGGATGATGAAGGTGGCTTTCTTGAAATATTCGTTGCAGCCGCAATGATCGCAATGCAGATGCGAGTTCACCACCAGATCGATATCATGGGGAGTGAGGCCGGCAATCGCCAGTTCTCCAATCAGGCCGGGTCCGGGCGCATGCAAGGGCGTCATGAACTTGGCCAATCCACCCCAACGGGCTTCAGGGTCATCGGCAACGCTCGGATGGCAGCCCGTGTCGAACAACACATTGCCCTGGGGGTGACGCAGTAGGGCACAAGACACGGGCAACTCGATCAGCTCATCGCGGCCTGCCTCAGGAAGATAGATGTGTTTGCGCATCTGCAGCAGGCCGCCTGAGAGCATGTGCATCTTCATGAGCCATCCCCCCCTTTGTCAGCGAAGGCCGCCCGCACAGCGCTTACAATGTGCTCATAGCCGGTACAGCGGCATAGGTTGCCCGAGAGCCCTTCACGCAATTCCTCATCGCTCATCTGTTTGTTCTTCGACAGAAGATCGGTGGCGGTCATAAGCATGCCCGGAGTGCAGAAGCCACATTGCAGCGCATGATGTTCGCGGAACTTCTCTTGCAGGCTGTTCAGCTGATCCACACTGCCAAGGCCCTCCACTGTGGTCACCTCACTGCCCTCGGCTTGAATGGCCAGGCAGAGACAGGAGCGCACGCTGTCGCCGTTCAAAAGCACCGTGCAGGCACCGCACACCCCATGTTCGCACCCCACATGGGTGCCGGTCAGGTCGAGCTCATCGCGCAGAAAATCGGAAAGCAGCAAGCGCGGTTCCACCTCACGATCATGCGCCACGCCATTGACCCTTAGCTGAAGGCGATGTTTGCCACTCATAGCCCACCTCCCGTTGCCCGCGCTGCGGCCGCGCGCAACACGCGGGCCGTCAGGACGCCAATGAGATGCCGGCGATAATCGGCTGAAGCTTGTGCATCCGAATTCGGGTTAACCGAGGCCTGCACGCTTTCGGCTGCAGCGGAGATCTTCTCCTCAGTCAATTCCCCTCCCATAAGCCCCTCTTCGGCTTCGCTGATCCGCAGAGGCAGATCATCCACACCGGTCACGGCAAGGCGCGCCTCAGAAATCACCGAGCCTTCGAACGACAGCGTCGCCGCAGCGGCAGCCAGAGCAAAATCACCTGACCGGCGAGACACTTCTTCAAAGCCCCAACCACACCCTGCCGGCAGATAGGGGAACGTGACGGCCGTCACCATCTCCTCGTCCTCAAGATCTGTGGTGAGGGCTCCGATGAAGAACTCCTCTGCGGGCACCTCACGGCTCTCTTCAGGACCGGTGATATGGAGCACCGCGTCCAACAAGACAGCCATCAGGGGTAACTCTGCAGCCGGATCCGCATGGGAGAGGCTGCCGCCGATGGTGCCCCGGTTGCGGATCGCCAGATGGGCCACATGGCGCATAGCTTCAGCCAATACGGGTAAATGCTTCGCCACTCCTGGTGATGTTTCCAACGCCGCATGACGGGCAAGCGCGCCGACGGTCAGACCTTCATCGGTCTCTTCAATTCCATCGAGCCCGGCAATGCGCCCAACATCGATCAAAACGGCCGGGCCCGCCAAACGGAAGTTGAGCATGGGCATAAGGCTCTGACCGCCGGCAATCAGCTTGCCCTCACCTTCTGACCTGGCCAGCGCCGCCACCGCATCTTCAACCGACGTTGCAGCAATGTAGTCGAAGGCGGGCGGTTTCATGGATGGGCCTCAATTCATGGCCTGCTCGGCCACCGCCCCTCGTTCAATCACGAACATCCGGTCAATCAAGTCAGACACGTGGTGGACATTTGATTCCGCCACCAGGATCGACACGCCTTCGGCCTTCAGATCCTTCAAGATCGCTCCCATACGCTGAGCAAGAGCCGGTGCAATGCCCTCAGAGGGTTCGTCGAGCAACAACAGCTTATGTCCCACCATGAGCGCCCGCGCCAAAGCCACCAGCTTCTGCTGGCCACCGGACAAGGAGTTGGAAGGCCGGGCGCGAAATTGTTCCGCTTCCGGCATGATCTTGTAAATCCAAGCCAAACGGGTCTCCCAGTCGGCGATATTCATGGACCAGACCGGCGTCTGGATGTTCTCTTCGGCTGTCAGGCTCGGCACAAGTTTCCGGTCTTCAGGCATATAGCCGATACCAAGGTGGGCCCGCCTCTGGGCAGGAACCGCCGTTAGTTCCACATCGTCAAAAGCCATCTCGCCCGACTTGGCGTCCAGCAAACCCATCAGGGCGCGCAGGAACGTGGTTTTGCCCGCGCCGTTGCGTCCGATCAATCCGACAATCTCGCCATTGTTCAGATCAAGCGAAGCATCCCGCAGGATCGGAATGGCACCAATATCAACCGTAAGCCCACGCACCTTAAGCATCTGCTGCCTCCGAATTGCCGCCGGCGCTATGATAGTCTGTCCCGATCACGAACTCGATCACGCCCGGATCCAAAAGCGCCTCTGCCGGTGGCGCATCGCAGATCACCTCGCCTTGGTAGAAGGCCAGCACCCGGTGCACGTAGCGCTCCACGATCTCCATATCGTGTTCCACGAAGAGAACCGCCGTGCCCTTTTCCTTAAGCGCTGCCATCACAATGTCCATGATGCCGAACTTCTCTTCCACCGAAACACCTGACGTGGGCTCGTCGAGCAGCAGCACCTTTGGATTGGAGACAACGGCCATGGCAATATCGAGCAGCTTGCGCACACCCTGCGACAGGGTGCTAACAGTGCTGTTGGCATACTGGTCGATCTTGTAGACCGCCATCAACCGATCACACTCATCGGTGAGGTCGGGATGGTCTACGGGGCGCAACATCGCACTGCCGCTTTCGCGCGCAATGGCCAGCGCGATCAGCAGGTTTTCACGCACCGTCATGGTCATGAACACTTGGCTGATCTGGAACGACCGGCAGACACCCTCGTGGGTGGCATCACGCGGCTCGATGCCTGTGATGTCCTTGCCGTTGAACTCGATGGTTCCGCTGGAAGGCTTGAGATAGCCGGTGATCATGTTCACGAACACGGTCTTGCCGGCGCCATTGGCCCCGATGATCCCGACAATCTCTCCCGGCGCCACATCCACGTTGATGTTGTTGGCCGCCACAATCCCGGAGAAGGACTTGTTGAGATCGCGCACGCGCAAAATAGGGGCGTCAGCCATTATCGGTTTCCCTCTTGGCCCACGGTTTTTCCAGCACCGACCAGATCCCTCCGGGCAGGAAGAAGATGATGGCGAGCAGCGTGCCCCCCACAATAAGCTGCCAGGCTTGAGGCGCCAATTCGAAGGCGTAGGTGCGCAGGAACTCAAACACAATGGCGCCAATAAACGGCGCGACCACGCTGCCCGCGCCGGACATGATGGTGATGAACACAAGCTCGCCGGAGACCGTCCAGTTCACCATGGAATCCGGGTCCACCTGACCCAGCGCCATGGCCATGGCACCGCCTGCCGCCCCGGCAAGACACGCCGAGATGAGGTACTTGATATGAATGGCGCGCGCCACGGAATATCCCAAATACTCAACCCGCAGCTCGTTGTCCCGAATAGCCGTTGTCAAAGCACCGAGGGCCGACTTGAGATAGAGCTGCACGATGGTTAGGGCCACCACGCACGCCAGGATGATGAAGCAGAAGAGGGGATATTTGCCCTCCGGGTCCCAGCCGAAGATGGTGTACTGCGTGACCGAAAAACCATCCGTAGAGCCCAGCACTTCCATCTTCACCAGCACCCCGTAGAGCACCATGGAGAAGGCCAGCGACAACATGGCAAAGAAGATCGCCCTGTAATTCCGCAACACGAAGCCAAGCAGAAAGCCGAACGCACCGGCCACCAAAATGGCCGCGCCGAATTTGACAAACACGTCCGTGAGCCCGGTATATTTTTCAAGCAGCGCCACCGCATAGGCGCCAAGACCGAAATAGAGCGCATGGCCGAACGAGACCAAACCCGTGCGCCATAAAACCAGAAGCCCCAACACGGCAAGCCCGCGGGCCAGACCGAACATCACATTGTTCAAGATCCATGTGGGCAACAGCCAACCGGCTGCGGCCAAAAGGCCAAAGCCGATCACCGCCCAGCGGATCGTCTTGTCATTCCACGCTGTGGCCACCATCAGATCCTCCTCGCCTTCTCAGGAGCAAACAAACCCTCAGGCCGGATCATCAGCACCACAGCCATCACGCCGAAAATCACAAAGAGCTCGAATTCGGGAAACTTGTGCACGGCGATGGCGCGCAAGATGCCCACCATCAAAGCCCCAATCAGCGCCCCGGGGATCGAGCCCATGCCGCCGATCACCACCACCGCAAAGCTGAGCACGATCACATCGATGCCGAAGCCGGGCGCAACCGAAATGGTGGGAGCGATGTAGGCACCGCCAAGGGCCCCCAGAGTTGCGCCTAAGATGAATGTCACCAGATAGACCATCTGCACATTGATGCCCATGGCCAGGCTGACTTCCCGATCATAGATCACCACGCTCAACAGCTTGCCCCACTTGGTCTTGTTGAGCCCATACCAACACCCCAAGGCCACCAGAATGGCCAGCCCGAACAGTGTCAGCGAATAGACGTCCCGGATAATCCCACCCATCTTGATGCTGCCCAGAAGGGCCATGGGCTGATAGGCGAAGTAGGGGTTCACGCCGAACACCAGAAGGATGATGTCTTCGAGGATCAGGAATATGCCGAACGTGGCGAGCACGATCAGCACCTCTTCCTCGTGATACATCTTGCGCAGGATGACGCGCTCAATAATGGCCCCAAGGATCAGGCCCACAAGAATGGCCGAACCGAAGATCAGCACGAAACCGATCCAATCGGGCCAGTCATTGTCCGAGGCCAGCCCAATGGTATAGGCGGCGCCATAAGCTCCCCAGGCGTAGAACGCGCCGTGGGCAACGTTGAGGATTTTCATCACCCCGAAGATGATGGTGAGCCCCACCGACACGATGAACAGGTATGAGGCATAGCTCAGCCCATCAAGGAGCATGGTCGTGATCAGCTGCATGTGACCGTCCGGCTGTGATGGATAAGGAAAGAAACGGGGCGGCGAAATCCGCCGCCCCGATCTCTTAGATCAGATCAGGCCGTCAGCACTTGGCGCCGGGCATTCCGGCCTCCAGCCACTCAACCGAGTTCTGCCCTGCCGGAGCATAAATGCACTCGGGCTGATAGAACTTCACGTCAACCGCTGTCGCCGCGCCCTTCTCTTTGTCCCACTTGGTGATGCCGTAGCCCACCGGATGCACAGCCTGATGGCCGTCAGCCAGAGACAGGCTGATCTTGCCGCCGAACGACTGCCAGGACAGACCCTTCAAGGCTGCCATGGTTTGCTCCTGGTTCGGGAAACCGCCGGCTTTTTCTGCCGCTGCATCCATGGCGATCTTCAGCGCCAGAACGGAGTTGGCATACTGATAAGACGGGCCCAAAGGATAGGCGTCATAGCGCTTCTTATACTCTTCTACGAACCAGGCATTAAGCGGCTCTTTGTTGTCGCGCACCAGGAGGCCGTATTCGCCGCGGGTGCCCATGACAACGCCGTCGGGGAACTTCTTGCCCAGGCTGTCCACGGCTGAACCGCCCACGCTGGAGATCACCTGCTTGTCGTTAAAGAAGCCGCGCACCAGAGCCTGCAGCACGAAGGCCTCAATGTCGCCACCCCAGAAGCTGGTATGAACGAGCTTGGCGGAATCAAGCGACAGGGTTGAGATTTCCGTGCCGTATTGGCCCGCAAAGATCTTCGGAAACTGCGGATTTTCAGACGCTTTGGTTTCGGGCGCCATCTTTTGCATCGCAACGTCAAAGAACTTGTAGGAGTCCTGACCCCAGGCGTAGTTCTGGTTGATGCCTGTGTAGCTCTTCATGTCCTTGAACTTGTCCAGGACGTAGTGGGCTGCTGCAATACTGTCACCCACCGCATGAGCTTGCGTGCGGAACACGTATGTGCGCTGTGCTTCTTCAAACACCCGCGGCGTGCCGCAGACCGAGAGGATGGTGAGCTTTTTGAGCTCTTCAGCCACCGGGGTCACGGCCATGCACGTGCCTGACGAGATGTACCCCAGCACCGCGTCCACGCCGCGTTTTTCCACCAGGTTGCGGTATTCACCAACCTGCTTGGCGTTGCCGCCGGCTTCGTCCACGAAAATCGGGTTCATCTTGGCACCGGCAAAACCGGCTTTGGCATAAGGCGCGGGCAATGTGCCGGCATTGATGGCGTCAATCACCAGCTCCGCACCGTTGCGGCCAGGAACGCCAAACGGTCCAGCGGCGGGGCCGCTGAGGAACGTGGCAATGCCAACATTAATGGTATCCTTCGCAATGGCCGGTCCCGCTGCTGCGGCTGCGGCCAGCGCACCGCCAGCCAGCACAGTGCGGCCAAGCATTTTGAAAACTCTGGATCTCATCTTCAAACACACTCCCTATTGGTTTGGTCCAAGTTTCTTCCCCGTGGGGCAACCGCCACCGTTTGCAGCGACGCCAATCCTGATTGCTCTGTCTCGAGCCGTTCTTCGCGTTTCGTCAAACACTTAATTGCCATAATTTGTAGTGGACTAAGTCCGGCAACGCAAGCGGACGACTAGGGTGCATCAGGCTTGGTTTCAAAATCTGCCCGCTCGATAGCCCAAGAGGCGAGCACACCGGCTGCGATGCCCCAAAACGCTGCACCAATGTTGAGGAAAGTGATGTTTGAGATGGTCACGATGAAGGCGATCAGTGCACCAAATCCGAAACGCCCGCTGAAGGCGGTCACAAACGAGCCCTTCAGAACACTGATAAGCGCTATCCCGCCAAGGGTTGCAATGAAGGCCGGCGGGGTCGCCAGCATGATCGCTGTGAAGAGCGGTGCCATCAAACCGAACACGACACACATGAGCGACAAAAGCACCGCACCGGTATAGTGCCCGCGCGGCTCGTCGCTGCTGAGCAAAATGCCGTTCACCGGCCCGGTCAGGCACGTGGAGACGCTGCCGAACCAGGCCGACAATAACGAGCCGTAGCCGCAAACGGCAGTGATCACGTCAACCGGCGGGTTGCGGCCTGCATTGCGCAAAAGAGCAATCCCCTGCCCGTTTTGTGCAAACAACACGGTGATGGCCAGGGGAACCACCAGTTCGATCATGGCCGCCCAGGAAAAGGCCGGCGTGAAGATCACCGGCGAGATGAACACACCGGACGAGGGCAAGGCGGCCGGCCCGCTCTGGGTCGCCACCAACGCCACAACGCCAACGATGAGCGTGCTGATCATGGGCGGGCAATACCGCGCAACGGCCGGAGCGGCCGCGGTGGCGAAATACGCCAGGGTCATGGGCACGGCGATCCAGGGGCCGGAAAGCAGGGATTCAATCCAGCTCACACCAAACTTCAGCAACAGCGCCGCCACCATGCCCATCACGATCGGCATGGGGATCCGGTCAGCCAGTTTGCTGAACCAGCCTGTCACGCCGAGAACCAACAACAACACGCCGCACGCCAGATAGGCGCCGACGATCTCTGCAAAGCTTAACGTGTCGAGCGCCGTTCCCACCAGCACCACGCCCGGAATGGACCACAAGAACACCATGGGCTGGCGGTAAATGAGGCAGACCACGCAGCTGATCAAGCCGTTCAGGAAGAAGGCGCCAAAGAGCCAGGACGCGAGCGCCGGCTGGGGCAGCTCGGTTTTTGCCCCAACGGTCAGAAGAATGGCGATGGGCCCGGTGACGGCAAAGATGAAGGCGATCAACGCATTGACCACATGCTGCGCCGAGAGATCTCGCGCAAACTCCTTCGCCATTTTCCCAAGCATGGGGTGCCCGTCTTACCATCGCAACGGCCGGCGCGGCGGCGCTTTAGGCCGATGCGATGGTTAGTGTACCAAATTGGACGGGCTGTCCAGATAGGTCGGCCCGCGGCCTATTCGACGGTAATCGTGATCCGCGGGGAAACAATGGGGGGATTATGAGGGATGTGGTCCTTATCACCCAACACGAGCTGCAACGTGTGCTGGCCGGCAGGCAGATCCAAAGTGGCCTCTGTCTGACCACCACCGAAATGCTTGTGGTTGTCGTCTGCGGGAAGATTGAGATTGAACTCTTCTTCGCCGTCTTCCCCTTTGCCAAGCTCAGGGCGGTTGATGAGAACATGATGATGACCGGTGTTCTTCTTGTCGGTACCGGCAGGAGCAACGCCCATGCCTGACAGACCGAAGACAATCTTCACCGGACCGCTCACTTTGTCACCATCTTTCAGATTGACGAAATAGACCTTGGCGCCTTCAGGAGCCGGGGTTTCGCCGGCAAGGACGGGGCTGGCGGCAGCGGCTGCGAGCGCAAATGCGAGTGTGGCGAGTTTCTTCATTTTGGGTTTCCTCCATTAAATGGCTTTGCCTCTCCTGGAGGCTGTGGAATAAACACCTTAAGTGTCCAGAATATTCGATCACCATGGCGAAATCAGCTCACGACACGGTCAGGCACGGGTTACCGGCCCTCTATCCCCGCATCTGGCGCTATTGTCTCGCACTCACCGGCAGTCCCGACAGGGCCAGGGATTTGGCGCAAACGGCTTGCGTGCATGCTCTTGAAAAAGCATCGCTTTTTGAGCCAGGAACCCATCTGGACAGATGGGTGTTCCGCATGACCCAGCGCCTCTGGCTCAATGATCTTCGGGCTGAAACCGTGCGGCGCGGCAAAGGCTTGCTGCCCATCGAAGAGCTGGACATTCCGGACACAGGGTCCGACCAGCAATCGAATTTATTCTTCAAACAAGTGTTATCAAAGGTGATGAGCCTGCCAGATGCCCAGAGAGTGACCGTCGTGTTGGTCTATGTGGAGGGCTACAGCTACAAGGAGGCGGCGGAGACGTTGGATATTCCCATAGGCACCGTGATGAGCCGGCTATCGGCTGCGCGCAGCAAGCTGGCGAAAGCCTTAACCCCACAAGAGCGGGACGCTGGATGAGCAAGACAGTGGACTATAGCGACGAACAACTCACCGCCTATCTTGACGGGGAGATGAGCGGCCAAGACGCCGCTGCGCTGGAGCGTGCACTGGAGCAGGAAACGGGTTTGCGCGACCGGCTGGAGCGCCTGCGCATCGATACCGAAGCCATTCGCCGGGCTGGTGACGCACTGTTGGACAGCGCGCCCGCGATCCCCGATGCATTGGCCCAGCCGGCGGCGGAAGCTCCGGCGCCCCGCGCGTTCCGCCTGCCCGCCATGGCCGCGGTCGCACTGCTTTGCGTCTTTGCAGGTGCCGGCCTCACCAAGCTGCTCTTCCCCGCGCCTGAGGAAACCTGGCAGGATTTTGCAGCGATCTACCACGCGCTTTATGTGGCCAACACATTGAACCATATCGAGCAGACCGAAGCTGCCGCCGAAGCCGAGCTGATCAGAGTATCGGGAGCGATCGGAAAAACCATCGACCTGGACGAATTGAAGTCCGGCCCATTGGACTATAAGCGCGCCCAGATCCTTGGCTACAAAGGAAAGCCGTTGCTGCAATTGGCCTTCCTGTCGAAAATCGGTGCCCCTGTGGCCTTGTGCATCTATCGGTCGGGCGATGCGGCCAAGGCGGCCGTGGCGGCAGCAACCCTGCGCGGGCTGAGCTCAGCCACATGGTCAAAAGACGGCTATGAGTATCTGCTGATCGGCGGCACCGATCAAAAGCTCATCACCGATGCCGCAAAAGCCTTTGCGCGGCTCATCTAGGCAGATGGCCGCCCGGTGAGAGCGAGCCGGAAGGCCAAGCCGACAAAAACCATACCCGCCACCGCGTCTAGCCACCGGGCAAAGCCGGATGTTCTGAGCCAGTACGAGGCCCGGCCCGCCACACATCCGATCACCACCAGATAGACCAACCCGATCGCCGCATGAATGGCGCCAAGCACGAAGATCTGCAAACCCACATGGCCCAGCGGAAGGCTAACAAATTGCGGAAGCAGCGCGAGATAAAACACAATCACCTTGGGATTGAGCAGATTGGTCACAAGCGCCTGGCCGAACACATGGGCGGTTGGTGTCTGCGGCAACACCGCGCCACTGTCCGGCTCGGGCCGCAGGAACTGACGGAAGGCCTTAAAGCCGAGCCAGGCAAGATAGGCCGCGCCCAAATACTGCAGAACCAAAAACGCGGTGGGAGAGGACGCGATCAGCGCGGAAACCCCCAATGCCGCCGCAAGAGCATGCACCAGCGAGCCGGTGCAGATGCCAACGGCCGAAGCCACCGCGCCGCGGGTCTTGTGTTGCATACCGCTCGCCAGAACGAACATCACGTCCGGCCCGGGCGAGAGCGCAACTGCAAAAGCCACCACAAGGAAGGCCGCCGCCAGAGTAGGGTCGAGCATGGCAAACACCAAACCGTTGAAAACTACTCCGCCGGTACACCGGAACTGGGGCAGTGAGCAAATTTTTTCTATAAATTACCCTGACATGGACAGCGGAGGCCCGGTGGTGCGCAATGATCCTTAATTTCGGCTCGATCAATATTGATCATGTTTACAGGGTGGCGCGGATGCCCGCCCCCGGGGAAACCTTGGCGGTGAAATCCTACGAACGGTTCCTGGGCGGCAAAGGCGCCAACCAGTCCATAGCCATTGCCAAATCAGGAGGCACCTTGCGCCACATTGGCGCTGTGGGTGCGGATGGAGATTGGGCGTTAGGTAAGTTGAATGCCGCCGGCGTGACCCCAGGTTTCATCTCGCGGGTGGACACGCCCACCGGACATGCCGTGATCTGTGTGGACGATGCTGGCGAAAACCAAATCCTCATCTGCGGCGGCGCGAACCATGCCTTGACCCAGCCCCAGGTGAACGCAGCCCTCGATGCGGCCACAGGGCTGGGCCATTGGGTCTTGCTGCAGAACGAGACCAATCTCACCACAGAGATCGTGCGTGAGGCAAAGGCGCGGGGCTTCCGGGTAGCTTACAGCGCGGCGCCGTTTGTGGCGGAACGCACGTTGCCGCTGCTGGAGGCCGTCGATCTCTTGGCGGTCAACGCCTTGGAGGCCGAAGCCCTCGCCCGCGCCATGAATGTACAGCTTAAAGACCTGCCGGTCCCAAGCCTGCTGATGACCCGCGGCGAAGACGGCGCAATCTTCCGTGCGGACGGCGAGGACATTGAGCAACCGGCCTTCCCAGTGAACCCGGTTGACACAACAGGCGCCGGGGACACCTTCCTTGGCGCGTTCCTGGCCCGCTTGACCACCGGCGACGAACCGGCCGAAGCCCTGAAATTCGCCAGCGCCGCCAGCGCGCTGCAGATCACCCGACCCGGCGCGGCGGATGCCATTCCAAGCCAGGGCGACGTTGAGCAATTCCTGAAAGAAAGATTATAAAAAATGGCGCCGCAGAAACTGATCATAGATACCGATCCCGGCGTGGATGACGCCATGGCCATCCTGTTCGCCTGCGCCCATCCCGAGCTTGAGCTTGTGGGCCTCACCTCAATCTTCGGGAATGTGACCGTTGACGTCGCCACCCGAAACGCCCTGGTGTTGACCGAGCTCGCCAAGACCAATGTGCCTGTGGCGGAAGGGGCTGCCGGCCCGCTCGTGCAAACCCCCAGACCCGTGGCCGCCGAGGTGCATGGAGCCGAAGGGTTCGGTCACGTGCCGCCCATCACACCGGTTGGCACCCCTGATGGCCGAAGCGCCGCCGAATTCATTTGCGATATGGTCTCCGCCCATCCGGGCGAGATCGTGCTTTGCCCGATCGGGCCGCTCACCAATTTGGCCGACGCCCTCAAGCGGGACCCGGCGATTGCCTCCAAGGTCAAATCCGTCACGGTTATGGGCGGCAGTGTTTGGGCCGGCGGAAACGCCACGCCCCATGCGGAAGCCAACATCTGGCAGGACCCGCACGCGGCAGAGGACGTGTTCGCAGCCTCCTGGCCGATCACGCTGGTGGGCCTGGACGTGACCCACGATGTCATCTGCACCAACGCTCAGTTCGCCGATCTGGCAAAAGCCGCGCCCACCCATGGCGGCTTTCTCAACGAGATCAGCCAGTTCTACTTCCGCTTCCATGATGAGGCGAACGGCTTCCTGGGCTGCTACATGCACGACCCGAGCGCGGTCATATCAATTTTGCATCCTGAACTGTTCACCTCAACCCAGCACCCGGTTAAGGTGGTGCTGGAGGGAGAGGAAGCTGGACGCACGCTGATCTCAGAAGAGAGCAGACGGCCGGCCATCGATGTGTGCCATGCGGTAGATGCAGAAGGGGTCAAACAGATCTTCCTGTCTACAATAGCCGCAGCAGGGTGAGGCAAGATGAGCGACTTTAATGTGTTGGCAATCGATCAGAACGCAGCGGATGCAGGGCCGAGGTTTGTAAAGTCATTGCACGAGACAGGCTTTGCCGTACTGCATGGCCATCCGATTACCGAGACGGAAATCAACGGCATGTACGAGGCCTGGGCCGGCTTCTTTGCTGACGACACCCGCTTTGATCATGCCAATCAACCCGGCACGATGCACGGCTATTACGGCTTCAAGTCAGAGAATGCCAAAGACAGCAAGTTCAAGGATCTCAAAGAGTTTTATCACGTCTACCAGAGCGCGCCCGTGCCTGACGGCCCGGGACCACAGACTCGCCAGTTTCACGCCAAACTCTTGGAGATCGGAGCCGAGCTCTTAGGCTGGCTGGATCGGGAAAGCCCGGACGAGGTGCGCGCCCATCTGTCAGAACCGCTCAGCGGCATGATCGACGGCAGCGAGCAGAACCTCCTGCGCATCCTTCACTATCCGCCGCTGGCTGATGATGTGGAGCCGGGCGAGGTGCGCGCAGCCGCCCATGAAGACATCAACCTCATCACCCTTCTGGTCACCGGCAGCGAACCTGGCCTGCAGGCGCGCGACACTGAGGGCAACTGGCACGATGTGCCATGCGAGCCGGGCATGATCACCATCAATGCCGGCGATATGCTGGCCAAGGCCACCGGCGGCTACTATCCGTCCACCTCGCACCGGGTGGTCAATCCGCCGGCTCAAGAGAACCGGTCGCGCTATTCCATGCCGCTCTTTGTCCACCCCAGACCAGAAGTTCAACTGGACGAAAACCAAACGGCAGGCGAATATCTTGATGAGAGGCTTAAGGAAATTGGTCTGAAGTAACCATCAGATTGATCAACAGGGAGATCACACCATGAAGAACTGGCTTAGCATTCTCGCCGCTGTGGCGCTTACAGCCATCGCCACGTTGGCCCACGCCGCCGATTTCAAACCGGCGGTGATCTATGACATGGGCGGCAAGTTCGACAAGTCCTTCAACGAGGGTGTCTATGCCGGCATCAAACGTTTTGAGGACGAGACGGGCGTCAAGGTAATGGAGTTCGAAGTTACCAACGAAACCCAGCGCGAGCAGGCCATGACGCGTATGGCGCAGCGCGGCGCCACCATCATTCTGGGCGTGGGCTTTGCCCAAGCCGATGCCATCAACAAGGTGGCGGCGGCTCATCCGGACAAGAAGTTCGCCATTATTGATGTGAGCTGGCTGGACCAACCAAACCTGCGCCAATACGCCTTCAAGGAGCATGAAGGCAGCTATCTGGTTGGGGTCGCAGCAGCGCTTGCCTCCAAGTCCGGCAAGGTTGGTTTTGTCGGCGGCATGGACATTCCGCTGATCCGGAAATTCGCCTGCGGCTACGTGCAAGGGGTGAAGTCCGTGAACCCTGATGCAGAGGTTTTCCAGAACATGACCGGCACCACGCCGTCTGCGTGGAACGATCCGGGCAAAGGCTCAGAGCTCACCCAAAGCCAGATAGATCGCGGCGCGGATGTGGTCTACCACGCGGCCGGCGGCACGGGGATTGGTGTGATCCGGGCAGCAGCCGATGCAGGCAAGCTGGCCATCGGCGTGGACTCAAACCAGAACCACCTGGCCCCCGGCTCAGTGCTCACCTCCATGATGAAGCGTGTTGACGTGGCCGCGTATCAGACCATGAAAGATGCCATGTCGGGCACCTTTGAAACCGGGGTGCGCGTGCTCGGTCTTAAAGAGGGCGGCGTGGACTGGGCCCAGGACGAACACAATGCAAAGCTCATCACCGCCGACATGAAAGCCAAGATTGATGCGGCCAGCGAGGCCATCAAGACCGGCAAGGTGGCGGTGCATGATTATCAGAGCGACAGCAAGTGTCCGTTCTGAGCTAAGCATTGAGGGGACGGCACGATGGCAGGGGCGGCTGAGCCTTTAGGCGGCGCAAGCAAGCCGCCCCCCGCCATTGAGCTGCGGGCCGTCAGCAAGTCGTTTGGTCTGGTTCAGGCCAACAAGAACATTGACCTGGTGGTGCAACCGGGCACCATCCACGGCATCATCGGGGAAAACGGTGCCGGCAAATCCACGCTGATGAACATCCTCTACGGCCTGCACCAGGCCGATAGCGGCGAGATGATCATTAACGGGGCACCCGTTCAAATCCATTCAAGCGCCGACGCCATCGCCTGCGGCATCGGCATGGTGCATCAGCACTTCATGCTGGTGCCCAACTTCACCGTGCTGGAAAATGTCATGCTCGGCAGCGAAGGCGGCATGCTGTTGGCCGAAGGCCGGGAGGAGACCCGCGCCACGCTGCAAAAGCTCGCCGAAGAATACGGCATGACCGTTGACGCCGATGCGCTTGCGGGCGATTTGCCGGTTGGCCTCCAACAACGGGTGGAGATCATCAAGGCGCTGAAGGGCGGCGCAAAGATTCTCATTCTGGATGAGCCCACCGGCGTACTCACGCCTCAAGAAGCGGTGAGCCTCTTTAAGATCTTAGAGACGTTGAAGCAGGACGGCGTCACCATCCTTCTCATCACCCACAAGCTGGAAGAGATCATGGCGGCCACAGACACCGTCTCCATCATGCGCCAAGGCGAGATGGTGGGGCACCGGGCCACGGCCGAAACCAATCCCGAAGAGTTGGCTGAACTCATGGTGGGCCGCAAGGTGCTTTTGCGTGTCGACAAGGGCACCTCTCAGCCGAGCGACGTCAAACTTTCCACGAGTGGCCTGAGCTGCACCTCACCGGAAGGGGTTCAGTTTATCCGTGACGTGTCGTTTGAGGTGCGGGCCGGAGAGATCTTGGGCGTCGCCGGTATTGCCGGCAATGGCCAGAGCGAGCTTCTGGAAGCGCTCGCCGGCATGCGCCCGCCGACGACAGGGACGATTGAGATACTCGGCCAAACCATCACAGCGGACGGACAGTCAGATCCACAGATCATGCGCCGGGTAGGGTTGGCCCATATTCCCGAAGACCGTCACAAGTTCGGCTTGGTGCTGGGATTTGAAGCCCGGGAGAATGCCATTCTGGGCTACCACTATGCGAAACAAACGGGCGACGGCAGGCTGATTGAAAGCAAGGCCGTCACGGCGCACTGCCAGGCGTTGATGAGCGCCCATGATGTGCGCCCGGACAATCCGTATCTGACAGCCAAGAACTTTTCCGGCGGCAATCAGCAGAAGCTGGTGATCGCCCGCGAGATGCATGCCGCCCCCGGCGTGCTCATCGTCGGCCAGCCCACACGCGGCGTGGACATCGGCGCCATTGAGTTCATCCACAAAGAGCTGATCGCCCTGCGCGATGCCGGCGCGGCCATTCTCCTGGTCTCGGTGGAACTGGAAGAGGTCCTTGGCCTCGCCGACCGCATCATGGTCATGAACAATGGTGAGCAGGTGGGCATTATCGACCGGTCGGAGGCGAACGAGCAAACCCTTGGTCTGATGATGGCGGGCATCGCTCCGGAGAAAGCGGCATGAGCGCCACGCCACCCTTGCCGCGCTGGGCGGATCTCTTCCTGCTGCCTGCACTCAACCTGTTGGCAGCCTTCTTTGTGTGCGGTCTGATTGTGCTGGCCATTGGAGAGAACCCCATCACCGCGTTGGGCGTGATGATCAAGGGCGCCTTCGTCTATCCCGGCAGTCTCGGCTACACCCTCTATTACACAACCAATTTCATCTTCACCGGTCTTGCCGTGGCCGTCGCCTTTCATGCCATGATGTTCAACATTGGCGGGGAAGGACAAGCCTATGTGGGCGGTCTTGGGGCCGGCTTGGTCTCTCTGTCTCTGGCAGGCGTCATGCCGTCATTGATTGTGCTGCCTTTGGCGGTTTTGGGTGCGGCCTTGTTCGGCGCGGCGTGGGGCATCGTGCCCGGTTACCTTCAGGCCAAGCGCGGCAGCCACATTGTCATCACCACCATTATGTTCAACTTCATTGCGGCGTCTTTGATGGTCTGGCTGTTGGCCGGTCCGTTGATTGAACCGGGACAGATGTCGCCCCAGACCCCGAAGTTTGAACCGGCGGGCCAGCTTCCCTCTCTGCAAGCAATCCTGGGTGCGCTCGGCATCAGCATCGCCAACTCACCGCTCAATCTGTCGTTCCTGATTGCTCTGGCCGCGCTGTTCGGATTTTGGGTTCTGATCTGGCGCACCCGGCTTGGCTATGAAATTCGCACCGTTGGGCAAAACCCCGAAGCGGCACGCTATGCCGGCATCAACGTGCCCAGGGTCGTCATCATTACCCTGGCCATATCCGGGGCCCTGGCCGGCCTTATGGCGACCAATGAGATCTTGGGCGTGCAGCACCGGGTGGTGCTCAACTTCACCGCAGGCTACGGCTTCACCGGCATCGCTGTTGCGCTCATGGGGCGCAACCATCCCATTGGGATCTTCTTGGCCAGCCTTCTGTTCGGAGCGCTCTATCAGGGTGGAGCAGAGCTCGACTTTGAGTTCCAGTCCATCACCCGCGAGATGGTTCTTCTCATCCAGGGCATGATCATTCTGTTCTCCGGCGCCCTGGCCTATATGTTCAACCCACCAGTGGCCCGGTTCTTGGCCAGATACGCCGCAAAGCGCGAGGCGGCCCATGTCTGAGTTCGCGCTGCAGCTCCTCCTCACCTTTGATGCCACCTTGCGCCTGGCCGCCCCGCTCATCTTGTGTGCCATGGCGGGCATCTTTTCGGAACGCTCCGGCGTCATCGATATCTCCCTTGAAGGCAAGATGCTGAGCGCCGCCTTCACCGCCGCTGCGGTGGCCCATCTGTCAGGCTCGCCCTGGCTCGGTGTGATGGCGGCCGTTACCGTCTCCATGGCTTTAGGCATCGTCCACGGATTTGCCTGCATCACGCACCGGGGCAATCAAGTGGTGAGCGGACTGGCCATCAACATTCTGGCCTCAGGGCTGACGGTGACAATCGGTATCGCTCTCTTTCGCCAGGGCGGACAAACGCCCCCTCTCACATCAGGGGAACGGTTCGGACCGATCACCTGGTGGTTCGTTGAGGGCCTGAACACCATACCGCTGATCGGCACCATCTACCGGGAGCTGATCAGTGGACACAATGTGCTGGTCTATCTGGCTTTGGCCGCGGTGCCCCTCAGCGCCTGGCTTCTTTACAAGACCCGGTTCGGATTGCGCTTGCGGGCCGTGGGCGAGGTGCCGGAGGCTGTGGACAGCGCCGGTGTCTCCGTCGTCTGGCTGCGCTACCGGGCCGTCATCATCGCCGGCCTTCTGTGCGGCATTGCCGGCGCGTATCTCTCCACCGGCCAGGGCGCCGGCTTTGTGCGCGAGATGTCTGCAGGCAAAGGCTACATCGCGTTGGCTGCCGTCATCTTCGGCAAGTGGCGCCCGGCCCAGGCCCTCGGCGCCTGCCTCATGTTCGGGTTCCTGGAAGCGGGTGCCGCGCGGCTGCAAGGGGTGGAACTGCCGCTCATCGGCGAAGCCCCGGTGCAGTTGATGCTGGCGCTGCCCTACATAATGACCGTTCTGCTCTTGGCCGGCTTCATCGGCCGCGCTCATCCTCCTGCGGCCATTGGGGAGCCTTATGTGAAGTAGAGGACCCCAGCGCCTCAGACCAGCGGGCGCAGGGCCGCAATGTGGTCCGCCCCCAGACCGCAGCAGGATCCGATCACCTGCACATCCCGGGAAAGCCACCCCTTGGCGCTCGCCGCATACTCCGACGGCGACACCGTCTGGTCATAGTAGCAGACATTGTCCACCCAACGGGCCGAGTGGGCATAAACCCCCACCGGGCCGGCCCAGTGTTCGGCCACCACGTCCAGGCAGGCATCTATGTAATCGACTTCCGTGTGCATGATATTGACAAGCGGGACGTTCCGGGGGGCAAGCGCTTCAAGTGCATCCGCCAGGGTGTCTCCCTGATAGAGACACATGGTGTCGGCATCATTCGGCTTGCACGATAAACCAACCCAGACGGGCAGACCCGTGGCTTGCGCAGCTTCCAACGTGACCAGCATGCGCTCAATGTCGACCATCATCTCCAGCATCAGGAGATCGGCGCCGGCATCCGCCATGATAGCAGCTTGCTCGCCAGCACTTGCCAACAGCTCAACCGGATCGACCCAAGGCCCGGTCCAGGCCCAATAGGAGATGCCGCCTGCCACGAGCACGTCCGGCGTGCCCATCTGCGCGCGCGCTTTGATGGCCAGCTCAACGCCCTTCCGGTTGTAGGCGTCGAAATGCTCCTCCTCCCCGGCAATGCGCAAGGCCTGCCGGTGGGTGGCGAAGGTGTTGGAGATGACAATCTCCGCGCCGTTGCGGATGTAATCCTCATGCACTTTGCAGAGGATGTCCGGATGGCTCAGGGCTCCGCCGCCGTTCCACGCGCCATCGAGCTGAGGCACACCGCGCCGCTCGATCTCCGTGCCTGTGGCCCCGTCGATCAGAATGCGCTCACCCTTGGCGATGCGCGCCATGACCTTTTCGTATCTGCTCACGTCAACCTCCCAATGCTGCGCGCCGCAACGATAGCTGAGACGCGCCGCAACGGGAAGCCAAAGCTAGCCTGCGCTCCCGGCCAGTTCAGCCTTGTGCGCGTCCACCAACTCCGCCATCGAGTTAAACCGGAAAGCCACATCCGGCGTCTCGCCCGGATCGCGCGTTGCCCCAAATCCTTGCTTGTCATGCCGCCGATAGATCCAGCACGAGGCCAAGCCGTGCCGGGCGGCCGGGACATGATCGTGGAACAGGCTTTCAGCCGTGTGGAGCACGTCGGACTTGGCGATGCCGCGCCGCTCAAGGTGGGTCAGCATGTACTCGAAATTCGTGTCTGAGGGTTTGTACGCGCCCACATCCTGGGCGGTGTAAATGGCATCAAACGCCACCTCCAACTTCGCGTTGCTATGGGCAAAGCTCTCATTGTCCACGTTGGAGAGGATCACCAATTTATAGTGCTGTTTGAGATAGTGCAGCGCTTCGGCAGAATCGGCAAAAGCGGGCCAGTCTTTCACCGAGCGGCCATAGGTGATGCACGCCTCGATGCTCACCTCAACACCCCATTCCTCTGCCAGGCGCTTATAGACAATGGCCAGCAGATCACTGTAACGGCACCCAGGCGTCCAGCGCTGCTGGGTGGATTCGTGGAACGCATGGGCCTCCAAAATTTGGTCGCGTGTGAGCGCCTGGGGGAGCTGGTCTGTCAGCGGCTTCAAGGCGCCAATGATGCCACTCTCCCAATCGATCAGTGTGCCGTAGCAATCGAATGTGAGCGCTTTGAAATCGGTCAGTTTCATCGGTGTCTCCTCATCATCTGCTTGGCCGTAACGGCCACAGCGTATGTGAAAGCGATAGCAGAACGGGAAGCGCTGTGCTGTGCAGATTGGATGGTGTTGTTTGCCGCTCAGATGGAAATCACGGCTGGCGGGCAAAGGCACGGGGGCTTTGGCCGAAGTGTGCCCGGAAGCGGCGGCTGAACGCAGAGGCATCATCATACCCCACATCCAACGCCACCACGTTGACCGGCGTATCCGTATTGGTCAGCAGGGTCTTGGCCTGCTCCATACGCCGCCGGGTGAGATAGGCGCTCCAGGGTTCGCCCAGGCTTTTCTTGAAGACCGTCTTGAACTGACTCACACTGAGACAGGCCACCTCGGCCAGAGCTTCCACCGGATGCGAGACGGCAAGGTCCTCCTCCATCAGCCGCACAACACGCATGACGCGCGCGTCCCGGCGCGCGGCAAAGTCTTGCTGCGCAAACAGATGCGCAAAGAGGTTCCACAGCAGTCTATGGGTTTGCTCATCGGCGGAGCTGGTGAGCTGCGTTTCCGCATAGGAGCAGAACGCGCGAAGGTCCGTTCCGATTTGCACGCAAGGTTCGTTAAGCCCTTCCGCATTGGAGGGGAGGCCGTGCATGTCCACAACAAGAAAGCGTGACTTTTCATGAGCCCCAAACTGATGCGCCGTTCCTGACGGAATGATCACGCAATGTCCCACCTCGACCACATGGCTTGTCTCGTCAAAACCGATCTCCATCGCCCCGCTGAGAGGGATCACGATCTGATCGAAATCATGAGCGTGCGTATCCTTGGTCAAAGTGTAAGAGCGCAGAGACAAGCTGCCCGTATCGGCCATACCCACCGCTCCCGCACCTAAGCGCCAAGCGGGCCGAGATCCCGCGACCAGCGTTCCAAGCTCTCCAGACCAAAGGCATTGTGCGCAAGGGCCGGCACGCGGTCGTGCACGTCGCCCAGACCTAAGCGGCGCGCCGTCAGCCGTTTGCCGTAGCACAAGAGATGATCGATGGAGAGCATGAGGAAGCCAAGCAGCGGAGCAATGCCCTTAAAGGCGCTTTCTGCCGCGGCTTGATCGCCGGAGCGCACCAGATCGTAAATCCGCGCCTGCACATCGCACGCATCGGGAGAAGGGATCACCCCGGCAAAGCCTGCAGCCAGCGTGTCAATCAGATCCACGCCATTGCGCCCATTGAAGAGATCAAACGCTCCCGCAGACGCCTTGGCCAGGGCAGCGCTGGCCATGGCATCACCCTCAGCCTTCAAGATCGAAACATTGGGATGTCGCTTGTTGAGCGCGATGAGGCCGTCATCGGAAAGGCCAATGCCAATGAACTGAGGCGCGTTTTGAATGCCCACAGGAACAGGAGAAGTATCCGCCACCGCGCCAAAAAACCCGATCAGATCTTCTTCAGAGATCTCCGCAACCGGTGGCGGCTGCAGCACCACCCAGGCCGCACCGCGATCGGCGGCCCGTTGGGCCATCTCACTCTGTAAGTCTATGGTCGGCTCAGTGATCGTCACGCTCACCGGCACCCGTCCGGCCGCGTCCGTCAGAACCCAGTCGCACAGATCACGCTTCTCCGCCGGCGAGAGCTTGCCGCACTCACTGGCCAAGCCCCCCACGGCCACGCCGTGCACACCGCCCGCAATGCAGCCCTCCACCTGACGGGTCATCGCCTGTCGGTCCAAGGCCCCGTTTGCATCGAAGAAGGCATAGAGCATCGGGTAGATGCCGTGAAACCGATGCGGGCTCATGTGTCAGCCCTCCGCGTCTGGTTTAAAGGGAAGATCTGTGTCCCCGGGCCGCTGGCCTCCTGCGGTCAGCATGGCGTGGACCTGGCCACGGTGATGGGTTTGGTGATTAAAGAAGTGCGTGATCAACAGCCCCAGCGGTTTGGAGACGTTCCGGCCCACAGCACCGGAATACCAGGTCAGGTCCCCAGCCAGAGCCGTCTCATCAAACCCGGCGGCCCAGGCGATAATCTGCCGGTCAAGCTCTCCGCGCTCGCGCACCAGCTCGTCCCATTGGGCAGCTTCGGCAACAGAGTCCGCAATCGACTGCTGACGCGCCTCACCTCCGGCCCCGAACCGGCTCAACCAAACCTTGTCGCCCCACAAAAGATGGCTCAACGTGGCATGGATGGAGCCGAAAAACGCGCCCCGGTCTGCGCGGCGCTCTTCATCGCTCAACTGCCCGGCTGAACCATAAAGATTATCATTCTGCCATTGGTTATAAGCGGCCATGGTCATGATGTAATCACGGCTGATCATTCAAGCCTCCTGGAGTGCCCGTGTGTCTCTCTCTTTTACCGGGCAATCTCGCCGCCGCCAAACCATGCCGTCACCCGCAACGTGTTTGCCCGCCGTTTTATGGTTAATCGGAGATTACCCTTATGCTGACAAAAATGTGAGCAGGTGTCAGTGGACATGCCCGGCCCAATTTCGGTACATCTTCAAGTATTCGTGAGTGGAATGGGAAGATGACTGGGGCAATTCGCGCGATATGTGTCTGCTTGATGCTCGGACTGGTTCTGCCGGTCTGTGTGAAAGCGTTCGCGCCTGCCGCCCTCGCCAAAACCTCGGTTCTTGCCGCACAAGATGACGGCCCGAAGAAACCGTCAAATCTGCCATGTTTGTCCTGTTGCGGCGGCTGGATGGCCCTACTGGCTCCGGTGATTACGCCGGAACAACGGCGCGACGAACTGGCGGTCACGGCAAAACCGGATACAAAGCCACTGGCGCATGTGTCTGCGGCCATCGCGGCCCAGGATCCACCGCCTGATTGGCGCCTTACCCGAGGCCTCCCCCATTCATATGCACACATGCATGCGCGGACCGACCGGCTCTTGCTTTAGCGGCTCGGCCTCCAACGTTTAGCAGTTTTCAACTTTCCTAAGTCATACTTCCAGGCTGTTAGTCTGGGATGAGTTAACTCTCTTCAAGAGTGGAGGAGATAGGGCCATGAGCCTTACACGTAGAGGCGTTCTTTCACGTCTGTTCACATCGGTTATCGGCGGCGCTGCGGCTGCCACCCTGGGGGCACTTCCGGCTTTTGCCGGCAGGACACGCTACAATTTCGGCTCTGGCGACACTTGGAACCGCTATCGCGGCAAGAAGTTCGTCAGTGATCCTACGGGCCGTCCCCCCGGTTCGATCTTGATCAACACGCGCCGGCGCAAGCTCTGGTTTGTGCTGGAAGACGGCAAGGCCATTGAATATGGCGTTGGTGTCGGCCGCGCGGGTTTCAACTGGAAAGGCAGGGCCCACATTGCCCGCAAGGCAGAATGGCCGGCCTGGCATCCGCCCAAGGAAATGATCGCCCGCGAGCTCAAGCAATATGGCCGCCGGCTGCCGAACCGCATGGAAGGCGGTCCGAAAAACCCGTTGGGCGCGCGCGCGCTCTATCTGTTCCAGGGCAAGAAAGACACCCTTTATCGCATCCATGGCACCAACGCGCCGCACACGATCGGCCGGGCCATGTCATCAGGCTGCATCCGCATGCTGAACGAGGAAGTCATTGACCTCTACAACCGCGTCAAGGTTGGCGCGAAGGTGGAAGTGGTCTGATCCTTCCAGCATAGGATCCTCCCGGATCCAATTGGGTCCGCAACGGCGCGCTCACCAAGAGCAGAGGTGGCGCGCCGTTGGTTTTCTGCCATCGCCCGATCTCAAAAGTCGCTGGCGATGCCTTTCACTTCCCAATCGTCATAGCGCACCGGATCCAGACCGCCGCGGCCGTTCGTCTCTTTGGGCTGTGCGGCCGCCTTGGCATCAATCTCTTCCCGCCGCGCTTTTGCCTCGGCGAGCGCGCGCTCGGCTTCCGGTGTGAGCTTTTTCTTCGGTGTGTCGGGTGAATCTGTCATTTGCGTACGGATTACCTTGCGAAATCCCATTGGGCACCCAACATATACGTCCGATTGGCTCAACGGTTCAAGAAAGGCCCGGAAAAAGAGATGAACATGATGCGTACTGGCATATTGATCGCCGGCATGACCGCGCTGTTTCTCGGCGTGGGCTTCGTCATTGGCGGCGAGACCGGTATGTTGATTGCCCTTGTTGTGTCCATTGGCATGAACGTCTTTGCCTACTGGAATTCAGACAAGATGGTGCTCCGCATGCACGGCGCCACCGAGGTCACCGCATCATCCCATCCGGCCTATTACAATCAGGTGGCACAACTGGCGCAGCAGGCAGAATTGCCCATGCCCAAAGTCTACCTGATGGACAATCCGCAACCCAATGCCTTTGCCACCGGACGCAACCCGGAAAATGCGGCCGTGGCCTGCACCACCGGGCTCATGCAGATGCTGAACAAGGACGAGCTTGGCGGCGTCATTGCGCACGAACTCGCCCACATCAAAAACCGCGATACGCTGATCATGACCATCACGGCCACCCTCGCCGGGGCGGTCTCCATGCTGGCCAACTTCGGCATGCTGTTTGGCGGGCGCGGGCGCAACAGCCCGTTCGGCATGATCGGTACGCTGGCCATGGTCATCCTGGCCCCCATGGCGGCGATGGTCGTGCAAATGGCCATTTCCAGAACCCGGGAATACTCCGCCGACAAATTGGGCGCCATGATTTGCCGCGATCCCATGGCCCTGGCCAACGCCTTGCGCAAGATCTCCGGCATGGCCGAACGCGTGGAGAACCACAGCGCCGAGGCCAACCCGGCCACCGCCCACATGTTCATCATCAACCCGCTGTCAGGCGCGCGGATGGACAATCTCTTCTCCACCCACCCGAACCCCACCAACCGCATCGAGGCTTTGCAGCAGTTGGCCTCAGAGTGGGGCACGCCAAGCCGGTCGGCCCACACCATCGATCGGCCGAGCTATGCCGAACAGCCGCAGTCGGGCCACGGTGGCCCTTGGGGCGGTGCGCCGCATTCACAAGACAAAAGCGGCCCCTGGGGCTAAGAAGAGCCAGTTTGAACCAGGACTTACGTTGAGACTGTGACCGATACCCCCTCGCGGGCGCGCACGCGCCAGGCGCATCAGGTCGGCCTTGCCGCCCGCCGCGCCGCCATTGAAATCTTATCACGGGTCCTGACCGATGGCCGGCCCTTGGACACCACTTTGGCCAGATCGGCCGAGAGCGGGCTTCTGACCAGCCTCACCCAGAAGGATCGAGCGCTTGCCCGCAGCATTGTCTCTGCTGCGCTGCGGCGAAAAGGTCAGATAGATGCCCTGATCAATGCCTTCTCCGACAAGCCTCTGAACCGGAAGAAATCCGGCTCCGCTTACCAAACCCTGCTTGCCGGTGCGGCGCAGATTCTCTTCATGCGGGTGCCGACTCACGCGGCCATCGACCTCGCCGTCAAAGCCATCGCCTACGACCGGCGCGGCGGGCGCAAGCTCGGCGGATATGTCAACGCCGTCTTACACCGGATGGACCGGGAAGGCGCGGAGGCTCTGGCCCAGCAGGATGCCGCACGCCTGAGCGCGCCAGGCTGGCTCTATGAAAGCTGGACCAAGGCTTATGGGGGCCCCGGCGCGCGGGCCATCGCCGAGGCACATCTCAGCGAGCCTCCGCTGGACCTCACCGTGCCGACAGATCTCGGCACCTGGGAAAACACGTTGGACGCCAAACAGGTTGGCCCGGTGTCCCTGCGGCGCGAGGACGGGGGCCGGGTCGAAAGGCTTGAGGGCTATGAGCAGGGCGCCTGGTGGGTTCAGGATGTGGCGGCCACACTGCCCGCCTTGCTTTTGGGAGACGTCACGGGGGCCCATGTTTACGATCTGTGTGCCGCCCCCGGCGGGAAAACCGCCCAGCTCGCCGCGGCGGGCGCCAAGGTCACCGCGGTGGAGAGCTCTCAGCACCGGCTGGAGCGGCTGAAAGAGAACCTGACCCGCCTCAAACTTGAGGCCACCTGCGTCCACAGCGACGTGCTGGAGCTCTCTGAAGCCAGCCCGGCGGACGCGGTGCTGCTGGACGCGCCCTGCAGCGCCACGGGCACCATCCGCCGTCACCCCGACATTCCCCATGTAAAAACCAAGGGCGACATCAAAAAGCTTGTGAGCGTGCAGGCCGGGCTGCTGCGCAAGGCAGTACGCCTCGTCAAACCGGGAGGCCTTTTGGTTTACTGCACCTGTTCACTGCAGCCAGAAGAGGGCGAGAAGCAGATCGCCAAGCTGTTGGCCGAAGATCCTTCCCTTGAGCGCGTGCCGGTCACGGAGGCCGATCAGCTCGGAATGCCCGAAGCACTCACCCCGGAGGGCGACCTGCGCACCCTGCCAAGCCATGCCCCTGGGATGGATGGGTTTTATGCTGCGCGCCTACGCCGGAGCGAAACTCACCCCTAAAGGCCAAATAGCCTGAATTCGCTATTGGGTTCAGCGTGTTACGCGAAATTGGGTTCGTTTCGCAGAATCAAACTTTTTGTTGGGTCTAAGGCTTGATGATGACCTTGCCCATCACCTTACGCTCTGCAAGCGCCGTCAGCGCCACCGGTGTGTCGGCCAGCGCGTAAGTCTGATCAATATGCGGGCGGATTTTTCCTTCTGCGACCCAGTTCAGGATCATTTCCATGTTGCTGCGATGCGCCTCCGGTGTCCGCTCAGCAAACGAACCCCAGAACACGCCAACCAACGCGCACCCCTTCAACAAGACCAAATTCAAAGGGATTTTGGGGATCGTTCCGGCAGCGAAACCAATGACCAGGAAGCGCCCGTTCCACGCGGTCGCCCGCACAGCCTGCTCGGCCAGATCAGCCCCGACCGGATCATAGACCACGTCGGCGCCCTTGCCACCGGTCATTTCCTTAAGCGCGTCTTTTAGGCTGACTTCACTATAGTTCAGAGTGTCGTCAGCTCCAAGTTCGCGGCAGAAGGCCAGCTTTTCTTCCGACGAGGCGCAAGCGATCACCCGTGCACCCATGGCTTTGCCGATTTCCACGGCCGCCTGGCCCACCCCGCCCGCGGCGCCCAGCACCGCCAAGGTTTCGCCCGGCTGCAAACCGGCCCGGTCACGCAGGCCATGAATTGTGGTGCCATAGGTAACCGTCAGTCCGGCTGCCGCTTCAAAGCTGATGGCATCCGGCAAGGCGATGACTTTCTGCGCGGGCACAACCATTTTCTCCCGGCACGCGCCCCAGCCCGAATGGGCCATGACGCGCTGGCCGGCCTCAAAACCGTTCACGTCTTGGCCCAGCGCTTCGACAGTGCCGGCAAACTCAGCCCCCGGAGAGAACGGCCGCTCGGGCTTGTACTGATATTTGTCCTCGATAATCAGCGTGTCGAAGAAATTGAGGGCGGCGGAATCGACCTTGATCAGCACCTCGCCAGGTCCGGGGGAAGGGTCCGCAACATCTTCCAAAACCAATGTATCGGGTGGGCCCGGTTGTTTGCTTACAATCGCCTTCATGGGACTTGCCGCTCTCCTGCAGGTTTTTCTGCCAGAGGCCTACTCCAAACCCGCACGGAAATGCAATGGCGCACGTCTTGATCAATCAGCACGTCTTGGCCGATAAGGAGCGCAAAGACACCTATCGGATGACCAGTATGCGCGGCTATTTCGCCATTGGGGTTGAGGGAATCTCCAAGCCAATGAACGTGGGCAACATGGTGCGGTCCGCCCACGCCTTCGGTGCCAGCTTCGTGTTCACCGTGGCCGCTCATCCCAAAGCGGGCCGGGCCCCGTCAGATACCTCTAAAACCCACAGCCAACTGCCGTTCTACCGTTGGTCCTCGGTGGAGGACATGGCCCTGCCCTCTGATTGCGTGCTGGTGGGCGTTGAGCTGCTGGACGACGCGGTGGACCTGCCCAGCTTCCGCCATCCGGCCAAGGCAGCTTATGTGTTCGGGCCCGAGCGGGGCAGTTTGTCGCCTGAGATGTTGGCCCACTGTAAACACACCATCAAAATCCCCACATCGTTTTGCATCAACGTGGCAACGGCAGGTTCAATTGTCATGTACGACCGCATCACCAGCCTGGGCAGCTTTGCCCGCCGGCCCACCATGGCCGGGCAAGCCCCGGAGGCGCTGAAGGCCCACGTCCAGGGCGGGCCGAAAATACGCACCAAGTGATCAGGCGCTTGCACACGGATCTATGCGACATCCACTTGCCGTTAACCGGTTGTTGACCATAATTGAGCGGCGCACTAAACAGTTGCCAAATTTTTGCCCTGTTCGGACGACAGGGATGATAGCCGGGCGACATGAGGCACGACGGGCGGACAAATCAGTTGACAGCGTATAGGTTTAGCTGTGCAACGGAGATGTTCAGCCGATCCTGAGGACGAGATGACGACATTGCCAAAACTGCAACTCAAAAGCCTTGCCGCGCTTGCCGGGCTCATTGCACTCAGCACCACAGCTTTGGCCCAAGAGCCACAATCCATCGGCACCTTCGGCAAGTGGACGGCATATTCCCTCAAAGGCAATTCCGGCACTGAGTGCTACATTGCATCCAAGCCGATCGACACCGAGCCGAAAAACGTGCGCCGGGACCCGGTCCACTTCCTGGTAACCCACAAGAGCATGGTGAACACCATCATCGGCTACAACTTCAAGAAGGACAGCACAGCGGCGCTGACCATCGATTCCTCCGCCTTCACCATGATCACCGATGGGGATGGCGCCTGGCTGGACACCACCCAGAAGGACCGCCAGGCGGTGCTGGCCATGAAGCGCGGCAACAAGATGATCGTGCGCGGAACCTCCTGGCGGGGCACCAAGACCAAGGACACATACTCCCTGGACGGCGTCACCGCAGCGATGAAGGCCATAGCGGACGCCTGCAAGTAGGCGGTTTGCGCATTCACGGCTGATCTGAGATAATCAGCCTTCAACATTCAGGACTGACCCGTAATGGCTGCAAGCCTCGATATTGCCCGCGCCAACCCCAATGCGCCAACCGTCGCCCGCACGCCGGTGGACGCAGATCCGCGTCAGTCCATCATCGGCCTCACCCGGGCCGAACTGGCCGACGCGTTTAAGGACATGGGCCTGCCGGAACGGCAAGTGCGCATGCGCGCCAGCCAGATCTGGCGCTGGGCGTACAACAAAGGCGTCAGCCGGTTCGACGACATGACCAACGTCTCAAAGGCCTTGCGCGAACAGCTTGCAGAGCGCTTCACGTTGGCCCGCCCGGAGATCGTGACCGAACAGATCTCCGTCGACGGCACGCGCAAATGGCTGTTGCGCCTGGCGCCGGACGCCTGGGGCGCCCGCCATGAGGTGGAGACCGTTTACATCCCGGAGGAGAACCGCGGCACTTTGTGTGTCTCCAGCCAGGTGGGCTGCACGCTGACGTGCTCGTTCTGCCACACCGGCACGCAAACTCT
>JANQOW010000069.1 GCA_028285595.1 Hyphomicrobiales bacterium
GCCGCACGGTTCAGTGCCAACTGCCCCTGGGTCCCCGCGTTCGCGGGGATGACGAGAGGGGAGCGGGGATGACGAAGGGGGAGCGTCCTTGCCCCACCCCGTCATCCCGGAATTTTGCGCAAGCAAAATATCCGGGACCCAGAGGCCACACCGTTCAGTGCTAACCGCACCTGCGTTCGCAAGGACGCGGGGGGAGAAGAAACCCTACCCGTCGGCAAACTTCATCAGCTTCACCGCCTCAAAGTTCTGCACCCCGCCACCAACACGCTTGGTGGTGTAGAACAGCACATAGGGCTTGGACGAATAAGGATCGCGCAACACACGCACACCCACCCGGTCCACAATCAGATAGCCCCGGGAGAAGTCACCAAACGCCAGCGCAAACCGGTCTGCGCCCATGTCCGGCATGTCTTCGGCCTCCGTAATCGGGAAGTTCATCAGGCTCGCCTGCCCGCCCGCCTGGGCCGCCGGCTGCCACAGATAGTTGCCGTCGGCATCTTTGAGCTTGCGGATTTCCCCTTGGGTCTTGCGGTTCATCACCCAGTGGGCGCGCTGGCGGTAGCCCGCTTTGAGGCAGTACACCAGATCGATGAGCGCATCGGACGCCCCCTCAGCGGCAAAGCCGCCATTGGCGCCGGACGGGACATAGCCGAGCTGGCCCCAGCTCCAGTCTGCCTCATGCACCGTCGGGTAGGTGAGCAAGCCCTTGGGCTGGGTCACCCCGTCACCGCCGATAAACGCCGCACTTTCCTGTTCGGCGAAGGCGGTCTGGACCTCCTCGGCAATCCATTGATCGATGTTGACCGCGCTGTCGTCCAGCAAGGTCTGGGTGGCCGCCGGCATGGCGTAAAGCTCCATGGCCGGAAACTGCAGCTCGGCCAGTTGCGGGCTCGCCGTCTCCGGGCGCGCGCCGGTTTCTGCAACCCACCCCGTGGCCGGTCCTTGCGTGACAAACGGCTTCTTGTAGACCGACGTGGAGACCTGGCGCACGCCGGCAATAGCCCGGATGGGCGAGGCCTCCGACAACAGGCGCCCCACCTCCGTCTCGGTTTGCTCAGGCACCAAATAGCCGCCATCGGCTTCGCTGCCGGCACTCAGCGCCTTGGCCTCCAGACCCCTGAGCGGGCCGGCCTCGCCCTGGCGCACATAGGCCTCAAACGCAGCTTTGTGCTCCTCCGCCTGGGCAGAGCGGCTCTCGCCCGTCCCGCCCAGAGGCGGACGGTGTGCCTTCAAGGTGAGCTGGTCGAGGGCGCGCTTTTGCTCCGCCAGATGGGCGTTGATGCGCTCGACCTTTTCCTCGGTCAGAACATCGGCGCTCATCCGCCGCTCGATCTCCTCCAGGCGGGCATCATTGGCCTGCTTGAAGACTTCGAATGTGTTGAGGAAATCGTCATACGCGCCCTGGGCGCCGGCCACCTTGGTTTCCAGGTTCAAAGCGTGATCGGTTTGGGTCATGTCAGTTCCTTTCAGTTGGGTTGGGTCAAGCAAGATGAGGCCCGGGTTTGAGCGCATGCACGCGCGCGCCGGGCAACATGGGGAAGGTCACGAGCGAGATCTCCCAGAGGTCCACCTCCAGGAGATAGCGCCGCCGGGCTTTCGCCGTCTGGCGCGCCCGCCGGGTGCGAAAGCCGATAGAGAGCCCGTCCAGGGCCCCTTGGGCCATCAGAGCGGCCAGCTCGCGCGGCAGGACAGCGCCAGGGGCCAGTTCGCCGCGCACGAAGAGGCCGCGGGCGTCCTCACGCAGCTCGCGCCAGATGCCGATGGGGCGGGCGGGGTCATGGTGAAACAGCATACGCACCCCGCCCGGCCCCTTCTGGTGAAGGGCGCGGGCGAAGGCACCGGGCAGAACAATATCGCCGGCTTGATCGGGGGCATGGAAGAGGGAGGCATAGCCGGTGAAGGCCGCCGCCGGGGGATGGTGGTTGGGCATGGGGTTTTGCTTTCTGGTTGGTGACGATATCCGCGCCCTTGCGCTCGCGAGGATGCGGGAAGCACAAACACCGTCATCCCCGCGAACGCGGGGACCCAGGGGCAGCGCGGCTCTGGGCCCCGGATGTTTGCTGTGCAAATTCCGGGGTGACGTTTGGTGGAGGAACGCGGGAGGCGGCAACACCGTCATCCCCGCGAAAGCGGGGACCTAGGGGCAGCGCGGCTCTGGGCCCCGGATATTTGCTCTGCAAATTCCGGGGTGACGTTTGGTGGAGGAACGCGGGAGGCGGCAACACCGTCATCCCCGCGAAAGCGGGGACCCAGGGGCAGCACTGCTCTGGGTCCCGGATATTTGCTGTGCAAATTCCGGGGTGACGTTTGGTGGAGGAACGCGGGAGGCGGCAACACCGTCATCCCCGCGAAAGCGGGGACCTAGGGGCAAATCGCTCTGGGCCCCGGATATTTGCTATGCAAATTCCGGGGTGACGTTTGGGACGGGGGACGCGGGGGGCCCTCACCCGGCCCCATATCCCACCGCTTCGCGCTTCTCCTCATCGCTGAGGAACTGCGCCGCCCCGACCCGGGCCCAGAGGGCCTCGCGTTCGGCCGAGAGCGCCTCAACCTGGTCGGCGTCGAACCAGAGCCGCAACTCCTCGCCCATCACCGGCCCCAGCCAATGGCTGAGCGCACCGGCCGTGCGGCCGACCAGGGGCAGAACCGTCTGGCGCCAGAAGGTGCGGTTGGCTTCCGCATAGTTGGCGAACGTGTTGTCGCCGGGAATGCCGAGCAGCATGGGCGGCACGCCAAAGGCAAGCGCGATCTCGCGGGCGGCCACATGCTTTGCCTCGATGAAATCCATATCCCGCGGGCTGTGGCTCATGGCCGCCCACTCAAGGCCGCCCTCCAGCAGCAGCGGGCGGCCCGCATTGGCCGCGCTCTGGTGCGAGCGGGCGAGTTCTGAGCGCAGGCGTTCGGCCTGCTCTGCAGTGAGCTGGGAGCGCTCGGTGCCATCGCCCTTGTAGATCAGCGCGCCGGACGGGCGGGCGCCATTGTCGAGCAGCGCCTTGTTCCAGGCGCTCGCCGCATTGTGGATGTCGATGGCCTTGGCGGCCGCCTCAAAGGGGCTGAGACCGTAGTGATCACCGGCCGGGTTGATCAGCTTCATGTGCAAGATGGGCACCGGGTCTGCGGCCTGATGAAAGCGCACCTTGCGCCCGCCGGCCGAATACTCAAAGGCTTCCGGCCAGCCATCCGCGCCGGGCACCACTTTCATGCGGTCAGGCCTTAACAGATGGAGCTCGCGCACCTCGCCCTCCAGCACCACCGCTTCCAGATAGGCGTTGCCGGCGCTTTGCAGGTGGGCATAGAACAGCTCAAACAGATCCGTGCCGGCCTGGGCGCCGTTGGGCCGGGCGAGGAGTTTGAGCAGCGGATGGGCGCTCACCTCCACATCGCCCTCGTACAGCAGCCAGGGCACCGAGGCGGCCGCTTCGGCGATCATGCGCACGCAGCGATAGCCGATGGCATTGCCGGAAAAGCCCTCCCGGAAGAGCGCTTCATAATTGCGCGGGGTCCACACGGGGTGTCCCCGGCTGGTGAACGCGATGAGCGCACCGGCCCGGCTTTTCTTGGCTTCATCGGCGCGCGCAAAGGCACGCCCCAGCGCCGCGCTGAGCGGCTTGAGGGGATTTTGCATTGTTGGTTTCCTTTTTTGGTTTTCCGCTCCCCTGCGAAGGCAGGGGTCCATGGCTCACATCTCTCCCTTGGCTAAGAAGGTCCCTGCTTTCGCAGGGACGCGGGAACTGAAAAACATCGTCATCCCCGCGAACGCGGGGACCCAGTGCAATTCGCTCAAAGCCCGCGGCTCTAGATCCCCGCTTTCGCGGGGATGACGGATAGAGAGGCAGCCGCAGGGAAACGGGCGGCAGCTACACCGTCAAACTGTCCAGCAGCGCCTTCGCCTCCGGCATCCGCTTCAAGCTTGCCGAGATATGCGCGCGCCAGGATCGGCCGCGCTCAAGGGCCAGCTCATAGGCTTCCTTCAAATCTTCCGGCCGGTCGCGGTTGAGGCACGCGATCAGGAACTGAGCCTGGGCCCGGTCCTTGCGCGACTTCAGCTCGTCGGGCCCGCCGCGGCGCCGGTCGGCCACGATCAGCTTGTGGATGGCAAACCGCTCCGGACGCGGGATTTGGATCAGCACGCCGGAGCGGTAAAGCAAAGGCGCCTTCAGAGGTTCGGCAATCAGATAGTTCAGAAAATGAAGGCTCTGCGCGCTGACGCCCAAAGCCGGCAGGTCGGCAAGTCCTTCCTCGTCGCTGAACGAGGGGGTGAGAAACTCAATCAGGGTCTGGCGCTCCGTTTGGCGCCACTTCCACACCCGGCCCTTGTCCATGGAGGGCACCGGATCAAACTTCAGGTCGGAAAACACGCCGTCCAAGGGCGCCTCAACCTGATCGCCCAGCGCGAGCGACAGGCGTTCAAAGCTGGCAATGTCCACATCGTCGGTCATGGCCGCGCTGTCGAAGCCGATGCGCACGCCGAGCTCGCCCTCATAGCATCGGAACGCCTGGGTCCCCACCAGCGTGCCGCCGAGGCGGAACACCCCCACTTTGGCGAGCGCCGAGAGCGCCTGGCCGCTGCCCACATCGGCCATCAGATAGCCCTCCGCGCGCAAAGTGCGCATGAGGCGGGCGCGCACACGGCCGGCTTCCTTTTCCGCCTCCACAATGGATTTATGGCGCGACAGGCGGTCTCTCAGCTCGTCGCTGTCCTCGCCGATATACTGATCGACGGTCTCCGTGCCGATGCGGTACTGATCGTACCAATAGGCCTTCTTGCCGATGCGCTTCAGCCGCGGCGCGCCGCGTAAGGTGGAGACGGTGCTGTCTTTTAAGGAGCGCAGCAGATCGGTCCATGCCGCGGTTCCGGTGGCGGTGTGATATCTGACCATGCGCTTACCCTACAAAGAATTCTTTGTAGGGTATATATAGTGGAGGAGCGGTTACCCTGCAAACTATTTTTTGTAGGGTAAGGCCGCCGCTCCCGCGCCCGATCAAATCTCAGAGCCAATCGCCCTGGCTCTCCGCGTTCGCGGGGATGACGAAACTTCAGCCCACCCCGTCATCCCGGAATTTTGCGCCAGCAAAATATCCGGGACCCAGGGCGCCAGACTCAAAG
>JANQOW010000100.1 GCA_028285595.1 Hyphomicrobiales bacterium
AGGTGCGGAGCCGTCGCCTTGCCGCCGCGCAGGGCGAAGACTTCGATGGCCGCGGGGCCGAGGATGACCACGAAGATCACCGGCAGGAAGAAGGTGATCATCGGCACCGTCAGGCGCGGTGGCAGGGCGGCCGCCTTGCGCTCGGCTTCCGCCATGCGCATGTCGCGGTTTTCCTGGGCCAGAACCCGCAAGGCGCTGCCCAGAGGCGTACCATAGCGTTCCGCCTGAATCAGCGAGGTCACAACCGCCTTCACACCCACAAGACCGGTCCGTTTGCCCAGGTTTTCATAGGCCAGCCGGCGTTCCTGCAGGTAAGACAATTCCGCATTTGTCAGCGACATTTCTTCAGCCAGCGGAACGGAGGCAGAGGTGATCTCACCGGCAACCCGCTTAAAGGCCGCCTCAATCGACATGCCCGATTCCACGCAGATCAGCAGCAAGTCCAGCGCGTCCGGCCAGGCCCGCATGATCGACACCTGACGGCGTTGGACCAGGTTTTTCACCACAATATTCGGCGCATAGAAGCCCAGATAACCTGCGCCCAAGCTCACCAGCAGCCGGATCATAGCGGTCTGCTCGGGCATGAACACGTAGATATAGGCAAAAGCGCCTGCCGCAAAGACGAACGGCCCCAAGGCCCGGCAGAACACGAAGGTGATCAAATGGCCCGGCTGGCGCAAACCCGCCATGCGCAGCTTCTCGCGGGTCTCGGTGGGATCGATCAAGTTTGACAGCTTGAACTTGTCCACCGTGTTGGCCATGAAGCCGCTTGAATCCTCGCGCAGCCTTGGGTTTTTGGCCTGCGCCAGAGCTTCCCGGTTGGCCGCTTTCAGGCGTTCGCGCTCACTGGCCACAGATTTCATGCGGCTGCGCAGCTTATCGCCTTCCAGGAACGGTGCGATGATCGTGACGAACGCGGCAAACGTTGCCAGCCCCGCCAGCACCATGATCATGTTGACCGGCTGGAGAATGAAGTTGAAAAGCTCACCCATGATGTAACCCCACGCCCCTGTGTCTAGAAGTCGAAGTTGATCATCTTGCGCATGATCAAGATGCCGATGGTCATCCAGACCGCGCAACCGGTGAGCATCATCTTGCCGAGCTCGTCGGTGAAGAGCAGGCCGATATATTCCGGCCGCAGCATGTACAAGGCCAAGGTGATCAGGAAGGGCAGCGCGCCGATGATGGCCGCAGAAGACTTCGCTTCCTGAGACACAGAGCGGATCTTGCCCTTCATCTTCTTGCGGTCGCGCAACACGTTGGACAAGTTGCCCAAAGCTTCCGACAGGTTACCACCTGTTTTGGCCTGAATGGCGAGCACGATGCCCAGGAAGTTCACCTCCTGAAGCGGAACCCGCTCATACATGCGCTCAATGCCCTGGTCGATCGTGATGCCGACGCGCTGGGCTTCCACCACTTCGGCAAATTCCGGCGCCACAGGATCAGCCGCCTCGTTGGCGATGATCTGAAGGGTGTCGTTGATCGGCAGGCCGGCCTTCACGCCGCGCACCATCACGTCGATGGCGTTGGCAAACTCTTGCAGGAACTTCTCCTGCCGCCGCTTCCTAACGAACATCACAGTCCAGCGCGGCACACCCAAGGCACAGGCAAATCCGGCCATACCCGCCAAAATCGGCGGCTGGCCCGCGGCAAACATCACCGCCAGCGCCACGACAATGCCGAAGACAATGCTGAAAACCCAGAACGCCTGGGGCGAATACGGCAAACCGGCCTGGGTGAGCAGGGCCCGGATCGTCAGCCGCTTCTTCTTGGATTTGGCCTCTTTTTCGATCTGCTGCAGGGTGTCTTGCACCTGCTTGCGCCGATTGTCCCGGTTGTCACCGCCAGCCTCGGCGCCCAAGAGCTTGCGGGCCAGGCTTTCAGAGCTTTTGCCGCCAACCGCGTCAACCCGCTTCTTCTGCTCCGCTTCACCGTTGATGTAGGGCAGCAAAACCACGAGCAAAATCGTGCCAACGGCGATGCCGATGACCCCGATTGTCGCGTACTGGATGAATTCGTGGCTCAACTCGGGCACTGGACTTTGCTTCCCTTGCTAGTGTGTGGCTTCCGTGCGCGCTTCGGCCGCTTCAAGGGCCGCAGCCAGTTCAGCTTCTTCACCGTAGTAGCGGGCCCGGTCCCAGAAGTGCGGGCGGGCGATCCCGGTGGATCTGTGGAGCCCCATGATCTTGCCGGCGGCGTCTTCGCCCTGAATGTCGTAGATGAAGAGATCCTGGGTGATGATCACATCGCCTTCCATGCCCACAACCTCGGTGATGTGGGTGATCTTACGAGAACCGTCGCGCAGGCGGGCAGCCTGGACGATCACGTCGATCGAGCCGACAATCATTTCCTTAATCGTCTTCGACGGCAGCGAGAAGCCGCCCATGGTGATCATGGATTCCAGCCTGGACAGCGCCTCGCGCGGGGTGTTGGCGTGGAGCGTTCCCATGGAACCGTCGTGGCCGGTGTTCATGGCCTGCAGAAGGTCAAAGGCTTCCGAGCCACGCACCTCACCCACGATGATCCGTTCAGGACGCATCCGCAGACAGTTCTTCACAAGGTCGCGCATGGTGATGGCGCCCTCGCCTTCCAGGTTCGGCGGGCGGGTTTCAAGGCGCACCACGTGAGGCTGCTGCAGTTGTAGTTCCGCGGCGTCCTCGCAGGTGATGACCCGCTCTTCCTCATCGATGAACCCGGTCAACGCGTTGAGCAAAGTGGTCTTACCGGAACCGGTACCGCCGGAGATCAGCGTGTTGCAGCGGACCCGGCCGATGATGGAGAGGATCTTGGCCCCTTCCGGCGTGATGGACTTGAAGTCCACCAGATTTGCCAGGCGCAGCCGGTCCTTCTTAAACTTACGAATGGTGAGCGCAGGTCCGTCGATCGAGAGCGGCGGCGCGATCACGTTCACACGAGAACCGTCGGGCAAGCGGGCGTCACAAATCGGGCTGGCTTCATCAACGCGCCGGCCCACCTGGCTCACGATGCGCTGACAGATGTTCATCAGCTGCTGGTTGTCGCGGAAGCGGATCCCGGTGGTCTCCATCTTCCCGTCCACCTCGATGTAGGTGGTGTCGGCGCCGTTGACCATGATATCGGCGATGTCGTCGCGCGCCAGAAGCGGCTCCAAGGGGCCGTAGCCCAGAACATCGTTACAGATATCTTCAAGCAGCTCTTCCTGCTCGGCGATCGACATGACCACGTCTTTGAGCGCGATGATCTCGTTGACGATGTCGCGGATCTCGTCGCGCGCGGCGTCCCGGTCCAACTGGGAAAGCTGGGTCAGGTCGATCGCGTCGATCAGAGCGTTAAAGATGGTCGTCTTGATGTCGTAATAATCGTCGGACCGCTGCTTGGTCGACGACTTCTTCGGCTCAGGCTGCTGAGCCGGCATCATTTGCGGTTGCGGCGCGGCAGGCTGCGGCGCGGGGGCTGCGGGCTGGGGCGCGGCGGCTTGCGGGGCGGCCTGCTGCATGGGCGGCAGGTTCGGCACCTGCGCCTGCGGGTCGGCTGCCGCCGGATGCGCCGGTGCGGCCGGTTGGGCCGCCGGCACCGCTTGTGGGGGAATGGCCTGCCCTTGCTGGGCGTCGTCGCCTCGTTTGCCAAACATCCCTATTTCTTCCTTTTACCTGAGAACTTTTCCAAGAGAGGAGCAAAGGCGCCCTTCTTCTTCTGCGGCGGCTCTGAACGTCCGCTCAGCATTTTGGCAAGTTCCAACATTCCCTCGGTGGACTTTGTCTTCTGATCCAGCTCGAACATCATCTGGCCGTTGTTGGAGGCCGTTGCGTAGGGGATCGGCTCGTAAGGCATCACCACCACCGGATCCAAGCCCACGGTACGGGCAAAGTCGCCGGCGGAAATCTCCGGCCGCTTCGGAACGCCCACCTGGTTGAGCACCAGATAGGGCGGCCGGTCGTTGGGCCGGGAGCCTTTCAGCATATCGATCACGTTCTTGGTGTTCCGCAAGGAGGCCAGATCCGGCGTTGCGGTCACCACCACTTCATCCGCCTTCACCAGCGTTTCGCGGGTCCAGGGGGTCCAGGAACTGGGCAGGTCCACCACAACGGTGGGCACCGAGTGCCGGATCAAATCCAGAATGATGTCCAGCGCATCGCTCTCGATATTGTAGTCCCGGTCCACGGCGCCAGGGGCCGCCAGGAGGCTGAGACGTTCAGAGCACTTGGTCAGAAGGCGGTCGATCAGCACATCGTCGACCCGGTCCGGCGCACCCAGCGCTTCGGCAATGCCTTGAGCGGCGTCCTGGTTGAAGTTGAGGCCCGCCGTTCCGAACGCCAGGTCCAGATCGGTGATCACCACATCTTCCACCAAAATCTCAGAAATCGCCCACCCCACATTGTGCGCCAGGGTCGAAGAGCCCACACCGCCTTTGGAGCCGATGAAGGCACAGATCCGGCCAACCGGCGTGGCGTCCGGCGCGCTGTAAAGCGAGGAGACGGACGTGATCAGCTGCAGTTCGTTGATCGGGGCAACCAGATAGTCGCTCACGCCCTGGTCCATCATGGTCCGGTAAAGGCGCACGTCGTTGACGTGACCAATGACGATCACCTTGGTGGAGCCGTCACAGACAGAGGCCAGAGCCCCAAGCTCCGACAGAAGCATATCCGCCGCAGAGCGGGTTTCCACGATCAGCACGTTAGGTGTCGGCGCTTCGGTGAACCATTGCGTGGCCGCGGCCATGCCGCCCAGTTGAATGTCCACATGCGCTTTGGCAAAGCGCCGGTCCACCATGGCATTTTGCATGGCGGTGGCGGTCGGCTGCGTTTCACAGAAGGCCTGGATCGAGACCCGCGGAATGTCGGCGACCACATTGGTTTCCGACGGAGCCGGGGCCGGCATCGCTTCAGGCTGCATCATTTCTGCTTGGTTTTGCATGTTTCAGGCTCGCCAATTTGAGTGCTTATTCAACTTCTGAGACGTTACCGGTTTCGCTATCGCTACGTTCGCTGGTGGTCGATTCCCCGGCGTGCCACTTGTCGTGGATCGTATCGCCGCGCTTGGCGCTGTAGTCGCCCAAGCTGCGCGGGGTCACCAGATCACGCGGATTGGCGGCCATTGCGGCCCGGTTGTGCTGCTGTGAGCAGCCGAAATTCTCATACGGCTTGTTGTCGTGCGTGTCGGTGAACGACTTCGGCCAGTTGCCACAGGTCTTGGTGTAGGCAAAGTGCCGGCGATAGGAGACCACCACCGGAGCCCGGCGCGAGCCGGGATGATGGCGATAGCGGATCTGCGCCGGGTCGACCCCATAGCGATGCGCCAGCTTGGCCACGTGACCGGCGGTGGCATTGGCCCGCGCGCCGCCCTTCGACGGGATCGAGATCACGAAGTGTCCGGCAGCCGTTCTGGGATACTCGGCCACAAACTTGCGGATTTCCTGCTCTCTGGCATCGACGAATTTCGCACCGTGAGAGGTTGGAACCTTGAGGCGCACAACGCCCTTCTTCACCTTGATCGGATAGCGTTCATGGGAGAGGAACGAGCTTTGACGGACCAGCTCACCGGCCTTCTCGTCATTGGTCTGGCAGCCGGCGAGCACAGCACCGGTAAGCATGACCAGCGCAATTTGCGTTGCAGATCCAAAGCGGATTTTCGTGGACTTGAACATACTACCTAACCTCTACGCTGCAATGACCTGCGTTACTCGATGATGTAGCCAACCTGGCCGTGATAGGTGCCTGGCAACTGGTCTGCCGTGACGCCGTACACCTGGTGCAGGCGGCCGAAGAAGACCGAGTCCAGATCGTGGGAATCCTTCAAGCCGTCGAGCGGTGAAGCGATTTGGGATTCGGCAACCGGCTTGACCACCAGCGGCGTCACCAGAATGACCAGTTCAGTTTCGTTACGGATGAAGTCGCGGCTCTTGAAGAGCGCTCCCAGAACGGGCACCTCTTTCAGACCCGGCAGACCGTTAATGTCCTGCTGAAGCTTCTCCTGGATCAGACCGGCCAGCACCATGGACCCGCCAGAAGGCAGCTCAACGGTGGTTTCGGCCCGGCGCACCTGCAAGGCAGGGATCGTCAGGTTGTTGATGGTCACGGCCCCGTTGTTGGAGAGCTCGGACACTTCCGTGGAGACCTTCAGGCTGATGCGGTCTTCGCCCAGCACCACCGGCGTGAAGCCAAGGCCCACACCGAAGGGCTTGAACTCAACCGAGATCGAGCTGTTGTCCCCTTCCACCGGAACCGGGAATTCACCACCGGCCAGGAACTTGGCCGCTTCACCGGAAATGGTGGTGAGGGTCGGCTCCGCCAGGGTTCTCACCAGACCGTTGCGTTCGGCCAGCCGCAAGGTTTGCCCAAACGTGCTGCCATTGTAGGTGGTGTTGCCCACGGCCGAGGCGCCGGGCAGGATGTTGTTCAGGGTAAACGGGTTGGACGTCACCAGGTTCAGCGTGGCATTGCCCAGCTGCAGCATATTTTGGGTGTCCACACCCACCTGCTTGAGGATGTTGCGCTGAACTTCCATCACCCGCACGCGCAGCATCACCTGCTGCTTGTCGATGATCGAGATGGAGTTCACCACCTTCTTCTCATCGCCCGTATATTGACGGGCCAGCCGGGCGGCTTCGTTGGAGTGACCGGCAGAGCGAACCTTGCCGGACAGAACGACGCTCTCGCCCAGAGTGTCCACCTTGATCTTGTTGCCCGGAATGACCCGGTCCAAAATCCGCTTCAGCGCGGTTGAATCGCGGCCCACGGCAATGTCGAGGCTCAGCACCTGACGGCCTTCCTCATCGAAGAAGAAGATGTTGGTTTCGCCCAGCTTTTTGGCAAACAGGTAGACCGTGTAAGGCGTGCGGGCCACCGCATCGACCACTTCCGGGTTGCCGACCAGCACATCGCGGGCCGCCACGGGAAGGCGCAGAACCACCGATTTATCCAGGGCGATGCTGAGGCTCCGGGAGGTTTCTCCGCGGGCAATTCTGATCGGGCCGGCCGCCTCGGCTTTGGCCGACAGACCGTCAACTCCGGCAGAAAAACCCAGCAGGGTCCAAGCCAGTAGAGCCAGCGCCACGGCATAGAACAATTGCCGGAAGCTCTGTTGGATAACGCGTCCTGATGCAAGTGAACCAATCATGATACCTTACCCTTACTGACTGCTGTGAATGATTGAGCTCGACCCGTAGCGGATCACAGCAATGCCGCGGGAACTCCCGCCTTTTGCAAAGTTCTTGGCTGCTTTGGGCCCATCGTCCCCGAGCTTGCCGCTGTTTTCGGCAATCGATCTCAAGGTGAGCGACAGGGAACCCATGCTGTCAGCCAGTTCCAGAACTTCAGTTTGCTCAGGACGCAGCTCAACAGTTGCGGTCTTACCCACAACCACCTGCTCGCCCTGTTCATTTTCCCGGAAGGTCTGGTCAATGGCGAGCACGCGCACATTGGTCAAAACCGTTTCGGTGACGTGAACCGTCTCGCTGCTGGAGCTGCCGGAGCTTGTGGACTGCAGCTTACGCGTCAACAGCACATCGACCCGGTCATTCGGCAGAATGAAACCGCCGGCACCGGTGTCGGGAGAAATCTTGAAAGAGACCGCCCGCATACCCTTCGGCAGGATCGCGGCCATGAAGCCACCCGACTCGGGCATGATCAGCTTCTTCTTAAGGATCGGCTCGCCCGCCACCAGGCCGGAACGGGCCATGGCTTTGGCATATTTGTTGGCGGCATCGGGCTCGCGTGACTTGATGATATATTTGGCCGAAGAGGCTTTCCGCGGCCAGGTCTGCCACTGCATGCCCTTCTCGGTCACCTGGTCGCCCATTGGAATGTCGCGCGAAGCCACGAGCACCTTAACGGTCTGCTCAGCCGCCTTGGTGACGACTTTCACTTCCTTCTTCGCGACGAGGTTCTTGGCCAAAAAAGCTGCAAGGATCGCGGCCCCCGCTGCCAGCCCCAGAACTAAAATGCGTTTACCATTCATGGCTCTTAACCTTACTCACGATTCCAACAGACCATCGGTTACGGCGACCATGCGCCCGGAATGGTCAAATTATGGTTAACAACGGCCTACTCGACTTGCCTCAACTCAAATTCCTTCATGCCCCGAGCGCATTCATCATTGGTGTGTCGGTGTAGAACAGAAGCCCCGCCGCGCAGATCGCCACCCCATAGGGCACGCCCGATTTGGGATCATGCAGCCGGTTCAGCCAGGTCTGCTTGAACGCCCAATCGGGCAATGGCAGACGGCGGAACATCAAAATTGCCAGACACAGAGGACCGCCCAGGAGCGCTGTCATGATGAGCAGCGTCATCAGATCGTTCCAGCCAAACCACACCGCAGCGGCGGTCAGCAGCTTCGCATCACCACCGCCCAACAGGTTGAAGGCGAACATGGCAAAACACCCCGCCAGCACAACCGCGCCGGCCGCAAAGTGCCAGGCGATCTGTTCCAGCGGCAGACCAACCGCCACAGACAGCACCGCAAACGACCCGATCAGAATGATCGAGATCCAATTGGAGATTGTCATAGTGGCAAGATCGTTCACCGCGGCCAGAATCAGGCCAAGCGGAAAGATCACCATGATAAGAAACTGAAGCACGAAACTCTCCCCATCCGAACCAGATCAACTCAGGGCTAAAGCGCCCTCTGGTCCTCATCAGCAAGGGTAGTTTCCACTATCGGTATGAATCTGAGGTAAATGTTGCGGGTAAGCTTTGAATAATGTTCTCACGATCCAAACCATTGGTGGCACAGGTTGGATCGGCGGCCGAAATAGGCGGCCCAAAACAGGTACAGCCGGCGGGGATTCCCGCCGGCTGTCGCCTCCCGATAAACTCGGAGCTTTGGGACGGCGCTTACGCCGTCCCTGACTGATTTGTCAGTCTTATTCGCCAAGCTCGCCAGAGATGTCGTCGAATACTGCATCAAGCTGAGTACCGATCGTACCAACGATGGTAGCGATAGCAACAGAGATGCCAGCAGCGATCAGGCCATACTCAATGGCGGTTGCGCCAGACTCGTCTTTCAGAAAACGTGCAAACATGTCGTATACTCCTTACATACACACTTTGAATTTCAGCACCAGTTCTTGCCCCGGTTGTTATCCTTGGGGAGTGGAACTGTAGCGAACTTACTCGTGAGGATTTAACATGAAGTTAAGTTGAGATGTGAAATTCATTTGATGTTACCATGGTTTATGGACTATTAACACGCTCTATTTATAATATTAATTCAATATAATTTCCGATTGGCTATTTTATTTTTAGGGATATTTCCAAACATAGTGCCCGTGTCTGGTTAATTTCGGATTTCTAAGGCTGATTTTTTCATGTAATATCTTTTTTATATTTGATTTATTGCGAACTAAACAGTGAGTTTCACAAAGCGGCCACGTTTGTAGCTTGCCTCCTGGCCTTGCAAATGTGGCAGAAGCGAATCAAAACCACCCCGGTCCTTGGCTCGATTTACGCCGCACCCCACAGCAATCGGCCATCGGGCAAATTAATCGATGAATTTTTGAACCCGCAGACGCCAAAGAGGTTCAGCACCTAGGTGTCCTCACGGCGCTTTGCCCGGCACGTCTCGTAATGGGCGGTTTGCTGGGCGGCTGCGGCCGTGTCCATTTGCCGATGAACCTGATCCAGTTCGGGAACATAGGTCGACAGCCCCTCTCCGTCCCAGGGGCGGAGCTGCCCGTTCAGGATGAATTGGACCACCGTGCTGGAGATTTGCCGGTCGTCGGAGGTGACCCATCTCCTCTGATGGTTCCGGAACGCCACGCTGTAGCGACGGCTGTACGTGTCCAGCGTGCGCAGGTACTCAGTGAAGATGACCGGATCGCAAGGATCGCGTTTCAACAAACGGGCCGCGGCGATGAGACGTTTGCGCAAGGGGTTAAACGTCGTCCCCAAATCCACATCCGCGCCTGACTTGGCCAGCTCGACGGTTTCGATCTCCGCCTTCAGCGCGGGCGGCGTTGGATCGGACTTGCCGATCAGTGCGCTGATAATGGGGATCTGAACGGGCACAACGTCCTGAAACGCCGTGACGAACAAAGTCATCGTGGAAAGAAAGATGACGTGAAAGTAGATACGGAAAACCATTTGCGCCTCCTCAGCCTGTTGCGGGAGAGGCTAGCGCAGCAAAGTGTGCAAAACGCTCCATTTTGCGTCTAAACGCGTGAAACCGTTGCCCATGATTGGATATGCAAAAAAGGGCAAGTCTCCTGACATCTCCTGTCAACATATCGTGGTTGAAGGCGGCCGGGCTCTTTTCCCCTGGAGCTGCACGGCCTATATTCCGCTCATGGCCTCCAACCCCGAACAAGACGGTTTCTCAGAAGCCCCCCTCCAGCCTATTGCGGGCGCTCCTGGCATTCCGGTGGCCGCCGAGGTTCCCCCTGCAGCCGACCGCGGACCGCGGCCCGACCCGCGCGCGGCCATGCCTGCCGGCGGGCTGGGCGAGCTGCGCCCCGAACTGACCGAGTTCAAGACCAACTTCGTGCCCCACCGCCCGGAGCGGCCGGAAAAGTCGGAGGGCGGGGTATCCATCGAGCTGGTCTCTGAATTCTCCCCGGCCGGCGATCAGCCCGATGCGATTGCCGAGCTGGTGTCCGGCATCAAGGAGCAAGACGAGCGGGATCAGGTGCTGCTCGGCGTCACCGGCTCCGGCAAGACCTACACCATGGCCAAGGTGATCGAAGCCACCCAACGCCCGGCCCTGATCCTGGCCCCCAACAAAACCCTGGCCGCCCAGCTCTATGGGGAGTTCAAGCAGTTCTTCCCCAACAATGCGGTGGAGTATTTCGTCTCCTATTACGACTACTACCAGCCGGAAGCCTATGTGCCCCGCTCCGACACGTATATTGAGAAAGAAAGCTCCATCAACGAGCAGATCGACCGCATGCGCCATGCGGCCACCCGGGCGCTGCTGGAGCGGGACGATGTGATCATCGTCGCCTCGGTCTCCTGCATTTACGGTATCGGGTCTGTGGAAACCTATTCCGCCATGACCTTCCAGGTGCAGCTCGGCGACCGGCTCGACCGCAACCAGTTTCTCGCCGACCTGGTGGCCCTGCAGTACAAGCGCAACGATGCCGCCTTCCAGCGCGGCACCTTCCGGGCCCGGGGCGATACGGTGGAAGTGTTCCCGGCCCACTTGGAAGACCGCGCCTGGCGCATCTCTCTCTTTGGCGATGAGGTTGAAGGGATCACCGAGTTCGACCCCCTCACCGGCCAGAAGACCGATCAGCTTCAGTCTGTGAAGTTCTACGCCAACTCTCACTATGTCACGCCCAAGCCGACCCTTCAGCAGGCGGTCAAGCAGATCAAGCATGAGCTGGGCATCCGCCTGGACGAGTTCAATGCAGCCGGGCGCCTTCTGGAGGCCCAGCGGCTGGAGCAGCGCTGCACGTTCGATATGGAGATGATCATGGCCACCGGGTCATGCGCGGGCATTGAGAACTATTCGCGTTATCTCACCGGCCGCCAGCCGGGCGAGCCGCCGCCCACCCTGTTTGAGTACTTGCCGGACAATGCCCTGGTGTTCCTGGACGAGAGCCACGTGACCGTGCCCCAATTGGGCGCCATGTTCCGGGGTGACTTCAACCGCAAGGCGACCCTGGCCGAATATGGCTTCCGCCTGCCGTCCTGCATCGACAACCGGCCCTTGCGCTTTGAGGAATGGGACGCCATGCGCCCCTCCACCGTCTATGTGTCGGCCACACCCGGCAACTGGGAAATGGATCGCACCGGCGGGGTTTTCGCCGAACAGGTGATCCGGCCCACGGGCCTCACCGATCCGCCGGTGGAGATCCGGCCCGTGGCCACGCAAGTGGATGATCTGATCGCTGAATGCCACGAAGTGGCCAAGCAGGGCTACCGGGTTCTGGTCACCACCTTGACCAAGCGCATGGCCGAAGATCTCACCGAATACATGCATGAGCAGGGCATCCGGGTGCGCTACATGCATTCCGACATCGACACCCTTGAGCGCATTGAGATCATCCGCGATCTGCGGCTCGGCGCCTTTGATGTGCTGGTGGGGATCAACCTGCTGCGTGAGGGTTTGGATATTCCCGAATGTGCCTTGGTGGCCATTTTGGATGCGGACAAGGAGGGCTTCCTGCGCTCAGAGACCTCGCTGATCCAGACCATCGGCCGGGCCGCGCGGAATGTGGACGGCCGGGTGATCCTCTATGCCGATCAGATCACGGGCTCCATGGAGCGGGCGCTGGGCGAGACCGACCGGCGCCGGGACAAGCAGCTTGCCTATAACGAGGAGAACGGCATCACGCCGGAAAGCGTGCGCGCCAACATCGCCGATATTCTGGACAGCGTTTATGAGGGCGATCATGTGCGCGTCGATACCGGGCTCGCCAAGGATGGCGATGGTCCGCTGATCGGGCACAATCTGGAAACGGTTCTGGAAGATCTTGAAAAGCGCATGCGCGATGCGGCGGCCGATCTGGAGTTTGAAGAGGCGGCCCGTCTGCGCGATGAGATCAAGCGGTTGCGCGAGACCGAGCTTGCGGTGATGGATGATCCGATGGCGCGCCAGGCGGCCATTGAGCAGAAGGCGGGCAAGCATGGCGGCGGCACAAAAGCCGGCGCCCCCAGCCGCTCACGGCCGCATAAGCCGGATCTGGATGAGATGACGGTCGGCCGAACAGAAAAACCGGCACCCCGCAGCAAAGGCGGCAAGCCGGGCTCACGGACGTTCAAGACGAACCGGACGTAAGACAGTATCCTCCTCCCGTCATCCCGGAACTTGCGCAGCAAATATCCGGGACCCAGAGCAGCACGCTCAAAGCTAACCGCTCCTGGCTCCCCGCGTTCGCGGGGATGACGATGGAGCAGCCCCTACCCGTCATCGCGGGGATGACGATGGAGCACCCCCCACCCGTC
>JANQOW010000103.1 GCA_028285595.1 Hyphomicrobiales bacterium
CGAGTGTGTCACCCAGCACACCTTGTTCCGCAAGGAAACCCGGTGGCCGGGCTACTATTACAGAGGGGATGCCATGAAGCTGGACGATGAAAACTGGCATGTGCTCACCGTATCGCGGCGCGATCCCAAGACCGGTGAATACACCATGGAGAAGGCCCCCTGCTATCACCTCGTCGATGCCGACGAGGAAGCGGCAAGCGCCAATAAGGAAGACGCCAAGGAAAAAACCGGCGTGCCCGCAAGCTGAGCGCTTTGCTCTGCCACCTATTGCGCTTCTAAGTGGTCAGCTTGGCTGGAAACGGCGAAGAATGACACAACGTCGTCTTGGGTAAGGCGCTGCCGGATGATGTCCGCCGTTGAAAGGCTCTTTCTATCGGCATCGCGCGCCAGGGTGCAATAGAAGTGGGGTTCGGTGTCGGATGTGGTTCCCGCGCAAAAACCGAGTTCCAGGTAATTGCTCACGCTGGGGTGGGTCCCATCGCGGTGAAGTCGCACAAACAGGGAAAAGGTTTCCGGCGCGAACTTGAGGCCGGATGTTTCCACCCATCCTCTGTCTGCCGCGTCCTGGCTGGCTGCACCAAGAATAACGTTGGCTTGCGTAAGCCAGTCAGTCATATCCTGATGGGCCTGTTCTTGGCCCTCGACGTGATAGTCGTGTGCGTCGCCGGCCAGCAAATGTGAGACATCATACGGCAAGGTCTTTGAGTAGGCATCACGGTCAATTCCCCGGTGAAGCAACTCAATCAATGTCCAAGCCTCGATCTGAGCCGGAGACATTTCATCCAAGTGCACCTCATGGTCGGTGCGTTCTCCACCCTCGATAAACTGAAGCACCATCTGCGGCAAACGCAGCTCGGCCACGGTATCTGGCGCAAACTCTCCCGTGACAATGGCAGGTTCATCGGCACGCCAGACCATATGAAGATGGCTGGCATCGCTGGCCGGCACACAGAAGCTGTTCACAAGACGGGCCAGCCACTGCACGGCACTGTGAGCCTGGAGAAAGGCCTCTTGGAGATCGTCCGGCGCCGCAGTGTTGGGGAACCAGGTTGGAGTTGGCTGTGTTTCGCTTGTTACGCTCATGGTCCGAAGGTGAAGCTCAGGTTTTGGAAGTCATCTTTAGAAACAATTGCCACGCCGCCGTAAACTTGATCCGCTCTATTATGTTATCGAACGCGCCAACGGAGCCGCACGGCGCGCACAATCAAGGCGAACATCAGCACCAGCAACGGGCCGGCGAGCAGATTGAACACAATCACCCGCAGCCGGAGTGCTTCGATGTCTTCACGCATGGCCAGCCGGATCGTGCGCAGTTCCCTGCGAAGCGGCAGCAATTGCTGGCGGATCTCCGCAATTTTGGTCTTCAACGTATCCGGCAACTGCTCCAGGTTGGACACACCGGCGGCCTCGGGGATCTTCGCAATTTGGGCCTCCACATTGGCAATGCGTGTTGCAAGGTCAGTTTCTTTGTCCCGGAATTGGGCTTGCGCTTGCCTGAACAGGGCGGCAATTCGTGTAAACGGCCGGTCCAGGCGTCCTCTTGAGCGGATCCCGATCAGGGCAGGGTCACCTGCCGCAAATTCGAGCATGTTGGCGAGGAAAGCCCAATTGTCGTTCAGCGGCCGGTTTACTGACTGGCCCGAAACGTCCAGTTGCTGAACGGAAAAAGGATCGAAGATCCAATCCACATCCCCCACGGCGAAGATCGCAGGCGCCCGCGTGGAGCGGGTCAGGTGGTCTTCGGATGGCACGCCGTCGGGTGCTTGGGCAAAGGCAGATTTGAGGGGGCCGGTGCTCACGGCAGCCAAGACCCGGGTTTTGCCATCAGGTTCCAGACGGCCAGCGAGCTGGCCGGGTGTTTGCTGCTGGAATGGGCTGCGCCCCAGAGCCCCCGCCCGATCCGACGTTGTTATCAAGGACGTGAAGCTTGAATCTGGCAGCACCGTAAACGCACCAGGTTCCGGCAATAGCACTTCATTGAGATCAGCGCTGACCGGATGCTCTGAGGAGAACTGTGAGCGCGGCAAGCGGAGCCAGAACGGATAGCTGGACTGTTGCTGGGCCTGGTTCATCACATTGGCGGCAAACCGTTGATCACCAACCACTTCGGCTGCCTCATAAAGCAGACCATAGGCCTGCAACAGATCGGAGAGATCATTGATCGTGTCCGAGGGCTCAGGATTGACAGCGTTGCTGGCTTGGTTGGACCGCAGGTGAGGGTCCATCAAAATGACGACGCCGCCGCCCTTCATAGCGTACTGGTCGATGGCATAGAGCATGTCTTTCTTCAGAATGGTCGCATCCACCACGAGCAACGCATCAAGGTCATCGGGCAGCGTGTCGCTGAAATGGGGCACGG
>JANQOW010000104.1 GCA_028285595.1 Hyphomicrobiales bacterium
TCGGCCGCTGGGCCGGCTATGCAGGGGCGGCCGTCGCGGTGGCCGCTTGGTGCGGCCAGCAGCAAGGTGCTGAACCCCCTCTGCGCGCGTTTCAGCTCATCCACCAGTTCGCCGCGACTGTCATAGTCTTTCAGCGCGCCCAGAGGGGGTTCAGCACCTTGCTGCTGGCCGCACCAAGCGGCCACCGCGACGGCCGCCCCTGCATAGCCGGCCCAGCGGCCGAAGGCGGCAATACGGCGGCCGGTTTCATCCACCAGGCATTCCAGATCGAACAACTGACCGCCTTCGCTCTTGAAGCGCTTGAGCATGTGCTCTGCACCGGGTTGGCCTTTGAAGATATGGGCGAAATGGATGTGGCGATGGCGCAGGCGGTGCGTGTCTTCGGGCAGCTCCTTCAGCCCCAGAATGAACGCATCGTCCGGTGCCTCCGGCCAACTGCCTTCTTCGACCAGTTCACACCCTGCGGCCGCGTAGTCCTCAGCAGCGATGGCCCGTTGACGCGAACGCTCCACCACCACGCGGTAGCCGGCGGACACCAACTTGGCGGCATCTTGAGGCACACACGGGGTACGCCGCTCAAAAGGCTTTTCCTCAGCCCTCAGCCAAATTGTAGCCGTCATCCCACCGCCTTACTGATGCCGAGACTCTGTATCCTGTCGCCGGTGATGGTGCCTCTGCGCGCCGTGATGCGTCCGGAGTTGGCGCCCATCCAACCCCATTCACCGCACAGCTTGCCATACTCCATCTTGGGGCAGCGGTTCATGACCACCTTCAGGCCGGCCTCTTCAGCCCGTTGTGCGGCCTCCTCGTTGACAATGGTAAGCTGCATCCAAATGACCTTCGGCAACGGGGTCAGCTTCAAGGCCTCGGTGGTGATTTCGCCGGCAGCTTCGGCGTTGCGGAAGACATCCACCATGTCGATGGGCTCAGGCACATCGCTGATCGAGGCATAGACCGTCTCCCCAAGGATCTTATCGCCGGCCAAGCCTGGATTGATGGGAATGGCGCGATAGCCCTTCTGCTGCATATACATCATGGCCATGTAGGAGGGGCGGATCGTGTTCTTGGACGCGCCGACAAAGGCGATCGTCCTCACCGTATTCAGGATGTCGCGGATATAGTACTGGCTGTAGTGACTGTGATCCATCGTAGGGGCGCGCTCGGCTCGTCTGGATTGCGCGTTTTACACCAGATCGGAAGAACGCGCGAGGTCAGTCTTCCAGAAAATCACCGCAGCGTGGCGCAACCTGGGTGCCCCAGGGCATAAGCGGTACGGTTGAGGTCGAGTTCTTCGGCGAGCCCTCAATAAGCTTGTCGGAGTAGCTGAGATAAACCAGCACGTTGCGCTTGGGATCGCAGCCGCGCACGATCTGCATCTTTTTGAAGAAAACCGAGCGGCGCTCCTTGTACATGGCATCGCCCTGTTCGAACTTACCCTTGAACTTCACCGGGCCAACCTGGCGGCAGGCGAGCGACACATCGGACAGCTCTTCGGCAAGACCTGCCCAGCCAATCCAGCCACCTTTCTCAGGCACCGTGAAGTGACAGGCCACGCCTTCCACCAGCGGATCATCGATCGCGTAAGTGGCCAGCTTGTGGTCGGGAGAGAGGAGCTTGAACACGGTCGATTTCTTGAAGATCAGATCGGGATCGTCATCCGCCACTGCCGTGCCACCAACCGCAAATACAAGCGCAAGCGCTGCAATTAACCGTTTCAAGATGCTCTCTCCTTCAGATCATGTTGAGGCTTTTAAGGCGCCGAACGCCCGATCGAGATCGGCCTTAAGATCGTCCGTGTCTTCGAGGCCGATATGGAGACGCACGCCGGCACCTTCATGGGGCCATTCTGTCGCAGTACGATAGCTCGTGGGATCAAACGGCACCGCAAGGCTCTCATAGCCGCCCCAGGAATACCCCATTCCGAAGAATTCCAGCGCGTTGAAGAAAGCGGCAACGGCCTCTTCGGCCACCGGCTTGAGCACGAAGGAGAAGAGCCCACTGGCTCCGGTGTAGTCGCGTTTCCAGATTTCATGACCCGGGTCTGAGGGCAGGGCAGGGTACATCACGTGAGCCACTTCCGCGCGCTCCGTCAGCCAGCTCGCAATCTCCATGGTATTCTTCATGTGGCGCTCCAGACGCACATCGAGCGTCCGCAGGCCCCGCTGACCAAGATAGATGTCGTCCGGCCCGGCGCACGACCCGATCAACTGCCAGTACCTGTCCAACCGCTCCCAGTGATCTTCTGAGACCGTGATGGTACCGAGCATGGCATCGGAGTGGCCCACAATGTACTTGGTGCCGGCCTGTACGGAGATATCGCAGCCATGCTCGAAGGCCTTGAAATAGTGCCCACCCGACCATGTATTGTCGGTGGAAACCAGGATGCCCCGGGCGTGTGCGGCTTCGGCAATAGCGGGGATGTCTTGCACTTCCATGGTCTGAGAGCCGGGGCTTTCTGTGTAGACAAGTTTGGTGTTGTCTTTGAACAGAGAAGCGATGTCGCCGCCGATGAGTGGATCGTAGTAGGTGGTCTCGATACCAAGACCTTTGAGGACATGGTCGCAGAAGCTGCGGGTAGGCCGATACGTGCTGTCGGTCACCAGCAAATGGTCGCCCGCCTTCAAGAAGCTCAGCAGCATAGTGGTGATGGCCGACAACCCGGACGGGCAAATCTTGGCGCCATAGCCCCCTTCAAGAGCAGACACAGCCTCTTCCAAAGCTTCCATGGTGGGCGTGCCACGGCGGCCATAGACGTACCGTGCATTCTTGTCCTGGAGGGCTTCGTAGCTTGGGTAAAATATGGTGGAGGCGTGATAGACCGGTGGATTGACGAACCCGTGGTTTTCGTCCGGATGGCGTCCCGAATGGACAATATTTGTCCGCGGTCCGCGGTTTTTCAGAGTTTTGTGTGAACTTGACATGACGTTACGTCCAGCTGGATTTTCGCGCTGCTGACCTAACGCCAACAGCGCCCCCTCGTAAACCAATTAAGACAGGAATACATCTCACCTCTTGACCAATGAGGCATTTTGGCGCCAAAAAGGCCTCCATGAGGGAGGGAATACCCCCTCTGGGAGTGAAAACTACTACAACCAAATCGTGCGTAACCGTATTTCGAAGCACAGAGCTAATACTGGTGTGGGCGCCTCTTGAGTGAGGGGGGCCTCGGCATGCGTGCGTGCGAATGTACCTATTGGTAACGACAAAGGGTCAGACATGAAAACCAAAATCCTTTCGATCGCTGCTGGGGCTGCAATCAGCATGATGGCAGCACAAGCAGCTTCTGCTGCAACGCTGGACGATGTGAAGAAAAAAGGTCACATCCAATGCGGTGTGAGCCAGGGTCTTGCCGGCTTCTCGAACCCGGATGACAAAGGCAACTGGACGGGCATGGACGTTGACGTGTGCCGCGCCGTTGCTGCTGCCGTATTCGGCGATGCGACAAAAGTGAAGTACACGCCGCTGTCCGCTAAAGAGCGCTTTACCGCTCTGCAATCTGGTGAAGTGGACATGTTGTCCCGGAACACCACCTGGACGGCAACCCGCGACACGGCTCTCGGCCTGAACTTCGCTGGTGTGAACTACTATGACGGTCAGGGCTTCATGGTGCGCAAATCTCTTGGCGTCACCTCTGCTCTGCAACTGGCTGGCGCTGCTGTGTGCACCAACACCGGCACCACCACCGAGCTGAACGTTGCTGACTACTTCCGTGCCAACAACATGAAGTACGAAGTGGTTGCGTTCGAAAAAGCTGACGAAGTTGTGCAAGCCTACGACAAAGGTCGTTGCGATGTTTACACAACGGACGCCTCTGGCCTGTACTCACAGCGCCTGAAGCTGTCCAACGCTGACGATCATATCGTTCTGCCGGAAATCATTTCCAAAGAGCCTCTGGGCCCGGTTGTCCGTCAGGGCGACGACCAGTGGTTTAACCTGGTGAAATGGTCTTTGTTCCTGATGGTCAACGCTGAAGAGATGGGCGTAACCTCCAAGAACGTTGATGAAATGAAGGGCTCTTCCAACCCGGCCGTTAAGCGTCTGCTGGGTGTTGAAGGCAACTTCGGTGAGAACCTCGGCGTTGGTAACGATTGGGGTTACAACATCATCAAGCAGGTTGGTAACTACGGTGAATCCTTCGACGCAAACGTAGGTCCGGACACCCCGCTCGGCATCGCCCGCGGCGTGAACGCCCTGTGGTCGAAAGGCGGCATCCAGTACGCACCGCCAGTTCGCTAAGCGCGGATAACGATTAAGGGCCCGGAGGGGAATTCATCACCTTTTTGGTGGCGTTCCGTTCCGGGCCCACTTTTTTGTCTTGAACCCGGAAGGCATTTTGGGCGAGACTGTGACAGTTCAGAGACAAAGAGTGGCGGGGCCAACCCGTCCGATCTTCAGTACAACTGTCGAGTAACAATGTTGGTGGCGGCCTGAAAGAGGGAAACGGGCCTCCGGCAACGGGGAGGGGTTGAAGCGGCATCATGTCAGCGGAAACACAAGACGCAGACCTGGAGAGCGCCAAGGTTCCGTTATGGAACGACCCAAAGGTCCGCGCGCTGGTCTCACAAGTACTTCTGATCATTCTGGTTTTTTGGTTCGGATACGAGATCGTCACAAACACGCTCGTCAACCTGGAAAGGCAGAAGATTGCCTCAGGCTTTGACTTTCTGAACACCACCGCCAGCTTCGGGATCATTCAGACCCTGGTACCTTACACGGAGGCCTCCTCGTACGGCCGCGTCTTCGTGGTCGGCTTGCTGAACACCATCCTGATCGGCGTTATCGGCATCTTTTTCGCCACCATACTGGGCTTCATCGTCGGCATCATGCGCCTGTCGAAGAACTGGGTGGTGGCCAAAGTGGCAACGGTTTATGTGGAAACCATCCGCAACCTGCCGCTGTTGCTGCAAATTTTCTTCTGGTACTTCGGCGTGCTCAGCGCTTTGCCGACAGCGCGCAATTCGCTGGCTTTGTTCAACGAAAGCGTCTTCCTGAACAGCCGGGGCCTCTATCTGCCGAAGCCGATTTTTGAATCCGGTTCCGGCCTGATCGGTATCGCCTTGATCGTCGGCCTGATCGCAACGCCCATCATGCTGCGCTGGGCTCATAAGCGACAGGACGCAACGGGGCAGCAGTTCCCCACATTCTGGACCGCGGTCGGCCTCATCGTTGGACTGCCGTTCCTGGCCTACCTGGTGTCCGGGCTTCCGGTTTCCATGGAGTACTCCACCAAGGGGACCTTCAACCTGACCGGTGGCCTGCAGGTTATCCCGGAGTTTGTGGCTCTGCTCCTGGCCCTGTCGGTCTACACCGCATCCTTCATCGCGGAGATTGTGCGCGCGGGTATTCTGGCGGTCAGCCACGGGCAAACCGAAGCCTCTCATGCCTTGGGGCTCCGGAACGGACCTACGCTTCGCCTGGTGATCATTCCCCAAGCGCTGCGGGTGATCATTCCGCCGCTGACCAGTCAGTATCTCAACTTGACGAAGAACTCGTCCTTGGCGGTGGCCATCGCCTATCCCGATCTGGTGTCGGTGTTTGCGGGCACGGTCTTGAACCAAACCGGTCAGGCGGTTGAAATCCTGCTGATGACCATGGGTGTCTATCTGACCCTCAGCTTGGTTACCTCCTTGTTCATGAACTGGTACAACGCCAAGATGGCGTTGACGGAGCGCTGATTATGGCCGGTGAAGCAAAAATTCAGCCCTACGTGCGCACCGAAATGGCGCCGACCATGCCGCCGCCACCATCCACGGTGGGCATTGTCGGGTGGATGCGGGCGAACCTGTTCTCCGATTGGATCAACACAATCCTCACACTGGTGGGCCTTTACCTGGTCTACATAACGGTGGACACCATTTACGACTGGGCGTTTTACCGGGCTGTGTGGACCGGCGAGGACAACAAAGCCTGTCTTGAGAAAGAGGTTGGCTTCCCGGTGGGCGCATGCTGGGCATTTGTGAACGCCAAGTTCTCGCAATTTGTCTATGGGCGTTATCCGTTTGAGGAACGCTGGCGCGTCGACATCACCTTCCTGGTGGGCGCCATTGGTCTAGCCTGGATGATCATCGAGAATCTGCCCTACAGAAAGTGGGTGTCGGTGTTCATGGCGGCCGTGTTCCCGATCATGGCTTTGATCCTGTTGACCGGCGGTAACTTCGAGCTCTCCTCCGGCTCTTGGAAGGTCCTGTCTTTCCTGGCCATTGCCGCATTTGTCGGCGTTGCGATTGTCGGGGTTAGAGCGCAGTCAAAGGGCGTTGATTTTGACTTCTCCACCGCGTTGATGATCCCTGCGGCGATTTTCGCCTACCTCTTCTTTGTCTTCTTCCTGGTGGATTTCGATTTCGGCCTGAGGCACGTGGAAACCCCGCTCTGGGGTGGCCTTCTGGTGACGCTCGTGGTGGCCATCACCGGGATTGTTGCCTCGCTGCCCATTGGCATTCTTCTGGCGCTCGGGCGTCGGTCGAGCATGCCCGTGGTCAGAATGGCCTCTGTGATCTTCATCGAGTTCTGGCGCGGCGTACCGCTCATTACGGTGCTTTTCATGAGCTCGGTCATGTTGCCTCTGTTCCTGCCGGAAGGGGTGAACTTCGATAAGCTGCTGCGCTGTTTGATTGGTGTGGCGCTGTTCTCGGCCGCCTATATGGCCGAAGTGGTGCGCGGCGGTTTGCAGGCCATTCCCAAAGGTCAGTATGAGGGCGCCATGGCGCTCGGCTTGCCCTACTGGAAAATGATGGGCCTGATCGTTCTGCCCCAAGCGCTGAAGCTCGTGATTCCCGGCATCGTGAACACCTTCATCGGGCTGTTTAAAGACACAACCCTGGTCTTGATCATCGGCCTTTTCGACCTTCTCGGGATTATACAGTTGAACGTGACGGCGGACGCCAAATGGTTCGCACCATCCGTTCACAACACGGGATATGTTTTTGCGGGGATCGCCTTCTGGATCTTCTGCTTCGGCATGTCCCGCTATTCGATTTACATGGAGAACAAACTCCATACCGGACACAAAAGGTGAGTGAGGATATCTAACCATGGCCAGAGCAGCGGCGAAAAAACCGGCCCCTAAACGTGCGCCCGCAAAGAAAGCGCCTGCGAAAAAGGCGCCGGCGAGCAAAGCAGCGCCTGCGAGCAAGGCAGCGCCCGCACGCAAAGCAGCACCTGCGCGCAAAACATCGCCCAAGATGAAAGTGTCGGACGAGGTCGCGATTCAAATCTCGGGCATGAACAAATGGTACGGCGATTTCCACGTGCTCCGTGACATCAACCTGACCGTCTATGAGGGCGAGCGCATTGTTGTGTGCGGGCCGTCCGGTTCGGGCAAGTCTACGCTCATCCGCTGCATTAACCGGCTGGAGGAGCACCAGAAGGGTCAGATCGTTGTGGACGGCATCGAGCTCACCAATGATGTGAAAAAGATCGATGAGATCCGCCGGGAAGTGGGCATGGTGTTCCAGCACTTCAACCTGTTTCCGCACTTGACCATTTTGCAGAATTGCACGCTCGCCCCCATCTGGGTGCGCAAGATGCCCAAGGCCGATGCAGAAGCCATCGCTATGGAGTATCTCACCCGCGTGAAGATCCCTGAGCAGGCCAACAAGTATCCCGGTCAGCTATCGGGCGGTCAGCAACAGCGTGTGGCTATTGCGCGCTCTTTGTGCATGAGCCCGAAGATCATGCTGTTTGATGAACCAACCTCGGCGCTTGATCCTGAGATGATCAAAGAGGTGTTGGACGTGATGGTGGACCTGGCCCAAGAAGGCATGACCATGATCTGCGTGACCCACGAAATGGGCTTCGCGCGCCAGGTGGCCAACCGGGTGATCTTCATGGATGAAGGCCAGATCATTGAGCAGAACGAGCCGGAAGAGTTCTTCACAAATCCGAAGAGCGACCGTACCAAGCTGTTCCTGAGCCAGATCCTGCACTAGGACGCGACGCTAGCGCCGTGCAACCAGGAACAACGCCTTGTTCTTGCCTGGCTGCCAGCGCTCTTCAATCTCAAAGCCGGCCTCTTCCAAGGCACTGACCAGCCGGTCCATGGTGAACACTTTCACCATGGGCATCAGGCCAAGCATCCGGCCAATGGGCTCAATATACTTCAACACTTTCAGGTGATCCCCAAGGCAAGGGGTACTGCTGATAAAGACACCGCCCGGTTTCAGCATCTGGTGGACTTTCTTGAGCACCAGCGGCAGATCCTCCACGAGGTGCAGAATGCTGAGGCCCAGCACAGCATCGACACTGGCGTCCGGAAGGGTGAGATTTTCGATCGCACCCACCTCAAAGGTCACGTTCGGATCCTCGCCGCTCGCCACCTTATTGGCGTTTGCGATCTCGATCATGCGTGACGACACATCAAGCGCGCGAATGTGGCCCACAAACGGGGCGTGGAGCAGGGCGGTGCCGCCCGTTCCACAGCCGAATTCGAGCACCTCCATGTTGGGGTGGAAGTATCTCCGGCTCATCTCCAGCTTCTTTTCGTAAGCGGATGTGTCCGCGATCGGCCGCTTTGCGTAGCGGTCGGCAATTTTGTCCCAGAATTTCGGGGAAACGGTCATGGTCATGTCCATAGGTTTGGCTCCAATTTGTCTTGAGGGGTTGGCGCCGGTTTAGTGCCTATGTAGGCGATGCTGGCCCGGCGGGTAAGGGTGCCTTTGGAAAAGGGAAGAACGCGAATGGCCTGAAGACCGCACGCGCGCAGCCAGTGCTTTCCTTGCAAGGGGGTCACCTGGTGTGTGTGCCATTTCCAGTGCACGTAAGCCCCCAGGCGCGAGCGGCGCGTGATGCAAGCCATCAGCAGGCCACCCGGCTTCAGAACACGCTTAAGTTCGTGCAGAGCGGCAACCGGCTCAGACAGATGCTCAAGCACATGAGCACTCATCACGAGATCGAACGTTTCGTCCTCGTACGGCAGGTCGCAGATGCTGCCTTTCGTCAGCGAGGCCGCATGGCCTTGCGCCGCCAGATTGGCCGCCGCCTGATCCAACATTCCAGCCGACAGATCAACACCCGCGAGATCCAGAGGACGGCGGGCTTCGCGCAGCAGCGCCAGCGAAAGAGCCCCGGTGCCGATGCCGGCATCAAGCACCCGTAGAGGGTGGCCTGAATGATCCAAGTTTCCGCGCTGAGCGAGTTGAACGCAAACGCCGCGATAGGCATCCAGATAGCCAAGACGGCCCAGCGTGCGATCCCAGCCGCGAGCTTGGGTATCGTAGAACCGGCTGAGTTGCTGGCTGGTGTAGGGGCGGCGTGCGACAGATATCTGCCAGGTGCCAAACCAGCGCTTGAATACCGGTATCACCGGTTCGGTAGGGGCAAGGGCGTGCATGGGTGAACTCCAAATTTCCGCCCTTCTATCCATGCGAAATCCAAAGAGAAATTGTGAAAATTCGTTCTTCTGATATACGTATATGCATGGAGTGGCAGAACGTAACTTTTGACTGGAACCAAGCCCGAGCGTTTCTCGTTACGGCGGAGGAAGGCTCGTTGTCTGCGGCTGCCCGCGCCTTGGGTCTGACCCAGCCCACGTTGGGCCGGCAGGTGGCTGGCCTGGAGGCGGAACTGGGGGTTAGCCTGTTCGAGCGCGTTGGGACCAGCCTGACGCTGACCCAGACCGGGCTTGACCTGCTTGAGCATTTCCGGCTCATGGGAGATGCGGCCAACCGGATTTCTCTGGCCGCGTCCGGCCAGTCTCAGACTATTGAGGGGCAGGTGACCATATCGGCCACCAATCTAATGGCCACGCGAATCCTGCCGCCCGTGTTGAAGAAGATCAGGGAACTCGCGCCGGCCATTGAGCTTGACATTGTCACCACCAACGAACTGAGCGATCTCAGGCGCCGCGAGGCTGACATTGCGCTTCGCCATGCGCGCCCGGAGCTCATTGCCAAGCTCATCCATGAAACAACCGCACATCCCTATGCCGCCAGCAGCTTCCTGGACGCGCATGGGCGTCCCACGCATCCGGACGATCTTGCCGATGCGTCGTTTGTGGGCGCTGAGCACCCCGAACGCTTCCTCCCCGCGCTCAACGCCCTCGGCCTGCCGGTGACGCGGCAGAATTTCAACATCAACACGGCAAGTGGCACAGTTACGCTTGAACTGATCCGGCATGGATTGGGCATCGGCTTTCTGCCGCGCGAGATTGCCGAAGACATACCCGGCGTCGAACAGGTGCTCCCGGATGCGCTCCCGCCTATTCCGGTGCAAACCTGGCTTGTGGCGCACCGCGAGCTCCACACCAGCCGGCGCATCCGCATTGTGTTTGATGCACTTGCGAAGGGCATTCAAGAACGGGAGTTTAAATCACAATGGCCCGACGGAGTTGCTACTCCAGCGGAAACATCTCCTTATCCTTCTGCGCATAGGGCGTGAAGCCGCATTTCTGGTAGAGCGGCAGCGCAGCGGGATGGTCCAGCGTGCAGGTTTCCACATGCAGCCGTTCAGGATCGTTTGACCAGGCAATCTTGATGGCTTGCGCCAAGAGATACCTCCCAAGGCCGCGGCCGGCATACTCCGGCACAAGGCCGAAATAAGCCAGTTCAATTTCCGGCATCTCTCTTAAGTCCAGCTCAAAGTAGCCGGCCGGACAGCCATCGCACATCAAGACATAGGTCTCGTACTTGTCGTCCTGGGTGGTGGCGGCAAGATCTGCATCGCTGATGCGCATCTGGTCCACCCACATGTAATCTGCGCCCACCGTGCCATAAAGATAGCGCGTGTAGTGTACCGGCGGCTTCTCTGCCTTCATCAGGGCAATCTTCTGGGCCGGCGGCGGTACATTCAGCAGCGGCTCGGCAAACATCTCCAGAAAGGTCACCGTGGTGGGCACTGGGGCAGGGGCCTTTGCCTTGGTCTTGCTGCTCTTATTGCTGTTGGCGGGCTTGTCCAACGAGCCGCCCGGTTTGCCAATTCTGCTCATTTGGCAGCGCCGGTCTCGATCGGCAGCGCTTCATCGCTGCCCCATTCGGTCCATGACCCGTCGTAGAGGATGATATCCTTGTGGCCGGTGAGTTCCAGGCCGAGCGTCAAAATAGCGGCCGTTACGCCCGAACCGCACGTGGTGGCCACGGGCTGGCTGAGATCGATACCGGCTTGCTT
>JANQOW010000107.1 GCA_028285595.1 Hyphomicrobiales bacterium
CCGAGGTGCTGAGCGAGGATCGGGGACACTGCACCCAATACGCCCATGGCGAAATACTCAAAGTAGACAAACAGGTGCCAGGCCAGGGAGCCGGTCGCCAAGGCCTCCGGGCCCAGCCATCCCATCATCACCACGTCGGTGGAGATGGTGGCGATGTAGGACAGATGGGTCAGGGCGAGCGGCAGGCCGAGGCGAAGAAGCGCGAGCGCTTCCTTGGACCACGGGCTGGGGCGGAAGAGGCGCGGGACAGGCCAAAATCGGGAAGAGGACATATGCAAAGACCACAGTGTTCGGGAGCGTTAGCAAGAGGGGGCACACAACCTGGTGCGCTGGCGGGTCTCGGCCAGCTGGCATCGGGGCGCTGTGCGGCGGGGTGTGCTAACTGGTGGTTTGCATGGCGGCACGTATAAACCAATGCGCGCAGAAGCTCAAGAGTGGGGTGCCCTTGCGCACGCGCCCTCCGTCATCCCGGAATTTGCGCAGCAAATATCCGGGACCCAGGAGCAAAGGAGCTCTGAGGCTCTGGGTCCCCGCGTTCGCGGGGATGACGATGGGGGAGAGCGGGGGTGAAGATGGGTGCGCTAACGCCTGCCTGCGAAAGCGAGGACCTTCTGAGCTTTGGGCCCTCGCGTTCACTCACCCGGGCCGATAAACATTCGCCCGCGCCGCGCGGATATACTCCCGCCGGAGCTGGAGCGTCACAGGTCCCGGTTCCCCGGTCCCGATCAGCTTGCCATCGACCGTTCCCACCGGATCCACATAGCTGGAGGCCCCGGTCAGGAATGCCTCGTCGGCCCCATAGGCCTCTTCCAGCGTGATCTTGCGGGTCTCAATGGCCAGCTTCTCCGCCTCCGCCACGGCCAGCATTGATTGACGGGTGATGCCATGCAGAATGTCATTGCTCACCGGACGGGCGATGATGGTTCCGTCCTTCACGATGAAGAAGCTCGTTGCTCCCCCTTCGGTGATAAAGCCGTCCGGTGCGACCATCAGTGCTTCGTCCGCCCCGGCCTCATGGGCTTTTGTCTTGGCCAGAACCTGCCCCAGCAAGTTGGAGGTTTTGATATCGCGCCGCGCCCAGCGCAGGTCCGGCGTGGAGTGCAGGCTGAGCGGCTTGGGCGCATCATCGGCGCCTTGATGGTCTTGAGGTTGGGTGAAGGCGAAAACGTTGGGAACGAGATCGGCGGAGTAGAGGTAATCCCGGTCGGCCGTGCCTCGGGTGATATGTAAATACATAAAGCCCTCGCGCACTGAATTGCGGGCCACCAGCTCCATCAAGACGGCAAAGAACGCGTCCTGGCTCATGGGCTCAGCCATGGCCAGCTCCCCAAGCGAGCGGCGCAACCGGGCCATGTGGCGGGGAAAGTCGATGATCTCACCGTCCAGAACGCCCAGGCCCTCATAGACCGCATCGGCGAACAACAGGCCTCTGTCGAAAATCGGCAGCTTGGCCTCTGATTCCTTCACAAACGCGCCGTTTAGGTAAACCGTCCGCTCCACGCCGAGCTCCTTCGCCTCCAAGGGGTGCATCCGCCTTGGTACGGTGCCCAAGACCTCTCGCGCAACCGGAAACTTCGGCCTAAGCGGGCAGCGCGGCTCTGCGGTGGTATTCGGAGAAGGAAATCAGCTCACTGGTCGTCTCATCCCACAAGCACAGGTGCACACAGCGCAAGCTGTCCCACAAGGTCAGCCTGCCCACCTCTTTAAGCTCTGGATGATCCTTCAGAACCTGCGGCAGCCGATGAAACGGAATGCGGCTGGACAGGTGGTGCACATGATGAATGCCGATATTGCCCGTGAGCCACATAAGCGGACGGGGAAGATCGTAGAACGAGCTGCCGTGCAAGGCTGCCGCCTCGCGCGACCAGGCGTCGCTGCGGGCCCAATGGGTGCCGTCGAACTGGTGCTGAATAAAGAACAGCCAGACCCCCAAAGAGGAGCCTAGAATGACCGTCGGCAGATAGATGGTGAGGAACACATCAAGGCCCAGAAGGAAGATGATGCCGGCCCATAGTACCGCCGCACACAGATTGGTGAAAATCACACTGCGCAGCGGCAGACCCCCCATCTTCCACACATCGGTGGGAAACCTGTGGCGGATCAGAAACATATAAGCCGGCCCGATGCCCAAGAGCACCAGGGGATGGCGGTAGAGCCGGTATTTCAGCCGTTCCCAGGTGCTGAGCTGATCGTACTCCTCCACGGTCAGGGTATCGATGTCCCCCAGGCCGCGCCGGTCAAGGTTGCCGGAGGTGGCATGATGCTGGGCATGGGAAAAGCGCCAATAATCGTAAGGGGTGAGAGTCACGACGCCGAGAGCCCGCCCAAGCCAATCGTTTGCCGCCCGTGAGGAAAAGAACGAGCCGTGGCCGCAATCGTGCTGCAGCAAGAACAGGCGCACGAGAAACACTGCGGCAGGGATGGTCGCGGCCACCGCAAGCGCCGGATGCACCTGCAGAAGGCCCCAGGCCATCAGGCAAGCACCCGCGAAGGGCAACACGGTGGTCATGAGTTCTATGATGGCCTGGCGATCATCAGGCAATTGGTAGGATGCCAACTGCGCGATCCAAGACCGTGAGCTGTCGCTCACGCGGAATATCTATTCACTAAAGAAAAACTCTCTTAGCAGAGGTAGCCCAGGCCCATCCCGAACGGATGCAAGCGCTATAGCACGAGCTGGCGTGCTTTGGTCAAAGGGAATTGGCGGTTTGGTGTAAAAATATCCGTGATGGTTAGCGTGATCATAAAGCGTGACCGGGAGTGAGTTTATCTGGCGAGATTCACTTTCTGCCTCTATCTTGCCGCTTCGATGAGCATTTGGGAAAGAATTGCCGCCCTGCTGAGCGACGGGGCCCAGACCCTCTCCAACTGGCTGCGCACCGGCGAGCCGGAGGAGGAAGTTGCGTTCACGATTGGCGTGATCGCCCTTGGCGCCAAGATGGCCAAAGCAGATGGCGTGGTCTCACAGGCCGAGGTCGCTGCGTTCAAGCAGGTGTTCACCGTCCGCGACGAGGAATTGGCCAACGTCGCCCGTGTGTTCAACCTGGCAAAGCAGGATGTGGCCGGCTACGACGCCTACGCCCGGCGCCTTGCGCGCTTGTTCAGGGACAAGCCTGAAGTTCTGGAGACCGTGTTGGACGGCCTTTTCCACATCTCCAAGGCCGACAATGTGGTGCATCCGGCGGAGCTGGACTATCTGCACTCTGTGGCGGAGATTTTCGGGATGACCGAGGAGTGCTTCGCGCGGGTCAAGGCGCGTCATTTCGTGGGTGACCTGAACCCCTACATGGTGCTGGGCATTGGCCCGGATGCCAGCAACGAGGAGATCAAGAACTGGTACCGCAAGCTGGTGCGCGAGATCCATCCCGATAAGCTGGTGGCGAACGGCATGCCCGAAGAGGCGGTCGATCTGGCCGGCAAGACTCTGGCCACCATCAATGCGGCCTATGACGAGATCGCCCGGGAGCGCAAGCTGTAGTGCGCACAAGCCTGCCTCATATTTGGAAGCCGGCCACCAGTTACAATGAGCGTCAAGGCGGCGCAAAGGTGGACATGCTGGTGCTGCATTACACCGGCATGGTGAGCGCCGAGGCGGCTGTGGAACGCTTGTGCGATCCGGATATAGAAGTCTCCTGCCAGTACCTGGTCGATTTAGAGGGCACCATCGTGCAGATGGTGGAAGAACAGCACCGGGCATGGCAGGCCGGCAAGTCGTCCTGGCATGGGGTGGTGGACAATAACAGCCGCTCCATCGGGATCGAGATCCAGAACAAGGGCCACGAGTGGGGCTATCATCCGTTTCCCGACGCCCAGATGGACGCGGTGGAGGCGCTCTGTCTCGACATCCTGAAGCGCCACGAGATCGCACCGCGTGATGTGGTTGCCCATTCCGACATTGCCCCGGGGCGCAAGCTCGACCCGGGCGAGATGTTCGATTGGGAGCGCCTGGGCAAAGCGGGCATCGGCCATTGGGTGGACCCTGCACCGCTGGAGCCCGGCCAGTTCCTCCAGATGGGCGATCAGGGCGAGCCTGTTGAAGCGCTCCAGACCATGTTCGCGCTTTATGGCTATGGCATTGAGGCAAACGGCCGGTTCGACCAGCACACCCGCGATGTGGTGTTTGCGTTCCAGCAGCACTGGCGCCAAGAGCGCTGCGATGGTGTGGCCGATGTCTCCACCATCAAGACCTTGCGTAACCTCATTGCCGCGCTTCCGGGGAGTTGACGGCGTGTGTGCCAGGGCCTAGAGGAAGCGGGCCAGCTGACCGGATGGCCGCTCTGAACCGTTTCATCGCGGGGAGGGGAGGAAAGTCCGGGCTCCATGGAGACACGGTGCCGGGTAACGCCCGGCGGGGGCAACCCCAGGGACAGTGCCACAGAAAGCAAACCGCCCGCCCTCCCTCGGGAAGGTGTGGTAAGGGTGAAACGGTGCGGTAAGAGCGCACC
>JANQOW010000116.1 GCA_028285595.1 Hyphomicrobiales bacterium
CTGGCGCCCGGGTGGGGGTGCCCATGAGCGCGCGCACCATTCAAGCGGCCAACACCTCTCTCAGCAGCGCTCTTAGTCAGGTCTCCAGCGCCGTTTTGCACATGGCCTTGGGACGCGCCAATCTTCTGCTGCCTCCTCCGCGGGCGATTACGCCTGGAGAAGTGATTGTGGCGCCCGAACCGATGCGTGGGGGCAATCCTGACCGCGGCCGGGAAATCTATCGTGGCAAGTACAGCCTGGCCGGTGAAACCGTCATCACAGGTGCCGTCCTGCCGTTCCAGTGCACAGCGTCTCAGGCCTGGCACCAGCAACTGCACACATTCAGCTGGTTGTCTGATCTCAAGGCCGGTGGCAATGAACTGCAACGGGCCCAAGCCAGATCCTTGATCGGTGATTGGATCAAGACGCGCGACACGCACCAGAAGGTCGCCTGGCAGATGGATACCACGGCCCGCCGGCTGTTAAACCTCTTGTACAATTGCACATTCCTGCTCGACCAGGCAGGCCGGCAATTTGAGGATGTGTATTTTGTCTCCTTGGGCCGCCACATCCGGTGGATTCAGCGGCGCCTGCCGTTCGCGCCCGCGGGACGCGGCAAGCTGGATGCTGCGATTGCATTATCTTACGCGGCGGTGTGCCTCGATACGGGGCCGAAATTCCGCGACGGGGCCTTTCAGGCTCTCGACCGCGAACTGAGTGCTCAGATTCTGACCGATGGCGGTCACATCTCGCGCAACGGCCAGGTGCTTGTGGATCTGCTGCTTGATCTGTTGCCGCTGGCGCGGATCATTGAGCGTTTGGGCGTGGAACTGCCCGCGCACCTTTGCAATTCCATCGACAGGGCCGTGCCCATGGCCCGCATGCTGTGCCACGGAGATGGAGGGCTCTCGGCGTTTCATGGCGTGAGCAGCGCAAGACGTGGGGCGATCCGGGCTATTCTTGACTACGACGAGATTGGCGGAAAGCCCGTGGCGTTCGCCGCCTATTCCGGTTACGGACGCCTGCTGCACCGACGCACCAATGTTGTGGTGGATTGCGGTGTGCCCCCGGCTCCATCCTATGCCGCCAAAGCGCATGCCAGCACGTTGGCTTTTGAGCTTTCCGAAGGCCTGCAGAGGATTGTCGTGAACTGCGGCGAGCCAACTGCGCATATGCCGGAGTGGGCAAAACTGGTGCGGGCGACGGCTGCCCACTCCACGGCGAGTATCGGCGATCGTCCCTCAACCCGGTTCGTGGAAAACCGGTTGGTCCGGCGGTTTCTGGGCGGGCCGGTGCACTGGGGGCTTGAAGAAGTGAACTGCCGCGTTGAGCGGCACGAAGGCGGCACATTGCTTGTGGCAAGCCACGATGGCTATGCCCGCAGTCATGGCCTGCTCCATGAGCGCGCTTTGTGGCTCAGCCCGGACGGGCTCAATCTGCGGGGTGAAGACAATTTTGTCGCCACCGGCGAACGGACTATGAGAGCCGACGGTCAAAATTACGCTATACGCTTCCATCTCCACCCCTCAGTGAAAGCCACCCTGTCGCAAGATCAAAGCACGGCCATGTTGCTGTTGCCGGACCGGTCCGGCTGGCGGTTCAGCGTGAAGGGGGCCCGATTGTCGTTGGAAGACAGCGTCTATTTGGTCGACCGGCCCACACCTCAGCGCACCTTGCAGATCGTTCTGTCCGGCCATGCCGCTGAGGATCACAAGGTGATCTGGGCCTTCAAAAAGTTGGCCAAACAGGCAAAAAGCTCATCAGATCAGGAAGATGCGCCTCAGTTGCCACTTTAAGGCAGACCGGCAGATGGCCACCCGCAAAAAGATCTTTCAACACTTTGTGTTCGTACAAACGACGGAACTTTCGCCATTGTTCCGTCTTACTGTTTATGTCCGACGGAAATAACCAAATGAGGCAGACCATGACTAAGACGTTCAGACTGCTCACGCTCGCTACTGTTGGGGCCGGCGCGCTGGCCCTGGCCACTTTCACCGTGCCTGCCAATGCTGACCACCGAGGTGGTGGTTGGGGTGGCGGATACCACCACGGTGGCTACAAGCATCACCGCGGTATGGGCCGGTGGTTCATGAAGCGCTACGACGCAAACAAAGACGGCAAAGTCACCCAAGAGGAAGTGGACACGAACCGTACGGAGCGTCACGGCAAGTATGATGCCAATGGCGACGGCAAGCTGTCCTTGAAAGAATTCGAGGGTCTGTGGCTTGAGGCATTCCGCAAGCGCATGGTTCGCGCGTTCCAACAGTTTGATGAAGACGGTGACGCTGTGGTGACGCTCGATGAGTACAAGATGCCCTTGGCCAATGTGGTGGAACGCCGGGACCGCGACGGCGACGGTGCGATCAGCCGTGAAGACCGCCGGCATGGGAAGCATCACCGCAAACATCGCCGCGGCTCTTACAGCGGTGACGACGAACGCCGTAACGACTGATCAGATCGGTTTGCGGCACTTTGGCCGTGCATGACTTGGCTCCGGTGGTTCAAACACCGGAGCCTGCGTGCTATGGCGGCCTCATGAACAAGGCAAATCACACCATTAAGCGGGCCCTGATCTCGGTTTCCGACAAAACGGGCCTTATTGAATTCGCCGGCGCTCTGGCGAAGGCGGGGATCGAGCTTGTATCCACGGGCGGCACAGCGCGGGCGATTGCAGACGCCGGGATTGCCGTGCGCGACGTGTCTGACCTGACCGGTTTTCCCGAAATGATGGATGGGCGGGTCAAGACACTCCACCCGGTGGTGCATGGCGGCATCTTGTCTGTGCGCGGGAATGCCGATCACGAAGCCATGCAACGCGAACATGAGATCGACAATATCGATCTGGTGGTGGTGAACCTCTATCCGTTTGAGCAAACGGTTCAGCGCAACGCCGGCTATGACGAGGCCATCGAGAATATCGATATTGGCGGTCCCGCCATGATCCGCTCTGCAGCCAAAAACCATGCGGCGGTGACGGTGGTGATTGAGCCTGAAGACTATAGCCGCGTGCTCGATGAGATTGCCGCCAACGGTGGCGCAACCACCTATGAGACACGGCAATATCTTGCGGCCAAGGCCTATGCGCGCACCGGCGCCTATGATGCGGCCATTTCCAATTGGTTTGCCACTGAGCTTGGCACCGCGGCGCCCGAGTTCCGCAGCTTTGGAGGCCGGTTGGCGCAATCGCTGCGCTACGGAGAAAACCCTCACCAGCAGGCGGCGTTTTATCGGGACGGCAGTGCCCGCCCCGGAGTGGCCACGGCACGCCAAGTGCAGGGGAAAGAACTCTCCTACAACAATATCAACGATACCGATGCGGCCTACGAATGCGTGGCCGAGTTTCCGGGCGATCAGCCGGCAGTGGCCATCATCAAGCACGCAAACCCGTGCGGGGTGGCGGTAGGCAACAGCGTGCTGGAAGCCTATCAGAAAGCATTGCGCTGCGATCCGGTGAGCGCTTTTGGGGGCATCGTGGCGGTGAACCAAGCCTTGGATGGCGCGGCGGCTGAGGCAATCGTTGAGGTGTTCACCGAAGTGATCATAGCGCCCGGCGCCGATGAAGCGGCGCTGGAGATTATCGGTGCCAAGAAGAACTTGAGGCTTCTTCTCACCGAAGCCATGCCTGATCCGGCGGCGCCTGGCCTTGCGTTCAAATCGGTCTCAGGCGGCATGTTGGTGCAGTCGCGCGATGGCGGCCATGTGGGGCTTGCCGATCTGAAGACAGTGACCAAGCGCGCACCGAGCGAGGCAGAAATGGCGGATCTGTTGTTCGCCTTTAAAGTGGCAAAGCACGTGAAGTCCAACGCCATCATTTACGTGAAAGACGGCGCGACCGTGGGCATCGGGGCCGGACAAATGAGCCGGGTTGATTCAGCGCGCATCGCGGCGCGTAAATCCGGTGATGCGGCCGAGACAGCCGGTCTCGACACGCCTCTGGCCAAAGGGTCGGTGGTGGCGTCCGATGCGTTCTTCCCGTTTGCTGATGGTCTGTTGCAGGCTGCCGAAGCCGGCGCCACCGCGGTGATCCAGCCGGGCGGATCCATGCGCGACGAAGAGGTCATTGCGGCGGCCGATGAGGCCGGGCTCGCAATGGTGTTCACGGGCCTGCGCCACTTCAGACATTAACGCCAAATCGAACGGGAGTTGCCGTCTATGCTGGTCACCACAACAAACACCGTTGAAGGCCGCACCGTTGCGGAGTATCGCGGCATTGTCGCCGGGGAAGCCGTGATGGGCGCCAACATCTTCCGCGATCTGTTCGCCTCCATTCGCGACATTGTGGGCGGCCGCTCCGGCGCGTACGAAAAGGAACTCAACAATGCGCGTGCGATTGCGATTGAGGAGATGGCGGAACAAGCGCAAGCCCTTGGCGCCAATGCGGTGATCGGCGTTGATATCGACTATGAGACCGTCGGCGACAAGAGCTCCATGCTGATGGTCACCGCCGCGGGTACGGCGGTGGTCCTGCGCTGACTATTCTGCCGCCAGCTCACCTAACGCGCTGGCCGCCAGCGTCAGCCGGGCCAAGGTGAATTCAGAGCCTGACACCATGTCGTGAACCGTGAGCCGGGCCTGGTTCAAGGTCTCCCCATTGGCCTCCATCCAAGCGTTCATGGCAGAGGCTTTGCCTCGGGCAGAGAAGGTTTGCATCATGATGGAGCGCAGCGCCAGGAACACATTGTCCACCGCCCGGTTAATTGCGATCCGCTCATAATGATCCCGCGCGGAGATCTGGAGGGTGCGGGCCACGATCTGGTCGATGCCAAGCTCGTGCGCCATGGCAAAGCTCGCTTTGCCCACATCCTTGAGCGGCTTGCCCGTACGGCTCGCAACCAGAACGACGTCAGAACTGCGCGACAAGAATCGCAGATCTGAGATCTTCGCCGCCAGGCCGGCCGGAACCTTCTGCTCTTTCAAGGATGCCGAAAACTCGGTCACCCGCTCGAGCTGGCGTTCAGGCAACACCTGCGAGAACATGGGCGCCAGCCCGGCAAGAGCTTTGCCGTAGTGGTCCACCACCGGCTGGATGCCTTTGCTCCAGTCGCCGTTGCGGGCAAACCAGGTCATCTGGCGGCGCAGGGCCGTTTGCAGCTCATCATAAAGACTTATTTGCGTTTCAGATGTGATCTTGTTGTCGAGCGCATCGATCTCGGCACGGATGTCCGTCAGCCCCAGCACATCATTCGCCGCGGCGAACGAGCGGGCGAGATCGGCCACCCCGGCGCCGGTCTCTTCCAGAAGACGGCTCACATATGCGGGGCCCGCCTCGTTGATCATATCGTTCGCGAGAACCGTGGAGATAATCTCGCCGCCGAGCCGATGGCCTTTGATTTCACCATCATATTTCTTGCGCATCTGGGCGGGGAAATACTCCGAAAGAGCCCGGGCAAAATAGGGCTCAGAGGCGATGCCGCTTGCCTGGAGCTGGTCAAACAGAACCAGTTTGGCATAGGCCATCAACACGGCAATCTCCGGCCGGGTCAGCATCTGGCCTGCTGCGTTGCGATCGGCGAGCTCGGCATTGTCGGGCAGATCTTCCACCTCCCGGTCCAGATCGCCACTGGCTTCAAGCGCCTGCATCATGCGCACGAGGAAGCCGAACTCTTCTTCACCGCCGTGCCGGGCCATGGTGATGGCCAATGTTTGCAGGTAATTGTTGCGCAACACCAGCTCAGCGACCTCGTCGGTCATCTTTTCAAGCAACTGATTGCGGGCCTTGCGGGTAAGCTTGCCTGACTGCTCCGCAGCGCCCAACGCGATCTTGATGTTCACCTCAACGTCCGAAGAGTTCACACCGGCAGAGTTGTCGATGGCATCGGAATTGATCCGCCCGCCATGCATATCAAACTCGATGCGCGCGAGCTGAGTGAAGCCGAGGTTCGCGCCTTCGCCCACAACCTTGGCGCCCACCTCCGGGGCGGTGATGCGCAGAACATCGTTTGCCCGGTCGCCCACATCGGCGTCGCTCTCGTGCGTGGCCCGCACATACGTGCCGATGCCGCCGAACCACAGAAGATCGCACTGCGATTTCAACAGGGCTTTGATCAGCTCAGTGGGGGTGCACGATTTCACCGTAAGGCCGGTCATTGCCTTCATCTCAGGCGACAATGGCACCGTCTTGAGAGAGCGCGGGAAGATGCCGCCACCCTTGGAGATCAGCTTGGTGTTGTAGTCCTGCCAGCTGGAGCGGGCGAGTTTGAACATACGGTTGCGTTCAGCCCAGCTCTTCGCCGGATCGGGATCGGGGTCGATGAAGATGTCGCGATGGTCGAATGCGGCGATCAGTTTTGTGGCTTTCGACAGAAGCATGCCGTTGCCGAACACATCGCCCGACATGTCTCCGCACCCGATGGCGGTGAACGGTTGGGTTTGAATATCGATATCCATCTCGCGGAAGCTTCGCTTCACCGCTTCCCAACCACCGCGGGCAGTGATGCCCATCTTCTTATGGTCGTAGCCGGCCGACCCACCTGAGGCAAAGGCATCGCCCAACCAGAAATCATGAGCCTCGGAAATGCCGTTGGCGATGTCGGAGAAGGTTGCCGTGCCCTTATCGGCGGCGACCACCAGATATGGATCGTCCCCGTCATGACGCACCACGTCTTCAGGGGCAATGACCTTAACGCCCTTCAGGTTGTCGGTGATCTGCACCAGCGATGTGATGAACAGTTTGTAGCACCTGACGCCTTCGGCGAGGAACTCCTCGCGGGACATTTCACCGGTGAGATGCTTGGGCACAAATCCGCCCTTGGCGCCTACAGGAACGATCACCGCATTCTTGACCTGCTGGGCCTTGGCAAGACCCAGAACTTCGGTGCGGAAGTCCTCTGGCCGGTCCGACCATCTCAGGCCACCGCGCGCAATCGGGCCGCCCCGCAAATGGATCCCTTCCACATCAGGCGCATAGACGTAGATCTCCCGGTAAGGGCGTGGCTCCGGCAGCTCGTCGATCAGGCTGCTGTTGATCTTGATGGCAATGGTGGGGCGCATCTGGCCCGCATCATCGGTCTGGTAGAAGTTGGTGCGCAGGGACGACTGGATGAGGTTCATGAACCGCCGCAGAATCCGGTCGTCGTCAAGACTGGGCACATCGGCCAGGGCGGTTTCAATGCGCTTTGCGAACTTGCGTTCAGCCGCGTTACGTCCCTTGTCTGCAGCGCTGCCCACGGCGAAGCGGGCCTCAAACAGTGACCACAGATCGCTTGCAATGGGGATATGGCGGATCAAAGCCTGCCAGAGATAGTGATCGGAATAGGGGATCCCGGCTTGGCGCAAATAGCGGCCGAGCGCGCGCAACAAAGCGGTTTCGCGCCAGGTGAGGCCGGCTTTGAGCACCAGATTATTGTACCCGTCATTTTCCGCCCGTCCTGACCACACGGCCTGGAAGGCTTCTTCAAGAAGATGTCCGCGCGCCTCCAGGTCCAGCGCGTCTCCGTCTGCAGTTTGCAGCGCAATGTCATGCAGCACGTAAGACGGGCCGGTGGTTCTGATGGTGAAGGTGCGCTCATCGATGGCCTTGAGACCCAATTGCTCCAGAATGGGCAGGCGGTCGCTGAGCCGGATGGGATCGCCCAGATGGTAAAGCTTGAGGTTCACCCGGTCCGCACTGGCGTCTTTTTGGCGGTAGAGGACAAGGGCAACATCGCTGCTGTCGTCCAGAGATGTGATGCGGCCAATATCCGTGATGGCCTGTTCGGGTTCATAGGCGAACTGATAGGAGACCGAGAATGCGCCGCCATAGACGCTTTGCAGATCGGCCGCTTCCGCACTCTCTGCACTTGCTTCGATCGCATCGGCCAAGCGGTCTTCCCAGGTACGGATGATTTCCACCATGCGCTGCTCGAGCGATTCCGTGGACGGTCTCGGCATTTTGGTGCCGGCCCGATGGCCAATAATGTAGTGCACCCTGACCAGAGAGCCTTCGGGGAAGGAGGGGAAGAATGCGGACACGATGCCATCGTAGCTCCGGGCCAGCATGTCGCCCACGGTGGCGCGCACATCTGAGGTGTAGCGGTCGCGCGGGAAGAAGGCGAGCACGGACGCGAAGCGGTCAAACTTGTCGACCCGGATAAACAGCCGCGGCCTGGGCCGTTCGTCGAGCTGCATGATGCCGTCGGCGATCTCGCCCAGGAGGTCGGGCTCGATCTGGAACAACTCATCGCGCGGATAGGTTTCCAGCACGTTGAGCAGAGCTTTACCGGAGTGGCTTTCCGGGCGGAAGCGCGAGAGCTTCAAGACCTGATTGATGCGCCGGCGCAGAATGGGAATGAAGCGCGGGCTCCGGGTGTACGCGGTGGATGTGAAGAGGCCGACGACCCTCAGTTCACCGATCAGCTTGCCGTCATCGTTGAACCGCTTGATGCCGATATAGTCCATATGGACGCGCCGGTGGACGTTTGACCGGACATTGGCCTTGGTGATGATGAGGGGAGCGGGTGTCCCCATGAACTCCACCAATTCCGGAGTGTAGGAGGCCATTTCGGCGCCCCGCCTGAGCACCTGAACCTTGGGGTCGCGGAGAATGCCGAGGCCATCGCGCGCCACGGGTTTCAGATCGCCTTTGGTGACGTTTCCGGTGAAGTCGAAGGTGCGGATGCCCATCAGGGTAAAATGGTCATCCAGCAGCCACTGCATGAACTCCAAAGCTTCGGCCAACTCGTCCACCGCAATGGGGGGCGGCATGTGCTGATAGTCTTGGATCAGCGCCCTCAAGGCGGCCTGCATGGGCTTCCAGTCGGTGACGACAAAGCGCACTTGGTCGAGAATCGATTTGAGATTGTTCTGCAACGCCTTGCGGTTGTTTGCAGATTGAATCCGGCCGACAAAGATCTGGATGAAGCTCTCGCGGACGATGCCGCCCATGGCCGGATCGGTGCCGCGCGGCATGATCTCCAAAATGCCGCCGCCGCGATCCTTGCGCGTGGAGATGATGGGATGCAGAACAAGCCGGATCTCGAAACCGTCTTCGTTCAGTGCACCAAGAACTGAATCCAGCAGGAACGGCATGTCGTCATTGCTGATCTGGACGACCGTTATGTCGGTGAGGCCCTCGATCGACGGATTGCTGACCGTCACGCCGGCCCGGCCCGGCCGGTGCGCCTTGAAGAACTCCAGACTGTCCTTGGCCAGTTCGGCTAGGGCAGCAGGGTCAAACTGCTGGAGATCCTCTAGATGCCCATCCTCATACATCCGCAAGGTGAAGGCTTTGAGCACGCCACTGGCTTTGCCGCCCAGTTTCCGTGTGGTTGAAGAAAGAAACGCTTTGAGCTTTTTATCGTCCGGCATATGACCTCCCCATCAGGCAGTGGCGGTGCATAAAAGACAGCACCTTAGGCTTCAAAAAACAGATTACGCCCACTAACATCTGCATCATGGCCACCGCTGATTAAAACCATAGGAGCGACAGTTGAGTGAATCCAGCAGAAAAAAACCATCGGATGTGGTTGCATTGGATCTTCCGGACACGGATTTGAGCGAAGAGCAGGAGCGTTACTTTCAAGTTTGCGAAGAAAAGTTAGGTTTCATTCCGAATGTTCTGACCGCCTACAGTTTTGAGCCGGCCAAATTGGATGGCTTTACAGCCCTCTACAATGAGCTGATGTTGGCAGACAGCGGTCTGAGCAAACTCGACCGAGAGCTGATTGCCGTGGCCGTCTCATCGGTCAACAAATGCTACTACTGTCTGGTGGCTCATGGTGCATCGGTGCGCCAGCTTTCCGGCAATGCCAGTTTGGGCGAGCAGATGGTGATGAACCATCGGACCGCAGATCTCGATCGGAGGCAACTGGCCATGTGTGAGTTTGCGGTTAAGCTGACCGAGGCGCCCCATAAGGTGGTGGACTCTGACCGGCAAAGCTTGCGTGAGGCTGGCTTCTCGGACCGCGAGATTTGGGACATTGCGGCCGTGGCGAGCTTCTTCAACATGTCGAACCGCATGGCGATTGCTACGGATATGCAGCCGAACGAGGAGTATCACTCCATGGCCCGTTAGGCCGAGGGGGCGCTGACCCTTTTAGTCCAGCGCCTTAAACCACGTGTCGCTGAGGGTGTAGCCCTCCGGAAACGGATCTTCCGGATCGAGCACATAGTTGTGGAACCCGGTGATCCAGGCCCGCCCGGCAATCGAGGGGTGAATGGCCGGCGTGCCGTCGGAGAGCTCGACCTCGCTTTCAATACGCGCATCGAACCGCGAGCCAATCACCGAGTGAGAGATGAAGTTCTCGCCCATGCCGATTTCCCCCTTGGCTTTCAGCACGGCCAAGCGCGCAGCGGTGCCGGTGCCGCAGGGCGAGCGGTCCAGCTTGCCGGGCGAGATGACCACCGTGTTGCGCCCGGTCTTCACGCCGTCCACGGTTTCCACCGGCAGGGTAAACTCGGTAAAGCCCAGATGGTTGAATTCCGGATCGGGCATGTCGGGGTGCTGAAGGGTGATCTGCTCGCGGGCCGCGGCCTTGATCGCCTCGCCCATTTCCACCAGCGCGCGCGCCTCCTCCTTGACGATCTTGAAGCCGAAGGGTGTGGCGTCCACCAGAATGAAGAACGCGCCCCCATAGCCAATGTCGATCTTCACTTTCCCGTGGCCGGGCACATCGATCTCAGCGTCGAGAAGGGCGGCGTAGCAGGGCACGTTAGTGAGGCGAACGCGCTCACAGCGTCCGTCTTTGCAATCGGCCACTACGCGGACCAGCCCGCCCGGCGTCTCCAGTGTGAGCTTGGTTTGGGGCTCGTGCATGGGAAGCATGCCGGTTTCCAGCAACACAGTTGTGACGCACATGCAGTTCGATCCGGACATGGCCGGATAGTCTTCCGGCTCCATAATGATGAAGCCCGCGTCGGCCTCCGGTGACTTGGGGGGCACCACCAGGTTGATGTGGCAGAAGGCGCCGCCGCGCGGTTCGTAAATCAGGAATTTGCGAAGGTCGTCCTGATTGCGCCACAGATGCATGGACTGATCATAAAGCGTGTCACCCGGAGGCGGCAGCACGCCGCCGGTGATCACCCGGCCCACTTCGCCTTCGGCATGGGAGCTGACCACTGTAATGGTGCGGCTGGATTTCATTCTTCATCTCCCTGGAGGATGATCAGATGGTTCGGCAGCTCATCCTCATCTTCTGCGCTAATGGGGAAGTGCTCTGCCAAGACATCTGCGCACATCTTGATGGCGGTGACAAAGCCCTCTTCCACTTCGTTCTTTTTGAGGTGTCCCAACAGGGCGGCCAGGGCTTGGTCCCAGACCTGTGGGCTGACCTTCTGATAGATGCCCTCATCGGCAATGATCTCGCCATAGCGTTCGGCAACCGAGACGAAGATGAGAACGCCCGTTCTGTTCTGTGTGGTGTGCAGATCCTGGCTCAGGAACTGATCCAGCGCGTGGCGATGCGCGCGCTTGTGGGCAAGGCCGCGCGGGACAATGCGGTAGCGTATGGCAGGTATGCTCAACACAAGCGTGACGGCGAGGAAACTCAGGAGCTGAATGAAGTAGATCGTGTCGCCTGCAAGATCTGTGAACTGGAAGAGGATCAGCGGCAGGGTCAACGCGGCAACGGCGGCCCACAGCAGCGGCACGTGCAGATAGTCATCGCTGTTCGGGGCGACAACAGCGACGATCTCCCCGCTGGTCCGCTGCTCTGCGGCGTTGATCTCAGAGGAGATGCGGGCCTGAACCTGCTTGTTGAGATACTCCATATCACCAGCTCCCCGATGAGCCGCCGCCGCCGAAGCTGCCGCCCCCGCCGCCAAATCCACCGCCCCCGCCGGACCATCCGCCCCCGCCGCTGGACCAGCCACCGGAGCTTGAGCTGCCGGAGCGCCCAATCCAGGAGCTGCGGCCGGAGAACACAGAATAGATGTGCCACATGATGATCAAGATGATGATGATGGTGAAAATCCTGTCGATCATCTGCTGATGACGCACCGGATCTGCCGCTGGCTGGCGGCTCATGAGTGTTTCCGTGCCGTCGGTCAGCGCCGTGATGAGATCGGTGGTGCCCGCAGTGATGCCTCCGGGGAAGTCGCCGGCCCGGAACCGGGGGACGATGGCGCTGTCGATGATCAGTTTGGTGAGCGCATCGGTCAGCACTCCTTCCAGCCCATAGCCCACTTCGATGCGGACCTTGCGTTCTTCAACAGCGACGATCAGGAGGGCGCCGTTGTTCTTCTCTTTCTGCCCGATGCCCCAGTGGCGGCCCAGTTGGTAGCCATAGGTCTCGATGGTTTCACCCTTTAAGGATTTGAGCGTGACAACAACGAGCTGATCGGTGGTTTGCTTTTCCAGCGCCTCCAGCTTATCAGTTAGAGAGGCCCGCGTGCCGGCGTCCAAAAGCCCGGCTTGATCAACCACACGGCCGGTCAGTTGCGGGAACTCCGGGGCGGCGAGCACCGTTGAAATCCACACCAAGAGGATGCCGCATGCGGCCGCGATCACCGCGGTTTGCCGGCTCTGGAGGAGCATCGGTCGAGCCTAGTTGTTGAAGTTGACTTTGGGCACTTCGGTGTCTTTTTGCTCTATCGTGAAATTGGCCATGGGCTTGTTTTCCGGATAGAGGAACTGGGCCCACCACCTGCCGGGAATGGTTTTCAGCTCGGTGTTGTAGACCCTCACCGCCTCGATGTAATCGCGCCGCGCCACGGAGATCCGGTTCTCCGATCCCTCCAGTTGTTCCTGAAGCGTTATGAAGCCTTGGTTCGATTTGAGGTCAGGGTAGCGTTCGACCACCACCAGCAAGCGGGAAAGGGCCGACGAAAGGGCCCCCTGATTTTGCTGGAACGTCTTCAGGGCCTCCTGGTTTGTCAGAATGTCGGAGGGCAGGCTGGTTTGCGTCGCCTTGGCGCGGGCCTCAACCACTGAGGTGAGAACATCTTTCTCCTGAGCGGCGAGCCCTTTGACCGTTTCAATCAGATTGGGGATCAGATCGGCGCGGCGCTTGTACTGGTTGAGCACCTGGCTCCATGCCGATTTCGCCTTTTCTTCATAGGTCGGGATATTGTTGACGCCGCAGCCCGCCAACACCATGGCGGCGGTTATGAGGATGACTGCCGTTTTCAATCGTTTGACCATTATCTTTGTGATCCTCCGAATCGTTCGCACACAAACTAGAGCAGTTCGCCTTGATTGCAAGCCAACTGCGGGGCGTTACAGTTCGGTGTATTTGCGGGCATTTCCCTTGGATTTTTCGACCGGATATTTCTGGGCATTCTTGGCGATTTTAGCCTGGGCGGCGGCAACAAGATCAAGCCCGGCGCGCTCTGAAATCAGCAACAGATAGAGCAGAATGTCGGCGCATTCTTCGGCCGCCTTCTCTGAGAAGTCAGGCGAGCCGATGGCGGCCTCGATGTCCTCATCGCTCTTCCATTGCGTGAGCTCCAGAAGCTCAGTGGCTTCCAGATTGAGCGACACGATGAGGTTCTTCAGCGAGTGGAACTGGCGCCAGTCGCGCGCATCGCGGAAGGCGATCAGTTGTTCGGTGAGCGCATCCAGCTCTGATGGGGTTTTGGACACGTGGTCAGCTCCGGTCAGTTGCAGCTTTCTTGTTTGAAATCCGGCAATGAACCATAGCGTCCTCAGTTCTGATTTGCTATGCGCTGGGCCACCATGCGCATTGTTCAAATCTCAGATTCTCATATTGCTTCAGGTGGCCCGGCGGACGACGAACGGATGGCGGCCCTGGGCGCCTGTGTGGACCACATAAACCAGATGGAACAGGCGCCCGACCTGGTGGTCCACACCGGGGACGTTGTTCATAACGGCACCGAAATTGAGTACGGCATGGCCCGCGAGCACCTGGCCCGGCTCTCCGCACCGCTCAAGGTCATCCCCGGCAACAAAGACCGTCGCGCGGAACTGTTGGCGGCGCTCCCGAACATGTGCGCGCAGTTGCCGGGCCACGCGTTCGTGCAATATGTGGCCGACTTTGATGCGGCACGTTTGATGTTTTTGGACACGGTGAGCGAGACCTCCAACAAGGGCAGGCTGTGCGATGTCCGCTTGGCCCATCTGGACAGCGTTCTGGGCGAGACCACGAAGCCGGTTGTGCTGTTCATGCATCATCCGACCTTCGAGGTGACGACGGCACCGGAACCCTATCAGTTTGAAGAGCGTGCCGATGCGGCGCGTTTGAAAGAGGTGCTTGAGGGCCATCCCCCTCTGATCGCCATTCTCGCCGGGCATATGCATCGGCATTTTGAAACCCGATGGGCTGGGGCGCCCGCGCTGACCATGACGGCCGGCGCCATTGATCTGCGCAAAGGCAACGAACTGGGCCCGCTGCAGGGCGTGCCCTATTACTGCGTCCACGACATCTCCGGATCCGGCGCGCTGGTCACGTCGCTTGTTGCGGCTGGTCCACAGGGCTGAGCACTTCCAAGAGGCCGGCCCCCACAATCAGCACGGCGCCGGCAAACTCCTGCAGGGTCAAGATTTCGCCGGCCAGCAGCGTTGCGCTGATGCCGGCCACCAGAACCTCAGACATCATCAATATGCCGACGCGTCCGGGCGAGAGACGCTGGGCGCACCACATCACCGCAAACAGCGAGGGCATGAAGACAAGCAGTGAGAAGGCAAGCGTAATCGGCGCCGCTGCAAGCCAGGCGCTGAGCGGCGGGATCGCGGCCGCCGGGCCGAGCAACGGCCAGAGCAGGGCGAGCCCCAAAATGCAGGAAAACAGATAGATGCTGGCCGCCGTGTCGGCCGGCTCAAGGTTGCCGTAGAGCCGCGTAAAGGCCATTCCCGCACCCCAGAAGATGCCGGACAAAAGGCCCATGACATCCCCTATATTCAGGTTGCCGGCCACCGACCCCTTGGCTGCAAGGATGAGGATGAGCCCGGCGAAGCCGAGCGCGATGGCGGCCCAGCGGCGCCAGCTCACATGTTCTGAGAGGATCACCATGGCGAACAGGGTCGACCAGACGGGTGTCAGGTAGAACAAGAGCGTTGCCCGCATGATCGATGTGTAGATCAGCCCGAGGGTGTAGAACACCAGGCCCGCGGCACACAGGCTTCCGATGATCGCCGCTTCCTTCAAGTGCCTGCGCACAATGGGCCAGCGCCACCAGGTGATGGGGATGAACGCCACGAGCGGCGCGAGATTGATGGCCAGAATGACCCAAGGTCCTGTGAGGCCATGTTTGTCGATCTCCCGGAGCGGCAACCAGAAGAGGCCCCAAACGGAAGCGGACACGAACGCCAAAGCACTGGCGTACAGAGTGGCCTTTGGTCCGGGTGCTGGGAACTCGGCGTTGCTGCTCACAGGGTGTCCAATGGCTTAAGCCGCCGGCTGCACAAACCGCGTGCCGGGCGCTGGAGGATCTTCCGGCTTGCCGGCAAAGCATTGGGCCATGGCCATCCAGCGGGCCGCGTTCTCGCCCGTGGTCACAAGGCCGGTGTCGGCCACATTACGCACTTGGGTGACCACCTGGGCAAACTCGACGGCGGAGCCTTCAACGCTGTGGTCCTCCTGAGGCTCGTTCCAGTCCCAAACGGCGCCGGACGGTGCGGTGAGGCGCACGTGGGGTGCAGGTTCGGGCACCTCCAGCTTACGGTTGATGAAGGTCCAGCCATAGGCCAGCACCCCCATGTGATTGATGTTTTTGATGCGGTCCGCCTCCGCGCGCTCCACACCCAGCACATCGAAGATCTCCTGGCCATGGGCCCAGGTTTCCATCTGCCGCGCGGTGATGAACGAGCGCGCGCTCATGTCCGGGCCGGCCCATTTCAGGCGCATCTTCGGATCGGCGCCCGCGAAATTGTCTGCGGTCTCTTCGGACATTCTAAGCCAGGCGTCGTAAAGCGCCCGGCCGCTGAGCCCGTCGAGCCAGACATATTGGGCATCCAGCATGGATTTGCCGCCGGCGAGCGCCTCGCGGATGGGCGTGTAAAATTCGTCGAACGACCCGGCGCTCTTCAGGGACAGATTGGCGGCATGATTGAACATATGCAGATGGCCGAGCACATCTTCGATCGTCCAGTTCTTAAACTGGGTCCTGGTGGCCAGCCGCGCATCGTCCAGGGGGTCGAGGAGCGCGGCGAGCGTGCGGGCCTCCTGCCTGAAATCTTCCGCTTGTTGCATTTGTAGAGGTCCTCTTGTCCCGGGTCTTTCTAGCCAACACGGAGGGCTCAATCAAACCTCTTGCGCAGGCCGTTCCCCTCGGGCGAACATGGCACGTGAAGATGACCTGCAACATTGGCGAGGCCCCATGAGCAAGAAGAAACCCTCCGGCGCTCTGGCGACCGTAAGCTCCCAAAAGGGGTATGTGGATCCGAAAACGGTCTATGACGATTGGTCGGCGGATTATGATAGCGATCTGATTGATGAATACGGATATGTGGCGCCGCAGATTGCTGCAGATGAGTTTGAGCGCCGGGTGGCCGACAAAGCGTCTGTGGTGATCGATCTTGGCTGCGGCACCGGGCTTGCCGGGCGCGAGCTGAGGAAGCGGGGCTTTTACACAGTGGACGGGGCCGATATCTCTACCGGCATGCTCGCCCAGGCACGGCGCCATGGCACCTATCGTCAATTGTTCGCGGCTGACCTGACGAAGCGCACCAGTATTCCAGACGCCTCTTATGATGCGGTCATCAGTGTGGGCGCTTTTGGCAATGGTCATCTGAAGGCGGACGCTCTGCCGGATTTCATTCGGCTGGTGAAACCCGGGGGCATGCTGGTGATCTACGTGAATGCTCTGCCGTTTATTGTGGAAGACTATGCCCGAACCTTGCACGAGTTTGAACTTGCCGGACTGTGGCAGGTAAAAATGGTGGAAGCCTCAAACTATATGGACGCACTGGACCGACCTGGGCGGCTGATCGTGGGGCAGAGGCCGGTTTAACCTTGCGTTGACCATAAACAACACTAACCGGGACGTGATGTACTTCGTTTACCCCCTTAGGTCACACTAGGGTTTGAGAATTTTTTTCTCTGAAAGGGCTTAGGGGTTAATGCAGGCACACGAACAGCACTTCCAGCAGGCTTCCGCGCAGATGACGCAGGAGTTTGCGCGCGAGTACACCGCCGTTCTCCACAATCATCAGGAAATGGTCTCGCTCGATCGATCCGAAAAGCGGACCAGCCCGCGCCGGCGCGCGTTGAAAGCCGGGGTTGTGAGCTTGAACAACGGCAACATCACGTTGCCTTGCGTTGTGCGCGATATTTCCGATACGGGCGCCAAACTGAAGGTGGATACCGGCCGTCATCCGCCAGATCACTTCCAGTTGCAGATCGAACTTGATGGCCTCGTGGCCAGTTGCACGGTGGTTTGGAGAGACGGGCAGCAGCTTGGTGTGGAGTTCAACGAGCCGCCCGTCGTCAGCGCGCCGACGCGCAAGCAGGTGATCTATGCTGTGGAACAACCTCAGCGCAGGTCCTTGTTGCGCAAGCAACTAAGCTAGAGCAGTTCTTTGTCATATGGAATCGCTTGACCGGGTTTTCGCGTCTGCTGACGAGGCGCGGGGCGCGCCTTGGTCTGGCCGACCACAAGCGGTCCGCAACGACGCTCAGCGGGCGCGAAAACCCGGCCTTCGGTGGGCCAAATCAGTCCATCTCCTGCGTTGCGAAGCTCGTCCGATGCACCACATCGCACT
>JANQOW010000117.1 GCA_028285595.1 Hyphomicrobiales bacterium
CTTTCCCGTGGCGGCAACAGGCATGCTGGCTGCCGGCTTCCTGGCGCACACGCCGTGGGTCGCCACAGGCTTTCTGCTGCTGGCCACACTCTCCATGGCCATCGTGGACGGCTATGGCAACGCGCTGTTTCTCAGGGCCTGCAAACCCTCCCAGCGCACGGCCATGACGCCGATCTTCTCCACCCAGCGGGACTTCGCGGAGATCAGCCACGCGGGCGTCTTTGCGCTCCTGCTGATCTTCTTTCCCATTCAGGTGGTTTTCATCACGGCCGGCGTGGTGATGGTGGGCATGGTGGTGCTATCGTTCGGCATCAACCGACGCCTGTGAGACCAGCCAGTCGCGCACCCGCGTGGCTTCAGGGCTGAGCGGGGCGGCCTCAGCCCAAACCACGTGGAACCGGTGATCGGAGCGGAAGCTGGTCTCCAAGGCCTTGGTGAGAACGCCTTGTGCAATCAACCGCTCAACGATGTGACGCCAGCCAAAGGCGATGCCCTGACCGGCAATGGCAGCCTGGATCACCAAAGCGTAGTCGTTCAGGCGCAGGCCTTCGCCTTCATCGCGATAGCTCACGCCGGCCTGGGCAAACCAATCGGCCCACGTGGCGCGCGGCCGGAAGGGCTCTTCCAGATGGATCAAGCGGTGCGCCAGAAGATCAGACGGCGACCGGGGAGGGGTTTGGTGCTCCAGATAGGACGGACTGCAGACGGCGAAGATTTCCTCATCTGCAATCGGGGCGCTTTGATAGCCGGGCCAGGCCCCGTCACCCAGGCGCACGGCCAAGGAAATGGATTCAGAGGCAATATCGACATCCTTGTTGGTGGTCTGGACGCGCAAGTCCACATCCGGATTAAGCGCGCGAAACGCACCAAGGCGCGGCACCATCCAGTAATTCGCAAACGCCGTGGTGACCGACAAGGTCACGTGACGGTCCTGCCGCTGGGTGGTGATGCGCTCTACGGAGCGGCGGATATGGATCAATCCATATGATACATCATCGTAGAACCGTTCACCGGCTTCGGTGAGCGCAAGGGCGCGATGTCTGCGCAGGAACAGCCGCACGCCCAAAGCGTCCTCAATGCGCTTTACGGCTTGGCTCACGGCCGGTTGGGTAACGTTCAGCTCATTGGCCGCCCGGGTGAAGGAGAGGTGCCGCGCGGCGGCTTCGAAGGCAAACAGGGCGGCCGGTGAATGGATGTGCTTGATCAATCTTTGCATAAAATGATCTTATGCAAAGCTCTAGATTTTTCAATCGTTACAAACCCGCCTCTTCGCCGTAGGATCGCGCTTGAACAACGCCAGAGACTTTTGAGCCATGCGGCAATCTTCATCACGACGTCAGCGCCGGGACCGGCGCACCTCCAGCGGCCCGGCGGTAGCGGCTCCGGCCTACATTACCCGGACCATCCCGTACTATGAGTTTCTGGATGAGGAGGCGCTGGTGCGCATAGAGCGGCAGGCCGATTGGCTGTTGGAAGAAAACGGCATTGAGTTCCGCGATGATCCCAAAGCGTTGGAGATCTGGAAGAGCGCCGGCGCTGATGTTCAGGGCACCCGTGTGCGCCTGCCGAACGGCATGGCGCGCGAGCTGCTCAAAACCGCACCCAGCGAATTCACCCAACATGCGCGCAATCCGGCCCGCAGCGTCAAGATCGGTGGCAAGAACACGGTGTTTGCTCCGGTCTATGGGCCACCTTTTGTGCGCTGTCTCGATCAGGGGCGGCGCTATGGCACGCTTGATGATCTGAAGAACCTGGTCAAGCTCACCTACATGCTGCCCTCGCTCCATCACAGCGGGCATGTCACCTGCGAGCCGTGCGATACGCCGGTCAACAAGCGCCACATGGATATGCTGCTGGCGCACTTCACGTTGAGCGACAAGCCGGTTCTGGGGGCCATCACCGAACAGTCGCGGGCCGAGGATTGCGTGGCCATGGCGCGCATCGTCTTTGGCGAGGCGTTCATGCAGGACAATTGCGTTATCATGGGCAATGTGAACACCAACTCGCCATTGCTGGTCGACAAGGTGGTGACCCAAGCCATTCAGACCTATTGCGGCAACGGGCAGGGGATTGTGGTGGTGCCCTTCATTTTGAGCGGGGCTATGGGGCCTGTGACCACGGCCGCGTCTGTTGCCCAAGCCATGGCGGAGGGCATGGCGTGTGGAGCGTTCAGCCAGGTGGTGCGCCCGGGCGCGCCTTTTGTGTTGGGCAACTTCCTGTCCTCCATGAGCCTGAAGAGCGGGGCGCCCACGTTCGGCATGCCTGAGCCTGTTATGTCCAACTATGCGGTTGGTCAGCTCGCGCGCCGGCTTGGGGTTCCCTTGCGCTGCGGGGGCAGTTTGACCGCGTCCAAAATCCCAGATGCCCAGGCGGCTTTTGAGAGTGCAGACAGCATGCATTCCACCTTCCTGGCCGGCGCTCATTTTGTCTTACACTCGGCCGGGTGGCTGGAGGGTGGATTGGTGACCGGTTATGAGAAGCTGCTCCAGGATGCCGATCGGCTGGGCGCCTATCAGGTGATGGCCGCAGGAATGTCCACCGACGAAAATGCTCTGGCACAAGATGCTTACAGGGAAGTCGAACCGGCGGGCCATTTCCTTGGCTGTGCCCATACTCTGGCAAACTACGAGACGGCCTTTTACGAAGCGCAGCTTTCAAACTCGGAGAGCTTTGAGCAGTGGAGCGATGAGGGCTCCAAGGACAGCGCCGTGCGGGCCAATGAGCGCTGGAAGCAGATGCTGAAGGACTATGAGGCTCCGGCCATGGACGTCGCGCAGCGCGAGGCGCTGGAAGCGTATGTGGATGAGCGCAAGTCCGGCATGGAAGATGCCTGGTATTGAGGGCCGCGTGGCTCTTTCGTCATCCCCCCGCGAAAGTGGCGATCTTCTGAGCGAAGGCAACTTTGGATTTCGTCACCCCGGAATTTGCGCAAGCAAATATCCGGGGCCCAGAGCGATGCGCCCCTGGGTCCCCGCGTTCGCGGGGATGACGGGGGAGAAAAATTGGGATGAGGGGTGAGAGAAGCGGGGATCTTCTGCGCGCGGCGAACTTTAACTCACGTTACCCCGGAATTTGCGTCAGCAAATATCCGGGGCCCAGAGCGATGCGCCCCTAGATCCCCGCGTTCGCGGGGATGACGGTGGGGAGAGACGGCGAACTTTAACTCACGTCACCCCGGAATTTGCGTCAGCAAATATCCGGGGCCCAGAGCGATGCGCTTCTAGGTCCCCGCGTTCGCGGGGATGACGGGGGAGAGAGAAACGGGGATGACGGGAGAGAGAAGCGGGGATGACGGGGAAGCGGCGACGCGGCGGCGCATTATTTGGCGGCCGGTGCGTCCCTGTCGCCCACGGCCCCTTCAGGACGCATAATCTTGATCAGCAGCGGGCAGATCACACCCACCAGCGCCATCTGGCCCAAAGCAATGGTCCAGGCCATCGGCGACATGGCCCCGCCGAACTGATCGAGCACCACGCCCACAATAAACGGCCCCACGGCCCCTCCGGCAAAGCCCAAGGTGGAGTGCAGCGCCATGGTGGCGCCGCGCAGACCCGGTGCTGCGTTGCTGAGCGCGCCCGCGGTGATTGCCGAGCTGTCGGCCATAATGGCCGCGTTGTAGGCGACGATGAAGAAGGCGGCGATGCCGTAGGTCAAATGACTTGAAGCACCGGACGCAACGGCCAGGGCGGCCGTGATGAGCATCACCAAAATCACGATCAGGCGGCGGCCATAGCGGATGCAGAGCTCATTGCCGAAGATGGTCATGGGCAGCCCCAGCAAGGTGGCCACCGCCGCAACGGTGACCGGCGTGAGCCAGGCGGCGAGGCCCGCGTCGGCGCCGCCGGTTTGGCTGGCGGAGAAGACCAGGAAGGCCACGATCCAGGAGCGGATGGCGAAGAGTTCTCCGGTGTGCAGCGCATAGCAGATCGACCAGGTGACCGCAGTGCGGTTGGTGAAGACCTTGCGGACGGCCGAGAAGGGCATGGACACCGCGCCGGGATCAGACGGCGGAATGGCAAAGAAGACGATAAGTCCGGAGGCCACGGCGCAGACTGCGCCGAACATGAACACCGCCGGCCAGCCTGAGAGCATGAAGATGCCGTCGGCCACCAGATAGGAAAGGGCGGCGCCGAAGCCGAACATGCCCGTGTACCAGCCCGTGGCGCGCACGAACAGGCGGCCCTCAATATGATCACCGAGGGCCTTGAGGCCAGGCATATAGGTGCCGCCGACGCCTGCACCGATCAGCCCGTTATAGAGCGAGGCGCTGGCCGGCCCTTCCGCCATGAAGGCAAACCCCAGGGCGCCCGCCGCGCTCAGGCAGGAGGAGAACAGGTAGATCCGGCGCGGATCAATCCGGTCGCTCAAGATGGTGAGCACAGGCACTGAGAGAGTGTATCCCACAAAGAAGGCTGCGCTCACCGAGCCGGCTTCCGTGCTGTTCATGGACCAGATCTCGGTGAATTCCGGCAGGAGTGCGGGATAGGCGGCAAAGCAGATCATGGAGAGAGAGTGGGCTATGCAGGCGGCAACAATCATCCCGGTGGCCGAGAGCTGTGGTCTCATTGGATCAATCCCAGGCTTTCGAGATCCGCGCCCGTCCACTGATCTCCGGGATTTGGGCCAAAACCGCTCCGGCGATCACCAGGGCCGCTCCGACAATGTGTCCGGGCAAGACCTCGGCGCCAAACAGGGCGGTCATCAGCACCACGTAAAACGGCACCATATTGTGGTGCATCCCCGCGACGGTGACACCCAGTTCGCGCGACGCCCAGAACCATAGGGCCATGGAGAGCGCCAGCGATCCGAGACACACCCAGGCCAGGATGAGCATGCCTCTTGCAGAGGCATCGAAGCGAAACTCAGCCAGGCCAAGGGGCAGGCAGAAAGCGAAAATGATGAAGGACACATAGCCGGCCGCCAGCATGGTGATGCCGGCCTGGGTTGTCGGCGCCAGGTTTGCGAACCGCTGGAGGCTCTCGCGGGTGTACCAGGCAAACAGGAAAACCCCCGCCAGTATGAACACCTCACCGCCGCTGAACTCCACGTTGTCCGTCTGACCGGCCAGGGCGCAGACGGCCCCGCCGGCCAGCGCCAACGCGATTGCCGCGCAGAGTTTGACGGTGATTTTCTCCGTTCCTGCCGCAAACCCGACGATTGCCGAGCAGAGGGGCAGTGTGGATACGATGACCGAAGCGGTGATCGGATGGGTCATGCTCTGGCCGATGACGAACAAGAGGGTGGCAAGGCCCAAGCCCACACCACCGACGAACACGATGTCGTAGCTGTTTTTAAGGGTCAGGCCTTTGAGGCCACCCATAACCGCCGCCGCCAGCAGCAAGCCCAGGGCGGGGATCACGGTTCGCGCCACCGACATGAGCACCAGGTCCCAGCTTTCCAGGAGCAGGGCAAGCAGCGGAAACTGCGTGGCCCAGGCGGCCATCGCCAAGAACCCGATCACATTACCTGTCACCCGCCCCGACATGAGTGGCTTCGTCTCCCACAAAAACGAAGGGAGCAACTTAGAAGCTATTCAGACGCTTGCACAGTGGGAAATCGGGGCGCTTAGGGGGCCTCGTCGTAAAGGGAGCAGCCGTCTGGAAACTGCACCCAATGGTGCTTGCGCTTGGCCCAAACGTGGCGCTCGGGCTGAGGGAACTCAGGGTCTGCAAAGCAGCCCACCGCGATGACAATGCGGCCCGGGAAATCTTTCAACGTCCAATAGAGCGTCGTTCCGCACTTGGGACAGAAGTTCATGGACAGGGCGTTGCCGCTGTCCGCACCACGCTCGAAGACCCTTGGGGCGCCGGAGACAAACTCCACCTGATCGGCGCTGAAGAAGGAGGTGACGCCGAAAACGCTGCCGGTGCGTCTTTGGCAATCGGTGCAACTGCATGAGCTGACCTTCTCAGGCTCGCCCGTGGTGGCGACCTGCAGATCGCCGCAGGCGCAGCTTGCAATGCGTTTCGTTGAGAGCGACATGGAGCGGCCTGTCCTTTCAGGTCTTGGGGGTTAGACGATCATCGCCTCAAGCGCGTTGGGGTGGTGGGTGATTTGCTCATAGCCGTCCTCGGTGACGATGAAGCTGTCGCCCACCTGCGCTCTGAAGGTGGGGGCGTGGGTGACGGAGCCGTCCACCGCGAACACCATGCCGGGCTCAAGCACGGTCTTGTCTCCGAACACCAGTTGTGGGGTTTCCAGAAAGCTGAAGCCGGTGGCCCGGCCGCAGCGGAACGGATAGGCGTAGCCTGCGGACTGGATAACCTCGGCATAGGCCGCATGGAGCTCTTCGGCCGCAACGCCCGGGCGCAATTGGGCGAGCGCGGCAGCCTGGCTTTGCAAGGCAACCTGATAGACGGCTTCTTGTGTCTTGTCGGCGATCTCTCCCACCCAGAAGGTCCTGTCGAAGCCCAGCTTGAAGCGGTGAAAGTTGGTCATGCCGCAAAAGCACAGGAACACCGGTTCGCCCCGTTTCATCTGGCGGGTGGAGGCGCGATGGTGCGGCATGGTGATCTCGCGGCCTGAGGCCATAATCTGCAAAAAGTGCGTGTTGGGTGACATGCGCGTGTCGGCATAGTGCTCGTTGAGCAAACGCGCAGCGGTGCGGGTGCCTGCGCTGGACGTGGCCAGCGCCACCTCGAACTCGGCCACATCCGGGCCGATGGCCTCGCGGCCGGCCTGCATCATGGCGCCGGCCACCTGGCCCGCATGGCGCGCCAGTTGCAGCTCTTCCGGCGATTTGATCCGCCTGAGTTCAGCGACCAAAGGCGCAAGATCGCTGATGATCTGGCCGCCTGCCACCTCATCAATGTAAGCGCGTACAAGGGGCGGCATCTGGTGGTGCTCCAGCGCAATGTGACCGGTGCCGGCCAGGAGCCCGGGCAGCGCCTCACGCCACTCGTTGCCCATGCCGTCGTTCCAGGGCTCTATGCGGTCCACCTTGGCGGCCGCATCTGCCATCTCCAGCTCCATGGTGGGGGTGATCAGGACGCTTTGACCCTCGCGCGGTACGGCCAACAGGGTGGGACGGCCGAAATCCATGTGGAGGTAATCGTAGTAGCCACTGAAATAGTAGACGCTGTCTTCATCGGTGATCAGCGCAAGGTCGATGCCGGTTTCGGTCAGGCGCGCTCGCAGCGCCTTCATGCGCTGTTCAAACATCATGGGTCAAAGTTTTATGTATAGACATATTCGTTCACGGCACCTCAAGCGATGGGCAACACGTTGGTGTACTTTACCTGATTTAGGGCAAAGGACGATTCAATTGAGGAAACCCCGTCAATCCGGGTGAGGGTGGTTTTCAAGAACCGCTCATAGGCCTCTAGGTCCTCAGCCACCACGCGCAGGAGATAATCGCGCGAGCCGGTCATGAGGTAGCATTCCAGAACTTCCGGGTACTTGGCGATCTCCGCGTCGAAGTGGGTCATCACCTCTTCGCGCTGGTGCTCAAGTTTGACCGACACGAAGACCGACACCGGTAACCCGACGGCCTTTTGGTCCACCAGAGCCACATAGCGCGAAATGATGCCCTCGCGCTCCAGCCTCTTGAGCCGCCTGAGGCAGGGGCTCGGCGAGAGGCCGACCCGTTCGGCCAGTTCCTGGTTGGTGTAGCGCCCGTTCTCCTGGAGCAGCGCCAGCAGTTTTCTGTCTATCTGGTCTAAGGCTGACACGGCAATAATCCTCATGCTTTGTGCGCTGGATTGGTTGGTTATGCCAAAATTACTTACCCAGTTGGCATATTTTGGCAGGATCAGCCGGAGGCCATAGCGTATAATCAGATCCATGACCAGATGTTCCGTCACCATTGAGGATGTGCGCGCCGCCGCTTCTGCGTTGCAAGGAGCGGTGAAGCAGACGCCGTTCCAGAAGAGCGAGACGCTGTCCGACATGCTCGGCTGCGAGATCTGGCTGAAGTTTGAGAACCAGCAGTTCACCGCCTCGTTCAAGGAACGCGGGGCGCTGAACAAGCTGCTGCAACTGACCGATACGCAGAAAGCGCAAGGCGTGATCGCCATGTCGGCGGGCAATCACGCCCAAGGGGTGGCCTATCACGCACACCGGCTGGGCATTCCGGCGGTGATCGTCATGCCGGAGGGAACGCCCACGGTGAAGGTGGAAGGCACACGTTCACACGGCGCCAAAGTGATGCTGGAAGGAAGCACACTGGAGGATGCCGCGAGGTTCGCCAGAGACCATGGCGAGGCACACGAACTGACGTTCATCCACCCTTATGACGATGCTCTGATTGTCGCCGGACAGGGCACTGTTGCGCTTGAAATGCTCGCCCAAGGGGGCTCGCTTGATGCTCTGGTGGTGCCCATAGGGGGCGGCGGTTTGATGGCCGGCATGGGCACGGTGGCGCGTGCGCTGGCCCCTGATGTGCAGGTGATCGGTGTTCAATCTCTTCTCTATCCGGCCATGCACGCGCTCTTCAACGGGCGCGAGGTGCCCGAAGATGCAGGCGGTGACAGCCTGGCCGAAGGCATCGCCGTGAAGCGCCCGGGCGTGATCACCGCGGAGATCATAAAGTCGGTGGTGGACGATATCGTCCTGGTCACCGAACCTCAGCTTGAGCGCGCGGTGACCTTGCTCCTGGACATCGAGAAGACGGTGGCTGAGGGCGCCGGCGCGGCTGGACTGGCCGCCATCCTGGCAGATCGCGAACGCTTTGCCGGCAAGCGCCTGGGTCTGGTGGTCTGCGGCGGAAACATCGATATGCGGCTCTTGTCGGACGTGCTGACCCGCGAGCTGGCGCGGGCAGGGCGTATTGCCCGGCTCGCCATCGATGTGCGCGACCGGCCGGGCGAGCTTGCCAGCCTCACGCGCATTCTGGCGGACCAGGATGCCAACATCCTGGACATCTCCCACCACCGGGTCTTCACCTCCACACCTGCCAAGGGGGCCCGGACGCTGTTTGAAATCGAAACCCGCGACCGCCAGCATCTGGATGATGCGGTGAACGCCCTATCCGCCCATGGCTACACTGTGAGCCTGCGCGGTCCTGATGAGATCTGAGCCATGAAACAAGACACACACACACCTTTGCCGCTGGAAGTTCTGGAAGACCTGGAGAAGCGTGTTCTCTATCTCTCCTCCCAGATCATTCACCACGCCAACCATGACCGGGTGAACACGGACGGCCTCAAAGTGGGCGGCCACCAGGCCTCGTCCGCGTCGCTTGTGACCATCATGACGGCGCTCTATTTCGCCGTCCTGAAGCCGGAGGACCGGGTGGCCGTGAAGCCCCATGCGAGCCCCGTGTTCCACGCCATCCAATATCTGTTCGGCAACCAGACCCTTGAGAAACTCATTGATTTCAGGGGGAAAGGCGGCGCGCAGTCTTACCCCTCAAGAACCAAGGACGTGGACGATGTGGACTTCTCCACCGGTTCGGTCGGCCTCGGCGTTGCGCTCACCTCGTTTGCTAGCCTGGTGCAGGATTACATTCATGCCAAGGGCTGGGGCGCTGATTGGCCTGAAGGGCGCATGGTGGCTCTGGTGGGCGATGCGGAGCTGGACGAGGGCAACATCTATGAAGCGCTGCTGGAAGGCTGGAAGCACGATCTGAAGAATTGCTGGTGGGTGATCGACTATAACCGCCAGAGCCTCGATGCCGTGATCTCGGACCGGCTGATGCCCAAGCTGGAATCGGTGTTTGAGAACTATGGCTGGCAGGTGCTCACGCTCAAGTACGGCAAGAAGCTGGAGGCGGCGTTTGCAAAGCCCGGGGGTGACGCCCTGCGCGACTGGATCGATAACTGTCCCAACTCGCTCTACTCGGCGCTGACCTTCCAAGGCGCAGACGGCTGGCGTGCGCAGTTGAACGAAGACCTTTCAGACAATGCCGAAGCGCTCGCCCTGGTGGCCAGTTACGATGATACGGACTTGCCGGTGGTGATGACGAACCTTGCGGGCCATTGCCTGCAGACGTTGCTGGAGGCGTTTGGGAGCGTCAGCGATGACAAGCCGGTCTGCTTCATTGCCTACACGGTGAAGGGTCATGGCCTGCCGCTGGCAGGGCACAAGGACAATCATGCCGGCCTCATGAGCTCTGCCCAAATGAAAGCGTTTCGGGCCGACAACAACATCCTTGAAGGCCAGGAATGGGAGAAGTTTGCCGGCCTCAACCGCAGCGCCGAGGACATGGAAGCAGCGCTTGCCAGCGTGCGTTTCAATGCCAGAGGCGCGCGGCGGCTGTCAGCACCCCGGGTGGACGTGCCGGCGCTCACCTGGCCGGAGATCAAGGGCGCCATGTCAACGCAAGAAGGTTTCGGCAAGCTCCTGGACGAGATCGCGAAGACCAAAACAGAGCTGGCCGAGCGCATCGTCACCACATCGCCGGATGTCACCGTCTCCACCAACCTTGGGCCCTGGGTCAACCGGCGCGGCATCTTCTCGTTGGAGGAGCAAGAGGACGTGTTCCAGACGCGCAAGCTCATGTCCGCCCAACGCTGGCATATGGGCCGCGACGGCCAGCATATGGAGCTGGGGATTGCGGAGAACAACCTGTTCCTGCTCCTGGCCGCGCTGGGCCTGTCGCATGAGATCTTCGGCACACGGCTGTTGCCCATCGGGACGCTCTATGACCCGTTCATCCAACGTGGTTTGGATGCGCTCAACTACGCCTGCTATCAGGACGCACGCTTCATTCTGGTGGCGACCCCATCGGGCATCACCCTGGCGCCGGAAGGCGGGGCGCACCAGTCGATCAGCACCCCGTTGATCGGAATGGCGCAGGATGGCATCGCGTCGTTTGAGCCATCTTATGTGGATGAGCTTGCGGTGATCCTGGAATGGGCCTTCGACTACATCCAGCGCGCACCCAAGACGGCGGGCAAAGATGAATGGCTGCACGAGCGCGAAGGGGGCTCGGTGTACCTGCGGCTCTCCACGCGCAGCATGGATCAGCCCATGCGGGATCTGGATCCGGAGACCCGCGAAGGCATCATCAAGGGGGCGTACTGGATGCGCCCGCCCCAGGAAGGCACCAGGCTGGCCATCGCCTATACCGGCACCGTCGCTCAAGAGGCCCAGGAAGCTCTCGGCCATGTCTTGTCCCGTTTCCCGGGGGCAGGCCTGTTGGCCGTCACGTCCGCGGACCGGCTCAATGCTGGCTGGAAGGCGGCGCAAACGGCACAACAGCATGGCAAGCGCGATGAGCTCTCCTACGTGGAAGAACTGTTGGCTCCGCTGGACCGGGAGGCGCAGATCGTCACGGTCATAGACGGTCATCCCGCGGCGCTCTCCTGGCTGGGCGGTGTTCATGGCCACAAGGTGCAGGCCTTGGGCGTTGAGCACTTCGGGCAGACCGGGACGCTGAACGATCTTTACGAGGAATACCGGATCAGTGCCGACGCCATCGTGGAAGCCTGCATGGCCACCCAACAGGTGGTGCGCCGGGCTTGAGGGTTGCGCCCGCGTCCTTGCGAAAGCGAGGACCTTTTCAGCCAAAGGAAAGGTTCCGGCTATGGGCCCTCGCGTGCGCAAGGGCGGGGGGGCTGCGGGCGTCAAGCCAGGTTGAGCGCCCGGTCGTTCTCGGCTTCCTCCAAGAGCCACTCGCGAAATGCGGTGACCTTTGGGTCGTCCTTGGTGGCCATGGGGCTGACCACATAGAAACTGTAGGCAACCGGGATCTTCAGAGCAAAGGGGGCCACCAGGCGGCCGGACTTCAGGTCGAAATGCGCCAGAGCGATGCGGCCCAGCACAACGCCGGCGCCTTCAACGGCGGCATCCAGACCATGGTCGGCCAATGAGAAGTGAACCCCACCGTCAAGATCAATGATTGTGAGCCCGGCGGCCTCACACCAAACCTGCCAGCTCGGCACGTTCTCAATAAAGCTGAGGCTCTCATCATGGATCAACACATGATGCGCGAGATCCTCCGGGGCCTTGAGCGGATGAGCATGTGTGTCCGCCACCAGCTCCGGGCTGCACAGTGGGGTGACGTAATCACTGATCAGGCGTTCAGAATGCAGATTGGGATAAGCGCCCGTGCCGAAACGGACGGCCAGATCGATCTGCTCGTTCTCGAAATCTGAGATCTGAATGTTGGCCGAGATGCGCGGGTCGATGTCCGGGTGGCGCTGAATGAAGCGGTAGAGCCGGGGCGCCAGCCACTTTGCCGCGAAGGCGGGGCCGACCGACACCACAAGCACATTGGTCTCCGCGCGCCGCCGCAGCGTGCGCATCGCTTCATCCATGCGTTCAAAGCCGGCGCGGATGCCGGGGAACAGGGCCTGGCCTTGCGGGGTGAGTTCGATGGCCCGGTTGAGGCGCTTGAAGAGCTTGATGCCCAAAATTTCCTCAAGCTGGCGCACCTGGTAGCTCAGCGCTGCCGGCGTGACGTGCAGTTCCTCGGCCGCCTGGGTAAAGCTCATGTTTCGGGCCGTGGCTTCAAAGGCGCGAAGCCCGTTCAGGGGAGGCAGGTGGTAGGCCATGAGATCTCGTTTTCAAACAAAAAAATTTTAAGTGACGTTCAAGAATAACTCGTTTGTCGGAGAACCGCAATCTCACTATGTATGTTGCCAAGACACGAGGGGAGATTCGAAGCGAACTTCCCTAAAGCACTGAAAGGAATAGGTTATGAAATACGACATCGAAAATTATGACCCCAGATACATGGAAGAATACCTGAGAGCAGGACGTCGTGAGCGGGCATTGGCGTTTCGTGACGTTATGATTTCGCTCAAGCAATTTTTCACAAATACGTCACAATCGAGCGGTGCTGCTCCGCTTGGCCGCCCAAGCGCTACGAATGCCTGCTGAGGCACGCCGAACCGCTAACTTCCTCCTGGCCTCCAGCCGCCTCCCGCAGTAAAAAACGCTCAGTCACGTTAAGCTGCGGGAGGAAGGCAATGGCTACAATCTGCATTACAGGACCCAACAGAGGCATCGGCCTGGAACTGGCCCGCCAATACCGCATGCGCGGTGATGACGTTCTGGCTGTGGTGCGCGTGCCCACGCCTGAGATCAGTGCAACGGGTGCGGAGATTTTCTCCGGTGTTGATGTGTCCAACGAACAGCAGTTGGCGCGCCTGACGCGCGAGCTGTCCGGGCGCACCATAGACGTTCTGATCAACAATGCCGGGATCTTCCACGACCGCAACGGTTTGGCGGAGCTCAGCTTGGATGCGGTGCGCAAAGAGGTCGAGGTCAACACCATCGGCCCGCTGGCCGTGGCCCAGGCCCTCAGTCCGCTGCTGGCCGATGGGGGCAAGCTGGCCATTGTCTCTTCAAATCTCGGATCGATCGAAAACTGCTCACGGCCTTCAGGCTACGGCTACAACCTCTCCAAGGCCGGCGTGAACATGGTGGGCAAGATGCTCTCCATACATCTGGCGCCGCGCAACATCGCCGTCTTGCTGCTGCATCCCGGTTGGGTCTCCACGGATATGACCAGCCATGAGGGACCGGTGTCCGCGCCGGAATCGGCAGCCGGTCTGATCCGGGAAATTGATGCGCTGAGCATGGACACCACCGCCGCATTCCGGAGCTGGGAAGGCGCCGACCTGCCTTGGTAGGGCGCCGCGCTCGGCGGGGATGACGATTGCTCGTGTGAGGGCTAACTTGCGCCTGCTTTATGCGCTTCTGCGTAGGCCTTCAGTGTCTCCATGAGTTGTTTGTGGCCCATCTTCAGACCGTGGGCGGTGACCGTGTAGCGTACGGCGCGCGACAGACGGTGATAGCTGCGCATGAGGCGGGCGAGGGGCGTATAGGTTAGGTTCGCGCTGGCGTCCTTGGTGAGCACCAGTTCGATCACCGGGACTTGGCGCAGGCGTGAGGCACGGACATCTTCAACCGCGCTCCACGACACCGTGTCAGGGGAAATCCGGCGGTCGCAGACGCCGTCAGGGGAGATCGTCAGAACCGGCTCGTTGGTGCGGAACATCACCCGGGAGATGACCACCGAGATGCCCACCAGACCCAGGGTGGCCAAGGCGAGGGCGATCAGAGCATTTGAGGTCAAGATCTCCGCATTCAGCCAAGCCGCGGCGCCGATGCCGGCCCCGGCCAGAAGCGTCAGGGCCAGCGAGCCCATGAGTTGGGCCGAAGATCCTTTGATCTGCATGGTCCGGGCGGTGTCAATCACCGCCCCCCGGCGCTTGGCCATGGGCGTATGTCCTGTTGCTCGCAAGAGGCGCGCCACGATAGGTGAGGCAGATTGCACCAAGCTTGCCACAATGACCTGCTAAGCCCTTTTACTCTTAAGAGAAGCATTGACGTTATCCTTCTCCATCAGCTAATGCGGGTCCATCCCTAAACTCGGAGCTTCCAGATGTGGCGGTTTGCGTTTGTTGGCCTCATGGTCCTGCCTTTGGCAGGGTGCCAGACCGGTGATCAGTCGTCGGAAGGCGTTGTCGGCGCTTACCAGCGGACCGAGACCGTGCGTTACAACAGGCGCGATTACACGGTGAGCTTTATCTATTCGGACAGCTCAAAATCCTATGACGTGAAGGTGCGCCGCCAGGGGAGACCGATGGATTCCGGCGCCACTGACCGCAACAATGCCACTCAAATTGCAGCCTCCACCGTGAGCTACTATGCCTGTCCGGCCGGCTATCGGGCAAAGCCCATCGGCTCGGCCAAGTTCGCCAGCGCGCAATGGTCGGTCAATGCCAGGTGCGCGAAGACCTGATCCAATGAGACAAGCATGAGCGAGACCACGGCTGCGGCGCCCGTCAGGGCAACGCTCGGCATTGTCTTGGCGCTCCTGGCGGTTGCCTGTTTTTCCGGAATGGACGTGTTGGTGAAGTGGCAATCGGCGACCTATGCGGTCGTGCAGGTGATCTTCTTCCGCAGCGTTCTTGCCTTTATTCCACTCGGCATCATGGCAGGCTTCAGTGGCGGGTGGCAGGCCGTGAAACCAAACGATGTTTGGGCGCATGTCTGGAGATCATTGATCGGACTGTGCGCTATGACGTCGGTGTTTGCCGCCTTCTCGCTCATGAAGCTGGCGGACGTTGTGGCGATCGTGTTTGCGGCGCCCGTGTTCGCCACGGCTTTATCGGTGCCTATTCTGGGGGAGAAGGTTGGCCCGCGGCGCTGGTTCGCGGTGGCTTTGGGGTTTTTGGGCGTGCTGATCATCATCCGGCCCGGCACCAGTGCGTTTGAGCCGGCCGCCGTTCTGGCCCTGTTTGGAGCGGCCTGCATCGGCATAACGACCGTTTATGTGCGCAAGCTGACCCGGACGGAAACCAACGCCTCGATTATCTTCAGTTTCACCGTGACCACCACGGTGGCGTCGGCCGCCTTGCTGCCGTTCTTCTGGAAGACGCCCGGAGCCGTCGATCTGACCGCGCTGTGCGCCATCGGCCTTTTGGGCGGGATCGCTCAGATTTTCCAGACAG
>JANQOW010000125.1 GCA_028285595.1 Hyphomicrobiales bacterium
TACGGGCCGCAAAAATATTTCGACCCGGCGTTCACGCGCATCTGGCCGGCCGTTGTGCTGGCCCAGGCCGCGATCGCTGCTGTTGCCTATGTGTCTGCAAGCCGGCTCAGGACCCCGGCGACTTAGAATGCCCCCGCCTGGCCCAACCGTTCGCGGACCACATAGCGCTTGTTCTCCACCTCGATCACCGGCACTTGCCGTGTTCTGTTGAACGCGGTGTAGGCGGGCTTCAGGTCGTTCCAGAACTGGCTCCACTTGGAGCCCTGATGGCGCTCAAGGTTTTCGTCGCTCATGCGGAACGGGAAAATGTGCACCGGCACCATGGTCTGCCCGTGATTGAGCGCGGCTTCCACCAGAGGATAGATTACGGAAATCCCCTGGTTGGTCATGGCGTAACACCCGATGGAGACGCAGGCGCCATGCACCATGAGATAGGACCCGGTGCGTCCGTGCGCCCGGTCGAACCTGTTGGGAAAGCCGAGATTGAAGGACAGATGATATCTGCTGTTCGGGTTCAGGCTGCTGAGGGAGACCTCGTAAAAGCCTTCCGGAGACTGCTTGTCGCCCTCCTTCAATTTGGGGCCAAGCGCGCCGGACCAGTAGCAGATGTCGAAATCGCGGAAATGCACCCAGGCGCCCTCCCGCTTCATCCAGAGCTCCAGCACGGACTCCTGCTTGAAGATGCGGATGAACACCGGTGATCCGCTCTTCAGGCCGCGCTCTTTGAGCTGGACTTGAAGGCTGCGCTGAACCTCGGCCGGCTTCACCGGGTTTGCTCCAACGTCCGCCAGCGTCGGCACCAGCACAACCCACACGGCGGTAAGCGCAGTGGCGGCCAGCGCCAGGGTGAGCAGTCGGTATATGGCGGAGCTCATGGCTCTAAGGAACGGCATGATGATGGCAATATAACGGAGAGAATGGGGCTTGTAGAGGCCTTGCGTCATCGGCTAGCGTGTCGCCTGCCTCCGGATGGTCCGGGGGCAACTGTTCTCAGGGCGGGGTGAAATTCCCCACCGGCGGTAAGCAGGGAAACTCTCCCTCAAAGCCCGCGAGCGCCGGCTGGAGATCTCCGGCCGGGTCAGCAGATCCGGTGCAACTCCGGAGCCGACGGTTAAAGTCCGGATGGAAGAGAACAATCTGATGCTGCCGGCCGCCATGCGGCAGGTTCGCCTCCGGTTGAACGCCCTGATTCACGTCAAACGGAGATATGACATGGATCAGACCCCCCAAAACACCTCAGCCAAGATCGCCCTTATTCAGGCCTCCTGGCACTTTCAGATTGTCGATCAGGCCCGCCTTGGCCTCCTGGACGAGCTTGCTCAGAACGGTTGGCCGACGGGCGCCGTGGAGATCTTCAAAGTGCCCGGCGCCTTTGACATTCCTCTGCTTGCCAAGCGCTTGGCGGAAACGGGCGCCTACCAAGCCATCGTCGCCTCGGGCTTTGTGGTGGATGGCGGCATCTACCGCCATGACTTCGTGGCCTCGACCGTCATCGATGCGCTGATGCAAGTGCAGCTTGAAACGGACGTGCCAGTAATCTCGGCCGTGCTGACCCCGCACCAGTTTCAGGAGACCGCTGAGCACATTGGCTTCTTTGAGGACCATTTCGTCACCAAAGGCAAGGAGGCCGCCCGGGCGGTGATGATGATCACCGGCACCTTCGCCAAGCTCCAGGCCGCGTGAGGAGATTGCACCGGCCCTGCTCTCTGCTCTAAGAGGAGGGCATGGAGGACGGGGCTCTCTTCGCGGCGATCATCGCCACCTTCCTCTTGGCCGGCACGGTCAAGGGTGTGATCGGGCTCGGGCTGCCGACGGTGAGCCTGGGCCTGCTCACGGTGGCGGCCGATCTGCCCACCGCCATGGCGCTGCTCTTGATCCCCTCGTTCGTCACCAATCTCTGGCAGGCCGTTGTGGGCGGCAAATTGGCCGAACTCCTCCGGCGGATCTGGCCGTTTCTGCTCATGGCCACCCTCACCGTCTGGCTCGGGGCCCTGGCCCTCACCCAGGTGGATCTGGCGTATCTGTCAGCGCTGTTGGGGCTTTTGCTGGTGAGCTATGCGGTGATCTCGCTGGCGGGCCTGCGCCTGGCCGTGGCGCCCCGCCAGGAAATCTGGGCCGGCCCGCTGACCGGTGCGATCAACGGCGTGCTGACCGGCATGACGGGCTCGTTCGTGGTGCCCGGCGTGATGTTCCTGCAAGCCATCGGCCTTCCCCGCGATACGCTGATCCAGGCCATGGGCGTTCTCTTCACCCTCTCCACCCTCGCCCTGGCGCTCGCGCTTCAGAGCAATCAGTTGCTGACCATGGAGAAGGGCCTTTTGTCCCTGGCCGGCTTGGTGCCGGCGCTTGCGGGCATGGTGGTGGGCCAGAAGATCCGCTCGCGCTTGCCGGAGGCGACGTTCCGCCGGATCTTCTTTTCCGCGCTGCTTCTGCTTGGGGTCTATATCTGCGGCACCGCTACGATGGGCCCATAGCGAGCTGCGCCGGGAGATCGCGGGGCGTCTCGCACAGGACCCGCGCTCCGGCTTCGGAGAGCTCGTCTGAACTGCCGTAGCCGTAGAGAACCCCGATCGCGTCGATGCCATTGTTGCGCGCACCGATAACATCATGGCGCCGGTCGCCGATCATCACCGCGCTGGACGCCTGCAGCTCAGATTGGGCCAGCACCCAGGCGAGCAGCTCCGTCTTGTCCGCCCGCGTGCCGTCCAGTTCAGATCCGTAGATGTGCTCAAAAAAGTCATGCAGTTCAAAATGCTCTAATATCCGCACCGCATAGACCGTGGGCTTGCTGGTCGCCACAAACAGGCGGCGGCCTTGACCTGCGAGCTCTTCCAGCACCTCGCGTATTCCCGGATAGACCGCGTTCTCAAACAGGCCCACATCGCCAAACCGTTCGCGGTAGAGCGCCAGCGCCTCGGGCGCCTTGTCGCCCACCAGGTGCTCAAAACTGCCCAGCAAAGGCGGCCCGATGCACCAGGTTAAGTCGTCATCGCTGTCGGGCTGAGGGGCCCCCAGTTTCTCCAGCGCATAGCGGATGCAGCCGATAATCCCCTCTTTCGGATCGGTCAGCGTGCCATCCAGATCAAAGCAAACCGCGCTCATGCGCAAATGTCAGTGAGCTTGGACAGGTCCACATTCCCCCCGCACATGACCACGCCCACCCGTTCGCCGGGGGCCGGCGTGTAAGCGCCATGCAGCAAAGCAGCCAGAGCCGCCGCGCCGCCGGGCTCTGAGGCCAGGCGAAGGTTGAGCCAGCACCATCTTTGCGTGGCCGTGATCGCCTCATCGCTCACCAGCGCCACGTGATCCACATACCGTTGCGCAATGGGAAACATGATGTCCCCGGCCGAACTCGCCCCCAGGCTGTCGGCCGCAACCCCTTCCGGGGAGACCGGCACCGGCGTTCCGGCCTCAAGCGCCGCATGCAGACAGCGGGAGGTTTCCGGCTCAACGCCGACGATCTTGACGCGGCCCTCGTACCACGATGCCACACCGCCGATAAAGCCGCCTCCGCCGACGGCGATCAGCACCGTGTCCAGATCCGGCGCCTGGTCTTCCAGCTCCAGCCCCAGGGTGCCTTGGCCTTCCAGGGTTGAGACCTGGTTATAGGCATGGATCGTCATGGCACCCGAAGCGGCCTGATACTCTTCGCTCGCGGCAAGCGCGTCCGCATAGCGCGCGCCGGTCACATGCATCTCAGCACCGCAGGATCTGATCAGGTTGATCTTCGCCGGCGAGGCAATCTCTGGCACGAATATGTGCGCCGGATGCCCCAGCGTGCTCGCCGCATAGGCCACCGCCGCACCATGATTGCCGCCCGATGCGGCCACCACACCGGCTTCAGGCACCTCGGCACCCAGGAGACTGTTGAAGGCGCCGCGCGGTTTAAACGATCCGGCATGTTGCAGACATTCAAGCTTCAGGACCAGATCACGGTCGTGGCCCACCGCCTGGCCATCCAGGGCCGTAACGGGCGTGCGGCGGACACGGCCGGCAATGCGTTCATAGGCGGCTTCGATGGCCGCTTTGGTGATGTGCTCAGGCATTGATTTCCATTCTTAAACCCCGGCCATCGCGCACCGGGTTTTGGGGCAGGGTCACGTGTTCACCCCGGAATATGCGCATCGCGCTCCAGGCGCAAGCACAGGCGTCCAGAATATCGTCTTCCCCCACCTTTGATTTGGGCCAGGTGCCCGTCACCAGGCTATCGATGGGAAAGCCGTTGGCGCGCAAGAGAGCGCGGCGAAACGCTAACCCTTCCGGATTGGCGCGGCTCTTGATCTTCTTGGCCACGGGCAGCGGCTCTTCACCGTTCAAGGCCCAAAACGCAAGTTCCGGGTGAACTTCAAACACCCTGGCCTGCATGTCGGGCGTGATCAGGCCATCGATCTCCCTTATTTTTGGCAGCAGATTGAAACACTGCTTGGAGACCTTTTTGGGCGGGTCGGAATGGGCGAGATTGACCTCGCAGGAGCGCCGGTAGTCGGTTTCCATGGCAGCGGCCCGGGACGGCACGGCAAACACCGAGGATTGCCGCTGACCCAGCCGCTGCCGCGCCAGGCGCTCGCAATCCCGCCCGGCCAGGTCCGGCAGCCCGATGGGCATATCCACCGCAATGACGTCCGCCTGGCCTTGCAGCAGAGCCGCGAAACCCTCATAGAGCTCCGCCCGCGCGCAGGCACCACCGTCCCAGTGCACCGCCACCCAACCGCCCGGACAGCCATCCACGCCGCTCACATGGAAGGCCGGAAAGGTCGGGGTGAACAGCACGCTCCAGGTCAAGACCTCCGCGCCCACGCTGCGTTGGATCACCGCCTTGAGCCGGTCGCAGGCGGACGCGAACGCCACGTCCGGTGTGCGCCCCGACACCAGCCCCTCCAGCAGGAGCGCGGCAAACAGATCGCCCGTCCCGTTGGGCACGCCGTCATACCGCTCCGAATGCCGCTCAAGCGCCCTGCCTTCGGTGATCAGGAGGTTCGTGATCTGCGCGCCGGCCCCGCCGGCAGAGGTCACGGCCATCAGGGGTGGCGCAAGCCTCTCGGCAAGCTCGTGCGCCCCCTGTTGGTCGCTCTGCGCAAGCCACTGCAGCTCAAACAGATTGGGCGTTGCCGCATCCGCCAGACCGATCAGCTCCGATCTGATGGCCGCAGCCGCCCTCTCGTCGATGTAAAGCCCCTTATCGGCATCGCCCATCACAGGGTCGCACAGGTAGATCAGGTCCGGATTGGCCGCTTTGGCCCGGCGCACCGCCGCCGCGGCGGCCTCTACATGCGCCTCAGACGGCAGATAGCCGGTCAAAACGCCGTCCAGACGCTCAAGCTGCCCGTCTGCGGCGAGTGTCTCAATGAACCGGGAGATCACGTCTGCCGGAACCTCCTGACGCTGCAAAGTTCCCAGTCCAGGCCGTTGAGAGAGCTGAATGGTGGGAACGGCCCACACTTCATGGCCCAGCGCCTCCAGCATGGGCACAGCGATCGCATTGCCCACCCGGCCCCGCGTCACCATTGAGGAAATTGATAAAATCCGGCCCATCAGCCTGATTATAAGAGGTTCGCGCCCGCGCGAAACCGGCAATCGGCCCCTGCCCACATGCACCCAAAGTTTGCTTGGCTTGCTGCGGTGCACCATATATGGTGCGCGGCGAAATTAGGACTCTAAGACGGACCCCCCAATGACCGGTTCCATTCGCGCGCGGCGCAGCGTGCTCTATATGCCGGGCATCAACCAGCGTGCCCTTGAGAAGGCCAAGTCTTTGGCCGCAGACAGCCTTATCCTTGATCTTGAAGACTCCGTGGCTCCGGATTCAAAGGCAGCCGCCCGCGACCTGGTGTGCGACGCGGTAAAGGCCGGCGGCTATGGCGGCCGGGAAGTGATTATCCGCATCAATGGGCTGGAGACCGACTGGGGCGGGGACGATCTGGCCGCGGCCGCCCTCTCAGGCGCCGACGGCATCCTGATCCCGAAAGTGGGCTCTGCTGAGGCCCTGAAATCGGTGGCCGCCGCCCTGAAAGCGGCAAATGCGCCGGACACCATGCAGATCTGGGCCATGTTGGAGACGCCGGACGGTATTTTGAACGCCAAGGAGATTTCCGCCCTGGCCGCCGGCGCTGACGTCAATCTCACCTGCCTGATCATGGGCACCAATGATCTGTTGAAAGAGACCCGCACGCTCTTCGTGCCGGACCGGTTCCCAGTGCTCGCCTGGCTCTCCATGGCGGTTCTGGCCGCCCGCGCCTATGGGCTCGACATCATCGACGGGGTCTACAATAATTTCAGCGACCAGGAGGGTCTGCGCGCAGAGTGCGAACAGGGCCGCGCCCTGGGCTTTGACGGCAAAACCCTCATCCATCCGGCGCAATTGGCGATCTGCAACGAGATCTTCACCCCGTCGGACGAGGAAGTGAGCTGGTCCCGCAAGATCCTCGCAGCCTTTGAGGAGCCGGAAAACGCCGGTAAAGGCGTGATCACGGTTGACGGCCAAATGGTTGAGCTTCTGCACGCCAAGATCGCCGAACGCACGGTGGCCATCGCAGAAGCCATCGAAACAAGTGGGCAGGCCGCGGCATGAGCAAGACCAACCCCGGCCGCTATTTTGAGGATTTCGCGGTTGGCGACACCATCATCCACGCCACGCCGCGCACGGTAACCTCCGGCGATGTGGCCCTTTACACCGCCCTTTACGGCTCGCGCTTTGCGGTGCAGAGCTCTGATGCGTTCGCCAAAACCATCGGTTACGCCAAGGCCCCGGTCGATGACATGCTGGTGTTCCACATCGTCTTCGGCAAAACCGTGCCCGACATCTCGCTCAACGCCGTGGCCAATCTGGGGTATGCGGAATGCCGCTTCTTAAAGCCGGTCTTTGTGGGCGACACTTTGTCCACCACCTCAGATGTGATCGGGGTGAAGGAGAACTCCAACGGTAAGACCGGTGTGGTCTATGTGCGCTCCACCGGGCGCGACCAGACAGGCGATGTGGTGCTGGAATACGTACGCTGGGTGATGGTTCGCAAGCGCGATGAGGCCTCATCCGCGCCGGACCCGGTGGTTCCCGAACTGGCCAATCGCGTGGCTCCGGACGGCCTCGGACAAGCTTGCCCGGCCATTCTGAACAGCGGTTGGGACTATGATCTGTCCGGGGCGCCCCATCGTTTCTCAGATTATGAACCGGGCGAGCGTATTGACCACGTGGACGGCATGACCGTTGAAGAAGCAGAACATATGACGGCCACAAGGCTCTATCAGAACACGGCCAAGGTGCATTTCAACCAGTTCACTGAGGGTCAGGGCCGCTTTGGGCGCCGGTTGATCTATGGCGGCCATGTGATCTCGCTGGCCAGAGCGCTGAGCTTTAACGGCCTGGCCAATGCGTTCCACCTGCTGGCCATCAATGGCGGGCGTCACGTGGCGCCCCTGTTTGCCGGCGGCACCGTGTTTGCCTGGTCCAAAATCGAGGAAACGGCAGAAATTCCGGGACGTGACGATATCGGCGCCCTGCGGATCCTCACCTACGCCACCGTGGACCAGCCCTGCGCCGCGTTCCCCGGCCGCCAGGAGAAGGGTTTCGACGATGGCGTGATTTTGGAACTGGACTATTGGGCGGCCATCCCCAGATGACGATCGCGGCACGAATACAATGTTTGAGTGAACTGCGACATTTGCCTATGATCAGGCATGAAGGCTCAAGGTAGAAGACGAACACCATGACGAACTCAGACATACCCCGCGAGCGCCCGCTATCGCCGCATCTTCAGGTCTACAAACCCATGTTGACCACGGCGATGTCCATTGTTCATCGCATCACCGGTGTAGCGCTCTATTTCGGGCTGTTTCTTGTGGTCTGGTGGCTCATCGCGGCGGCCTCCGGTCCCACTTACTTCGACCTTGTGAACGGCTTTTTCGGCTCCTGGTTCGGCCGGCTGATCCTGTTCGGCTACACCTGGGCGGCGATCCATCACATGCTCGGCGGCATCAAGCACCTGGTGTGGGATGCAGGCCGCGGCTTTGAACTGGACAGTGTGGAACGTGTGGCGCGTCTGCAGCTCGGCGGCTCCATTGTGCTCACGATCCTGATCTGGATCATCGCTTACGGAGTAAGATAGCCATGTCCTTGCGTACACCTCTTTCCAAAGTCCGCGGCCTTGGCTCGGCAAAAGACGGCACAGAGCACTGGTGGCACCAGCGCGTTACCGCGGTCGCCAACATCCCTCTGGTCCTGATTTTCGCCTTCGTGCTGGTCAACGCCGTGGGCAAGCCGCACGCTGAGGTGGCCGCTCTGTTGGGCTCGCCTCTGGTGGTGATCGCACTCTTGATGATGATCGGCTCGCTCACCTGGCACATGCGCTTGGGCATGCAGGTGGTGATTGAGGACTACATCCACTCGGAGGGCAAAAAGATTGCGGCCCTCATTGCGAACACATTCTTCTGCGCCGCCATGGCAGTGGCCGGCGGCTTTGCGATACTCAAACTTGGATTTGCGTTCTGAGGACCCCCATGGCGACAAACGGAAAAGCAAATGGTTCAGGCGGCAACGGAGCATTCTCCGTAAACGGCCAGGCCTATCCTGTTATAGATCATGAACATGATGTGGTGGTGGTGGGCGCCGGCGGCGCCGGCTTGCGCGCCACCCTGGGCGCGGCTCAGGCAGGCCTCAGAACCGCCTGCATCTCCAAGGTGTTCCCCACCCGCTCCCACACGGTGGCCGCCCAAGGGGGCGTGGCCGCATCTCTGGGCAAT
>JANQOW010000126.1 GCA_028285595.1 Hyphomicrobiales bacterium
ACGAAGTATTTGTCGGTATCCACCGGCTTGCCGGGACCGATGAGCATCTCCCACCACCCCGGCTTGCCGGTGATTGGGTGGGTGCCGGCACAGAACTGATCGCCGGTGAGCGCATGGCACACCATGATGGCGTTTGTCTTGTCTGCGTTGAGGGTGCCGTAGGTTTCATAGGCCAGGGTGACGGGCGCCAGTTCTTTGCCGCTGTCGAGCTTCAGCGGCGCGTCCTTGCCGAAGTGCGCATACTGGCACGGCAAAGCGCCAGCATCGGCAATCGTGTCGCTTTTGGAAGGCTTATGCATCTGAGGCTCAACGGCTTTCGTGTTCTTCCGGCATCGGGGGCGCTAGCTAGATTGGCCGCCGCGCAGGTGTCAATGTTTTCTTTGCAGCCAGGGCCCCGCCCGGGCTATGAAAAGGGCTGACGGACTGGTAGAAGCCAGTCGCCGTTTCTTCAATGACACTATACGAGGTCCACCATGGCCGAGGCAAAGGGGCCAAGCGCACAGCCTGGAATTGATGACATTGTGATTTACGTGCCTGGTCGCAGCGCGGCCTCGCCCGGCGTCAAAACGCACAAGCTGTCGTCCAACGAAACGCCGCTTGGGGCAAGCCCGAAGGCGATTGAGGCTTTTCACGCGGCAGGCGCCAACCTTGAGCTTTATCCGGATGGCGCAGCGCACGATTTGCGCGATGCGATTGCGGCCCATTACGGCCTCAATCCGGAGCGGATCGTTTGCGGCACAGGCTCCGATGAACTGTTGTCGCTCCTGGCCCAAGGGTATCTGGGGCCGGGCGATGAGGCGATCTATTCCAGGCATGGTTTTCTGGTCTACGACATTGCCATCCGCGCGAATGGGGCAACCCCGGTGGTTGCGCCTGAGGTGGACTACACGGCCGACATTGATGCCATGATCGGGCTCATCAGCGCGCGCACCAAGATGGTGTTTCTGGCCAACCCCAATAATCCGACCGGGACCTATGTGTCATTCTCTGAGGTGAAGCGGCTGCATGCGGCCCTGCCGGAGACGTGCGTTCTGGTGCTGGACGCCGCCTATGCGGAATATGTGCGCAAGAACGATTATGAATCCGGTATTGAGTTGGTGGCCACGGCCGACAACGTTGTGATGACCCGGACCTTCTCCAAAATCTATGGACTGGCGGGCTTGAGGCTCGGTTGGGCTTATTGTGCGCCGGGGATTGCCGACACACTCAACCGGATCCGCGGGCCGTTCAACGTGAACGCGCCGGCCATTGCCGCCGGGGTGGCCGCGATCAATGATGTGGAATTCACCGAGGCGGCTGTGACCCATAACGACGAGTGGCTTCCTTGGTTGCGCTCTGAAATCGAGGCCCTGGGGCTTAAGGTGACCGAGAGTGTCGGCAACTTCATCCTGATCCACTTCCCGGAAACCGAAGCGCACAGTGCTGCTGAGGCCGATGCCTTTCTGTTGAAAAAAGGCATTGTGATGCGCCAGTTGGGCAACTACCACTTGCCCAACGCGCTGCGCATGTCGATCGGTTCGGAGGAAGCTAACCGTGCGACCGTCGCGGCGCTGACGGAGTTTTTGGGAGCGCGCGCCTAGTCCGGTTGAAAGAGCGGGGCCAGCTTAAGGAGCCTGAACGGGCCGAAATAGAGCTTGCCGTTCTTAATCCGGAAATCGGTGATCACTTCCCCGTTCGGGTTGTTGCCCGACAGCATCTTGAACAGGCCCTTGGAGATGCGGGCGTCGTTCTCGGAGAGCTTTCCGGCGCTCACCATCTTGTCGATGGCCTTGTCCAGGTTCAGCACCGCGGTTTTCACTTTGCCGTTGAGTTTGCCTTCCTGGCTTGCGGTGACGAAACCGTTTGACCTGGCGGTGATGGTCGCCTGCTTCAGTTCGAGCTGATTGATTTTCAGCCGACCTTCATTGGCAGCCCAGGCGCGCAGAGTTTGTTGCAGGTTTGCGGCCAGAGGCAGGGGCAGGCGTTCGGCAATGCCGCTGAAGGTCAGAGCGTCCAGTTTGATCGGACCGCCATCGGCCGGATCGCGCAAGGGCCCGTCATAATGCAATGCATCGGCTGTGGCCGCCAGCGCGTAGTCGGCCTTGCCGGCCTCGATCTCCCGCTCGATGCGTCCGTGGAGATTGAGTTTTTCGATCTGGAACTCCCCTAGGGAAAACTCCGTTCCGCCGGTCTTATCGCTGATTTTCCCCGATATCTTCTCAAACAGAACCGAGATATCCGGGTTCCTGCGCTCCTTCAGAACGACGCTCGCGAGGCTTGGCTCATGCTCGGCCTCAATCTGCGCGATTGCGGTCGGGTCATTGCCGCGCGCCAGGTCAACGGTGAGGGGGGCGGTGAGCTTAAAGATGATGTGCCAGGGATTGTACGCCTGGGCCACCGCATGCACCTGCTGAAAGCCAAAGCCTATCTTGGAGCCCTTGTTCTCTTTTTGCAGCCTGAAGCTTTCACACGTCACCTCGATGCGGAAGGGATAGCCGCCCCAGTCTTCTTCTGTGCAGGTGAGGGTGAGACCCTTTGCGGCGGATTTCTCGCGCCATTCGGCGAACCTGTCCTGGGCGGTGAGGGATATGACATACCAGGCCCCCGACCAAGCGCTCCACAAGAGCAGAACGGTGAAGAGCGGCAACAGCATGCGCCAGGGTTTCGCTGATCGGTTCATTCTTGTAAGGGACGGCTGAGAAATGTGATTAAGCAGGACATCATGATGGACGAGTTCTGGGTGTTTGGCTATGGCTCGCTGATGTGGAAACCAGGCTTTCCGCATTTGGCGCGTTCGCCTGCGCGACTCTATGGTGCACACCGTCAGCTCTGCGTCTACTCTTTCTATCACCGGGGTAGCGAAGAGGTGCCCGGTCTGGTTATGGGGCTCGACAGGGGCGGGGCCTGCCGGGGGGCGGCTTATCAGGTGGCGCCGGAGGATTGGCAAGACACGGTTGAGTACTTAAGGGCGCGCGAACAGGTCACCATGGTCTATCGGGAGGCCTATGTGCGGCTCCGGCTCCTGGAGCCCGAACCCCGCGACGTCACCGCCTTATGCTACCTGGTGGATCGCAGCCACGTGCAATATGCGGGCAGCCTGTCTGTTGCAGATCAGCTCAAATTCGTTCTCCAAGGGGTCGGGCATTCCGGTGAGAACCCGGAATATGTGGTGAAGACGGTTGAACACATGCGCGAGGCCGGCATTCACGACAGTAAGCTGGAAGAGCTCGTCCGCCACCTGGAAAGAGAGCTCTAGAGCGGCGCGGGAAAGCTCCGGATCCTTCGAGAGAAGGCGCGATCCCACACCGCTCTAGGCGGCCGCAACAACGTGAGCGGCGGGGCTGTTGGCCTCGAACAAATCCACTTGTGCATCTGAGAAACCATCGATCCGGTCCACCGGCCGCTGCAGGCGCACAGGCGGTGCGGCGCGGAAACGGACCACACTGCCAAGGGCGGGTTTCAAATCGCAGACAATGTCCTCTGCCTGCCGGTCGCTTTCAGCGAGCAGATGAACATGCACCTCATCGCCCCCGGACGAGCGGATAAGCTTTGCCGCCTCGTGACTGGCCGATTCCCAGACCGCGGGAAAGCGCCCGATCGCCAAGGCATCCCGGCTGCCGTCAGGGCGCTTGTTGGCAATCACATAAACCGCGCCGGGCAAGGGCGGGCAACTGCCCGGTTTGTAGATGGAGAAGATGTAGCGGGTTCCGGACTGGCCCGACCAATAGTGGAAACGGCCGCCAAGGGGGAGGGTTTCTGAAGCTGAAGAGGTAGTGTTTTTGATGTTCTCGATCATGAGAACAAATATAGAACATTTGAGCTGAAACGCAAGCGAAATCTGCGCTAAAAGATCATCCGCACTTCGAATATCCGCACGACAGGCAGGTCTCGCACCCCTCCTGGAACGTGAGGGCCGCATCGCCGCAACGCGGACACTGGCGCAAGCCGGCACCGACGCCGTCATTGACCGCAAGGACCTGTTTAGCGGCCTCAGCATCGCCCAACTCACCGGCCTCGCCCGGCTTCAAGAAGCCCGTGTCGATCATGTGCCGCTCGATGATCCCGCCGATGGCCGCCAGCAGGCTGGGCACGTATTTGCCGTCCATCCACTGGCCACCGCGTGGATCAAACACAGCCTTGAGTTCTTCCACCACAAAGGAAACATCACCACCGCGCCGGAACACCGCCGAGATCATCCGGGTGAGAGCAACCGTCCAGGCATAATGCTCCATATTCTTGGAGTTGATGAAAATCTCGAACGGTCGGCGCCGGCCATTTTGGATGATGTCGTTGAGGGTGACATAGATGGCATGGTTTGAGTCCGCCCATTTCAGCTTGTAGGTGAAGCCGGGCAGAACCGCTTCGCGCTCAAACGGTTGCTGCATGTAGACAACTTCGGCGCCATCCTGGCTCGCGAAGTCGGGCATGGTGGCTTCCAGCGGCAGCAAGGGCTCGTCGGTGGGTTCCTCGGGAGCCGGGGCCTTCTCATCGGCAACGCTCAACACCGATCCGGTGATGTCATTCGGCCGGTAGGTGGTGCAGCCTTTCAGGCCGCTGTCGTACGCTTTGGCATAAACCTCGCGGAACTCTTCAAACGAGATGGTCTCCGGCACATTCACGGTCTTTGAAATGGAGCTGTCCACATAAGGTTGCAAAGCCGCCTGCATGGTCACGTGATCGGCGGGCGTGAGCTCCTGAGCGGTGACGAATGCTTCGGGCAATTCGGCGTCTTCTCCGAACCGGTCCTTGAAGGCCCGGTAGGCAAAGTCGGTGACCGTTTCGGAGCGCTTGCTGCCATCGGTCTCAAGCACATTGCGCTGATAGCTCCAGGCGAACACCGGCTCGATGCCGGAGGAAACGTTCCCGGCGAACAGGGAAATCGTGCCGGTCGGGGCAATGGAGGTGAGCAAGGCGTTGCGGATGCCGTGCCGGGCGATGGCCTCGCGCACGTCTTCATCAAGGCCAGCAATGTGGGGCCGGGCCAAATAGGCGTCCTTGTCGAACAAGGGGAAGGCACCCTTCTCCTCGGCCAGCTTGGTGCTGGCCAGATAAGCTGCGCGCTCAATGGCTTTCATCCAGAGGCCGGCCTGGCGTGCCGCGGCATCCGTGCCGTACTTCAGGCCACACATCATCAGAGCATTGGCAAGGCCGGTGACGCCGAGCCCGATCCGCCGCTTGGCTTCCGCCTCCTTGCGCTGGGCGTCCAGCGGGTATTGGGAAAGGCTCACCACATTGTCCATCATTCGAACGGCCGTTGCCACCAGGTTCGCCAGTTCCGCCTCATCAATCGCGGCTTTCGGCCCAAACCCGTCGCGCACCAGCGCGGCCAGATTGACCGACCCCAGAAGACAGGCGCCATAGGGGGGCAAGGGTTGCTCGCCGCACGGGTTGGTGCTGTTGATGGTTTCGCAGTAGGCCAGATTGTTGACCTGGTTGATGCGGTCAATGAAGATGACCCCAGGCTCCGCATAATCATAGGTGGCCTGCATGATCTTGTCCCAAAGCGCGCGGGCTTTGAGGGTCTTGTAGACCGTGCCGGAGAACACCAGAGGCCAATCCGCATCCGCCTTGACCGCTTCCATGAAGGCATCGGTGACGAGGACGGAGAGATTGAACATGGCAAGCCTGCCCGGCTCGCGCTTGGCGGAAATAAAGTCTTCAATGTCAGGATGATCGCACCGCATGGTGGCCATCATGGCCCCGCGCCGCGACCCGGCCGACATGATGGTGCGGCACATGGCGTTCCACACGTCCATGAAGCTGAGCGGGCCCGAGGCATCGGCGCCGACGCCGCGCACCGGCGCGCCCTTGGGCCTCAGCGTTGAGAAATCATGACCGATCCCGCCGCCTTGCTGCATGGTGAGCGCGGCTTCTTTCAGCCCGGTGAAGATGCTCGCCATGTCATCGTCCAACGTGCCCATGACGAAGCAATTGAACAAAGTAACTTTGGTGCGTCCCGTGCCTGCGCCTGAGAGGATGCGTCCCGCAGGCAGGAACCGATAGCCATCAAGCGCTTCGAAGAACTCAGCCTCCCGGTTCTCCTGCTGCGCCTTCGGCTCAGCAGCCGCCAACGCGCGGGCGACCCGGCGCCAGCTGTCGCGCACCGTTTTGTCTGCCGCAAGCTCAGGCGAGCCGGTGAAGCGGTATTTCATCTGCCAGATATCGCCAGAGATGGCGGGCAGACTTTCAGGCGTGATCAGGGACTGTTTGCTCATGGGTCAAAACGCAACTTGAGTGGCCACCGGAACAGAAATGTTCTGCATTTGTTTCTATCACAGAACGGGGCCCTGCCGCAAGCTGCGCGCGAGGGTCCATGATCAGGTATGGTTAACGAAGTGTGACAGCTCAAACGCCGCCGGAATTGGCCAGGCGGCTGGTGCGCGGTCCCGGGAAGAGGCCGGTGCGCACCCAGGCCAAAATCAGTTTTGAGTATTCGCTCGCGAACAATGCGGCGGTGCGGCCGTCGGCCCACCATTTCTTCGCCGGCGCTTTGACCGGGAAGGGAATGAGTTCCAGACCCGGCATGGCGTTGCCGAACTCAATGAGGGTGCGCGGCATATGGAATGAGGAGGTGACCAGGATCAGGCTCTTATATTTGTGCTTGTTGGCCCATTCAGCAGCTTCCTTGGCATTGCCGATCGTGTCTTGGGCTGTTTTGCCGAGATCCACGCAACAGGCGAAGAGATCCTTTGACGTCTTCGTTGCGTCAATGAGTTGCTTGGAGGTGGTTGCCGGGTTGACGCCGCTGATCAGCAGGCGTTTGCCATGATCCTTTCGCAACAGCTCAAGCCCGGCTTTGATGCGGCCGGTGGCTCCGGTCAGAACGACGATGGCATCCGCTTCAGAGCCCGGCACCTGTACTTGACGTTCAAGCGCTGCGGTGAAGCGGAAGAAGCCCACAACGACGGCAATCACCACGAGCACCGCCGCGATGGCAAGCCAGCTTGCCAGCTTTGAAGGCCTCCGCTCACGCGTTGGCTCAGGAGGTGTCTCAGCCATTTCCATCAAGAATCGCCCTAGGGCTCGTCGCTCTCACAGTCCTATTGAGACCAACATGGGTATTTTGTCCAGTCGTGTAATCTCAGTTCACAGATCACAGAACGCGCCGGAGCATACTGACGACGGCCAATCTGGCAGTGGTTACACAGATCAATGTGGCCACAAGAGGGACGATGGTGAGCAGGGCATAGTTTTCGGGCGTGAAGGACAGCGGGCCATAGAGCAATTGGCGCCCCACCTGGGCGAGGTCGCCGGTCTGATCGCCTTTGGTGGCGATGCCGAGAGCGGCAAAACTGGCCAGGCCGCCTATCATGCCGATGATCCCGGCGCGCACACCCATCTTCAGGAAGTGGCGCTGAACCTGAAAGGCAATGAAGCTGTTTTCCGCGCCGGCCAGATGGAGCACCTGAATGGTGTCACGGTTGGCTTCCATGGCGGCCCGTGTCGCGAAGATCACCAAGGCAATGGCGGCAATCGAGACCAGGAGCAGAATGCCATAGCTCGATAGGGTGAAGGTTCCTGCGGTCTGGGTGATCTGAGCCTGCCACTGTCTGTGGGTGTCAAGGGTGCCGCCCGGCACCTGGACGGCGATATCGTTGGCCAGCCGGTCATAGTCCGGTGGATTGTCCGGGTCGATCTCAACGGAAATGAGCCTGGGGATCGGCAGCTCCTCCAGGACCTTCGCCGAGCCGAGCCAGGGCTCCAGCAGTTCAGCGGCGTCGGACTGTTTCAGCACAGTGGTTGCCGTGACGCCGGGTGTGGCCTTGAGCACCGTCAGGGCTTTGTTTATGGCCGTTTCCAGGTCCGCGCCGTTGGCGGGCCTGATCTGAACGGTGACCTCACTGGCAATGTTGGACGACCATAAGTTCACCGACTTGGAGACGATGATCAGGGTGCCGAGCGCAAGACACGCCAAATAGCACATAATGCTCATGGAGGCGGTCAGTGCGCGGCCGGAGAGGCCGGTGTCAGGCAGGATCTGGCTGAAAATCCTGCCGCGATACTTTGCTTTCGGGGATTTTGACGCGCGAGATTGCATGGGCTTTAAGGTTACCGGATCACTTGCAGTTCGCCGCCTGCAAGCTGCAGGTGCGGTGCCGAATATTGGTTGAGCAGGTCAAGATCGTGGGTGGCCAGAACGACGGTGGTGCCCACTTTGTTGAGCTCGATGAAGAGCCTCAAGAGACGTTTGCCGAGAGCTGCATCCACGTTGCCGGTCGGCTCGTCCGCAAGCAGCAGGTCCGGCTTGCTGATCACCGCCCGGGCGATGGCGGCGCGCTGTTTTTCCCCGCCTGAGAGGATCGGCGGGTAGCTGTCGGCGCGGTCGCCGAGGCCCACCCATTCGATCAGTTCCATCACATCGTCACGGTATGTGGAGGGTTTGCGTTTTTGAACTCTGAGCGGCAGGGCCACGTTCTCGAACGTGGTGAGATGATCGAGCAAGCGGAAGTCCTGGAACACCACGCCGATCTTGCGGCGCATCTTGGGCAGCTTGGCAGAGGAGAGGGCGGCAATGTCGGCTCCGAAGATCCGTGCGCTGCCCCGGCTGGGCTTGAGCGACAGGAACATCAGCCGAAGCAGCGATGTTTTGCCCGCACCGGACGGGCCGGTGAGAAAGTGGAACGAGCCCTTCTCAAGGTGGAAGTTCACGTCGCGCAGCACCTCCGGGCCCAATCCGTAGCGCAAGCCAACATTTTCAAACCTGACCAAAGACCCTTCTCCTCATCGGTTCTGCATGCAGATTGTGCCGGTGTTGGACGGAGTGTTAACCGCCCCTTAACCCAGATTCGCGCTAACTTAGTGTTGGAACCGCTGGCCTCTCGCGAGGCCCGTTCATCAAAATCGAATCACTCAACAAGGCAACGTGGATGATAATCACCTGTCCGGACTGTGCAACATCCTACGAGCTTCCCAGCGAACTTATCGGGCCCGATGGACGGCTGGTTCAATGTGATGAGTGTGGCAAAATCTGGACCCAGCCAGGTGAGCTGCCGGAATCGAAGCTGATTTTCCAGGAAACTCCGCCGGTTAGCTCCTACGGCCAGCCCGAAGGCGGCGCCACAGCGCCGCAGCCGCCCCGGCCGGACATGCACTATCTCGATAGCTCTGATGTGTCCGCCGTTGTGGATGAAGGCGAGCCGGAGCCGATTGAGACGCTCGAGTTCGAAGAAGTTCCGCCCGATGCGCCCGGCACGGCGCTGATGGTGGTGCCCCAACCGCCCTCGCGCGAAGAGGTCGAGCGCCAGGAACGGATCAACGTGCAATCGGAAGCCGCGCGCCTGGCGCGGGCCTCACACAGCGCCAAACTGGCCTACCAGCGCAAGCGCCAGAAGCGTGTGAGAACGCTCAGAGGCTGGGGCGCTCTGGCCGCCAGCGTGACGCTGCTCACCGCGCCGGCCGTGGCGTTTCCCCATCAGGTGACGGTCATGTTCCCGGCTGCCGCGCAGCTTTATGCCAAGGCGGGCGTGCATGTGAACACCCGAGGCCTTGAGTTCCGGGAAATCTCGTACCGGCGGGTTCTGGAGGAAGGCTCAGTGGTGCTGGAGGTTGAGGGCAAGGTGGTGAATGTCTCCGGCAACACGCACGAGCTTGCTCCGGTCCACATTTCCCTGCTGGATGATCAAAAGCACAGTCTCTATAGCTGGACTTTGAAGGCGGAGCCCGGCGTGGTGGAACCAGAAGGGGCTGCCACATTCAAGACGCGGCTGGCCGCACCGCCCGACGATGCCACGAACCTAAGAGTTAGGTTCGCGCTGCCCGGTGAGGCGCCCTAAGGCCGCTTTTCACCAACTAGTGGGCGGACATCACCGGCTTGATGATCATGTTGTCGGTGTCGGACTTGCCGGGCGTCTTCACACCCACGTCCTTTTCCACCAACAGTTCCAGCTTGCGCAGCTCAGATTCCTCTTCGGCCAGAGCATCATTGGCCAGACCCAACTGAACTTCCAGCTCTGCAATGGACTTGAGCAGGTTGTCACGCCGGTCGCGGGAGGCTTTTGCCGTGGTTGGATAGCTGAAGTGGCTGGGATCAGACACTCCGGAACGCTCTTCTTCGTTGGAAATCATCTGGAGAAGATCGTTCTCCTTACGCGCAAAGTCGGCGATCATGGCTTCAATGTCCTGAACGTCGCGTTGCTTTTCCTCCACCTTAAACTGTTGGAGGCGAATTAGGGTATCGCGTGAACGCATCGATTTAGCCCCTGCTTACTCACTCAAACTGGTACACACACTGTTGTTGACCCCATCGTTCCGGCGAACGCGCCTTCACACCCCATGGCGAATCAACTACTTCAGTGAAGGTTCTTCTCTTCACAGGGGCTGATCATGCATGTGAAGGCTTTAAGGCCCGGTAAACCGTGGCGAAGAAATGTGACAGTGCTTTAAAAGAGGCAGGGAAAACGCGCCATTTGCGCCAGAACCCCGCACAGTTCGTTGCTTTTGTCAGCTCACTCAATGTCTTCAACAGGGTGGCGAACCTCATATTCTGCTTAAGAAAATTAGGTTTTGTTAACCAATTGAAGGGTATTTTTAACCATCGGAATTAACCGTTGGTTCAAGGTGAAGGCCGGAATGTGTTCCCGTCCGGCGCAGATTGAGGCCTAATCAGGGGCTAAAGTTAGAGGGGAATTCGAATGAGAGTTCTTTTAATCGAGGACGACACAGCCACAGCTCAGAGTATTGAGCTGATGCTCAAATCGGAAGGCTTCAATGTCTATACGACGGATTTGGGCGAAGAAGGTGTCGATCTGGGTAAACTGTACGACTACGATATCATTCTTCTGGACATCAACCTGCCGGATATGAGCGGGTACGATGTTCTGAAATCGTTGCGCGTCTCCAAGATCTCAACCCCCATCCTTATCCTCTCTGGCCTGGCTGGAATTGAGGACAAGGTGCGCGGTTTGGGCTTCGGCGCGGATGATTACATGACCAAGCCGTTCCACAAGGACGAGCTGGTGGCGCGCATCCAGGCCGTTGTGCGGCGCTCTAAGGGCCACGCCCAATCCATCATCTCAACCGGCGATCTGAAGGTCAATCTGGACACCAAGACCGTGGAAGTGGACAACCAGCGGGTTCACCTCACCGGCAAGGAATACCAGATGCTCGAGCTGCTCTCTTTGCGCAAGGGCACCACGCTCACCAAAGAGATGTTCCTCAACCACCTTTACGGCGGTATGGACGAGCCGGAACTGAAGATTATCGACGTCTTCATCTGTAAGCTTCGCAAGAAGCTGGCAGCGGCAACGGGCGGCAATCATCACATCGAAACCGTGTGGGGCCGCGGCTATGTGCTGCGCGACCCGGTTGACGGTGCTGAGGACCTTAAAGAGTCTGCCTAAGCTTCAAAACACATGTGGCAACAAAAAAGCCCTGGATCCGTCAAGCGGGTCCAGGGTTTTTTGTGTTCAGATCTCGCCTTCGATGCGCGTGCTGCGGAAATGTTCGGTGAGATCGAAGGTGCCGTGCTTGCCGAGGGCCTCGAAGTTCTGATCGAGCCAGTCTGATGCGGTTTTGCGGCCAATGTCGCGCAGGTGCACAAGGAAGGCCCATTCCGCATTGAGCTTGGAAGAGGCGTTCAGCTTGGAGAGTTCCTCGTCCGCTTCCACCAGATGCATGCGCACGCGCTTGTAACGCTCCACATCCAGATTTTCGGTTTCGATGAGGCGGCTGACAAACTCGATCGCTCTCAATTCCTTGTTCAGCGAGGCATTGAAGGTGATCTCGTTGATCCGGTTCAGGATCTCGCGGGAGGTTTGCGGCGTTTCGGCCCGCTCCATGGGGTTAATCTGGACGAGCATGATGTCGTCAGACTCGCAATGATAGAAGAACGGGAAGAGCACCGGGTTCCCCATGAAACCGCCGTCCCAGTAAGGAATGCCGTCTATTTCAACCGCCTGGAACAACAGCGGAAGGCAGGAGGAGGCCAGCACCGCATCCGTGCTGATATCCTCTCCGGAAAACACCTTCACGCGGCCTGTGTGAACATTGGTGGCAGAGATGAAGACCTTGATATCCTGGCAGCAACGCACCTTGTCGAAATCGATGCGGCTCTCCAGCAAGTCCCGCATGGGGTTGATGTTTGCCGGATTGAGATCGTACGGCGAGGCCATCCGGGTGAGCATGTCGAAATAGAGGTAGGCCGGGTTGTCATCCAGACTGTAGTTCCCCTGGCAAATGTCGCGCGCGGAAGCGGGCCGC
>JANQOW010000154.1 GCA_028285595.1 Hyphomicrobiales bacterium
CATCATTCCGGCGGCACCGTGTGTGAGCCAGTGGATGTGCCTGTCAATAAGCGCCATTTTGATATGGTCTACTCCCATATCAAATATTCCGATAAGCCGTTCATGGGCTCGGTCACGGCGCCGGAACGGGCTGCCGACACGGTTGAAATGGCCAAGCTGGTGTTCGGCGATGACTTTGTCGACAACAACTGCGTCACAACCAGCCTCATCAATATCAACTCGCCTATGGTGATTGACGACACAATGGGCGGCGCCTTGAAGGTTTATGCGCGCGCCGGCCAGGCATGTATTCTCTCCCCCTTCATCGTGGGCGGTGCCATGTCGCCGGTGTCCGTGGCGGGTACGTTGACCCAAGTGGTGGCTGAGGCCACCGCAGCCATTGCCTTTGCGCAGCTCTGCCGGCCGGGCGCACCGGTGATCTTCGGCACCTTTGCCACATCGATCTCCATGCAATCCGGCGCGCCTGCATTTGGCACGCCGGAGCCTGCCTCCCTCCTGTTGGGGGCGGCCCAGTTTGCGCGCCGCTATAACTTGCCGTTCCGCTCGGGCGGTTCGCTCACCGGCTCCAAGTTGCCCGACGCCCAATCGGCCTATGACAGCGCACAGACGCTCTATCCGGCCATCATTGGCGGCGTGAACTTCATGCTGCACGCGGCTGGTTGGCTGGAAGGCGGATTGGTGAGTTCCTATGAGAAGTTCATGATGGATGTGGACCAACTCGCCATGATGCAGAAGTTCGCCAACGGAATTGATCTGTCCGAAAACGGCCAGGCCATGGATGCCATCGCCGAAGTCGGACCCGGCGGACACTATCTGGGCTGCGCCCACACCCAACGGAACTTCGAAACGGCGTTTTATCGCACGACCGTGGGCGACAATAACTCCTTTGAGCAATGGGAATTGGACGGCGCGCTGCGCACAGATCAAAACGCCAACAAGCTCGTCTCCAGAACCCTGGAAGAGTATGAAGCGCCGCCCCTCGACCCAGGCATCGACGAGGCGCTTCAGGCCTTTATCGCCCAGAAAAAGGAATCCATGCCGGACGCGTTCACTTAAAGCCGGCTATTCAACGATGATGACCTGGCCGGTGAGGGCGCCTTCGACGCTCTTGGCGTAGGCAAGCCCGACCCTGTCTGACGGCACCGGCACATGGCCCGGGAACCAAGCGCCATAGCGTGGTACCGACACATCGAGTATGCCCGGGCTGACCACGTTGATGCGCAGGCCGCGGGGCATTTCGAGGGCCGCTCCCACAACAAAGCCGCCCAAGGCGCCGTTTGCCGTGGCAGCGCCCGCGCCCATTCGGATGGGGTCGCGGTCCAGCACCCCGCTGGTCAGGGTGAAGGATCCTTTGTCGTTCAACACGTCCAGTCCCGCCAGGACCAGGTTCACCTGACCCATCACCTTGTCGTTCAGGCCCAGCATGAAGGTGTCCTGGGTAAACTCACTTAAGGGGCCAAAATGAACGTTTCCTGCTGCTGAGACCACCGCATCCACCGGACCGGTTTCAGCGTACATGGCGCGGACCGAAGCCATGTCTGCCATATCCACCTGAATGTCCCCATGGGAGCGCCCGGCTGTTATGAGCTCATGACGCGGTGCAAGCTCCTGGCGCACCGCCTGGCCGATATCTCCACCAGCCCCGATGAGTATGATTTTCACACTGCGTCCTCCGTAATCTCGTCATAGCGTTTCAGCTTGTAGGTGAGAATCTCAGCGCACCGGTCCAAGGCGTTCCGTTGGCGCTCCAAATGGTTCGCATGTTCAAGCAAGACCTCCCGACGTTGCGGCACTGTTTTGTCGCCCTGCCGGTAAAGGTCGGCGAAATGGCGCATGGTTTTCATGGGCATCCCGGTGCCGCGCAATGAGGCCAGCAATGTGAGCCAGTCAACGTCGACGGCGGAGAACCGGCGCCGCCCGTCCGGCCCGCGTTCCACCGGCGGCAGGAGGCCCGATCTTTCGTAGAACCGGATCGTATCTATGCTGAGCCCGCTCTGGGTTGATGCCTCTGATATGCGCATGACCGCTCCTGGTTGGCGTGCGTTTAAGGCAAGCTACCAAGCTGGAGCAGCTCCAGGTCAACCCAAAAACGTTGCGGCGTCAGTGTTTATTCCGGCGCGTGGCAGACGGCCTGAAGCTTGTTGCCGTCAGGATCACGCACATAAGCGCCGTAATAGTCCGCATGGTAATGTGGGCGCAGTCCAGGCTCACCCTCATCGCTCCCGCCATGGGCCAGCGCCGCAGCATGGAAGGCATCGACCGCCGCCCGCGTCGCGGCGTTGAGCGCCACGTGGGTGCCGTTGCCCACGGTCGCGGCCTTGCCGTCAAACGGCGGCACCACCCAAAACGCCGGCTCGCCATCGGGCGCGCGGCCGTATCCCACATAGGTCTCAGTTTCGTATCTACGCGTGCAGCCCAGTGTCGCCAGCACCGGATCGTAAAACTGTGTGGCACGCGAAATGTCGTTTGTGCCGACGGTGACATGGCTGAAAAATACCGATTCGCTCATCACCTTGCCTTTTTCGGAGAAGTGGAAACGCTATATTAGATCTATACGCACTCTTGGAAAGAACCTGTCAGCATGTCGCGCATTGATGAGAAACGCTCTTTTGTCCCCTTGAACATCGCCGTGTTGACGGTGTCTGACACACGCTCTGAAGAAGATGACCGCTCAGGCGCAACTCTGGTGAGCCGATTGGAAGAGGCCGGGCATCATCTGGCCGATCGGAGCATCGTCAAAGACGACGTCCCCACGATCCAAGACAGGGTCAAGGCCTGGATTAAGGACGAGGGGGTGGATGTGGTGATCAGCACGGGCGGCACCGGGCTCACGGGCCGCGATGTGACACCCGAAGCACTGGAGGCCCTGTTTGAGAAGCGCATTGATGGCTTTTCAACCGCTTTTCACATGCTCTCCTATGAGAAGATCGGCACCTCCACGGTCCAGTCACGGGCTACGGCAGGGGTTGCGGGCGGAACCTATATTTTTTGTCTTCCCGGGTCGCCCGGTGCTTGCAAGGACGGCTGGGATGGGATCTTGAAGAGCCAGTTGGATTATCGCCACATGCCCTGCAATTTTGTGGAGATCATGCCTCGACTGGACGAACACCTGCAGCGCACCAAAAGTTGATGGAAAATTCAGGCGCTTCATGGCGTTGGTTGGGCCATGAAACCATCATCCTTTTGACATGAGTCGGCGTATTGTCTCATCATAGAGGCAACAATTGTGGTGGAGGAGTAAAATGAACAACAAGGCGCAACATCTTTCCCGCCGCACAGTGCTGGCGTCTGCCGGAGCTGCTGCGGCTGCAACCTTGGTCGATGTCCAGTCACATCAGGCCCATGCCGCTGCTGAAATGCTCGGACCCTCTGTACCGACCCACTATCGGTTTAAGTTGGGCGAATTTGAGGTGACCACTATTCTGGATGGCGCCATTCAGGTGCCCACGGTCAATGGGATCTTCGGTCAGGATCAGAAAGCTGAAGACGTGGCCGCGCTGATGAACGCGAACCATCTTCCAGGCGACAAGATGGAAATCGGCTTCACGCCCGTTGTCGTCAATACGGGAAAGGAAGTGGTGCTGTTTGATTCCGGCAACGGCGCCGCCCGCCGTCCGAAGGCCGGCAATTTGCTGGTCGCCCTGAAGCAGGCCGGCTACGCCCCTGAAGAAATCGATGCGGTGGTGCTCACCCACTTTCATCCCGACCACATTGGCGGGCTCATGGAAGACGGCAAGCCGGCGTTTCCCAACGCCCGTTATGTGGCCGGCGAGATCGAGTATGGGTTTTGGACCGCACCCGACAAAGCCGAGGGCCGGGTCGGCAAGCTGGCCAACACGCATGTGAAGCCTCTGGCCAGCAAAATGACCTTCGTGAAACCCGATCAGGAAGCCTCCCCGGGCATCACTGCCATCGACGCCTTCGGCCACACGCCTGGGCATATGGGCTATCACATTGAAAGCGGCAAAGGCCGGCTCATGCTCATTGCTGATGCGTGCAACCACTACGTGGCCTCCATGCAGCGCCCTGATTGGCATGTGAAGTTCGATATGGACAAAGATGCTGCAGCAGCCACGCGCAAGAAGCTGCTCGACATGGCGGCGGCTGAGAAGATACCGGTGGCCGGCTATCACATGCCGTTCCCGGCTGTGGGGTTTGTGGAGCGACGCGATATCGGCTACCGCTGGGCCCCTGTCAGCTACCAGTTCAACCTCTAGAGCTTGCTGCGCCAGGCCAGATAATCGTCCCGCGTGTCCAGATCCGCTTTCTCAGCGGTGAGGGCCACTTTGGCCTCATTCAGGTTGGCCAGGGTGTCGGACATGGCATGTGGGCCTGACCACCGCACGTTTGAAAACATGCTGAGCACCTTTGGACGCCGGCGTTGGCCCACCATCCAGTAGCCGCCATCCGGCGCCGGGCCGATCACCGCATCATGGTGCCCAAGCGCCTGGAAGCCTTCCGCAATGTCGTGCGGCCGGATATTGGGGATGTCTGAGCCGATAATGATCACCGGCCCGGACGGCATATGATCAAACACCCGCTGCATGCGATCGCCCAGATTGCCTCCGCCTTGTGGAACAACCGACACCGAGGGTGGCCAGATGGTTGCGTGCGCGGCGCGGTCGGGCGCTGCTGCGACCCAGGTGCGCCATCTTGGATCGCGCGCAAGCCTCAGCAATGTGCCGCCCAGGATCGTCCTGTAGACGCGCGCAGCCTCAACCGCACCCACGTGGCGGGCGAGGCGCGTCTTGACCCGGCCAGCCTCCGGGACTTTGGCCATAATAACCAGGTGGTTCATCTGTAGAAGCGCAGGATGCGTTCCGGAGCCACGCCGGCAAACCACATGGCCAGGCAACTGGCATTGCGCAGGACGCGCTTCAAATACCCCTCTCTGCGGTAGCGCGCCGCGCTGGTGACCGCGGCATGGCTCAGCCCGACAAGGCGCCCGCGGCCCACCCGGCGCACAAGTTCCACATCTTCCATGAGCGGGATGTTCTTAAAGCCCCCCACTTTCTCATAGAACGACTTGGAAATTAAGAGGCCCTGATCTCCATAGGGCAGGGCGAGAAAGCGGCACCGCACCGAGACGATACGTTCCAACCAACGGGCCGCGACCTGACGGTCGTTGAGACGAAAGCGGAAATAGGCCACGCGTTCCATGTCTCCGGCGGCCCGCGCTTCTGCAATGAATTGTTTGACCTCAACATCCCACCCCGGCTCCAGCAGGGTGTCGGCGTGAAGAAACAACAGCCAGTCGCCGCGCGCTGCGCTGGCGCCCAGCGCCAGTTGGTTGCCGCGCCCCGGCGGTCCGGTCACAATGTCTGCGCCCGCCTCGTGGGCAAGCGAAACTGTGTGATCCTGCGATCCTCCATCGCTCACCACAAGTTGCTTGACCACACCGCTCACCACTGCCGGCACAAGAGCCGTCAGGGTGGACTCAAGAGCATGATCCACATTCAGGGTCGGAATGATCACCGTCAACATGGCCGCCTGATATCATCCTCCAGTTATTACTGAAAGGTTAATTGTGTTCTTGAAATGTTCTCATTTGCGTCTTATGTTACCCAACATGGTTACGCTCAGAGAATTCACCGCCCAACATGGAATCGGCCAAGCGACGGGAGAGGCACCCACGGCCGTTGGCAAAATGACGCGCGGACGAGGTGCCCGAACGAACGTGTCAGGCCGCTTTGAGAGCAACAAGCGCCTTTTGTTCGACGATGGCTGGCAATCGTTGGAAGATCAGCCTGCGCTCAAAACCGAAGTGTTTGAAGAACACCCTAAAGCGTTGATCAACAAGAATTCCTCGCCCGACTTGGGGTTCGATCTGTCGATCAATCCCTACAGGGGCTGCGAGCATGGATGTTCTTATTGTTATGCCCGGCCAGCACACGCCTATGTGGGGCTGTCGCCTGGCCTCGATTTTGAAAGCAAGCTTTTTGCTAAGCCCAACGCTCCGGAAGTGTTGCGCCGGGAGTTGATGGCGCCCGGCTACCAACCCTCGCTCATTGTGCTGGGCGGCAATACGGACGCCTATCAGCCCATCGAGAGGCGTTACAGGATCACCCGGCAAATTCTTGAAGTGCTGCTGGAGTTTAAGAACCCGGTTGGTATCGTCACCAAGTCCGCCCTTGTTCTGCGTGATCTGGACCTGCTCCAGGCCCTGGCAGAGCAGGACTTGGTGAATGTGGCCATATCGGTCACGTCGATGGACGGTGCTTTGGCCCGCAAGATGGAGCCACGAGCGGCAACTCCTATGAAGCGGTTGCAGGCGCTTGAGGTGCTTGCCGCCTCTGGCGTGCCCACAACGGTGATGGTCGCGCCGGTGGTTCCGGCAATCAATGACAGTGAGATCGAGGCGATCCTCAAGGCGGCTTCAGCCGCCGGAGTAGAGGAGGCGGGCTATATTCTTCTGCGCCTGCCGCTGGAGCTGCGCGAGCTGTTCCGGGAATGGCTTCAGTCGGAGTTTCCAGATCGGGCAGCCCATGTTCTTTCCCTGATGAAATCCATGCGCGAGGGTAAGGATTACGACCCCACTTTTGGCAAGCGCATGAAGGGGGTAGGGCCGTACGCCTGGTCTATCGGGCGCCGGTTTGAGGTCATGGCAAAACGTCTGGGGCTCAATGAAATCAAGCGCGAACTGCGCACGGACCTGTTCGAGCGACCTGCCCAGCCCGGAGACCAGCTCAGCCTGTTGTAAGCCTTGCCAGCACGCCTGTTTGGGGCGCACAGTGGCGCTATGGCGCGCGATGATTCCCTGACACCCGATTACAGCCTCGAGCAGGACGCAGTGCAGCGCGGGTTCCAGCGCATTGCCGGGATCGACGAAGCAGGCCGCGGGCCATGGGCCGGGCCGGTTGTGGCGGCCGCCGTTGTGTTGGATGCAAGCCGCATCCCAGATGGGTTGAATGATTCCAAGAAACTCACTGAATCAAAACGTGAATCCCTCTTCGCTGAAATCATGGCTTTGGCTGATGTGGGTGTCGGCATCGCAGATGTGGAGCGCATTGATCGTTGCAATATTCTCAAGGCCACACTGTGGGCCATGGGGGAGGCTGCCGCCAAACTGGAGCGGCCGGCGGACTATAGTCTGATCGACGGCAACAAGGCGCCGGATCTGCCCATGCATAGCCAAACGGTGGTGAAAGGCGATGGGCGGTCTTTGTCCATTGCTGCGGCGTCCATTGTCGCCAAGGTGACCCGCGACCGGATCATGACAGGGTTGGCGGCCGAATTTCCTGCCTATGGCTTTGAGCGCCATAAAGGTTACGGCACGGCGTTCCATCAAAACGCGCTGGCGCAAAACGGGCCCTGCCTGCATCACCGCAGGTCATTTGCACCCATCCGTGCATTGCTGGAAACCAACGCAGCTTAACGGGCGTTAACCATAAGTTCTCGCACCCCTTTACGGCGAATCCACATCGTGCGCCATTGTCCCCTCAGTAAGTGGCGTATGAGGATCTGCACATGGGGTTTGAGGCTAAGCCCGATCTGGCTCGGTTTGAGAACAAAATCCTGAAGGGCGATTGCCTGGAGCAGCTCAACAAGCTGCCCGCAAAGTCTGTGGATCTGATCTTTGCCGATCCGCCCTATAACCTCCAGCTGGAGGGTGATCTCAAGCGGCCCGATAACTCAGATGTGGACGCGGTCAACGATCATTGGGACCAGTTTGAATCGTTTGCCGCCTATGATGCCTTCACAAGGGACTGGCTTACGGCCTGCCGCCGGGTGCTGAAAGACACCGGCACTCTGTGGGTGATCGGCTCCTATCACAACATCTTTCGTGTTGGCACCGCCTTGCAGGATCTCGGCTATTGGCTCTTGAACGACGTGGTCTGGCGCAAAACCAACCCCATGCCCAACTTCCGCGGCCGGCGATTTACCAATGCCCATGAGACCTTGATATGGGCCGCCAAAGGGGCAGACGAAAAGGGCTACACGTTCAACTACAGCGCCATGAAGGCCCTGAACGATGACCTTCAAATGCGCTCCGACTGGGTCTTGCCGATTTGCAACGGATCAGAGCGCCTGAAGGACAAGAAGGGCCAAAAGGCTCATCCCACCCAAAAACCCGAGGCTCTGCTGCACCGGATCATCCTTGCCTCCTCCAACCCGGGCGACACGGTTTTGGATCCGTTTTTCGGCACCGGCACCACAGGTGCGGTGGCAAAGCGCTTGGGCCGCAAATGGATCGGGATTGAGCGCGAGCAGGCCTATATCGACGTCGCCGCGGAGCGCATCCTCAACATTGAAGAGGGCTCAGGCGAAGCTGTGGCGTTCACCAAGGGCAAGCGTGCAGAGCCGCGCGTGCCGTTTGGAACACTGGTGGAACGCGGGCTCATCGAGCCAGGTGCGACGCTCTACGATCCACATCAGCGTCATGCCGCTAGAGTGCGCTCCGATGGTTCGATCGCCTGCCGGGATGCTACAGGCTCCATTCACAAGATCGGCGCCCATGTGCAAGGCGCCGAAGCCTGCAACGGCTGGACGTTCTGGCACTTCCGTCAAGGCGGCAAGTACATTCCGATTGATCTCCTGCGCCAACAAGTGCGTCAAGAGATGAGAGCCGCTCAGTAGGCGCACTCCTCGAAGACCTTATCGATATTGCCGCCCCAGGGGCCGTGGAACCGCTCCAGCAGCCGTTCCGAGCGGGTCATACCGCTTTCGGCGACCTCTTCGATAACATCGAGGAAGATGGTCTCATCGCTGCCCATACCATCCTGAATATTGCGCGCTGCGAGGCCCGTTTTGGAGAGCTCCACCACCTTGCGGGCCGTCTCCAAGATCGTGCCGTTGCGGAACGGTGCGTTGAGCCCCTGTGCCGGAACGGCCTCTCGAAGCGCCTGACGCTCTTCCTCAGTCCAGTCCTTGACCAGGTCCCAAGCAGCATCCAGCGACGAGCCATGGTACAGCAGACCCACCCAAAAGGCCGGAAGCGCGCAAAGCTCCTTCCAAGGCCCGCCGTCAGCCCCGCGCATCTCTAAGAAGCGCTTCATGCGCACTTCCGGGAAAATGGTCGTCAGATGGTCAGACCAATCTTTCAGCGTAGGCAATTCGCCCTCAAAGCCGGGCAACTTACCCGCCATAAAGTCGCGGAAACTCAGGCCCGAAACGTCGTTGTAAACGCCGTTGCGGTAAATGAAGTACATGGGCACATCCAGAGCATAGTCTGCATAGCGTTCAAAGCCGAAGCCGTCTTCAAACACGAACGGCAGCATGCCCGTGCGGTCGGGATCGGTGTCCGTCCAGATGTGGGACCGGTAACTCAAGAAGCCGTTGGGTTTGCCTTCCTTGAAGGGTGAGTTGGCGAACAAGGCTGTCGCGATCGGCTGAAGCGCCAACGAGACCCGCATCTTCTTCACCGCATCGGCCTCTGAAGCGAAGTCCAGATTGACCTGAACCGTGCAGGAGCGAAACATCATATCGCGCCCGAGATTGCCCTTCTTCGCCATATAGGCCCGCATGATCTTGTAGCGGCCCTTCGGCATGATCGGGGTTTCCTCGAACGTCCACTTGGGCGAGAAGCCCAAACCCAGAAAGCCGATGCCAAGGCCTTCGTCCACCTCGCGAACCTGTTTCAGGTGGCCGTTCACCTCGCTGCAGGTCTGGTGCAGATGCTTCAGCGCTGCGCCTGACAGCTCAAACTGTCCGCCAGGTTCAAGCGAGACATTGCCATGGCTCACCGGATCGCTGAGCCCGATGATGTTCTCACCCTCCATCACCGGGTCCCAGCCAAAGCGCTCCTGCATGCCCAGCAGCATGGCTTGGACGCCGCGGTCTCCTTCGTAGGGGATCGGCGAGTAATCTTCGGTGTGAAAGCCGAACTTCTCATGCTCGGTGCCGATGCGCCAATCTTCCGGCGGCTTGCAGCCGGCTTCAATGTCGGCGACGAGCTCATCAAAGCTTTCAACGGGCTTTCGTGTCTTGGGGGTATCGGGGGAGGGGATGCTCACAACTTCAAACCAATGTGCAGGTTGGGTAGGCACGCGGGTACAAGATGATCCGGCGGACCGGAGCCGATGTGCTGTACCCGTGAATAGCCTTGCGGGCAAGTGTCAATTCGGTCAGTGCCAATCTCCCAGCACCGATTGAACGAGGGCCAGGGCGGCGGTGCCGGCCGTATCAGCTCTCATAACGCGGGGGCCCAGTGAGATGGCTGTGACGAACTGCGAGCTGAGCAGAAGCTGCCGTTCCGCAGGGCTGAAGCCCCCCTCCGGCCCGATCAAAACGGCGGCCGGACCTGGTAGCAGCGCCTCCAGAACGGCCAAGGGCGAGGCCACCTCGGCGGCCTCATCGCAAAAGATCAGGTGGCGATTAGGATCCCAAGCATCCAACAGTGCGCCCAGCCGGACGGTCTCGCAGACCTCTGGCACGCTCAGCAGATTGCACTGCTCGGCAGCTTCAATTGCATTGGCGCGCATGCGTTCCAGCTTCACCCTGGCCACGTTCGTGCGGTCCGTGCGCACCGGTTGGAGCAGGGTGGCGCCCAGCTCGCTCGCCTTTTGCACCACATAGTCGAGCCTGGCATGCTTGAGCGGCGCGAAATAGTAGTGAATGTCCGCAAGCGCGCTCTGCGTTCTGGTTTGCCGCTCTGCTTGAAGCGATCCGCCGCGCTTGCTTAAAGCGCAGACCGTGCACAGCCATTCCCCATCCTGGCCATTGAAGAGGCGCACCTGATCGCCCGGCTTCAGACGCATCACATTGCCCAGATAATGGCTCTGGGCCTTCTCCAGTTCCACCTGCAGATCGGCCTGAAGCGGCTGTTCGGTGTAAAGGCGCGGGGTTTTGTGTAGGTCATCGCTCATCACGGCTGGTGTTAGCGTGCCCGGCTGCCTGTGTCATCCCATCCCTGGTTGTAAGACCCAGAATGCGCTAAATTCGCCATGAGATGTTCAAGCCCTCCGGAGATATCACCGTCGCGGACCGCGCCCATGACTGGGTGGAACGATTTCTGCCGCGTCCCACGCGCCCCTATGCCCGGCTTTCCAGGTTCGACAGGCCTATCGGCACATGGTTGCTGCTGTTGCCCTGTTGGTGGTCCACAGCCATGGCCACAGGAGCAGCAGGCGGCGGCATGCCATCGGTTTGGTTCCTCGTCTTGTTCGCAATAGGGGCCACCTCGATGCGCGGGGCGGGCTGCACCTACAATGATATTGTAGACCGCGAGTACGATGCTCAAGTGGCCAGGTCCAGGTCGCGTCCAATCCCGGCAGGCCAGGTCAGTGTCACTCAAGCCTGGATCTTTTTGGTGGCACAGTCGCTCACCGGGCTGTTGGTGCTGCTGCAGTTCAACATGTTCGCCATCATTGTCGGCTTAGGATCTCTGCTGGTGGTGGCGGCTTATCCGTTCATGAAACGCATCACGTACTGGCCGCAGTTTGTGCTGGGGCTTGCCTTTAACTGGGGTGCGTTGATGGGCTGGGCCGCCGTTTTGGGCGAACTCAGTTTGGCCGCTGTGCTGCTCTACATCGGGGGGATCCTGTGGACGTTGGCCTATGACACCATTTACGCCCATCAGGACAAGGAAGACGACGTCCTGATTGGCCTCAAATCCACCGCCCTGAAGTTTGGCGAGGCCACCCGTACCTGGCTCATCTGGTTCTTCTCCGGCGCATTTGTCTTCATTGCGGCGGCCGCCTATCTCGCGGGTGCTGGTGCGTTCTTTTATGTCGGGCTCATTGTGGCGGCAGGCCATGCCGCTTGGCAATTGCGCACACTCGACATTGACAATCCGGAGCTGTGCTTGAGGCTGTTTAAGTCAAACCGCGATCTGGGATTGATCATATTTGCCGCTTTCACGGTTGATGCACTGCTGAAGGCGTCCTAGATAGGCGGCAATGAGCACCTATGACGATTCCCATCTGCTGAACATTGCTGATCAGTGCCTCAGCCGCGCGGCCGCTCAGGGCGCCGATGCGGCCGATGTAATCCTCGGCGAAAGCCTGTCTGTGTCTTCGACGGTTCGCCTCGGAGCCCTGGAAGACGTGGAACGCTCTGAAGATGTGGAGATGGGCCTCAGGGTCTTTGTGGGCCAATCGCAAGCGATTGTCTCCACTTCAGATTTCAGCGAGGACAGCCTGAAGGAAACCGCAGCGACTGCCGTGGCCATGGCCAAGGCCGCGCCGCCCGACCCTCACGCGGGATTGCCGGACGGCGCGGGCGGTGACGGGTTCGCCGGCGATCTTGATCTCTTCGACGAATTCTCCCCCACCACCGATCAACTGCGCGACCAAGCCGGCGAGGCCGAAGCGGCTGCCCTTGCGGTGAAGGGCGTAAGCAACTCCATTGGAGCATCCGCGAGCCATGGCGTGACGGGCGTGGTCCTGGCGGCCTCCAACGGGTTTTCCGGCGCCTATCGTCGCTCCAGCCATTCTTTGTCCTGCGCCGTGCTGGCCGGGGAGGGCACGGCCATGGAGCGCGATTACGATTTTACCTCAAAGGTTCATCATTCAGATCTGCAAAGCGCAGGCGAAGTGGGCACCACCGCCGGAGACCGGGCCGTTAAGCGTTTGGGGGGGCGAAAGATGCCAACCCAGCAGGTGCCTGTCGTCTATCACCCGCGTGTGGCCTCACAACTTCTGGGCAATCTTGCCAGCGCGATCTCCGGGAGCGCCATTGCCCGCGGCACGTCCTTCCTTAAGGACAAGATGGGCGAGCCGGTGTTTGCTGACCACATCACGATCATGGACGATCCGTTGCTCAGCCGCGGATCGCGCTCCAGGCCCTTCGATGCGGAAGGACAGTCGGCTCACGCGCTGAAGCTCATTGATGCAGGCCGGCTCACCACCTGGCTTTTGGATGTGCGCACCGCCAATCAGCTCGAGTTAACAACCAACGGCCGCGCATCGCGAGGGATTTCAAGCGGTCCGTCTCCAAGCTCAACCAATCTCTTTATGGAACCGGGCACGGTCAGTCCCGCCGAGCTGATGGGCGACATCAAGCAAGGCTTCTTCGTGATGGGCTTGATGGGCCGCGGCGGCAGCGTGATCACTGGCGACTACAGTGAAGGAGCGAACGGGTTTTGGATTGAAAACGGCGAAATCACACACCCCGTGACCGAGGTTACGATCGCCGGGAACCTGGCAGACATGTATCAGGCGCTGACGCCCGCCAATGATCTTGAATTCAAAGGGGCCGTCAACGCACCGACCCTGCGCATCGAGGGCATGACCGTTGCAGGTAGCTGACACTCATCCGCTGAGCCGCGATCATAAGGTGCTCCTTGAGGCGATGAGCGAGGCGGGCGAGCTCGCAAGATCCCTGTTTCAACGTGGGGTGGAAACCTGGGAAAAAGAGGACAAGACGCCGGTCACGGAAGCCGACCTTGCCGTAGACACCTTGTTGCGCGAGAGACTTGCCGAGGCGCGTCCCGATTATGGCTGGCTCTCTGAAGAAACCCAGGAGAATCCGGCCCGCCGGAACTTCAAGCGGGTGTGGATCGTCGATCCCATAGATGGAACGAAAGGCTTTGTGCGCGGCACGGACCAATGGTGCATCTCCGCAGCCCTGGTGGAGGAGGGCTTGCCGCTTCTGGGCATCATCGTCAATCCGATGCGCGGCGAAGTGTTCGAGGCGGCGCGCGGGGAAGGCGCCTTCTGCAACGGAGCTAAACTGGCTGCCAGTGTGCCGGGAGATGTGCCGGGCTGCCATCTCATCATGCACACCATCATTCTCAACTCCAAAAAGTGGGCCAAGCCGTGGCCTGAGATCAACCTATCGATGCAGACCTCCATGGCGATGCGCCTTTGCCGCGTTGCCACGGGCGAGGCAGACGGGACAGTGGCCATCTCCGGGAAATCCGACTGGGATCTGGCCGCGGCAGATCTCATGGTGCAAGAGGCAGGAGGTCGTGTGACCGACCTCAAAGGTGCGTCCATGCGTTACAACGGCCCTGAGACCCGTCATCATGGCATTGTGGGAGCGGGCATAAGGTTTCATGATCAGCTTCTGGACCACACGCGTGGCTGGAAGCGCAACATTTGATGGAGGTGGGCAAACGATGAGCGATACCGAGAAACAACCCAGGCAACTGCTTCACCTGGTGTTTGGCGGCGAGCTGGAATCGCTGGAGGGCACGGACTTTGCCGATCTGAACGCCCTGGATATCGTGGGGATCTACCCCAATTACGCCGAGGCGGAGAAAGCTTGGCGCGCGAAGGCCCAGTCCACCGTGGACAATGCTCACATGCGCTACTTCATTGTCCACATGCACAAACTGCTGGATCCGGACGGAGACGGGCAGTTTGGCTGACGTCTGTTAGCTGAGGACCGCCGCACAGACTTTTCGCATGACGCTGGGCAGGGCCTCGGAGTTCAGCTCTGCACGCGTGACCCACCGCAGGTTGGGATCGGGCAACGGGCCTTTGCCCACGCGTGCCTCCGTCGACCAGATCTCCAGCTCAAGGTGAAAATGGGTAAAGGTGTGCCGCACTGTGCGCTTCAAATCGCGCCACTGCGCACGAACCGGTGCTGATCCTGACGGATCCGCCGGCGGTGTTTCGCTCCAGTCGGTCGAAGGCACTTCCATCATCCCACCAAGCAGGCCGCGTTCCGGCCGGCGCCGCAGCAGCACGGCACCGTCGCTGCGCTCGATCCAAAAGCAGGTGCCATACCGGGTCGGCTTGGCCTTCTTTGGGGCTTTCCGTGGCAAGGTCTCTGCAATCCCCAGCTGCCGACCCCGGCACCCTTCAGTCCACGGGCAGATCAGGCAGTTGGCTTTGCGCGGCGCGCAGATGGTGGCGCCAAGATCCATGAGCGCCTGAGCAAAATCTCCCGCACGCGCTTTCGGGACCAGGTCTTGCGCCTTGCTTTTGATTTCCGGTTTCGCATCCGGCAGTGGAGTTTCAATGCCATAGTACCGGGCGAGCACGCGCTCCACGTTTCCATCGACCGCCGCGTTAGGCTCATCAAAGGCGATGGCGGCGATGGCCCCGGCTGTGTAGGGACCAATGCCGGGTAGCTTTTGAAGTTCGGCGGCAGACCGGGGAAACTGGCCGCCATGGTTTTCGGAGATCTGGCGCGCGCACTTGTGCAGATTTCTCGCCCGGGCGTAGTATCCAAGCCCCGCCCAGGCCTTCAGAACGTCATCCAGCTCAGCGGCCGCCAGAGCATGCACATCCGGCCAGGTGCGGGTGAATTTTAGGAAGTAGTCTTTCACCGCTGCAACGGTGGTTTGCTGCAGCATGATTTCCGATAACCACACGTGATAGGCGTCGGTCCTGTTGGGCCCGCCAGGGGGTGCGCGCCAGGGCAAAACCCGGTGATGGCGGTCGTACCATGCGAGCAGCGCCGCAGAGAGATTTGTGGATTCTAACAAAGATTTCACTTCTCTGTTGGTGGAACAACGCTCTAAGAGGCGTATAGTGGCTCTACGAAGAGAACGCAAAGAGCGATCAGCGATGGCAACCGCAATCGGCAAGCATGTGGACAGATTGACCCGCGGCGCCTTTGGCGCCCATGGCTTCGCCTATGCCCAGATTCTGACGCATTGGGAGACGATTGTGGGGCCTGAATTGGCCGAGTTCTGCCAGCCGGAGCGTCTCCGGTGGCCAGCCGGCCAGGAACGCATCAGGCACGAACGCCGCCGGTTGGGCGGCACGCTGACAGTGCGGGTCGAAGGCCCAGCAGCGATTGAACTCCAACACGAAAGCCCCCATGTGATTGAGCGCCTTAACACTTACTATGGCTACCAGGCCGTGACGGCGATCAAAATTGTCCAGGGCCCCATCAATCGTGGCTTGGAACGGAACCAACGCCCGCCGGTGGGCCCTCTGCCTGCAGCCGAGGAGGCCGGTCTCCAACGTGATGTGGATCACGTGGAAGATGAGCACCTGCGGCAGGCCTTAGTTCGGCTTGGGCGCGGGGCACTAGCGGCAAAATCAAAACGGCGGAAAGTCTGAAGCTTATCCGTCTTAGTTTCATACATTAGACCAATGTCAGGAAAACACATGACACCCACCAGACGCACTCTCCTCCTTTCGGCCGCCGCCGCTGGAATTGCGCTGCCCGCGCTGCCTGCCCTGGCGCAGACCGCAGATTTGGACAAGCTCATGAAGGCCGGCCCCTTGGGCGAGATGGCAATTGGCGAAGACAATGCGCCTGTGACCATTATCGAATATGCCTCGGCCACCTGCCCGCACTGCGCAAACTTCCACAAAGGCACGTTCAAGGAGCTGGAGGAAAAGTACATCAAGACCGGAAAAGTCAGGTTCGTGTTCCGGGAGTTTCCCTTTGATAACCCGTCCTTGGCGGCATTCATGCTGGCGCGGTGTGCGCCCAAGGACAAGTTCTTCCCTATGATCGATGTCCTGTTCCAACAGCAGAGCAAATGGGCCAGCCAAGGCTCGGATGTGCGCGGCGAGCTCTTCAACATTGCCCGACTGGCCGGGTTCACCGAGAAAACGTTCGAGGAATGCCTGAAGAACGAAGAAGTGGCTAAGGGCGTCATCGCCGTGCGAGATTTAGGGACAGAGCTGGGCGTGTCTTCAACACCCACATTCTTCGTCAATGGGGTTATGATGAAGGGCAATAACGGTTTGGCGCAGTTTGAGGCGATGATAAAGCCGCATCTCACCAACTGACCGCCCGTGTTTGGCTCCAGCCGGCGTCAAAGGGGTGGATAGAGTGCTTGCGGCTTTTGCGCGAATCAATTTGCGCCCTGCATAACTTGGCGTAAGGGACGCCTTTTTTGGGGCCAGTTGTATGAAGTTTTCGCGTTTGCGCCTGTCCGGCTTCAAATCCTTTGTGGAGCCGACCGAGTTTCTTATTGAACCGGGCCTGACAGGCGTCGTCGGACCAAATGGCTGCGGCAAATCGAATTTGCTTGAAGCATTGCGCTGGGTGATGGGTGAAAACTCATACAAATCCATGCGCGGTTCCGGCATGGATGACGTGATCTTCAATGGTTCGGGCAACCGTCCTCAGCGCAACATGGCAGAAGTTACGGTCTACCTGGACAATTCCGGCCGCACCGCACCTGCCGGCTTTAACGAAGCTGATGAGCTGGAAGTCTCGCGGCGTATCGAACGCGAAGCCGGCTCCGCTTACCGGATCAACGGCAAAGACGCCCGCGCGCGTGATGTTCAGCTCTTATTCGCCGATGCATCCACAGGCTCCCGCTCGCCGGCGCTTGTGCGTCAGGGACAGATCTCTGAGATCATCAACGCCAAACCGCAGAACCGTCGCCGCATCCTGGAAGAGGCCGCCGGGATCACAGGGCTGCACACGCGGCGCCATGAGGCCGAGCTCAAGCTGAACGGCGCGGAGACCAACCTGACGCGCCTTGATGATGTGGTCGGCCAACTGGAACAGCAATTGGCTGGACTGAAACGCCAGGCACGCCAGGCCAAGCGCTACCGCAATCTTTCCGGCGAAATCCGCAAACACGAAGCTGCTCAGCTCTACGCCTCATGGCGCGAAGCACGTGACACGGTGAACGCGACCGCTGAAGAGTTTGAAGAGGTGGCCAAGGTTCTGGGCCAACACACCAAGTTGGGGTCGGAAGCAAACCGGGCGCAACTTGATGCCTCGGAAAAGTTGCCCAAGCTACGCGAAGAAGAAATGGTCCGCGCTGCCGTGGTGCAGCGCCTATCGGTTCAGCGCGATAATCTGGAAGCTGAGGAGCGCCGCGCCAATGAGCGCCGCACGGAGCTGGAAGGCCGTCTCGCCCAATGCGCTGAAGATACCAAGCGTGAAGAAGACCTTCTGTCTGAAACCAACACGATCCGCACCCGGCTGGATGACGAGCAGGGGGCTTTGGAGACCGCGGAAGCGGGTGACGCAGACGCGCGCGGCGCAGCAGCAAAGGCCATGCAGGCTGCCGCGGCAAAGGTGGGGGAAAGCCAATCGTCGCTTGATGAAGCCAATCGCAAACTGTCCGACATGGCAGCCCGCCGGGCCGCCCTGGAGCGTTCGGTTGCCGATCTGGCCAATCGTCTGGCAGCGCTCGGCAGTGAGCTCGCCAAGGTTGACGAAGAACTGGAATCACTAAGCGGCGACAATGGTTTCACGGCTAAACTTGATTCTCTTTCTGCACAGTTAAAAACTCTGATTGAGCAGAATGAGGAGGCTGGCAAGTCCGTTGAAGAGGCTGAAGCGCGCGTTCAAAAGCTCAGAGATGAGGAAGCCTCCGCTCGCGCCTCTTATGACGAGACGCGGCGCCGATCAGACACCTTGTCCACTGAAGTGCGCACCCTCACCAAGATGCTCAATGTGGCTGATGGTGAACTCTGGCCACCGTTGATCGATGCGGTCAAGGTGGAGCCAGGGTATGAGACAGCCTTGGGCGCCGCCTTGGGCGAGGATTTGGAAGCTGCAGGCGACAACACGGCGCCCGTCCATTGGGATGCGCTGCCGCCCCTGGAAGCTCCTCAAGATTTGCCGTCAGAGGCTGAAGCCCTGATCAATTTCGTCCAAGGTCCTGAAGCCCTGACGCGCCGCCTTTCGCAGGTCGGGATTGTTGTGCCGGAAGAAGGCAAGCGCCTCCAGGCCGGATTGAAGCCGGGCCAACGACTGGTGTCACGCGCAGGCGATTTGTGGCGCTGGGACGGCTATACCTCTGCCGCCGAAGCGCCGACCCTGGCGGCGCGGCGCCTGGAAGAGCGCAACCGTTTGGGCCAGCTCCAGCAAGATGCCGCCGCAGCCTCCAAAGAGGCCGATCAACTGCGCACCATCCATCAAAAAGCACGCGATGATCTGAGTGCCGCCGTGGAGGCGGAGAAGGCGGCTCGCCAGCAGCGCCGCGAAGCTTCAGGTGCTCTGGATGACGCACGCGGGGCTCTTGGCGCCCATGAGCGTGAGATGGCCGATCAGTCGGCCCGGGCAAGTGCGTTGCAGGAGGCGAGGCGGCGCATTGAGGCCAGCGTTCAAGAGGCCAAAGACGCCCATGGAGCCGCAGAGAAAGACTTAGAGGGCCTGGAGAGTTCAAAGGCCCTTGAGGGCCAGATCGAAGAGCTGAGGGCTGCGGCCGAAGCTGACCGCAATGCTTATGCAGAAGCCCGCGCGACCCATGATGGCCTGGAGCGGGAAGCCCAGACCCGGGCCAATCGTTTGAATGCCATCTCCGAGGAACGCGCCGCCTGGGCCTCCCGGATCGAAAAGGCCAATTCGCAGATTGAAACCCTCAAGGCCAGGGCCAAGCAGGCCCAAGAGGAGCTTGAAGGTTTGTCCGGCCAGCCCGCCGAATGGGAGGCCAAACGCAACAAGCTCCTAAGTGCGCTCTCCGATGCGGAGAAGGAACGCACGGAAGCGGCCGATGTTTTGGCTGCGGCAGAGACCAAGCTTACGGAACTGACACGCATTGAGCGTGATGCACTGGATGCATTGGCGGAAACGCGCGAGGCGCATGCCCGCGCAGAAGCGCGCCTGGAGGCGCAGCGCGAGCGTCTGGAAGAGATGACGGCCCGGATTGCCGACACGCTGGAGTGCAAACCTGAGGAAGCGCTGGAACTGGCAGGGTTCACTGAGTCATCTGAAATGCCCGAGCTTGCGCAGATTGAGACCAAGCTGGAGAAGCTGAAGGCCGAGCGCGAGCGGCTTGGTGGCGTAAACCTGCGGGCGGAAGAAGAGGTTGAGGAGATCACCACTCAGGTTGAGGAGCTTGTCACCGAACGTGAGGATGTGATCAGCGCCATCAACAAGCTGCGCGGCGCCATTGGCTCGCTCAACAGGGAGGCCCGTCAGCGCCTTCTGGCCGCCTTTGACACAGTGAACGAGAACTTCATCTCCCTGTTCACCAGCCTTTTTGGTGGCGGGCAGGCGGAGCTGCGGCTGACGGACTCTGACGATCCGCTTGATGCCGGCCTTGAGATCTATGCCCGCCCGCCTGGAAAACGCACCCAGGTCATGTCCCTTCTGTCCGGTGGCGAGCAGGCGCTCACGGCAACTGCGCTGATCTTCGCGGTGTTCTTGACCAACCCGTCACCCATTTGCGTGCTCGACGAGGTGGACGCACCGCTCGACGATGCCAATGTGGAGCGGTTCTGCCGTCTGCTCGAGGAAATGTGCCAGAAGTCGGAAACCCGCTTCCTGGTCATCACCCACCATCCGCTGACCATGGCCCGAATGAACAGACTGTTCGGCGTAACCATGGCGGAGAAGGGGGTCTCTCAGCTCGTCTCGGTCAGCCTGGAAGCCGCAGAGCAATTGCGCGAGGCGAGCTAGCCTCAGGTGCCCGACCACCAGACGGAATAGCTGTTGGGTGCCAGCATCATCGGGATGTGATACCGCGCCTCCGGATCAGGCATGTGAAAGCGGACCACTGTTTCCTGGCAGATTTGCATAGGTGTCGCCTGAACGCCCATTGCTTGGAAATAGGCGCCTGTTTGCAAGACCAGCTCGTAGGTTGCCGCCGTTTCCTCGTCGGTCAACGCGATCTCTTGGGAGAAGCGTCCCCCTGCATCGGTTTGGCCGCTCAGCACGTCTTCGCGCTGGCCTCCTGAACCGATCCGATAAAGGCTGAGCGCAATGCCGCCTGCGTGGGAACCGTCAACGGAGTTTAAGGTGTGCGTGGAGAGTGTTGCCATTTTGCCTACTCGATTGAGGCTTTATCGCGCTTGCTTGTGGTGGCCAGCACAATGGGACTGATCACGCCTTTGGCCTTAACGTTGAGGCAAGCGGGTTTACCGCTGGCAATGGCGCGCTTGAGCGCCGGTACCAACTGATCGCGCGTTTCAACCAGTTCACCATGCCCGCCCATGCCCTCAAACAGACCATGAAACGGGATATCTCTAAAATCGGTGGCAAAGTGTTCGCCGCTTTCAAAAAGGCGTTCCTGCTGCTGGGAAATACAGTCAAGCCCGCCATTATTGTCGATCACCACCACAATCGGCGTCTTTTCCTGAAAGGCCGCCTCAATGGAGAGGCCTCCTGACAGAAACGCTCCATCGCCGCTGATCAGCACCACGGTGCTGTCCGGGTTCAGAGACTTGGCCGAGAGCGCAAAGGAGACCCCGCATCCAAGCATGCTGTATGACCCCGGGTGCATGATTCCGGCGAGCTTCTGCCCATTCCACCCGGCAAGATTAACCGCAATCTCCGACCAGAAATGGGTGTTACCCCCGTCAAAAAGAAGAAAGTCGTTAGGGGTCAAACACGTCTGTACATCCAGTGGCAGTTGAAGCGGGTGCATGTTATCGCCGGCCTCATCTGCTGCATCCGTTTCTGCCGCCAGGTTGGCTAGGGTCTCCGATACCCAGTCTTCGCGCTTGGTCAGATTGAGGTCGAGCCAGGTGCGATCAAGGCGCCAGTCACCACGCGCCTTTAGAGCGCTGAGGGCGTCGAAAAACGCCCCGGGATCTGATAGCAGGACCTGATCGGCAGCGCGGTTGAACTCTATCTCTTCATGAGAGCCGTTGACGCAGATCAGCTCCAGACTGTCTGGAAACAGCGGGGGATTGCCGAAATTCATCTGATTGTCCAGGCGCCCGCCCACCATGATCACCACGTCGCACTCTTCCAGGGCAAACTTTGCCGGCGGGTATTGGTGCACGTCCGCCAGCCCCATGTAGATGTCATTATCTTCGCCAAGCAGCTTTTGGTGGTAGGGCACGTTGAAGAAGGGAATGTTGAGGGCCCGCGCGGCCGCCTCCATCTTGTCTTCCGTGCCGGACCACCACACACCGTGACCACCGATGAGGACCGGGCGCTCGGCAGACGCGATGGTCTTCAAGACGCCGGCCAACGCTTCAGGGTCCGGCCAGGCGCGCGACGGGGGGCGAGGGCGGTTTGTGAAGGGGCGCTCGCCGGATGCCGCCGTCTCAGGGAAAGAAGAGAACATGATGTCCACCGGCAAGCTGAGGTGCACCGGCCCGGGATAGCCGCTGGTGGCGATGGTGTAGGCCCGGTCAACAAACTCCTCAATCCGTTCGCCATCGGTGATGCTGGCGCTGTACTTGGTCAGGGGAGCGGCGATGGTCACATCGTCGATCTCCTTAAAGCCACCCGCTCCCTGACGCTTGAGCGTGCTGGATCCGGTCACGAAGATCACCGGTGAGCGCTCGCCCCACGCTTCCATCATGGCCGGAACCGCATTCGCAAAGCCTTCCGGGCCAACCAGGCAGACGGCCGGTTTGCGCGTGAGCCGGGCATGGCCGTCGGCGAGATGACCGGCGATCTGCTCATGCGGGCAATTGACGACGCGCATCTGGCACTCCATGAACCCTTCAAGCGCCGGGTTGCAGAAGCCGCCAGACAGAGTGAACACATGCTCAATGCCCTTCTCATGAAGAGCCCTGGCCAACAGGTTGCCGCCCCTTATTCGCTTTGCCTCCGCCATGATGAGCCTCTTCAGTCCTTCAGCGTTGCCATGCTCGGGTCCTGCAAAATCCCGGCGCTCACATCTGAAACGGCCCTCAGGCCCGTTTGCGACAGGGCGACGTCGATATCTTGACGGAGCGCCTCAATGAGCTGGTTCAATCCGCGCTCGCCATTTGCGCCGATGGCATAAAGCATTGGCCGCCCCAGCAAGACAAAATCGGCACCCATTGCAAGAGCCTTCACCACATCCTCCCCGGACCTCACGCCACTGTCGAAGACCAAGGGGAAATCCGATCCAACTGCGGCCCGGACCGCCGGTAATGCATGAATGGCGGCAGGTGCGCTGTCCAGTTGGCGCCCTCCGTGATTGGACACTGAGATCCCGTCTGCCCCGGTTTGTTTGATCTTAAGGGCGTCGTCTGGCGACAGGACGCCCTTCACCAACAGCGAATGCTTCCAACGATCTCGCAAGCGCTTCAGGAAGTCCCAATCGGCCGAACCTCGGTTGGCTTTTCTGGTCGCATTCGCATCGCCCTTAAGAGCATCATAGTTTTGCGGCGAGGGGACGCCCTTCACCAATGTTGTCAGCGACCAGGTTGGGTGCAGCGCGAAGTCGGCAAACTGTCGGAGCCCCATCTTGAAGGGAACATGGAACCCATTGCGCAGGTCCCGAACCCGCCTCGACAGTTGGGTTACATCGACGGTGAGCAGGAGCTTGGTGTATCCGGCTGCTGCTGCGCGGTCCACCAGTTCAAATGCTGCCTCGTGTGACTGATACACGTAGAGCTGGAACCAGGCACGACCTTCGGAGCGCTCGTACATCTCCTCAAGGCGCGTGGAGGCGGCTGTGGAGACGCCAACCGGGATCTTGTGTTCGGCGGCTTGGCTGGCCAGGATCTGATCTGCACCGGGCCATACCAGGTTGCACATACCCATGGGGGCGATACCGAAGGGCAGGCCCATTTCTTCGCCCAGGAACGTCTTGGAGAGGGTTCTGCCATCCACGTTCACCAACACCCGCGGGCACAGTCTTATTTGGCGGATCGCCTCGCTGTTGAGCTGTGCAGCCAGCTCGCTCCCCACAGCCCCATCCACAAAGTCGAACATCATGCGCGGCATGCGGCGCTTGGCGAGGCGCCGGGCATCTTCAGTGTCGAATATGGAGCGTCCAGCCATCGCGACACCATACAAAAATGGGGGCCCTCAGTCTTGAAAATAAATCACTCTTGTCCTGGCAAACTCCAGTGATACGATCGCGCTGCAGATTGAAGGAGCCCGCCAATGGAACCTATCACGACTACAGGCCACCCAGCCGAGCATATGGTGGATCTCGCCCGCTATCCGATCGCCGATATCACATCCAGCAACGGAGCGGCCTTCGCCGCAAAATGCCGTGAGCAGTACCAAACCACGGGCTTGTGTATGCTGAACGGTTTCATCAAGCCGGAGGCGCTGGAACGTCTTGCCGCCGAGGCCGAAGGTCTCTCAGACAAGGCCTATTTCTGCAAGAGCACGCACAACGCCTACCTGACAGAAGAAGATGGGTTGGAAAGCGACGACGTTCGCGCGCGTCAGGAAGAGACCTATGTGGGTTCGGTCGCCTACGACCTGATCCCAGAAGGCGCTGCCTTGCGTGCTCTGTACAACTGGGACCCGTTGCGCGACTTCATCGGTGCTGTGCTCGGCAAACCGAAGCTGCATCGGTTTGCCGACATCATGGGGGCCTGCTCGATCAACGTGTTCAAGGATGGTGGGGAACATGGTTGGCATTTCGATGAGTCGGAGTTCACCGTTACCCTCATGCTTCAGCCGCCCGAAGAGGGCGGTGCCTTTGAGTATGTGCCACAGATCCGCGGCGTGACCGACGAGCAGGAAAGAGTGGGCCGCATTCTGGATGGTTACCGCGAAGATGTGGTTGAGCTGCCGTTTACGCCGGGTACGCTGCTCATTTTTGGAGGCAATCAGACCATTCACCGGGTGGCCCGCGTCTCCGGCCCGAAGAAACGCCTGGTGCCCGTTTTGTGCTATGCGGAAAATGAAGGCGTGACCAACTCTCCTGAGGTGCGCAAGCTGTTCTGGGGACGCACCGGCGAGGAGGCGGGGGCGCCCCTATGACCGCCCTGGTCACGGATCGGGACATAGAGAGGTTTGATCGCGACGGGGCCATTATCCTGCGCGGCGTGTTCGATCAGCACTGGTTGTCGCTCCTGGCCGATGGCTTGGAGAAAAACTTTGAAAGTCCAGGGCCTTACAGCACGGTGTACACCGAAAATGGCAAGCCGGGCGGCTTCTATGACGACTACTGTAACTGGCAGCGCATCGAAGAATATGAGGCCTTCCTGCGTGGCTCACCCGCTGCTGAAATTGTGGGCCGTCTCATGCGCTCCTCAACGGCGCAGATCTATCACGAACATGTGCTGGTGAAAGAACCGGGCACCGAGGAGGTCACCCCCTGGCATCATGATTTGCCCTATTACGGCGTTGAGGGAGACAAGCTTGCATCCATATGGCTGCCTCTGGATCCGGTGCCGGCCAGCGCCTGCCCGGAGTTCGTGGCGGGCTCCCACGCGACCGGCGCACTTTACTATCCCAGGCTGTTTTTGACCCACAAGGACTATGCGCGCGGCATCGAGGGTTTCGAAACCCTTCCCGACATTGAGTCAGAGCGCGACGAGCGAACCATCATGTCCTGGGACCTTGAGCCTGGAGATTGCATCGTCTTTCACATGCGCACTCTCCATGGCGCACCGGCAACCACCCAGTTGAAGACGCGGCGCAGAGGCTTCTCGACCCGCTGGCTCGGCGATGATGCGGTATTTGCGACGCGGGCCTGGAAAACATCGCCCCCCTTTCCAGAGGTTCAGCTCGAAGACGGTTCAGCAATGGAGCATGAGCTGTTCCCGATTCTCTGGCGGCAATGACGTGACCGACCCCATGGCGGCCTCCACAATCAATCCGGAACTGGGCGCGCGCAACCTGCTCCTAAGCTGCGTTGGCATGAAGCCCGGCGACCGGGTTCTGATCGTTGCGGAAGACCCTCAGGAACGCCACTATGATCGGCAGGTGCCGGCGTGCGTGGAGAAGGTTGCGCGTGAGTTGGGGGCCGCCGTCAGCCTGATCGAGGCAGCACTTCCGGACAAAGTGGGTGATCTGCCTGACGGGTTGGTCGAGCAGATGAGCCGCGTTGATCACACCGTGTTCCTGAGCCGGTTGGCCGACCATGCGCGCTTCCTGCCAATGCCCGGGACGGCCACCAAGACCATCTGCTATGCCCTCAATGAAACTCTCTTGGGCTCACCTTATTCCACGGTGCCGCACGCCCTTATGAGCACGTTGCATCGCAAGCTCGAAACGGAGCTTGATCAGGCTGAACACTGGCGCATCACATGCCCGCTTGGAACGGACGCAGAGGGCACATTTGAATGGAAGGGTGATGAGGACGAAGATTTCACCTTTGGCCTTTTCCCGGTGACAACCTTCAAGCCGGTCCCGTGCACCACCATGCGTGGCAAGATTGCACTTGCTCACTGGCTGATCCCAGGGGGCAAGGCGCATTACACGCCTGCATTCCTGCCCATCGGGCAGCCTGTTACGGCCCATGTGGAACACGGGCGGTTGACGCAGATTGAAGGCGATGAGGCTGATGTTGCACCCATAAGGGCGCATTGCGACATGGTTGCGGAGACGTTTGGGATCGACCGGGACTTTGTCCATTCTTGGCATCTGGGCCTGAACCCGCACACATTCTATGACGGACAGGCGAGCGATGATCTGGAACGGTGGGGGGCGGTTTCCTTTGCCAGTCCGCGCTATCTCCATTTCCACACCTGCGGCGAGTATGCGCCAGGTGAGATCGCCTGGTCGGTGTTTGATCCCACCGTGACGATTGACGGCACCGCGTATTGGGAGAACGGAGAGTTCGTCTGGCTTAAACGTCCGGACAATGCGGCCCTGATTGCCGAATATCCAGGCGCGGACTGCCTTTACGCCATGCGCCGCGACATTGGCGTGGACTTTTAGGTCCCGGCCACCAGAGGATCTGTGAAGCGCTGCAAGGTGGCGATCACGCTGTTGGCGGTGATGCGGCCGGTTTTCGGGTTCTCATCGGAGGGGATGTTGTTGATGGTCATCGTCGCCTCTCCTGAATCAGATTCGATGGTCACCGTCTGGCGGTTCCGCTTAAGCGCAGGATCTGCCCACACCTCCACCATGGTCTTCTCCGGGCCAACCCCCGCCAAGGCGAGAGCGGCCGCGACGTTCACATTTGCCGGAAAGCCCAATGCGGCCTCGCGCGCGGTGCCCTGAAAGACGCATTGAGCCTCGGTGAAGCTCAGCACATCAATGTCGTTGTTCACCAAATGGGGCGCTCCGGCCAATCCGCCAGGTGGTTTACGGGTTTGCAGCGTCACCTTGTAGATCTCGCCCACTGCCATGGCGCGGACTGTGTCGAGGCCGATAAGGGCGCCGGTTGGCACCACAATCTTGGCACCGGATTGTGAGGCTTTCTCGACCAAGTCCATATGTCCCAGCAAGGCCCCCACGGACAAGGGCATGAAGGTGCGCCCTTGCGCGATCGCCGGCTCTGCCACGTCGAGAAAGGCGGAGGCGGGCGCGCAATCCACAACCACATCGGCGTGCTGTGCCAGCTCGCGGGCCACCACCACTTGCGGCGGAGAGTGAAACTCGGCAACCTTGGCTCGGGCTCCGTCCAAGTCGCGCGCTGAAACGGCCGTAAGCCGCATGCCGGGCAGGGACCCTTGATCCACCGCGCGCGCCACTTTCATGCCGATGGCCCCGAGGCCCGCAATCGCCAATGTGATGTCTTGTCCGGCACCCATGTTGCTCTCCGCTTATCCGTAAACCGACCGCACCAGCATATAGAGCCCCGCCAGGAGCAGGGCGATGAAAAAGTACTGGCGAAACTGGGCCTCTGAGATTCTGTGCCGGAACCTGGTGCCCAGAACCAGGCCGACAACCGTAGGGCAGACCGCATAAAGCGCGATCCAAAACACATCGGACGGCACCAACTGGTGGCGCGTGAAGGAAATGGCGAGCGCCACCGAGATGGTCACAAACGTCAATCCCAGGGCCTGAACCATCATGTCGCGGTTGAGGCCCAACGCTTGCAGGTAAAGCACGCCCGGCACGATGAAGGTGCCCGTGATCCCGAACACCACTCCGCCCACACCGCCGGCAACGGGCGACAGCACCTTCTCGCGCTTGCCTGGCGGCGGTATCTGCGGGCTCACGAGGCTGACCAGCGAATAGAGCGATAACAACAGGCCGAGCGCTCCAAGCAGGAAGTCCCCACTTGTCACCGCCAGGATGTCCACGCCGAACCAGATGCCGACAAAGGCTGCCAGCAGAAAGCTCCAAAGTCTGCGCAACAACTCGCCCAGAGATGGCCCCGCGAGGGCCTGCCAAACATTGGTGATGACGGTGGGCCCCAGCATGATGCCCATGGCGGCCTTTACACCCAGCGGCGCGGCCATAAACGCAAGCGCTATGGGAGGCAGCCCAAGTCCAAGGGCACCTTTGACCAGTCCTCCGATCAAAAAAGTGACCGTTACGAGGGCAAGCGTTTCAACTGTCCACATTAAGGCTCCGGAGCGGATTAAGCAGGGGCGCTCGCGCTCCTAAAGGCTCTATAGCCGAGGAAGGCCGCAAGGCAAAGGCAAAGCAGGGCGAGGCCAGGCCGCACCGCGCCACCCATCATGAAAAGGGGAAGCGAAATGCATGTCAGCAAAGCCGGCGCGTAGAAACGGACCCACTTTTTGCCTTCCGCGCGGGCCTGCTGGAAGAGCGGGAAGACGGCTGAGAAAATGGCGATGATGAAGAAGAACAAGGCCCAGGGGCGCGTGAAGAACAAGGTGTAGTCGGTGGAGATGGCAAGCGCCCGCGACAGATTGAGTTCAGCGATGTTGCCGAGAACCACACCCAAAATCATCGGTGCCAGCGGGAAGCCAAACTGGCGCATGAAAAAGCCTAAAATGCCGAACCACAAGAGGGTCCAGATATCATCCGCCACGTTGTTGAGCGCGAAGACACCAATGGAGGCGAGCCCCAGGATCACGGCCGCGAGCATGTACATGCGGATGCGCGTCACCAGCACAAAAACCCGCAGCATCACCGACTGCATGCCCAGCATGATGAAGTTGGCGGCAAAGAAGGCGATGAAAATGGAATATGCCAAAACCGGCTCTTCTGAGATGAAGCTGGGGCTGGGGACGATATCGTGAATGAGGAGCGCGCCCAGCATGATGGCGGCTGTGACGTCACCTGGAATACCCAGAGCCATCAGCGGAGTGAGCGCACCGCCTTCAACCGCGTTGTTTGAGGCCTCCGGCGCGATCACGCCCTCAGGATTGCCTTTGCCGAAGCGCTCAGGCTCCTTGGATGATTTCTTGGCCTGATCATAAGCCAGAATGTTGGCGATTGAGCCGCCGGCCCCGGGCAGGATGCCCGTGAACATGCCAATAAAGGCAGAGCGCACCACCACCACCCAACGCTTGGCCAGTTCTTTCAAGGCCCGCACATGCTCAATCCTGACGCGCACATCGCCGGTGTCGGTCAGCGCCTGCTGAGCTGAGGACCGGTCCTTCACATCGGAGAGCAACTGGCTGAAGGCGAACAGGCCAATCAGCACCGCAATGAAATCAAAGCCCGACAAAAGATAGTCCGAACCGAAGTCGAAGCGCCCAACGCCCACCGCCTCATCCTCCCCGACCGTGCGGATCAAGAGGCCGAGGGCCCCCGCAATAAGCCCCTTGATGAGGTTCTGTCCGGCAAGAGAGGCTGTGACCGTCAGCGCGAAGATCACCAGCATGAAGAAGTCCCAAGGCTGGAACTCCAAACCGATGCGCGCGAGCTGCGGTGCAAACAGCACCAGCAGCACCGCAGAAATCATGCCGCCGAAAAAGGAGGACCACACGCCAAGACCGAGCGCGAAGCCCGGCTCGCCTTTGCGCGCCAGGGGAAAGCCATCAAAAGTGGTCGCCACCGAGGAGGGTGTTCCGGGGATCCCGGTCAGGATCCCCGACATGAGACCTCCCGACAGCCCGCCCACAAGCACCGAGATCATGGTGGCAAGCCCCTGGGCTGGCGGCATGGAGAAGGTAAAGGGCAGGGTCAGCACCACGGCCATGGCGATGGTGAAGCCTGGAACCGAACCGGCCAACAAGCCGGCACCGACCCCGACAATCATCAGAAGAAGGGTCTGAATGGAGCCGATTTCAGCGAAGGCCAGCAGGAGATTGTCGAGAACCATTATGCCGCCTTCAGATCCCGGTCAGCTCGCCGCGGGGAAGAATGACCCCCAGTCCGTGGGTAAACAGCAGCCACATGCCGCCGACCGTGACGAGGGCGATCACCAGGTGGATCAGCATATCCCGCCCGGACAAAGGTCCCAGAACCGTAAGCAAGAGAAAAACAAAAGCTGCCCCGCCTAAGAGCATGCCCACCCAGGGCAAGGCCAGCAGGTACCCCAGAAACAAGGCAAACACCCAGAGCACGTTGCGCCATTGGGCAAGGAAAGCGCCAAAGCCTTCCCAGCTCTTTTCGTCGTCCTTCTCATCCGGCCCGCGCCGGATCGATTGCACCAGGTAGATCATGCTCAGAAAGGCAACGATACCGATGATCATCCGTGGCCAGGTTGCCGGCGAGAGCTGACCGTAATCGGGTTCACGGATCTCCAGAGACGCAACGTAAAGACCGCCGCAGACAAGCAGCAGAACGATCGCAACGAATGTATCCCGGTTAAGGCTGGACATACTGTCTCGTCAGCTAAAGGAGGGACATGCGCCCGGCCGCTCATACGGGCCGGGCGCACGTGGTCGTGAGGCTACTTCTTGAACATGCCGATTTCGATGGCAACGGCCTCGTAGTCCTTATAGATCTGATCAGCCCAGGCCCGGAAGTCAGCCGGTCCCTGATAGCGCAGACCAGTGCCTTTGGCGTCCATTTGCTTCATCAGATCAGGGTCTTCTGAGGCTTTCTTAAAGATCGCTGCCCAATGTTCGATCACCTCTTTAGGGGTGCCTTTGGGCGCTACGATGCCGCGCTCAAGTGCGAAGGTCATGTTGACCCCTTCTTCCTTCAGCGTCGGCATGTCGGGCAGTTGCTTGGCCCGGTCTTCAGCGGCAATTGCAAAGCCTTGCAGCTCACCCGATGACAGGTATTTCGAGCCCGAAGCAACGTTCAGAGCACCCACGTCGATCGCACCGGACAGCAGAGCGGTCATGCGCTCGCGGGTTCCGTCATAAGGAACGTAGGAGAACTCAACGCCCATCTCTTTTGCCAGCAAAAGCCAGATGAAGTGGCTGGTCGAACCGAAGGTGGTGCCGGCCTTGATCTTCTTTGGGTTCGCTTTGGCATAGTCGGCGAACTCCTTGAAGGTCTTGAACGGAGCGCCGGCCGCGGCACCAACGATGTCAGGTGTCATGGTCAAATTGGCGACGGTGTCAAAGCCATCATAGTGAAAGTCCACGCGGCCGTTCAAAAAGCTGGTGATGGCGCTCTGGTGGATCGCGAACAGGGTGCAGCCGTCGGCCTTGGCCTTTGCGGCCTGTTTTGCACCCTTGTTACCGCCTTGACCCGGTACGGTGACCACTTTGATCTTTGGCTTCACATCCATGTTCTGGATGGTTTTTTCAAAGATGGAAAAAATCACATGCGTTCCGCCACCCGCTTTCCAGGGCACAAGAAGCTGCGCAGTGTCACAGGGAATGTCTGCGGCCTGGGAAGGCGCGGTGCCGACCACGGCGAAAGCTGCGGCGGCAAGAGTTGTTGTGATGAGTTTCTTCATACGTGTCTCCCAAAGTTATGGCCTTCCGGCCGGCTATCTCCTCGGTCAATCTCTTTGCATCACGTGCATATGAGAACCGGTTGATACGACTATAGCCTTGCGTTTCGCGCTTGCAAATGCTGGATAGCGGTCTTCCCGCCCTGCGGTTCACTTGCCACCAATGGTGGGCCGCCCAATTTTGAGGAGTTGATCGGTAATGCGCGATCTTGAGTTGCCCGGACGCTCTCCGGTTCACGCCCCCCACGGCATGGCTTGCACCTCTCACCCCCTGTCGAGCCAAGCGGCTATTGATGTGCTCAAAGCCGGTGGTAATGCAATGGATGCCGCGGTCGCGGCGGTTGCGGTGCAGGGGGTGGTGGAGCCCGGATCCACTGGAATTGGAGGTGATTGCTTCTGCCTTTATGCGCCAGAGGGCGATGCACGCAAGATCACCGCGCTCAATGGATCAGCTAAGGCGGCGGCCGCTTACAACACCCAATGGTTTGCCGACCAGGGCATCAAAGAGATTGAGCAGCAAACGCCTCACTCCGTTACCGTCCCGTCAGCTCTTGATGCCTGGGACCGGCTGGTGCGCGATCATGGGCGCATGTCTCTGGCAGATGTGCTGCAGCCAGCCATCGGATATGCCAGAGACGGCTACCCCATCTCCTCGCGGGTTTATGCAGATGCTGAAGGGGCGACCTCATTGATGGCCGGCGATGCCAATGTTGCGGCTGCGTACATGCCGAACGGCAAACTGCCTGAGATCGGCCAGATGCTGCGCTTGCCGGCGCTGGCGCAGACCCTCCAGACGGTTGCTGATGAAGGGCGCGACGCGTTTTACAAAGGCGAGATCGCGCAGCACATTGTCGACTATCTCCAAAGCAAAGGCGGCCTCCACACCATGGAGGATTTTGCTGCCGTGGAGGGGGTCTACACCGATCCGATTTCCGCAGAGTTTCGCGGCCACCGCGTCTGGCAGTGTCCTCCAAACGGCCAGGGCGTGATCGCCTTGCTGCTGCTCAACATCATGAGCGGCTTCAAGCCGGATGAGCGCACGCCCATCACCTTGGAGCGTATTCACACAGAGCTGGAAGCATGCCGGTTGGCCTACCGGGCCCGCAACGTCTATGTGGCCGATCCTGCCTATGCCGAAGTGCCTATCGAGGAGCTTCTGTCGGAGGAGTTTGCAGAGCGAATTCGCGGGGCAATCGATCCCGATAAGGCGAGCGAGCCGCCTCAGGATGTGGATCTGCCCCGGCACAAGGACACGGTTTATGTGACGGTGGTCGATAAGGACCGCAATGCCTGCAGCTTGATCAACACGTTGTTCATGGGTTTTGGCTCTGGCTTGATGGACGCTCACACGGGCGTTCTTCTCCATTGCCGCGGCATGGGCTTCTCCCTCGATCCGCAAAGCCCGAACCGTATCGAAGGCGGGAAACGCCCCTTGCACACGATCATTCCGGGCATGGTTTCGAAAGGCGACAAAGTGGTCATGCCGTTCGGTGTTATGGGCGGCCAGTATCAGGCCTTCGGCCATATGCAGTTTCTCACAGGGGTGTTTGATTATGGCCTGGATATCCAGGAAGCCATGGACCGCCCGCGCTTCATGGTGGACCCGTTCGACGGTGAGGTGGAAATGGAAGAGACTGTGCCTGATGAGATCAGGCAGGCGCTTGCCGCCAAAGGCCATAGGATTGTGAAACCCAACAAGCCGGTCGGCGGCTCCCAGGCCATCTGGATCGATTGGGACGAAGGCGTGCTCACCGGAGGATCCGATCCGCGCAAAGACGGTTGCGCGATCGGGTACTGACCGATGAGCTCAGAAACAATCGCAATTCTCATGCCGGGTGACATGGGTCACGGTGTCGGCCGTGCCCTGAAAGAGCATGGCAAAGAGGTGATCACAGCGCTTGATGGCAGAAGTGAGCGCACGAAAGGGCTTGCTGAGGCGGCGGGCCTTAGAGACGTGGGATCCATTCGGGCGGCTGTGGAAGCTGCAGATTTGATCTTATCCATCTTGCCCCCAGGCTCGGCCCGTGACCAGGCCCGTCAAGTGGCGGCCGACATGTCAGCCACCGGCGCGCGGCCGGTTTACGTGGACTGCAACGCGGTCTCGCCCGGCACGGCCATTGAAATCGGCGAGACCATCTCTGCTGCGGGCGCGTCCTTTATTGACTGCGGCATCATCGGCCTTGCGCCCGGCAAGGGAGGGGGCACCCGGTTCTATGTATCGGGCGAGGACACCGCCCCGATGGTGGCTTTGAATGGCCTCGGCTTCGATGTGAGTTCTGTCGGATCGGAGCCGGGAAGGGCGTCGGCCCTCAAAATGTCCTATGCCGGGCTCACCAAGGGCACGTGGACCTTGCACACGGCCGTTCTGCTGGCCGCTCAACAATTGGGCGTTTTGCCCGAGCTGCTGAATGAGTTCCGCATCAGCCAAGCCTCAACGCTGAAGGATATGGAGACGCGTGTCTCACGGTTGCCCGCCGATTCAGGACGCTGGATTGCTGAGATGGAAGAGATTGCGTCCACGTTCGCGGGCGCCGGTGTCACGCCGGGGTTTCACGAGGGCGCGGCGGAGATCTTCCGCCTGTTGTCTGAGACCCCGTTCGCGAGCGAAACCCGCGAAACGATCGACCCCAACCGCACCATGGAGCAGGCGTTGGCGGTGTTCGGCGAGCAGATTAAGCCCAAGTAGCGAAAAAAGGCGGCCCCCGAAGGGACCGCCTTTCCAGCTTTATCGAAGCGTTCTGCTTACTTGGCCATCCAGGCTTTGAAGCGTTCGTTCACTTCATCGCC
>JANQOW010000163.1 GCA_028285595.1 Hyphomicrobiales bacterium
ACCGAAGGCCGGGTTTTCGCGCCCGCTGAGCGTCGTTGCGGGCCGCTTGTGGTCGGCCAGACCAAGGCGCGACCCGCGCCTCGTCAGCAGACGCGAAAAGCCGGTCAAGCGATTCCATATGACAAAGAACTGCTCTAGCGACGGGAAAGCTCGCCCAGGGTCCCACTTCCATCAGCGCTGACTTTTGCGTCTGGATCGCCGGTGTGCCCATAGCTTGACCAGGTGGCAAGTCCAAGCTTTTGAAGCCGATCTGGCCCATTGCGGGCATAGATCTCAGGGCGCAAGCCGCGGGAATAGTTTTCCAAGGTTCTAAACTGGGGGCCGCAGGCCACCGTTGTGATGCCGAAGCGGGCGTGATTGGAGGTGTTGGGCGCGGCCCCGTGCCAAAGCCGTGCATCAAAGACAATCGCCGTGCCGGCTGGGCCGGCGGCGGGCACGGTTGGCACCTTATGAGGCACCGAAGCATCCGGTTCTTCACCGCTCAGGTGACTGCCGGGCACAATCCGGGTCGCGCCGGTCTCTTCGGTAAAATCTGTAATCATCCACATGGCATTAACTGCTGCCGCAGGAGCAATTGGCCGGGCTGCAGGGGCAGGGTCGAGAGCTGTGCCTTGACCCCGCGCGATGGCCGCCAATTTCGGGTTTGGCTCACCGGGCATCACGGGCTGCGGCATCCACCATTGGTCTGTGTGAAGCGGCATGGTTCCGGCGCCGGGGTGTTGGATTTGGGCATCGACGCAAGAAATTTGATAATCCGGCCCGATCAAATGTTCCACCAGAGCACCGTAGATCTGGTGCTCAATCAACTCAAAGAACACATCCCCTTTGTTCAGCAGCATGCCGACCCATTGGTTGACCGGGTCGGTGTTGGCGGGGTTCTTCATATTGTGCATCTCGCGCTCTGCGGAGGCCTGCTCAATGATGCGCTCTTGAACGGCGCGTAAACTCCTCGCCCCAAGCGCCTGCTCGACGATGCAATAGCCGAATCTCTCAAGATCCGCCTTTAGGGTCTCCAAGTCTTGTGTGGCGCGAGGCAGTTCTTCGTCTTGCCAGTGAGGGGAGGGTGCTTGCTGTGTCATTGCAATCGTCCTACGCCGCCGGCGTCTCTCCAAGCGTCGTGCAGCGGCGCATGACGCGGATCTCAGCGGCCGTATTGAAGCCCATGGCCCGGTGGAGAAGACAGCGATTGTCCCACACCATGCATTCGCCGGGGGTCCAGGTGTGGCGGTAAATCAATTCATCGGGCACCAGTAGGCCGTTCAATTCATCGATGAGCGCCCGGCCGTCGTCGTATTCCATGCCCTCAATATTCTCCGCATGATCGCCTAAGAAGATGGCTTTGCGGCCGGTTTCGGGATGGGCGCGCACGATCGAATGAGGAACGGGCGGCACCTCTGCGCGCTGGGCCGCCGTCATGGGCTCTTCGCCATGGCGCCTGGAGCGGGAGAAATCCAGATTGTGCAGAGCTTTAAGTGGGGCAACCCGGTCCTTCCAGGTGTCGGGCAGCCGGTCATAAGCGCCGTACATGTCGGCAAACTCGGTCTCGCCGCCTTCCGCGGGCACCTCTTCAGCAAACATCATGGTGGCGAGGCCCCGGCGCGGGCGCCATGAGCCGTCGGTGTGCCAGAACAAGGTTCCCTTGTCGGGGTGTTTGCCGTTGGGGCGGCCGTGCTCGTCCATGTTGGTGAGCTTGTAGATTTCCGGATGGTCCGCATAGCCGTGATACTGGTTCATCACATGAACCTGAACTTCACCGAAGTTACGGGCCAGGGCCACCTGAGTGGCCGGCGGCAGATCCACGTTACGGAACAAGATGAGCTGGTACTTCAGGAACGCCTCATACACATGGGCAAAGATCTCCGGCGAGACGGCTTCGTCCATGGTGAGGCCGACAATTTCGCAGCCGAAGGCCGGGTGCAGCTCCTTGACCGAAAAAGGCCAGCTGTCCTCGCCGGTCATAACAGCGGTCCTTCGCCGGCCACTGTCGCCCGGTGCATGATGCGGCGCTGGGTTGGATCATAGGTTCGGCCCCGGTGCAGAACCGAGCGGTTGTCCCAGATCACAAGGTCATTGGCTTGCCAGCGGTGGGAATAGATATGCTCAGGGCGAACGCAGAACCCGCTCAGTTCACGCACCAGCGCGCGGCCCTTCTCCACCGGCCAGCCTTCCACGTGGGAGCAATGGCTGCCCACATAGTAGATCTTGCGGCCTGTGTTGGGGTGGGTGCGCACCAAAGGCTGGCGCTGAGGGGACATTTCGCGTTTCTCTTGATCGGAGAAAATATCACCTGAAATCAAAGACCTGGAGTAGATGATGCTGTGCTCGCAGATGAGATCCTCAAGCTCTTCCTTTTCAATATCGCCGTAAGGTCCCTGCCAATCGTCATAAAGCGCGCGGGCGTCGGCAAACTCGGTCTCGCCCCCATCGCTCGGCACCTCCTTGGCTGACAGGACTGAGTACGTGCAGGGCACGGGCTTGAACGAGCTGTCTGAGTGCCAGAGCAGGTTGCCTTTCATGTAGACGCCATGCTTGTCGGCGGGTTTGATGATGTTGCCGTCATCATCCACATTGGCGAGCATGGTGACCTTTTCGTGGACCCCGCCATACTGGTCGCGCTTTAGGGGTTGCTCCAGGGGCCCGAGCCGCTCTGAAAAGGCGACCAGATCCACATCGCTCAACACCTGGTCTCGAAACACTGCGACCCCGGCCTCATCAATGGCTGCATGGAGGGCCTGGAAGGTGTCCTCAGGGATTGGTTTGCTGAGATCAATGTCTGAGATCTCGGCGCCAAAACTATCCTTTATCGGTGTGACTTTCATGTTCCTCGTCCCTTAAGCTTCAAACGGGGCAAGCTTCTCCCAGTTGAACACCACGCCTGTGCCGGGTGTGTCCGGGGCCACCGCCCGGCAGTTCTCCACCACCAGCGGGCGCTCAGTATACTCGTCAATCGGGAAGCTGTGCACCTCCAGCCAGCCGCCGTTGGATTGCCCGGAGACCAGGCTCACGTGCAACTCCTGCATGCCGTGGCTGCAGACGGGGATATCGTATTTTCGCGAGAGCTCGGCCACTTGAAGCCAGCCTGTGATGCCTCCGCAGTTTGAAGCGTCGGGCTGGATGTAGGAGAGCGCCGCCTGGTCGAAGGCATAGCCGAACTCGTGAATGGTATGGAGGTTCTCGCCCATGGCGAGCGGGACGCCACTGGCCTCGGCGATTTTGGCATAGCCCGCGTAATCGTCCGGTATGGTGGGTTCTTCGAACCAAAGGATGTTGTGGGGTTTGAAGGCGTTGGCGGCCGCAATGGCGTCTTCCACGCTCAGCGCGTAGTTGGCATCCACCATCAACGTGCGATCCGGCCCGATGAGCTGGCGCACGGCGGCCACCCGTTCCACATCTTCGGCCATATGCTCGCGGCCCACTTTGATCTTCACCGCCGAGAAGCCGCGGGCGAGATAGCCCTCCACATTGGCGAGAAGCTTCTCCAGATCGAAGCCCAGATCGATCCCGCCGCAATAGGCATCGCATGTGGTGCCGGCGCCGCCGGCCATTTCGCGCAGAGGTTTGCCAAGCCGTTTGCCGCGCGCATCCCATAAGCCGGTGTCGACCGCCGAGATGGCGAATGACGCCACCCCGCCGCGCCCCACATAGTGGATGTGCCACTGCATGGCCTCATAGAGCGCTTCCACATCGTCTGCCTCCTGGCCCGTGAGGAAGGGGGCGAGGTCATGGCGGATCATGGATACGATGGCCTGGCCGCCGCGCCCTCCGGTGTAGGAATAGCCGGTACCCTCGGTGCCGTCATCAAGGCATACGGTGGCTGTAATCAGCTCAAAATGCGTGTGGTTGCCATGTTTCGCGTCCACCAGAACTTCCGCCAACGGCACCTTGAAGAGCCGGGCGTTCAGGGCCTCGATCTTAGCCATTGTCTGCGTGCCCGCCTTGCAGTTTGGCCTTCCAGTTCGCGTTTTGGGTGATGGCCGTGTTGACGATGCCATCCGGCACCTGTCCAGCCATCACATCCAGCACCGCCTTGGTGTCGGCCGCGCCAATGCCGCCGAAGCATTGATCGGTCCAGCACAGGGAATGCGGTGTGGTGATCACATTATCCAGTTTGAAGATCGGGTCATCAGCGCCCGACGGCTCTTGTTCAAATACGTCCAAACCAGCGCCGGCGATGCGGCCGTCTTTTAGGGCCTGCGTGAGCGCCGCCTGATCCACGATGGGCCCGCGGGCCGTGTTGATCACATAGGCGGAAGGCTTCATCAGGCTCAAATGGTGTGCATCCACGATGCCCTGGGTTTGAGGGGTAAGCGGGCAGTTCACGCAGAGATAATCGGAGCGTTTGAAGAGCTCTTCCAGGGAGACCAGTTCAACCCCCAGCCCCTTGGCGATCTCTTCATCGGCGAACGGATCGTAGGCGATGTAGTTCATGGAGAGCGGTTTGATGATGGTGAACATCTCCGCGCCGATATTGCCGATGCCCAGGGAGCCCAGCGTGAGGCCAACCAGCCCTTGGCCCATGTGGTCGGAGCGCTTGGCCCAGCCGTTTGGGCCTTCGCGGGTCAGCCGGTCTTTCACCATGAGCCGTCCGGCCAGGGCCAGGATCAAGGTGAGGATGGCGACGGCTACCGGGCGGCGTACGCCCGACGGCGTGATCACCAGAGCCACGTCATTGGCATCGCAGGCGCCCACATCCACGGTGTCGTAGCCCACCCCAAAGCGAGCGATCAGCTTAAGGCGGCCGTCGCCGGGGAAGCTGTCCGCATCAAAACGGGCGCCTAGGAGAATGAGGGCATCGAAGCCTACCATGTCTTCGGCGGCGATCCGGCCGTTGGTGACGGGCACATAGGCCCATTCAATCTGGGGCTCATCCTCCAGCGGGCTTAAGTCGAAGGACGGGTAGGCGGCAGTGCCGTCGGGCTTTTGAAAATCGGCGCTGAGGGCGACGCGGAACGTGCTCATGAGCTGCGTCCTCCCGCCAGAGCCTCGTTGCTCACGGAAGATCTGATGGCCGAAAAACCTTCCGTGAGGGCGCGCTGCAGCAACCACATGTCCCCCAGATAGCAGATGAAATCGAAACCCTGAGTGAAGAGCTCAACGCCCTCCTCAGGCGAGCCCACCAGCCGGCCAACACTCTTGTTATGCCTTGCGCCGGCGGCCAGCACCGCATCCACTGCGTCGGTGAAAGCAGGGTTTTCGAATTCGCCGGGGATGCCGAGAGAGGCGCTCAGATCAAAATGGCCGATCCATAGGCAATCCACGCCATCCATGGCGGCGATTTCATCGCAGTGATCTATGCCTTCAGCGGTTTCGATGAGGGGTGTGAGCGACGTCTTTCGGTTAGCGGCGGCCAGAGCGTCGAGCACGGAGGCGGGATGATAATCATCATGGGCGATGTTCAAGGCACAGCCCCGGTTTCCCTCCGGCACGTAGTTGATGGCGTCCAGACAGGCCTTGGCTTCGGCGGGGGTGCCCAACATGGGCGGGATGATCCCTTGCGCGCCCACATCGCAGGCGCGGGCCAGATGATGGTATTCCTTTGACGGCGGGCGCACCAGCGAGGCAATGCCGGCATCGTGGAGGTTGCGCAGCACCGCCTTGACCGTCTCAAATCCAAAGCCGCTATGCTCCATGTCCACGAAAGCATATTCGCAGCCGGCGCTTTTCAGGATCTGGCCAATGCCCGGTGTTGCAAACTCGCCAATATAAGTGCCAAGCTTCAGCTTGCGTGTGTGTGTGAGCTCCTTGAAGGACGCCATCGTTCCACCTCCCGCTATTGTTCTTTTATGCGCTGGAGTATGCGCTGAACCCTGGCGCTATGGAAAGGCCAAGAAATGAATGATCTTCCCATTATCGATGCCCACCATCATTTCTGGGATCTGGGGCTTGGCCGCCATCCCTGGCTCTGCGGAGATGAGCGCATTCCGTTTCGCTATGGGGACTATTCAGCCATCTGTCGGAATTACCTTGTGGAGGACTATCAGCGGGACGCCGCGCGCCACAATGTGGTGAAGACGGTGCATATGGAGGCCGAGTGGGTCAGCGACGACCCGGTGGGGGAGACACAATGGCTGCACCAGTTGCATGATGACACCGGTTTTCCAAACGCGGTGATCGGCCAGGCCTGGTTTGCCAGGGACGATATCGCAGACGTTCTGGCCGCACATGCCGGTTACCCGCTGATGCGTTCCGTGCGCCAAAAGCCAGTCGCGGCGGCCTCGCCGGAAGCTTTTGTGGCAGGCGCGCCGGGGTCCATGGCCGATCCAACCTTCAGGGCGGGGTATCGTCATTTGGCCACCCATGGCCTGCATTACGATTTGCAGACACCGTGGTGGCACTTGGGCGAGGCGGCCGATCTGGCGCGGGATTTCCCTGACACGCTCATCATCTTGAACCACACCGGCCTGCCAGCGGATCGCAGTGAGCAGGGGCTTGCCGGCTGGCGTGAGGGGATGGAACGGCTTGCCGATCAGCCCAACGCCATGGTGAAAGTTTCAGGCATTGGTATTCCAGGTGAGCGCTGGAGTGTGGAACTCAACGCAGATGTGGTGCGTCAGGCCATCGAGATCTTCGGGGTGGAGCGGGCCATGTTTGCCTCCAACTTCCCGGTGGACAGCTTGTGCGGCACGTTTGATGAGATCTTCTCAGGCTTCAAGGAGATCTCCGCGCCGCTGGGGGAAGAGGCGCAGGCGAAGCTGTTCCACGACAATGCGCGTGCGGTTTATCGCCCGGTTTAACCGCTCCTCACCAATCGTCATCCCGGAATTTTGCGCCAGCAAAATATCCGTGACCCAGAACCGCTTGCTCTGAGCTCAAATGCCCTGGTTCCCCGCGTTCGCGGGGATGACGGAAGGGGAACGCGGGATGACGGAGGGTGTGGTTCCCCGCGTCTCCTCACACCTGCTCGTTCTGGTCAAACAGTTTCAGCACCGAGATTCCGTCCAGCTCCTGATGTCCCTTGGAGCAGAGGATGCGGAACAGGGACGTGGCCTGGCTGGACATGGGCGTGGGCGATTTGAGGCTTTTGGCCAGATCGTGCAGCATGTCGAAATCCTTCAGGATTTGCCGGGCGTAGCCTTGCGGCTCAAAATCCCGGGCGATCATGCGCGGGAAGATGTTCTTCAACATGTTGGAGCCCGCATGACCGGACGCCAGGGCATCGGGGATCTTGCTTGCGTCAATCCCGCCGGCTTCCGCCAGAGCTAAAGCCTCCGCCAACACCGCGTAATTGTTGAGCACCAGGATCTGGTTCACCATCTTGGCCACCTGGCCGGCGCCCACCGGGCCAAAATGGGTGAAGCCGCCGGAGATGTCGCTCATGACCGGGCTGATCTTTGCAATGTCGCCATCATCACCGCCCGCCATGATCGCAAGTGTGCCGGACCTGGCCGCCGGCGGGCCGCCGGAGACAGGGGCATCCACCCAGCCCATGCCAGTGGCGTCTTTCAGGCGCGCCGCCATCTGCTTGGTGTTGCTGACAATGGTGGTGGAATGGTCCACCAACACCTTGCCGGCCTCAGCCCCGGCGGCCACGCCGCCTTCTCCAAACACAACCGCCTCCACCGCGTCGGTGGAGATCACACACATCAGGACAATGTCACTGGCCTCGGTCACCTCCGCGGAAGATGCCGCCGCTGTGACGCCGTGCCCGGCGGCCTCATCAACCTTTTGTGGGTCAATATCATAGCCGGTGACGGTGTAGCCGCAGTCGGTCAGATGGGCGGTGAGCGCCTGGCCCATCAGGCCAAGACCGATGAAGCCGAGCTTTGGTTTTGTCATCTATGCCTCCAGAGTGTGGTTGGCCATGCGTTCCAGCACCTTCAGAACCGAGATCGCATCTGCATTCAAATCACCGCCCGCCTCGCAGGCATTGAGCAACTGCCAGGCGGTGGTCGCGTTGGGCAGCACCATAGCCAATTCCCGGCTGGCTTCCACCGCGAGACCCAAGTCTTTGCGTTGCAGCTCCACCCGGAACGTTTGCTCGAAGTTGCGGTCCAACATGCGTTTGGCGTGGTTCTCCAAGATCACGGA
>JANQOW010000164.1 GCA_028285595.1 Hyphomicrobiales bacterium
GTTCCGCGCACCATGGCGCTTCAGGCCATCTGCCCCCGCTTCGATGGTCTCAGGGATGGACAGCATTCCGATCTTAACCGCATGCACGTCAATGTCGGAAAACACCGCATCTAACTGCTGGGTGATGAATTCGGCCGGCACGTCCATGACGCCGCTGACCGTCTGGGTGTTCTGGGCCGTCAACGCGGTAATCACCGAGCAGCCATAAACCCCAAGAGCGGAAAACGTCTTCAGATCTGCCTGAATTCCAGCACCGCCGCCGGAATCAGATCCGGCAATCGTGAGAGCGGTGGGATGGCTCATGCCGCTGCCTCCCCGGCTCCCCGCACAGCCGCTGCCAGCCGCCGGGCCGCCGCCTCCACGTCATCGGCCATGAAGATATCTGAAATCACCGCAACCCCGTCAGCCCCCGCCGCCATAACGGGCGCACAGTTTTCAGACGTGATGCCGGCAATCCCAACCACAGGCTTGCCCGGGGCCACGCGTTGAAGGGTGTGTCTGATCTCCCCAAAACCGTCCGGTCCAATGGGGGGCACATCACGGTTTTTGCTTGCCGTTGCGTAAACCGCTCCCACACCAAAATAATCGGCCTCGGCAATCGGATAGGTCTCCGCCTCATGAACCGAGTGGATGGTTTGGCCGATAATGGCCTCTTCGCCCAACAAGGCGCGGGCATGGTCCGGCGGCATGTCCTCGTCGCCGATATGCACCCCGTCCGCCTTCACGGCATGGGCAATGTCCACGCGGTCGTTGATCACCAGCGGAACGTTATGGGCGCGGGTCACCTCAACCACCTTAAAGGCGGCGGCCAGAAGGGTGCGCGTGTTTTCCGATTTTATTCTGAGCTGCAGGAACGTCACGCCGCCTTTGAGTGCAGCATCCGCCATCTCGCCCAGGTCGCGCCCGCGCGTACGGGCCGGGTCAAGTACGCCGTAAACCGAAAGATCGAAACCTGTTCTGCTCATGCCAACACCAGCTCAGAGTAGCGCGCGGCCGCGTTCACCCTTTTGGCCTCAAGAGACGCCAGCAGGTCCAAAAACGCTGAAGGGAACCTCCCCGGTCCACTGTGTTCGGATGCTGCCAACTCTCCACACACCCCAACGGTCAAAAGCCCGCACACTGCGGCTTCAAAAAAATCCTCATGCACCGCGCAAAAAGCGGCGACCACGGCCGACATGGCGCAACCCATGGCCGTGACCCGGGTCATCACCGGATGGCCATTGTTCACAAGTCCGGCCCGGCCAAACCCCTCAATCCGATCTGTTTGACCGGTTGAGGCCACCACAGTCTTATAGTCTGCGCAGAATTTGGCAAAGCCCTCTGCGTTGTCATGCTTAAGAGCGCCAAGTTCTCCAGCATTGCCGCGCACCACCGCCGGGCCGCGCTCCAGGAGTTCACACGCCCGCTCCAAGCGCACAGGCGACCGGTCCACGAAGACCGGATCAAGCACCCACGGGATGCTCTCGGCCTGCGCAATGTCGATGGCCAACGCATTGGCCGTGTTCCGTTGGTCATCCGGCGTACCCATGTTGACCAGCAGGCCATGCGCGCTTGTAACAAAAGCGCCGACCTCATCAGGATGAGCCGTCATTGAGGGCACGGCGCCAAGGGCCAACAACACGTTCGCGGTCCAGGTTTCCGCAACCGTGTTCGTGATACAGTGCACTTTCGGGCAATCGAGCCTGATCACCTCAAGAAGTTCGCCGGTAAGAGACTGAAGACCGTCCACAAACAATGCCTTCCTTAAAGTTCCAAAAGGTTGCGTCAGGTGGACAGCGGGATTTCCAGGGTGTGATCTACGTCAGCGCCAGCACCCAAATCCCTCCGCCAGCATGACCTGGTTCAGGTTCCACGGGTTGGCTCTCAGGCCTCTCAGTCCGGCGTTTGAGGGAACCGGACACCCCGTTTGAGCAATTACCGGGAAACATAGTCAGATCGCTGGGCCCCATCAACAGCAATTTGAACATAATTCAACCCTGCCATTGTCCGAACCTGCGCGGTTTGGTATTTCACCGGCTTAAGCCACAAGAGTGGAAGAGCGTCTACCCATGATCCCCCGCTATACGCGCCCGGAAATGGCTGCCATTTGGGAGCCGGCGACTAAATTCCGAATCTGGTTTGATATTGAGGCAAGCGCCTGCGAAGCCATGGCTGACTTGGGGGTCATACCCAAAGAGGCCGCTGAGACCATACGCACGCGCGGCGACGCGGCTGAGTTCGATGTCGCCAAAATCGACGCGATCGAGGCTGAGGTGAAACACGATGTGATCGCCTTCCTCACCCATCTGGCAGAACATGTGGGCGAGGACGCCCGCTTCGTGCACCAGGGCATGACGTCCTCCGACGTGCTGGACACCTGTTTCAACGTGCAGTTGGTGCGGGCCACCGACATTCTGCTGGCGGATATGGACCGCCTCCTGTCTGCATTGAAAGACCGGGCTTTCGAGCACAAGGACACTCTTTGCATCGGGCGCAGCCATGGCATCCATGCCGAGCCGACCACGTTTGGTCTCAAACTGGCGCAGGCTTATGTGGAATTTGAGCGCTGCAGAACGCGCCTGGAGCTGGCGCGCGAGGAAGTCGCCACGTGCGCCATCTCCGGAGCTGTCGGCACATTCGCCAATATCGACCCGAGGATCGAAGAGTATGTGGCCAAGGCGCTCGGCCTCAAGCCGGAGCCGGTGTCCACGCAGGTGATCCCCAGGGACCGGCACGCCATGTATTTCTCCGTGCTCGGTGTCATCGCCTCATCCATTGAACGCGTGGCCACCGAGATCCGTCACCTTCAGCGCACCGAGGTGCTGGAGGCGGAGGAATACTTCTCGCCCGGGCAAAAAGGCTCCTCGGCCATGCCCCACAAGCGCAATCCGGTGCTGACAGAAAACCTCACCGGGCTCGCCAGGCTGGTGCGCTCGGCTGTGATGCCGGCTTTGGAGAATGTGAGCCTGTGGCATGAGCGGGACATTTCCCACTCTTCGGTTGAGCGCGGAATCGGGCCGGACAGCACCGTGCATCTGGACTTCGCACTGAACCGCCTGGCCGGTGTGATTGAAAAGCTGGTGGTTTATCCGGAGAATATGCAACGCAATTTGGATCAGCTTGGCGGTCTGGTGCATTCCCAGCGCGTGCTCCTCGCGCTCACCCAAGCGGGCACCTCGCGCGAGGAGGCCTACAGCCTTGTTCAGCGCAATGCGATGCCGGTGTGGCGCGGCGAAGGCAATTTCCTGGACCTGCTGAAGGCCGATGCGGATGTAACATCGGCCCTAACCGAGGCAGACCTGGAGGCCCTGTTTGACCTCGGGTATCACACCAAACACGTGGATACGATCTTCGCCCGCGTGTTTGGCTGAGTTTGTCTGGCCCGCTTAGTTGGCCGTTGCACCATTGCTTGATTTGGCAGTGGTTTTGCGCGCGGCCAGTTCTTCTTCCAGATCCAGCAGCTCATAGCTCTTCTCGCCCACCTCGCTGATGCGCAAAGGGGCAACGGAACCTTCCGACAGATCCGACAATTGCTGTGCCAGGCGTTCTGAGCGGTCGCGCTCGTTGGTGATCAACTGCTCAAACAAAGTCTGCACGGACGCCTTTCGGTCCCGAAACTCCAGCTCGATCTTGTCTTGTTCCTGCAGCATCATCTCGTTGAGCGCGCCCACCATTTCCGTACTGTGATCCAGCATGGTCTGGAGAATTTTCCGGTCCTGCTGATGCTCGTCGGCAATGGTGTCGACCAAAGCTTGTGCGGTCTTCAGAGAAATTCTTGCCATCATCGCTACTCCTGATTTGGGGCACCCGTTCACCAAAATCGGCCACTTGGCATCGTGGAACGGGACGTTGCTCCGCCGAAGCAAGCGCCGTGCCATTTCCCCCCTGCGTTCCCTGGCATGCCCTTTGCGTGAGATGACCAAACTGCGGCCCGACCGTCCCTTGGGGCGGCTCTCTGACCGGTATTGGCACATGCGAGGAGGCTCCTGATTCAGGTTTGAATGCGGCATGGAACACATTGATTCTCATAAGATATCCCCAAGCGACGATCTCAAAGTCACAAAACAACGTTGGGACAGCAAGTTCTCCGAACTGCGCCAGGAAGCAGACGACATGGCGGCCCGCCACCGCCAGCGCCTGAACCAGGTGTTGGAACGCTCCAGCTCACAAGACGCGCCGAGCGCACCTCCTGCTCCTAAGGCTCAAAAGAAACGCCCTGCCAGGCCAATTCCACCGCCTCAGCGGCCACGCAAGCCCCGGCGCGTTTACCGGCAAAACTTTGACCGCATCGCTTTGTGGTCCACCGTGGGTCCGAGCACCATTGCTGCAGTGTTTGCCGGCGTGGCCATGTCGGGCAACAATGTGCCACTCACCTATGCGTTAGGATTTGTCTGCGCTTGGTTTGTGCTCACCACGGGCTTGGCGATCGGTGCGGTTAAGCTGTTCAGCACGCGGGAGTGCGTCTCGCTGCTGAAATCATCTTCACCTCGGCTCGGCGCGGCGGCCATCACCTGCGCCCTGGTGGCCGTTCTGACCGTTGAGCTGGCCCACCTGTCGATCACCGCAATTGCCAACCCGTCCGCGCAGCAAGTGAGCACGAGGGTGGAACCGGCGGCAACCCCGGTGCGGGCCGCACAGGGCGCCAAGCTTCACGCGCGCACTCAAACGGCGACCAAGCTAGCCAGCGCCGGCTCGATCCATTACCCCACCACACCCAACGTCATCGCTCCGCGCACAACGGTCTCAACCCTCTCAGGGACGGTCGAGGACAAGGTGGTTGCCCTGCTCGCGCCTGCCGTTCAAGAGCCGCTTGAATCCCCTCGCTTTCAGGTCTCGAAACCACAGCCTCCAAAGGGCAAAGATGAGCTTTTGGGCCAGATCTCCGCGAAGGGCAAGTTTGTGGCCCGCCGGTCCAGCTCGCGGTGGGAACGCTCGGCTGGCGCCCAGAAAACCGCGGCGCCCGCACCCCGAAACCTCTTTGACAAGTTCATTAATCCGGTGATCAACAGCGCCGGTGCAAAAACTGACGTCGGCCGCGTCAACGCAGACGTCAGCGATCAAGAGCAGCTTTCAAGGTAACCCGCTGCAGGCCGGGCTCCAGCGTGAGCTGTTTGGGCGTCACCAGGCGCGTGATGATGTTGGCACCTTCGTCAAACAACTGCTGTCCGGTTTTCCAGATCTCTTTGCCCTTCCAGTCGCGCTCTAACTGTTCGCGCCAGGCCGGGGCCATTTCAGAGTTGGTGAAGTAGCGCCTAAAGAACCGGCGGGCATAGAAATTGGCCTCGAACTCGAGCTGTTCCACCTTTTCGCCCGTATGCGCATCCACTGAAATGGGCTCGTGGAACATCCATCGCGATTCCGGCGCCGCCAGGCGTTTTTGACCCTGCAGGTAAATCGGCACGCACATGGAGAGGCAATTGGCGTTTCGGCCAACGAACGTGTGCAATTGATGGGTGGTTTTGATCTTTTGGAGAACTTTGATCACTTCACCGCCCTCATGAAGCGCTCCACCCGGGGAGTCCAACACCAGGATGAAACGGGTCACCTGGCTGCCATCGCGTTCATACGCTTCGGCAATCCGCCGCGCCATGGGAAGCTTGATGTCTTGGTTCCAGATCATAAACGCCGTCTTGTCGCGCACGGAGACAGCGAGCCGGCCCTTATCCTCAAACAGTTTGCTTTGATGTTGCCAGGCCAAATATCCGGCAATGGCAATCAATCCAACCAGCACCAGTCTGTTCGCGACCAACCCCATCAGCCTTGTGCCATGCTAGTCAAAAAGAAACTCGCGCCCGACCTTGACCCGCTTTTCGCCATCATAGGCGATGATGTCGGCGGTGGCGTAAGTTTCCGCCAGTGTTGCCGGCAGAAACGATCCTGTGCCCACAAGATCCACCGGGGCCTTGGCCGCTCCCATCACTTGGCATTTCTGCACACCGAAACCCGACGAAGCGACAATTCTGGCCTCGGTGTATCCAGCCTTGTCCAAGGCTTCGCGGGTGTGAATGATCGCAGCCACGGAAACCCCCGCCCCGAAGAGAATGCGCCTGACGCGGTCCACCAGTATGTTGCTAGTGTCCAGCTGAAAAGCGCGCAGGCCCAGTACCTTCTCCACAATGGTATATTCGCCGGAAACCCCCATCCAATCGCCAACGGTCCGCACCGAGCGCTCATAGTCGAGCCCTTCTGCAAACCGTCCGCCATGGGTGTCGAGGCGCACGCCAAACGTCTTGCCCTGCTTGTCCAGTTCGGCCACGTCGTAGAACCATTTGGCGCACGCCAGACTGTCCGTGATCTCCCGGCCCGAATAGTCCACCAAGGCAAAGGCAACAGGATTGTCCGGCAGGGCCTCCACAAACAGCTTCGTGGCCTCGACCACATCCCCACCGGTGAAACCGATCAAGGCGTGAGGCATGGTGCCCACGCCCCTCTCGGCCCCAAAAAGGGGCGCGGTTAAATCTTGAGAAGAGCCGGTAAAGCCCCGTATGTCGGGGTCTTCCGCCCGGGCGGCCTGTGAGCCCACGGCCGCGCCATAGGCTGCCAAAAGGTTCATTTCCGGGCCGGAGCCGTGGCGCGCATGCATATCCATGAACGCCGAAGCCGGCATGGCACGGCACATTTCATAGGCATTGCTGGCCGCCACGCACGGCAGCCCCACCTTCTGCAGCAGCAACGTCTCCAATTCGGAGAGCTGGGAAAACGGTCCCGTCACCTCCATCAATTTTTGTTCGGTGAGAACCACCTCTCCATCTGCGAAGAAGCGCTTGACCGTCGCATCCGGCGCGAGACGCTCAATCAATCGGCAAGCCGGGCTCAACGCGGCGATGACCCGGCGCCGCATGAAGATGGCATAGGTGACCTGACAGTCTCCATTGGCTTCAGCGATGCGCTTGGTATGGCTGAAGTACTTATCCGTGAGCGCCTCTGCCGGGCCGGCAGACAGCGTCAGATCGATCAGCCGGTCGATGGCCGCATCGAAGCTCACCTCACTGGAAACCTTTTGATCCAAAGCATCTCTCCCGGCTCCGAAGGGCCGCTGTTACCCAACACGTGATTGAGTGTCGCCTGTCACACCGGGCAGGTCAAATGCTGAATCTGAGCGCGCAGGTGCGCCTAGGCTTCGTTCTGGATCTGCTCCATGGCCGTAGCCAACAGTTCATCCATTGTCCGCCGAAGCTGGTGGTCGGACTGATCGACGTTCTTGGCGTCAAAATCCGCACGAACCTTCCGGAACACGTCATCGTCTCCGGCTTCCTCGAAGTCCGCCTTGATCACCTCTTTGGCGTAGGCGTCAGCATCGTCGCCGGTGATGCCCATAAGATCGGCAGCCCACAAGCCAAGCAGCTTGTTGCGGCGGGCCTGCGCCTTGAATTGCAATTCTTCGTCGTGAGCGAACTTCTTCTCAAATCCGTCCTTGCGCTGATCGAAAGTATTCATCGGGGTCCGTCTCTCCAATTGGTGGCGCAAATGCGCAGACACTGGGTTGTTGTGTTGCAGCAGATATGGTGCGGGTTGCCGCCCGGAGCAAGCCTTAGCGTTGACGCACCCCCAAATCAACCGTGCAAAAGCACCAAGAGGGGCTTAGGCCACGTCTTCGCTCGAAGCCCCGTCTTTCGGCAGCCACTTATTGATCATGGTGTTCAGATGTTCCGGTGATGCGGGCTTGGCCAGATAGTCATCCAGACCTTGTTCCAAGAGCGATTCCCTGTCTCCCCTGAGCGCATGGGCCGTCAGCGCAATGATCGGCACTTTGGGGAGGTTGTTTTCCTCCTCATACTTGCGGATTTCCAGGGTTGCTTCCACGCCGCCGAGATTTGGCATGGAAATGTCCATGAGAATGAGCTTGGGCGGGTTCTGTTTGTACGCCTTGACCACTTCAAGGCCATCAAAGCAGATCTCAAAATCGTGCCCCAAATCAAGCAGAACAAACTCAAAGTAGGTCTGATTGATCTTGTTGTCCTCGGCCAGGAGGATCTCCGGTCCCTCTTCATCATCTGCACCAGTGGGTGTCGCCAGATAAGAGGGCGAAAGGGCCGGCGATTGAGTTTCAACGTTAGGCGTGGCCAGCGGCCAGGACGATGGATCATCGGCGTGCGGCGCCGTGGGCTCCGGCTGGGTCGTACGGATCGGGGGAATTGAGGGCTCCGCTACAGGTTCCTCCGGCGCATTTTGGGCGAGAATGTCGCTCTCAATCCCGCCTGTTTCGCCAATTTGCGTCTGTTCCTTGGCTTTCTCCAGGCAGTCCACAATCGTCTCCAGCAGGACGGTGGACCGTGCAGGTTTCAGGAGATAGCCATCCGCCCCCAGATCACGCCAGGTTTTGCCGTCTCCCTGCTGCCCCACTGAAGTCAACACGATGACCGGCGTTTCCAGAATGCCCTGCTGGTTGCGCAAGATCTTAATCACATCCTCGCCGGACATGTTGGGCATTTGATGATCCAGAATGATCAGATCAAACTTTTTGCCTTCGCTGGCCGCCTGAGTGGCCGCGCTCAACGCATCCCAGCCATTGGCACACGCCTCAGGTTCAAAGCTCCAGGAGGAAAGCTGCTCTGTGAGGATGGAGCGATTGACCTTGTTGTCATCCACAACAAGAACCCGGGCGCCCGACACGTCCACGGGCGCCTGGCGCACGGTCAATCCTTGTTCATGGATTGCCAGAGGGATCTCGCACCAGAACGTGCTCCCCTCGCCCAATGTGCTCTCAAAGCCGATCTCTCCGCCCATCTGATCGATCAGCAGTTTTGTGATGGAAAGTCCCAGCCCCGTCCCCTCGTGCTGGCGCGTGTTGCTGCCGTCAACCTGAGAGAACTTGTCGAAGATGGTCTCAAACTTGTCTTCGGGGATGCCGATCCCTGTGTCTTGGACCTCAAAGCGCAGCTGCAACGTGTCGCCATGTCTTTGCCCAGACAGATTGGCAAGCACGTGGCCCTGTTCGGTGAATTTGATCCCGTTGCCCACCAGGTTCGTGACGATCTGACGGATCCGGCCCACATCGCCAACCAGGACTTCCGGCAAATCAGGCTGGATGCGCACCGCCAGTTCCAAATTTTTGTCGGCGGCCGCACCGGACAAAAGCGCACCGATATCCTCAATGCAATCGCGCAAGCCGAAGGGCGCCAGATCAAGCTCCAGCGTGCCGCTGTCGATTTTCGCTATGTCCAAAATATCATTGATGATGGTCAACAGCGCATTGCCTGAACTGGCAATGGTGTTGGTGTAGGAGAGCTGGCGCTCGTCCAGATCGGTTTTGGTCAACAGCTCCGCCATGCCCAAGATACCATTGAGCGGCGTGCGGATCTCATGGCTCATGTTGGCCACGAATTCCGATTTTGCCCGCACCGCAAGCTCAGCCGCCTCCGCAGCTTCGCTTTGGGCTTTATGGGCGCTGATATCCACCACATACCCCACAATGTAGGCCGCAGCGCCATCTTCTGAGCTGCCGTGATGGCTATATTCCGTGACCCACCGTTCCTCGCCGTCCTGCCGCAATAGCCGGTAGGTTGAGATAAACCCGTCGGGGGAGCCTTTGATCTTCCATTCGTTCCAAGCGGTCTTGAGCGCATCCAAGTCTTCAGGATGCACCAAGCTGGTGTAGCTGGACTTGATTGTGGCGGCCGTATCTGGGCATTGCCCGCTCAAAACCTCAAAACTTGGGGTCGTTCTGATGATGGGACGCTCTTCGCCATCTTCCCACATGAACACAACGACTGGGCCATCTTGAAAGATCCGGTCAATCACATCGAACTCCAGCAAATAAGTCGCCGCCCCGGTGGCGTACGGCTAACGCTCAACATACGGCGAAAAACCTTACAACTCCTTGCCGTTGACCCGTTTGGAGCGAACCTGGTGCGCACCTACCCGTTTGGGTACACGTGTGCGCTCAATCGCCCATCCGTGGCAGTTGCTTTGCGCCTGGATTGTTGATAGTTCGCCTCATGAACCGCGGTTTGATTGTGTGAAATGTGGCTTTCAGCTAGGGTCCGCGCTAAGGCTGAACACGAATCGGCGCGACGGCAAAGGCCTTGTGCTGCATTGTAACCAGACACATCGTTTCCGCGCGCCAGCCCCCCGTACCAGGAAAAGGCATTAACAAATGTCCCGAAGACGCCGCCAAATCTATGAAGGCAAAGCCAAGATTCTTTATGAGGGCCCTGAGCCCGGGACCGTGATCCAGTACTTCAAGGATGACGCCACCGCCTTTAACGCTCAAAAGCGCGATGTGATTGACGGCAAGGGCGTTCTCAACAACCGGATTTCCGAATTTATCTTCGAACGCCTTGGGGCGATCGGCATCCCCACGCACTTCATCAAGCGGCTCAACATGCGCGAGCAACTGGTGCGTCAGGTGGAGATCATCCCCGTTGAGGTGATCGTGCGCAACATTGCCGCCGGCACCATGGCAAAGCGTCTTGGCATCGATGAAGGCACGCAACTGCCCCGCGCCATTGTGGAATTTTGCTACAAGTCCGATGAGTTGGGCGATCCGTTGATCACCGAAGAGCATATCGCCGCCTTCAACTGGGCCGGCCCGCAGGAACTGGACGACATGATGGCCATGGCGCTCCGCACCAACGATTTCCTCTCCGGCATGTTTGCTGCGGTGGGCATCCGTCTGGTGGACTTTAAGCTGGAGTTCGGCCGCCACTACGAGAACGACCTGGTGCGCACAGTGCTGGCCGATGAGGTGAGCCCGGACACGTGCCGGCTGTGGGATATGAAAACCGACAATAAGCTCGACAAAGACCGCTTTCGCCGTGATCTCGGCGGGTTGGTGGAAGCCTATCAGGAGGTGGCCAGCCGTCTGGGTATTCTCAACAAGAGCGAGCCCCAAAAGGGCGCAAAACCTGTGCTTGTGAAATCAGACCGGGCTGAAGCTGCCAGCTCCGGCGACAAGAAGTAGGACACTCCGCGCTATGCCAACGATGAAGGCCAGGGTGAAAGTGACCCTGAAAAACGGTGTTTTGGATCCCCAAGGCAAGGCCATCGAACACGCGCTGGACGGCCTTGGGTTTGATGGCGTGAGCGATGTGCGCCAAGGGCGCTATTTCGAGCTGGATGTGGAAGCGGTCGACAAGGCCGCGGCGCAGGCCTCCGTCACCGCCATGTGCGACAAACTTCTGGCCAATACGGTGATTGAGAACTACGAAATCGAGGTTTCCTGAATGAAATCGGCAGTGGTCCTATTCCCCGGCATCAACCGCGAACGCGACATGATGAAGGCGCTGGAAGCGGGAACCGGCGTGGCGCCAGTGTCGATCTGGCATACGGAAACCGAACTGCCCGATGTGGACCTTATTGTGATCCCTGGCGGCTTTTCCTACGGCGATTACCTGCGCTGCGGGGCGATCGCCGGACGTTCGCCCGTGATGGCGGAAATCATCCGTGCCGCAAAGCGGGGCGTGAAGGTTCTGGGCGTCTGCAACGGATTTCAGATTTTGGTGGAAACCGAACTTCTGCCAGGTGCGCTGATGCGCAACGCTCACCTAAAATTCGTCTGCCGAGAAGTGCGCTTACGCGTTGAAAACACGGACACATTCTTCACATCCTCCATGCGCAAAGGCGACACTGTCTCCTGCCCCGTTGCTCATGGCGATGGCAACTACTTCGCCAGCGACGAGAAGCTCAAGCAGCTTGAAGATGAGGGCCGAGTGGTGTTCCGCTACGTGGAGAGCACGAACCCCAATGGTGCCGTCAATGACATCGCCGGCGTGGTGAACCGACAAGGCAATGTGGTCGGCCTCATGCCGCACCCGGAAAACATGATTGAGGCGCTGCACGGACGCAGCGATTGCTGGCCGCTCTTTGAAGGCTTGGCGGCAGCTTAGCGACCATCTCCTGCAGGCGCTGCCTGTCCTTCGTCCAACGCTGCTTGCACCGCGCCGGTGGCAGCTTTGCGTTTGTCTTCCTCAGAACGGTCCACATCTTCTTCAGCGATCCGGACGGTCACTTGCCGGTGCGCAAACTTAATGTCGTTGGCCTCAAACAGCTCTTGTATGCGCGCATAGACGAACTTGCGCGTCACGAACTGATCGCCCGGTTTGGTCATGAATTTCACCCGGATGATCATCGCGCTGTCTTCCATGGCATAGACCCCTTGCGACTTCAGAGGCTGCAGGAACATCGGGCCGATTTCTGGATGTTCCAGAAGCTCTTGCCCGAGCTTCTTCACCAGCTTTCTCACCTTCTCCACATCCGTGTCATAGGTTACGCGCAGCTTCAGCTTCATCATCACCCAGTCGCGAGAGAAGTTCTTCAGGAAGCGGATCTCGCCAAACGGCACGGTGTTCAGCGGCCCATTATGGTGGCGCAGTTGGAACGAGCGAATTGAGATCTTTTCCACCGTTCCCTTGACTTCGCCCAGGTCGATGTATTCGCCCTTGCGAAATGCATCATCCATGAGGAAGAAAGCGCCGGAGAACACGTCGCGGATCAGGGTCTGCGCGCCGAATCCAACGGCCAGGCCCACGACCCCCGCACCGGCAAACAGCGGTGCGATATCAACCCCCATCTCGGCCAAGACAATCATCCCGGCAAGCGTAACGACGGTGATCAGAAGGAAGTTACGGAAGATCGGAAGCAAAGTTGCCAGACGAGACTGGCCTGCGCCCATTTCCGCTTCGCCATCACCGTGATCGGGTGCCGGCTCTTCCAGAGCAATCTGATAGTCGGTCCAGATGCGCACGGCCTGATAGGCCATATAGCCGGTAAAGCTCACCAGAATAATGTCCAGGAAGTTCAGGAATGGATTGGCCTCGTTCTCAAAATCAAAGCCCCACAAATCCAGGATGACCGCAAATCCCAAGAGCGCCAACAAAATGGCAAATCCCTGCTCAACCAACCCCTTAAAGATGGGTCTTAAGCCCAGATTGTAGCCCTCGTCATGCGCCGCTTCCTCGGCCTCTCCCGCCTGCTGATCGGCACTATCTTCCTCAGGCGCCTCGTGGGTCACACGCGGGTCAAAATACCAATCGATCGCAATCAGTCCCATGCCGTAAATGGCCAGCGCCACAACGCCCACCAACAAAGGCCCGAAAACCAAGCCATTTGCGCTCGGCAGATCGAGCAAGAGCCGGATCGCCGCCACGCAAAAGGCGCTGACCAGATAAATCAACACCAAGGGCTGCCAGATCTTAGAGAGCGCGCGGCGCCAGAAGGGAAAGTAGCCGTGGACTCCAGGTCCCAATATGGCCTGTGTGATGGCCTTGCGATACGTGAATGCATGACCAAGGAACATGGCAACAATGACAACGCCCGCTATGATCAGCGCCAGTTTATGCGAATTGCGGTCCAGCCCCAGCGCATCCATCCACAAGCAAAGGCCGAGCATGGTGGCCGCTACGGTCATGATCGCAATAAAGGACCGGTAGAAGGACTGCGCGGTCTCATCATCAAAGTTGAAAAGACGGTAGTTGGGTATGTCCGGAACGATGATGTTGAACATTACAGCGCGGCTCAAGCGCACCGCAAAGAACACCGTGACAACCGTCAATCCGGTGATGAGCGTTTCGCGGTAACCGTAGACTGCGACCCAAACAACAAATGCGGCAAACGCGCTCGCAACAAAGGCCGTGAGCATCATCATGAAGGCCCGGAACAACAGATACCGGATCTTTGTGGAGCGGTCCTGAGGATCACTGATGAATTGGTCGGCGAAGGTATCACGCGCCCAAATGTTGAGCCTCGTGCCCAAAAGACGCCCCAGGACCAAGGACAAAATGCTGACCCCCAACGCCCAGTAAAGCCAATTGAGATTGCCCTCCGTGGAGACCTTTGTCAGCGCCTCGCCAATATTTTCAATAAAGCGCTCAGCGCTTTGCAGCACCAACCGAAAGCGGAACTGGGCCCGATTGAGTATGGCGGCCGGGTCAAACTCCGCCTCTGCCTGATCCGCCGCGGCCTGAGTGGAACTTTTCGGATCGACCACAATGACGGTTGCGCCGGATTTGCGGGCCTGCTCCAAAAACGGCTCCAAGGCCTTAACTGCCGGCGCCTCTTGGGTGGTTTGGGCGAAAACGGGCGTGGTCACGCTGGTCAACGCACACAAGAGCAAAATCGCCAGAGCTGCGCTTGCATGCCCCCACAAATGCCGCAAAAATCCGCGTGCCTGCGCCATGGTTGTTCCCTCCCGCCAACTCGGATCACCATTGAACGCGTTTATCTCCGGTTTTTCAACACAAGATGACGCCCAAGAGCTTGTGATACACAAGGACTCAGTGCAGTTTGCCGCACGCTTGGTCCATCCCCTCAAACACGATGCGCAGCGCCGCCCATGTCCATTCCAAACGATATTGAGATCACAGACGAACTGGTGGCCGAACACGGCCTGAAACCAGATGAGTATGAGCGCATTCTGGATCTGATCGGCCGCACACCCACGCTCACCGAGCTTGGCATCTTCTCGGCCATGTGGAACGAGCACTGTTCCTATAAGTCGTCAAAGAAGTGGCTGCGCACTCTACCGACCACAGGCGACCGAGTCATCCTGGGGCCGGGAGAGAATGCCGGCGTGATCGACATTGGTGACGGCCAGGCAGCCATCTTCAAGATGGAGAGCCATAACCATCCCTCGTTCATTGAACCCTATCAAGGCGCAGCCACAGGCGTAGGCGGTATCTTGCGCGATGTCTTCACAATGGGTGCGCGGCCTATTGCGGCCATGAATGCCCTGCGGTTCGGTTCGCCCGATCATCCCAAGACCCGCCATTTGGTTTCCGGCGTGGTGGCCGGCATTGGCGGCTATGGCAATTCGTTCGGGGTGCCTACCGTAGGCGGAGAGGTCAACTTCCACCCGCGTTACAACGGCAACATTCTGGTCAATGCCTTCGCCCTTGGCCTGGCGGATGCTGACAAGATCTTCCTCTCCGAAGCCAAAGGGGTTGGCTTGCCCGTTGTCTACCTCGGCGCGAAGACAGGCCGAGACGGTATTCATGGGGCGTCCATGGCAAGCCAGGAGTTTGCCGACGATTCAGAGGAAAAGCGCCCCACGGTTCAGGTGGGCGATCCATTTACGGAAAAGTGCCTGCTGGAAGCCTGCCTTGAACTCATGGCCTCAGGTGCCGTGATCGCCATTCAGGACATGGGCGCGGCGGGTCTCACCTGTTCCGCCGTGGAAATGGGCGCAAAAGGCTCGTTGGGCATCGATCTGGATCTCGATCAGGTGCCGTGCCGCGAGGACGCCATGAGTGCCTACGAAATGATGCTCTCAGAGAGCCAGGAGCGTATGCTCATGGTGCTTAATCCGGAGCTGGAGCAGGAAGCGGAGGCGATCTTCACCAAATGGGGTCTGGACTTTGCCATTGTGGGCAAAACAACAGATACCTTGAGGTTCCGGATCTTCTTCCAGGGTGACAAGGTGGCTGACCTGCCGATCAAGGAGCTGGGCGACGAAGCCCCGGAGTATGACCGCCCGTGGGTCGCGCCGCCGGAACCCCCAGCCCTCACCCATGCAGATGTGCCGCCGCCGAACGATATAGCCGATGCGCTGCTCACTCTCATAGGCTCGCCGGATCTGTGCTCCAGGCGCTGGATTTGGGAGCAGTATGACCACCTCATCCAATCAAACACAGCTCAAATCCCAGGGGGAGACGCCGCGGTGCTGCGTGTTGAAGGTGCTCCCCATAAGGGCCTTGCCGTCTGCGCCGATGTCACGCCGCGCTATGTGGAGGCCGACCCTTTCGAGGGAGGCAAGCAAGCTGTGGCTGAAGTCTGGCGAAACCTTACATGCGTCGGTGCAGAGCCGGTGGCCATCACCGACAACCTTAACTTCGGCAATCCGGAACGTCCGGAGATCATGGGCACGCTGGTGCGGGCGATACAAGGCATCGGCGAGGCTTGCGGCGCGCTCAACTTCCCGGTGGTTTCGGGAAATGTGTCTCTCTACAACGAGACCAATGGCGAGGCGATCCTGCCCACACCCGCCATTGCCGGCGTCGGATTGCTGCCTGACCTGTCCAAGATGGCCACCCTGGCGTTCAAGCAGGCCGAAGACGCCATTATGCTGATCTCTGCGGCAGAACCTGCCGGGCATCTTGGGCAGTCGCTTTATCTGCGGGAAATTCTCGGCCGCGAAGAAGGCCCGCCCCCGCCCGTGGATCTGGACGGCGAGCGCAAAACCGGTGACTTCGTTCGAGGTCTGATCACGGATGGCAAAGTCAGCGCGGTCCATGACATCTCCGATGGCGGACTTGCAGTCTGCCTGGCGGAAATGGCCATGGCGTCAGGGCTTGGTGCTGCAATTTCTTTGGAATTGGCACAATCGCCTGACCATGCTGCACTGTTTGGCGAAGATCAGGGCGTTTACATTGTGACGTCGACCGCCGCACTGTCTGATGAGATCTTGGAGGCCGCGCGGAACGAGGACCTTTTCGCCTGCCGGATCGGCACAACAGGCGGCACGGAATTGACCTTTGGGACGGGCGTATCCATATCAGTCGAAAGCCTGAAGGAGCGCCACCAGCATTGGCTGCCGGCGTATATGGCCGGGAAACTGGCCATTTAGGCGCAACGAGACGGGAGACCACGCACATGCCGATGAGTGCCAGCGACATTGAAGCCATGATGAAAGAGGCGTTCCCGGACGCCACCATCGAAATCAGAGCGCTCGCCGATGATGGCGACCACTATGCCGCCAATATTGTCTCCTCGGCGTTCGCCGGAAAAACCCGCGTGCAGCAACATCAGCTGGTTTACAAAGCGCTCAAAGGCAAGATGGGCGGCGAGTTACACGCGCTTGCCCTACAAACTTCAGCGCCAGAGACCTAAAAGCGGCCTGTTTGACTGGAATTCTCGCCGGCAAGTCACTAAATGAACGCCACAGCTATTCGGGACCGACCGAGAGGGAACCAAATGACCGACGTAAACAAATGGATCGAAGACACCGTGAAGGCCAACGATGTTGTGCTCTTCATGAAAGGCACACCGCAATTCCCCCAATGCGGCTTCTCAGGCCGTGTCACACAGATCCTTGATTATATGGGCGTGGAATATGCAGGCGTGAACGTCCTGGAATCTGACGCCCTGCGCAATGGCATCAAAGAATACTCAGACTGGCCGACGATCCCGCAGCTCTACGTTAAGGGCGAGTTCGTGGGCGGTTGTGACATTCTGACAGAAATGTTCCAAAACGGCGAACTGCAAACCCATATGGGCGAAAACGGTATTGAGGTTGCAAACCCCGCCACCGCTTAGCTAAGCGCCAAGTCCCACTGGCCGGTCCATGGACCCGTTTCTCCTCAAATGGGTCCATATCGTCTCATCAACACTCCTGTTTGGCGCAGCTCTCGGCAGCTCCATCCATTGTTGGTTAGCCCACACGTCCCGTGAGGTCCGCACAGTGGCCACGGTGATGCGAACGGTCGTGGCTGTTGACTGGTGGGTGGTGACCACGACGGGTTTCATTCAGCCCGCCACAGGCCTCCTCCTGGTGCAGGCCAAAGGATACAGCTATTGGGAGCCTTGGCTGTTGGTAACCTACGGGCTCTACACATTTGTCAGTCTGCTCTGGTTTCGGGTGGCCTGGCTGCAGATAAGATGCCGCAACATGGCCAGAACGGCCAGCAGCTGGGAGGTTTTACCTGATGACTATCACCGGTTCATGCGCCAATGGCTGTGGGCAGCTTCATTGGCCTTCTTATGCGCACTGGTGATCTTTTGGCTGATGGTAACCAAACCCCAGCTATGGTGAGCATTCAACTCAAACCTCAGCAAGGCGTCTCATGATAGCTCTTTACACTCTCGCGGGCATTGTCTTGCTTATGTTCGGTGGCGACGCGCTCGTGCGTGGCGCAATTTCACTCGGCCTGAAGATCGGCCTGTCGGCAACATTGATCAGCATGACCGTCGTGGCGTTCGGCACTTCGGCGCCTGAACTCGTGATCAGTGTGAAGGCGGCCCTTGGGGGCTCGCCTGATATCGCGCTGGGCAATGTGGTGGGCAGCAATATCGCAAACACGCTTCTGATCGTCGGAGTCCCGGCCCTGATCCTCTCCCTGGACACAGATGGCAATGAGCTGCGGCGCAATTACATTCTGATGTTCGCCGCAACCGTCCTGTTTTCCGCCATCGCGTTCACAGGTTCAATCGGCCGGACGGCAGGGTTCCTATTGCTGGCTGGCCTCGCCGCAGCACTTTACTACAGTTATCGCAAGTCGTTGGAAGAAGGCGGCGAAACCCTCGACACCGACGAGGTGGACCCGGGCTGGAAGATCCTTGGTCTTGTGGTGTTTGGCATTGTCGCATTGCCGGTTGGCGCCCATTGCCTGATCGAAGGCGCACGGGGGATCGCCCTCTTCTTCGGCCTCTCTGAAGCTGCGATCGGGCTCACAGTGGTTGCCCTGGGCACCTCCTTGCCGGAACTGGCCGCCAGCACGGCGGCCGCCTGGCGCGGACGCGCCGAGGTCGCGCTTGGCAACGTGATCGGCTCGAACATGTTGAACCTTCTCATGGTGATCGGCGCGACCGCCGCAATCAGCCCTTTGTTGGTGGCTGAGAGGTTCATTACGGTTGAGATCCCGCTGATGATCATCGTCACGTTGATGCTTGCGCCTTTCCTGATTTGGCAGATTCGGATCGGCAAGCGCGCAGGTCTCCTGCTTCTGGCGTGCTACGCGGCCTTTTCGGTCTTGGTGCTTGGGGACGTCAGTTTCTGACACTTCAACAAAACTGATGGGTCTCATCAGGTGAAAGCGTTTGTTGCGAAGACCGGTTTGCGGTTAGATAGCCGTTCACCGATCTGGATTCTTCATCAATGAACGACGCGCCAGCCCACTCTGAGATCCGGCAGATCCCCCCTCCGGGACCGCGCCCTCGGCGCACCCGGCTGGAACTGATCATCATTGCCGGCTGCCTGATTTCCATGATTGGCTTTGGTCTGCGCGCCGACTTCGGCCTCTTCACCAAACCCATTTCAGATGAACTGGGTTGGGGACGGGAAATCTACAGTCTCGCGATCGCCCTGCAAAACCTGATCTGGGGCGCTTTTCAGCCGGTGGCGGGTGGCATTGCTGACCGCTACGGCACGGCACGGGTGCTGGTGGTTGGTGCGGTGATCTACATTGTCGGGATGCTGCTGATCCCGCTTGCGGACACGCCTTTGGAACTCTATCTCACCGCTGGCGTTCTTGTGGGCATCGGGGTCGCGACCACATCCTTCGCCTTGGTTATGGCCGCATTTGCCCGCTCGGTGCCGGAAAGCAAGCGGTCCATGGTTATGGGTGTTGCGACGGCTGCCGGCTCCATGGGCCAGTTCGTGTTCGTGCCCATCGGACAGGGCTTCATGAACGCCTTTGGCTGGCAGGCGGCCATCATCTATCTGGCCTTCTTTGTGATCCTGATCGTTCCGCTGGCCTGGCCCTTACGCGGCAAGGCGGATGATGCCGGCGTGTCCGCGGACGAAGCCAATCTCTCCTTCGGCCAGGCTGTGACCAAAGCGTTCGGGTACCACAGCTATCTCCTGCTCCTTTTCGGGTTCTTTGTCTGTGGCTTCCACGTGGCCTTCATTGCCGTGCACCTGCCGGCCGACCTGGCGGACAAGGGTCTGGATCCCTCCATCGGAGCCTGGTGTTTGGCGTTGGTGGGCTTCCTCAATGTGTTTGGTGCGTATTTTGCCGGGGTTCTGGGCGGCAAGTATCCCAAGCAGCTCCTGCTGTGCGGGCTCTATTTCGGCAGGGCCGTGGCAATCACCCTGTTTGTGCTGACGCCGATCAGCATCTGGTCGGCTCTGCTCTTCTCCGGCTTTATCGGTCTGTTCTGGTTTTCAACCGTGCCGCTCACCGCCGGCTTGGTTTCGGTCATGTTCGGCATGCGCTACATGGGCTTTCTGTTCGGCGTTGTGTTCTTCTCCCACCAGGTGGGCGCCTTTATCGGTGTTTGGCTGGGTGGGAAGATCTATGACTTTACCGGCAGCTATGATGCCATGTGGTGGGCTGGCGTCGTGCTGGCGATTGTTGCCTCTCTGGTCCATTTGCCCATTAAAGAGATCAAGGCTCCCAGCTTTGCCGGCCGAGCGCAAGCCTCATAGGATGCGCGGCAGCATAAGCCCAAGGCCGGACGCGATCAGCAACACCAGGATGACCCGCGTAAAGCTCTCCTGATCGATCCGTTGATAGAAGCGGAGGCCGATCCAAGACCCGCACAGCGTGGCCGGCACACACAACACCACCAATTTCAGGAGCTCCGCGCTCACCAGCCCGCGAACGCCATAGGCGATTACGGCGATGGCCAGGATCGCCATGTTGATCAATTGCAACACGCTCCGGGCCCGCCGTTTAGACCAGCGGCATAACTGGCTCCAGATCACCAGAACAGGGCCGGATAGACCGGCAAACCCTCCACACACGCCACTGGCCACACCCACCCCGAGCTCGGCTGCCCGGCTCCTGCCTGCAAGCGTGGGAGGCGTGCGGGCCAGCAGCATGAACAGCGGATAGACGATCAAGACAACACCCACCGCCAGCCTGAAGAGATCAGCAGAAATCCACGTCAGCAGCCACACGCCACCCGGGATCCCAACAAGAGCCCCCATGATGAACGGCATGGCAGCGCGCACATCCATGTCAGGCCAAATCTTGCGCACGGTGAACAGATGAGAGGCCAAGGAGCAAAATGCCACCAAGGGTGCTGCAAGGATCGGCGTCACCGCATAGAGCCATAGAGCCATGGCCGTGAGCGCGGTGCCAAACCCGGTCAGCCCGGTAACGATCCCGGCCAGAAACGCGCCGGCCAGCAGCAAAATGATATCCAGTCCCTCAGGCACGGCCGTCTCACGAAAAAGGCCGCCTCGCTGGAACGCGGGCGGCCTTTGAATTCTAAACCGGTAAGATGGTCGCGATCAGCGCGAGTAGTATTCCACCACCAGGTTCGGTTCCATCTGAACCGGGTAAGGCACATCGCCCAAAACCGGGATGCGGGTGAGACTTGCGGTCATCTTCTTCTGATCAACTTCCACATAATCCGGGGTCTCACGCTCAGCGCTTTGAATGGCTTCCAGGACCATCGGCAGTTCGCGGGACTTCTCGCGGATTTCCACCACATCGCCCACTTTAACCCGGTAGGACGGAATGTTCACGCGGCGGCCATTGACCTTCACGTGACCATGATTCACGAACTGGCGGGCCGCAAACACTGTGGGCACAAACTTGGCGCGATAAACCACAGCGTCCAGCCGGCGTTCCAGAAGGCCGATCAGGTTCTCAGAGGTATCGCCCTTCAGGCGCGATGCCTCTTTGTACACCCGCTTGAATTGTTTCTCGGTGACACAGCCATAATAGCCTTTCAGCTTTTGCTTGGCGCGCAGCTGAATGCCGAAGTCCGACAGCTTGCTGCGGCGGCGCTGACCGTGCTCGCCCGGGCCGTATTCACGTTTGTTGACAGGGCTCTTAGGGCGGCCCCAGATGTTCTCGCCCATGCGGCGATCGATCTTGTATTTCGCAGAGATGCGCTTTGACATACGTTAGGTCTCCAAAGTCGTCATGTTAATTGCCGGCCACACGAACTCCGTGCCGCCGGATGAATAAAAAGCTCGCCCTCCTCTGCCGGTTCCCCGGCCAACAGACCAGACTGAAAAAGCGCGTTTGTCAGTAAGGCCGCAGGCAAGCAAAAACGCCCGCGGTAATGCCACGGACGATTAGGCAGCATGCTCTAAGGCGCCTCGCTGTTAAAGTCAACGAAAATGCGACGTTTCAAAGGGGCAAGAGCTGGTTCCTGGCAAATCCTTCGCGGGCCAGTACATCCGCAAACCCGGCACTGGGCTTGGTGAGGAATGCCGTGGGACCGCCGTTTGTGCCGGAGGACGCAGATCTATTGTCCATAACCCTCGCTACCTGGCGGGCAATCGCGTCAGAAGGATCAATCAATCGCACGGGCCAAGGTGCCACATCCGCGATGCGTCCGGCTATTAAGGGGTAATGCGTGCACCCCAGAACCACAGCATCGGTCCGGCGCCCGCCCTGCTCCACAAACACAGGCGCAATTTCTGCGGCCAGATCGGAATCGGCCAGTTCCTCACCGTGCAAACATCTTTCGGCCATATCGGCCAAGTGCCGGCACCCATGCAACACCACAGTGCGGTGCGAGGCAAAGGTGTCCACCAGTGCTTGAGTATACTCCCGGTCGACGGTTCCAGGCGTGGCCAACACGCCGATAATGCCGCTCTCGGAAACCTCTGCGGCAGGCTTGATCGCCGGAACCGTGCCCACAAACGGCAGCGCAAAACGCTGGCGCACCGTCTCCAGCGCCAGCGTGCTGGCCGTGTTGCAGGCAATCACCACCACGTTTGGAACGCTTTCGGCAATCAGCCGGCCGAGCACATCCACAATCCGCTCAACCAGCGCGTCCTTTGGCCAGTCCCCATAGGGAAAGCCATCATTGTCGGCAGCATACAGTGTTTGAGCGTCAGGCATCCGGCTAACCACCGCACGCGCAACGGAAAGCCCGCCAAGACCAGAATCGAAGATGAGAATGCGCTGAGACATGACGACGACTTGGCCAGGAAAGTATGGCCAAATGATTACTACATCGAACATTCACGCGATTTGGTGTTGTTCCTTGCCCCCAAGCTTTTGACCCACGTCAATGCCCCGGCGTGAAAGGTCTGAAAAACTCACCCTATGACCACACTGCCTGTTTCCGGACAGTCGGCAGGCTCAGCTTGCCGTGGGGAGCACGGCGCACTGGAAGGATCTGACAAAGTGCAACATCTGAAGACAATCATCATAACTGCCTTGATGGTTCTAAGCGCCGTCCTGCTGCAAACCCACCGCGCCAATGCCATGCAGGTATCGGGCGACACGAGACTCCCGGCGACTGTGCCGACACAGCAGGCCGCTTCTTTTTTTGCACACTGCATTCTGAGCGGAAGCCTCACACCGGGCGTTGCGTTTCACGAATCTGATTGGTGGCACGACCGGCTGTCAGATGTGACGTACGATTTCAGCCCCTCCCCAACCAATCCACCTGTTGGCTTTTTCTCGTTCAGCATCGCCCGCACAGGCCCATTCGCGCCCGGAGACGAGGTGGTGCTGTACAGCACGCAGAATGCATCGACCGTGGCAGCCAGGCAGATCACAATAACCATCACGGCCAAGGACCTGGAGATGGGTGATGCCACCTTCCAGAGAAACTGCGTGACCACCAAGGAAAAGCGCGGCCCGTCCGCTGCCCGCGTGGAGCAGATGGTGCGCGAGGGTGGCGGCGAGTTCCATGCCTGGTGCTCGCGCTGTCACGGCGCTCTGGGGCGCGGCAACGGACCGTTCGCCAGCAAACTGAAGGCGAAACCGTCGGATCTCACGCAGCTTTCAGCCCGCAACAACGGTCTGTTTCCCCAAGACGAGATCAGACGCATAGTGGATGGCCGCGAGATGCCCCGCGCACACGGGACGCCGGAAATGCCGATCTGGGGGGCTTGGTTTACCTCGCAACTGACCTCTTCAAATCAATCTAAGGCTTCAGACCCTGAGATCCACAAGGCCGTCAACGAGCGGATTGATCGGATTGTCGCCTATCTGCGCGCCCTGCAGGACCCCTAGAGCGGAGACAGACGGATGTTCGCTCGACGGGCCACCAGGATAGGCTGCACTGTTCTGCTTACGCTCTGCGTCCTTTCTGGAGGCCTGTCATCCCAGAGCGATTTCGCCCACGCCCGCGCGGGCTATGCCAAGTGGCTAAAGCACGGCAACGCCTATCGGGTGGACGGCAGTTTCGGCCCCTACAAACATAGCTTCACCGCGCGCATCGCCTGGAAGGGCAACGGCTTTGTCATTCACACCCCGCTCGGCACCCATCGACTGAAGCGGCAGGGTGATGCGGTTACGTTCAAGGCCTATTTCGACAAGGCCTGGGCCTTCGTCACCTGGCGCCGCACCCGGGCCGTTGTGGTGTACAAGGGACAAAAGGGCTCGGCGCGCGTGCAGAAGATCACCCCAGCTCAGCGGAAGGCCTCGCCGAGGCGCATCCAGAACTTCAACAGGAAGTAACTGCTAGGCGCGCTAGCCTCGCTCATGCTTGCGGATCAGCGAGGACACCATGCCATGCAGCGTGCGCACTTCCTGTTCGGTCAGGTTGGCCCGCGTAAACATGTTGTGGATGTTGCGCAGCATCGCCGGGCGCTTCTCGGGCGGCCTTAAGAAACCGCCTTTGTCCAACTCCTCATCCAGCCGGTTGAAGAAGCCGACGAGTTCATCCCGCGTGGCCGGACGGCTGTCGCGCACGGCCAAACCTTCGCGTGCGGCTTTTTCCACCTCGGTTTCCCGGCCAAGGCCGCCATCGCTTTTGCGTTTGAACCATTCATAGCCAATCAGCAGAACGGCCTGGGCCAGGTTCAGCGAGGCGAAGTCTGGATTGACCGGCGCAATCACCAACGCATCGGCAAGAACCACATGATCATTGGTGAGCCCATACCGTTCACGCCCGAACAGAATGCCGGCACCCTGCCCGTCAGCACTGCGTTCGTGAATGGCCTCCGCGGCCGTTTCCGGGGTCAGAACCGGCTTGACCATGTCCCGCTTGCGCGCCGTTGTGGCCACAACATAGTTCAGATCAGCAACAGCCTCCTCCAAAGTGTCAAACACCGCAGCCTGTTCGATCACCAGGTCTGCGCCGGAGGCAGCCTTAATGGCGTGCTCATTCGGCCAACCGTTCGTCGGGGCCACAAGCCTAAGCTCGGTTAAGCCGAAATTGGCCATGGCCCGGGCAGCCGTGCCGATGTTGGCACCAAGCTGCGGTTCCACCAAAATCACACACGGGGCCTCAGTGGCCTTCAGATTCTTCTTGAAATGACCCATGGCAGCGGGGCATAGGCGAGGCGCGCGCTAAAAGCAATCAGATACGTAACTGGCCATACCATGACGCAAGACGACGACACGCTCCGTCAAATGATCGAGACCACCCGGGCAAGCTGGAACGAACGCGTATCGCATCACGTGGACGACACGTCAGGGCTCTACGATCTGTCCAGTTTCCTCAGGGGCGAAGACACGCTCTCGCCCATTGACGACGCTGAACTCGGTGATGTGTCCGGACTGAAGATTGCTCATCTCCAATGCCATTTCGGCATGGACACGCTGAGCCTCGCCCGACGCGGCGCCGAGGTGAGCGGGCTTGACTATTCCTCTGCCGCCATCGCCAAGGCCAAGGAACTCGCCGCCGAGACGGATCTGGAGGCAACGTTCGTTTGCGCAGACGTCTATGATGGGCTGGACCACCTGCCGGGCGATGCGTTTGACATGGTGTTCGTGACCTGTGGCACCATATGTTGGCTGCCTGATCTTGAGCCGTGGGCCAAAGTGGTGGCTGCGCTCCTGAAGCCCGGCGGCAGGCTTTATTTGTGCGACCTTCATCCCGCCATGGCCCAACTGGAGGAAGAAGACGGCAAGCTGGTGGTGACCTATCCGCTAGGCGGTCTAGGCGCAGAGGGCGCCCTGGAATTCCACGATGAGGTCTCCTATGCCGGGGACGGCACTCCCCTGAAAAACACCAAGACCTTTGAATGGATCCATTCGTTGAGCCACATTCTCAACAGTCTCATCGGCGCGGGTTTGAGCATCGATTATCTCAACGAGCACGACATCATCCACTGGCCGGTCTTCCCCTCCATGCAGAGCGGCCCGGACGGCATGTTCCGCCTGCCCGATGGCGCAAAAGGTCCTCCGGCAGCCTTCTCGCTCATGGCCAAGAAGCAGCCAGTTTAGACAAGTTCTAAACAATTGAATCTATTACAGTTTTGAACAGTTCTAAACTTGACTAATTTAGTTGAGTTAATGTTGACAGGCCTACTACCCTGTTCGTAGGAGACACGATGAGGCGGTCCGCTTGGGCCCTTCTCATCATGGTAGGACGTATGCGTTGATGTCGACTTCAGAACTGGTCAATCCCCCTGCGCTCCCGTTTCGGCGCGGCGCCTCAGTGCTTTGGCCACTTGCATCGATCGCCATTTTCCTTTTGGTGCTGTCCCCTATTGCCGGGCTCATCATAACAGCATTCTCCTCCAGCCCAGACACCTGGCAGCATCTGATCAATACCGTCCTGCCGCGCGCACTCCAGGTCACGCTGTTGCTTATGCTTGGGGTAAGCGCGGTCTCGATCATTGTGGGCGCCGGCACCGCCTGGCTCGTAACGCTCTACCGCTTTCCCGGCCAAAGCGTGTTCAAGTGGCTGCTCGTCTTGCCCCTTGCCATGCCCACCTATCTGGCTGCCTTCTGCTATGTGGAGATCTGGGACTATTCCGGCTGGGTGCAGAGCGCGCTCAGGGCGTCTTTCGGTTTCCGCGATGCCCGCGACTACTGGTTCCCGGACATCAGGAGCCTGTCCGGTGCCATATTCGTCATGGGCGCGGTGCTCTACCCTTATGTTTACCTAACCGCACGGGCCAGTTTTGTTGCCCAATCCGCCAGTGTATTGGAAGCCAGCCGGACGCTTGGCTGCAACGCCTGGCGGTCCTTCTGGCGGGTCGGGCTGCCCTTGGCACGCCCGGCCATTGCGGCAGGCGCCGCGCTCGCCATGATGGAGTGCCTGAACGATATCGGCGCAGTGCAGCATTTCGGCGTCAACACCCTCACCGTAACGGTCTACGACACCTGGCTGGAGCGTGGCTCGCTCAGCGGTGCAGCGCAAATCGCCTGCGCCATGTTGGTTGCGGTGATTTTGTTGTTTGCGCTTGAGCGGTTCAGCCGGCGCCAGCAACAGTTTCACCAACTGAGCGGCAAGCAGCAAGGCATAGAAAGCACGACGTTGACCGGCTGGAAGGCCGTTTTGGCAACGCTGGCCTGCCTTATCCCGGTTCTGCTCGGGTTTGGCGTGCCCGGTCTCTTTTTGATCGATGCCACGATTGGTCAACTCTCTGATGCCATAAACCCCGCCTTCTGGCAGAACGCTTTAAATAGCTTCCTGCTCGCCTCCGTGGCAGCTCTGCTGGCCATGGGCCTCGGGTTGATGATGGTTTTCGCAAGGCGCCTTGAGCGCTCAACACTATTGAGCGTCCTCTCCCTTGGCGCCTCAATTGGCTATGCGGTGCCCGGAACCGTGTTGGCCATCGGCGTTCTGATCACCCTGGCGGCGTTGGAATCCCTTCTCGGCCTCTTTACAGAACAGGTGCTTGGGTTCACGACCGGCCTTTTGGTGGCCGGCACCAGCGGAGCCATCGTTTTTGCCTATGTGGTGAGGTTCTTCACGATATCCCAAGGCGCTCTGGATGCAGGCATGGCCAAGCTCTCACCGCATCTGGACGATGCGGCCCGGTCTTTGGGGCGCACCCCCGGGGGCGTGTTGCGCGACGTGCATGTGCCGCTTTTGCGGCCGGCATTGAGCGCGGGTCTTTTGCTGGTGTTCGTGGACTGCATGAAAGAGCTGCCTGCCACCTTACTGCTGCGGCCCTTCAACTTCGACACACTGGCAACGCAGGTCTACACTCTGGCCAGTTTGGACCTATTTGAAGAGGCCGCCCCTGCCGCCTTGGCCATTGTGTTGATCGGACTGGTACCATTATTGCTTTTGAACCATATGATATCGAACGACTGGAAGGTCGGGCGGAAACGATGAGGCCCTGGAGACGACGATGATCGTTTGCCATTGCAATGTTTTGACCACCAAGAACGTGCTCGAGGCGGTTGAACAGGCCGGCGGGCGCGATGGGTTGTCTCTGGTTACCCCGGGCCTGGTGTTCAAAAAGAACGCAAAGCGCCCACGCTGCGGCTATTGCATGGCCCACATCCACCAACTTATCGAAGATCACATGAAGGCCCAGTCGGACGCCGAGAAGCAGGAGACCGTCGGCAAAAGGTGATTTGACACAAATCACACTTTGGAATAATTCTAAACTATATTCCATAACCCCACCAGGAGCACCACCCATGAAGGGCGACGCAAACGTCATTGAATATCTCAACAAGTCGCTACGGCACGAATTAACCGCGGTAAACCAATACTGGCTGCACTACCGGCTCCTTGACGATTGGGGTTTCCGCAAGCTGGCGGCCAAGGAACGCGAAGAATCCATCGAAGAGATGCAGCACGCTGACAAGCTGATTGAGCGCATCATCTTCCTTGAAGGCCACCCAAACCTCCAGACCCTGGACCCGCTGAAGATTGGCGAGAACATTGAAGAAGTGCTCAAGAGCGATCTGGAGGCCGAATACAGCGCCCGGGCCCTCTATAAGGAAGCGCGCGAAGCCTGCCGCGATGCGGGTGACTATGTCACCATGCAACTGTTCGAAGGCCTGTTGAGCGATGAGGAAGGCCATATCGACTTCATCGAAACCGAGCTTGAGCTGATGGAAAAAATCGGCATTCAAAACTACGGCCAACTGCAAGCGACCCCTGCCAACGAAGCCGAGTAAACGGAGATCCGGACAGCGCGGCATGGCCATACGCCCTTTGGTTGGACGTCTTGTTGCCGCGTCACTGGTGCTATTGGCTGCTCCCGCCTTTGCGGACCAGGTCGAAAGCGGCCGACAGATCTTCCAAAAAGTTTGGGGGCCCGATGAAGGATTGGGCCCCCATTTCAACACGCGGTCTTGCGTCTCTTGCCATTTGAACGGTGGGCGCGGCGCCCCGCCTTCTGAGGCAGGCGCCATCTCTGACAGCATGACGATTAAGCTGGGCGTGCTCCCGGCGTCCGAGACTGAAGCCGGCAAGCTCCTGACCCGGGTGATCAGCAGTTTCCCCGAACCGGCCTATGGTCATCAACTGCAAACCCGCACCACGGACGGCTCGGCCCCTGAAGGCAGTTTCACCATCACTTACCGGATGCGCCAGGTCCGCTTGAGCGATGACACGGTGAGCCTCCGCGAGCCGGTTCTCTCTGTCACGGCGACGGGCCGTGGTCCCCTCACGCCGGGCACCCTGACGTCGCCGCGTATTGCCAACTCTCTCTTCGGGCTAGGGCTGCTGGAGGCAATTCCTGAGGAGGATATACGCGCAAAAGCAGATGTGGACGATCAAGACGGGGACGGCATCTCCGGCAAGCCGAACCAGATCCGCGATGTGGTCAGCGGCAAGGTGATGCTCGGACGGTTTGGCTGGAAGGCTGGCCAGCCCTCTGTGCGCCAGCAAAACGCTGCCGCCTTCTCTCTGGATATGGGGCTCACCACGTCGCTCTTCCCTAAAGGCGGCACACGCCCTGAGGTGAGCGATGAGGTGCTTGCCGCCCTCACCGCCTTCACGCGCACCCTGCCGGTGCCGTCAGGCCAGCCCGGCACAAATGTTGACGCTGGCAAGCAGCTTTTCCATCAAGCTGGCTGCGCGGCTTGCCACACTCCTACCCACAGAACGAAAGACGGAACCACCATAGCGCCTTACACCGATCTCCTGCTGCACGATATGGGTGATGAGTTGGCGGACCGGTTCCTGGAAGGCGATGCTGATTACTGGGAGTGGCGCACGCCGCCGCTCTGGGGCATCGGACGCAACAAGGATGTGAACGGTAATGGCTTCTACCTGCATGACGGCCGGGCCCGCACCCTGCTTGAGGCCATCTTGTGGCATGGCGGTGAAGGTAAAAAGGCACGCGATGCGGTGGCGGCCATGTCCGCGAAAGAACGCGATCAGTTGATTGCGTTCCTCAACAGTCTCTAGCCCCGGTTCTTGACTGCACCCGGCGTTCAACGCAGGGTCTAACACAACCGACACCGAGGGGACCTGACCATATGCTGAAACCAGCCCCAAACGCTGAAGACCTGCTCGCTCGCCTCAACCACGTGGTGGATGCCGAGAGCCTCATTGCCCCCGACCGCGTGCGCCTCTTGGACCCGGGACGCGACGAGCACAACCTGGGTGCAGACCTCATGGTCGCCCCCGCCTCCACCGAGGAAACTCAAGCCCTGATCACCTGGTGCGCCGAGCACGCAATCGCTCTGGTACCGCACGGCGGGCGCACCGGTCTGGCGGGCGCCGCCACCTCACAGCCGGGACAGTTGGTGGTGAGCACCCACCGGCTCAACAGGATCCTGGAACTGGACGAGGCCGCAGGCACGGCTCTGGTGGAGCCAGGGGTCACCCTTGCCGCCCTCCAGGACGCAGCGGCCGAGATTGGTCTCTCGCCGGGCATCGACCTGGGCGCCCGCGACAGTGCCACCATTGGCGGCATGGTGGCCACCAATGCGGGCGGCCAACAGAGCTTCCGACACGGGGTGATGCGCCAGCGGGTGCTCGGCCTGGAGGCGGTGCTGGGCAATGGGCAGATCTATACAGATCTCAAGAAGGTCACCAAATCAAACGAAGGCTATGCCGTACGTCATCTACTGATCGGCTCGGAAGGCACGCTTGGATTGCTCACCAAGATCAGCGTGAGCCTGGCGCCCATGGACGGCGCCAAGGCCTGTGCCCTGGTGAGCTGCCCGGATGAGGCGGGTGCCGTGAAGGCCTTCATGCGCCTTCGTGCCCAGACGGATCTCCAGCTCCTCGCAATGGAGTACATGTCGGCTGGGTATGCCCGCGTGACGGCGGAAGAACGCGGCGAGAGTTTCACCCTTGCCTTTGAAGACAATCCGGATGCCGTATTCTTGCTGATCGATGCACCGGAAACACATGAATCACTTTTGTCAGAAACGCTCCTAAGCTGCGCTGAACACGAAGAAATTTCCAATGCGATCTTCGCAAAATCAGAGGGCGACCGAGCCAAGTTTTACGCCATCCGCGAGGACGTATTCCTGGTGGACCGGCGCTATCCGCGCGGCGTGTCCTATGACATCTCCCTGCCCGTCAGCCATCTGCCCGCGTACACGGAGGGCCTGAAACGCCGCATTGAGGCCATCCACTCCGATCTTAAGATCTTCACCCTTGGCCATCTGGCCGATGGCAACATCCATCTTTCCATCAGCCGGGGTGAGCCTGTGCCTGAACTTCAGGACGCCATCAGACGTGCCGTGAATGTGGGGCTTTCGGAGGTCGGCGGCTCGTTTTCCGCTGAACATGGCATTGGAACAGAGAAACGCGCCTCACTGCATGAAAACGTGCCGGCTCAACAGCTCGAACTCATGGCCTCGATCAAGCAGGTCTTCGATCCGGCGAACATCATGAACCCGGGCAAAGTGCTCTAACCGCGAGATATTCAGCCGTGGGTCTGAAGGGAGTCCGCCGGGGCTTCAGCGCGCTCGTTCAGTCCATAATCACGCAACACATGCGCCACCCGCAGCCGATAGTCTTTGAAGATGCCGTCCCGCCCGGCGGATTGGGCCTGGCGGTGCGCGTCGAGATTGCGCCATTGCTTCACCGCCTCTTCATCGCGCCAGAACGATAGAGACAGATATTTGCCCGGTTGCATCAAGCTTTCAAAGCGCTCTACGGAAATGAAACCGTCCATCTTCTCCAGCACCGGCTTAAGGTCACCGGCAATGTCAAAGTAGGTCGAGGCGGTTTCAGTGTGGGGTTCAACTTCAAAGATGATGGCGATCATGGGGTGAGACGCTCGCTGTGTGGGGCCGAGGCAAGCGTAAAGAAGGAGCGCTCTTCGCGGCGGATGAACTGTTCTTTGCGCGCAAACTCATAATTGGCCTTGCCGCTCGGATCGGCGGCCAAGCGCGCGCGGTAGGCTTCATAATCGGCGAGGCTTGCAATGTTGTAAACGCCATAAGCGGTGGTGGCCGAACCTTCATGGGGACTGAAGTAGCCGATCAGGTCGGCCCCACAGCGCGGGATCGCTTCACCCCAGACCTGCGCATATTGCTCAAACTGGGCACGTTTGAATGGGTCGATCTCGTAGGTGATAAAACAGGTGATCATGGGGTTCTCCTTTTCTTCAGATGGGTGAAGTAGCAGATTGCACATCCAACATGGTTCGCTTATGGTCGAACTATGAAATACGGACCGGATATCGCAAGCTTGGCTGCGCTGATCGGCGATCCCGCCCGGGCCAACATTCTCACGGCCCTCATGGGCGGCGGCGCCCTCACGGCTACAGAGCTTGCCAGCGAGGCCGGGGTCACCAAGCAAACCGCCAGCGCCCACCTGGCCAAGCTCACTGAGGCAAATTTCATCTTGCCGCAAAAACAGGGCCGGCACCGCTATTTCAAGCTGGCCGATCACCAGGTGGCCGAAGTGTTGGAAAGCCTCATGGGACTTGCCGCCAAGCGCAAGCCGAGCCGGGTGCGCACCGGCCCCAAAGAGCCGGCCTTGCGCAAGGCGCGGGTGTGCTACGACCATTTGGCCGGCGACCTGGGCGTTGAACTTTTTGACAGCCTTTACCGCGAAGCGTGGCTGAGCAGCCAGGACGAGCTGCCTCAACTCACACAGAAGGGCAAGGCGGAGCTGATTGCCTTCGGCATCGATGTGGACACCATCTCAAAGAAGCGCCGTCCACTGTGCCGCTCCTGCCTGGACTGGAGTGTTCGCCGGTCTCATCTCGCCGGCAGCGTGGGGGCGGCCTTGCTTGACCGGTTCTATGCGCTGGGCTGGGCGAAACGCGTGGCCGGCACCCGCATTGTGGCCTTTAGTTCCAGCGGTGAAGACGCACTGCGGCGGCAGTTTAAGTTGGGTTAGGCCTTAGCATTTTTCGGGGCGCGGACAGATCACACCTCCCGCCCCTTCCCGTTCAGCAATGCCGGCACCACGAGCACACTGGTAAGCGCTGAGCAGATCAAGACCAAGGCCGTCAACTCTTGCCAGCCGACGGGTTCACCCAAAATCAGTGCACTGGAGTAGACCCCGACGATGGGCACCGCCAAAGTGCCCATGGCCGCGATGGCCGCAGGGAAAATCGTGACCACCTTGAAATAAGCCCACTGGCAAAACACCATGGGCAAGGCAAACAGATAAGCCAGCGCCCACCAGGTCTTGGCACTGAGTGACGTTAAATCCGGCACCGGCTCTGTCAGCAAAGCCACCAGGGTGATCGGCACAAACGCGGCCAGCAACTGCCAGCCCACAATGGTGGCAACCGGTGCGCTCCAAGACTGGCGCTTGAAGAGCACAGTGCCAAAGCCCCAGGAAATGGCCGCCATGAGCATAAACAGCCCGCCCACGGGCGCAGCGCCCAGCACCACCAGATCTTCCCCCATCAACACCGCAAGCCCGCATAGCCCCAAAAGCAGGCCAATCACCTTGGGCTTGGTGAACGGCTCACCGATCAGGAAGCTGCCAAAGATCGAGGCCCATACCGGCATAGTGAAGGCAATGATCGAGGCCCGCCCGGCCGGCATCATTGAAACCCCATAAGCGGCGAACACATGCCAGCCCATAATCGCAAATATGGCGCACACGATGAGCGGGACCACATCACGTAGAGGCATTCTCAGCGTCCCATGTGAGAGACGCGCGATGATCAGCAACCCTAAGGCGCCGGCCCCGACACTCATGCTGCGGAACCACCAAACGGGCAGTTCGGCAAGCGCAATCTTCATGCCCGGCCAGTTGGCGCCCCAAAACAGGGTAACCCCCGCCAGCAGGAAGAAACCGGCGGCAGGAAGCGGCTGAGATCGGTCGCCGGACGTGGGAGCTTGGCTCATATAGGGTGAGACGGTTGAAGGGTTTGAAGATTACGCATAACGTCTAGACAGGTTGTGTACCACAACATTGCGCCAGGCGACGAAAGAACTTAACCCCATGCCCCCTTCTTCCAGCACCCTCCAGATGATCCCGGCCCGAAAAGGCAAGGCCGCACACCTAAAGCGAGGCCAATGCATAAAGATCATCAACACACATGGCCATCAGGTGGTTGATTTTTGGGCCTTCAACGCAGAAGACCCCTCCGAGTTCCTCTCAATGGAGCATTTGCGCGCCACGCTAACCACCATTTTTCCCAAAGCCGGGCAGGATCTCCACACGAATGCACGCCGCCCGATCCTTCATTTTGTGGAAGACACCTCACCCGGCATCCATGACACCTTGATGGCCGCGTGCGATACCCATCGCTATCACCTTCTGGGCGTTGAGGGGTATCACGACAATTGCGCCGACAATCTGCGCAATGCCATGGCCGAGCTCGGCCACGAAAGCTTGGAAACCCCAAGCCCGCTCAATCTGTGGATGAACATCCCCGTCGCCGCTGACGGGGCCACGAGCTGGGGCGAGCCGGTGTCCAAGCCCGGCGACTATGTCGTGTTGCGCGCCGAGATGGACTGTGTGGCCGCCATGTCATGTTGCCCGCAAGACATCCTTCCCGTGAACGCAGGCTCCACTGTGGAATGTCATTTCCAGATCCTGGATTGAAGCGACACCCATGACAAAGCCCCTCAGATATGACTACGTGATCATTGGCGCCGGTTCGGCCGGATGCGTGCTTGCCAACCGTCTCAGTGCTGACGGCCGCAACCAGGTGCTCATTCTGGAAGCCGGCCCCTTGGACCGCAGCATCTTCATTCATGTTCCGGCCGGCGTGTACAAAGTCTACAAAGACCCCTCCATCAACTGGAACTATGAAACCGAGGCTGAACCTGAGCTCTACGATCGCAGGGTGGGCATGCCGCGAGGACGTGTCGTTGGGGGCTCATCGTCCATCAACGCCATGGTCTACATGCGCGGCCATCCTTTGGACTATGACCGTTGGGCGAGCGAGCTGGGCCTCGCCAAGTGGAGCTACGCGCAATGCCTGCCCTACTTTAAGGCCAGCGAGAACAGTGACCGTGGAGCCGACGATTGGCGCGGCGCCGATGGCCCGTTGGGGGTCACAAAGGGCTGTTATGAGAACCAGCTCTACGATGCCTTTCTGGACGCAGGAGAACAGTCCGGACAAGGCACCTCAGACGATTTGAACGGTTATAAGCCTGAAGGCGTCGCCCGGCTGGATGCCACAAAGAAGAACGGTCGGCGCTGCAGCGCGGCGGTGGCTCATCTCCGCCCGGCACTCGCCCGCGACAATCTCACCTTGAAAACCGATGCCATGGTCCACCGACTTGTGGTGGAGGGCAACCGGGTCTCCGGCATCGAGTTTGAGCACAAGGGAGAACGCCAGCGCGTGGAGGTGGAAAAAGAGGTGATCTCATCGGGCGGCGCGATCAACTCCCCTCAGCTTCTCATGCTGTCAGGCATAGGCCCCGCCGACCATCTGCGCGCGCACGGCATCACCCCCCAGATCGACTTGCCGGGGGTCGGGCGCAACCTGCAGGATCACGCCACGGTGGCCCTCAAGTTTTCCTGCCTTGAACCGGTCACCATTCACAAGATCACCAACCCGGTGCGCAAAGCTCTGGCCGGCGCGCGCTGGATGGTGGATCGCTCCGGTATTGCCTCCTCCAACATCTGGGAGGCGGGCGGCCTCGTGCGCGGCAACGCAGACGTGGCGTATCCAAACCTGCAATATCATTTCGGCCCGGTAGGCGTGGACTATGAGGGCACCAAAATTCGCCTTGAGCAGGCGTTCACTCTGCAAATCGATCAGCTTAGGCCCAAAAGCAGTGGGCATATTGAGTTGAAGTCAGCCAATCCGCTGGACCGCCCCGCCCTCCATTTCGACTATCTCACCGCACCTGAAGACGCGCGTGAACTGGTGGAAGCCGTGCATCTGGCCCGGGACCTGGTGGCCCAGCGGGCCTTTGACCGTTTTCGCGGCGCCGAACTCGGCCCCTCCGCCGGAGCCAAGACTGATGAGGAGATCGAAGCTGCCGTGCGCCAGCTTACCGAAACCGACTATCATCCCTGTGGCACCTGCCGCATGGGCTCAGATTCCTTGGCTGTGGTGGATGAGGAGCTTAAGGTTCACGGGATTTCCGGCTTGCGTGTGGTGGACGCGTCGGTGATGCCTCAGATCATCAGCGCAAATTTGAATGCTCCGACCCAGATGATCGCCGCCCGTGCGGCTGATTTCATTTTAGGGCGCCCTCAACTTGAGCCCTTCCACGCCCGGTTCCATTTCTCAGATGAAACCGGATAGCTGAAAGGCTCAGGCCTCGGCTTCGTGGCCCTCGTCATCCCCCAGGTCCAGATCGTCCTCTTCGACCGAACTCACCGGCGCTTGGCCTACAGTGGCCAGGCTGATGGACCGCTTGACCTGCTCACTGGCCGGACGCTTTTCCGAAGCCAGGGTCTTTTCTGGATCTTGGGCCTGTTTGTAGATGACTTCCCACGCCCCACCGAACGTGTTCATCAAAGTTTGCTTACTCAACGTACCCGCAATGAGCAGCCCCAGATGGCGCAAGTGGCGCCGTCCATAGCAGAACTGGGCCAGCATCGCCCTTTGGGCTTCTGGCAGGCTCGATGCAACCGTGATCGCATCAGCCGGTCCGGAGCTCGTGACTTCCTCTATGAGTTCCGACGAAACAGAGACATCGTCTTTGCGAGCAAGATAAGAACGCGCAACATTGGTCATTGGCAGCACCTCAGCATTAGGTGCTGCCATCAAGGCCTGATCCTCGTTAACAGAAGCCTAAAAAAATCAACTTTTTGGTTCAAAAAAACACAACACCGTCTTTTTAGGCTGAGTGTCAGTTGCAGCGACCCAAGCGCTCGCGCTCGATCGGATCCCCAAACGCATCCACCCGCGTGCGGTACTTGCGGCCATTCCGGCAGCCTTCCACCACAAAGGTAAGCCGCTCCATTCCACGCTTGCGCATGCGGGCCGCCAAGGCGTCCAAAGTGGTGGACACACAAGGGCCTGCATTGCGGCGCGTCAGCACCTCACCATATTGGGAAAAACGCGCCCGATAACGCTTGTTCTGGTAGCAGGCGCGCACGAGGAAATCCGTGCCATCTTGGCCCCGGTAGCGGATCCGCCTATAGCCCCGGTCACGCAGCACTTTCAAAAACTGCTTTGCGCTAAGTGCCGGCCGGCAACCGCTGATCCGCAACTGCTCCACAATGTCTCCAAACCGGTTGAGGGTAACCTCCATCCGATCATTCTCCCGGCACGCTTCAGCCAGGTAACGGGGCAGCCGATCATCTATGATCTGAATGCGGGTGTAACCCCGGTCACGCAGGATACGCGCGATCTGGTCCGGATTGATCGGGCGCCGGCAGGTCCCGATGCGGCGTTCGTCGCGGATCTCCCCAAACCGGTTCAGGCGGAGCTCAAAACGCTCGCCCTTCCGGCAGGCTTCTGCCGCATAACGCGGCAATTGGTTGTCGGTCACTTTGATGCGGCTATAGCCCTGATCGCGCAAAACACGGGCAATGTCGCGCGGATCGATGGGCGGCGCGCAGCGGCCGATCCGGCGGGCGTCCCTGATTTCGCCGCGCCTCGATAGGATTAGCTCCACGCGGCGGTCGCGCCGGCACGCCTCCGCCACATAGCGCGGCAGCTCGCGGTCGGTAAACTTGATCCGATTATAGCCTTCTTCGCGCAATTTGCGCCGCACCTGTTCCACGGAAAGACCTGGCCTGCGGCATTCCCCGATCTGCGTCTTTGAGCGGACCCGGCCCACGGCCGTCATCTTCACCGAATAGCGTATTCCATCCTGGCAAGCCTCGAAGTTGATCCTTTTGAAGGTTTGCTTAGTGATCTTGATTTGACTGTAGCCTTGCTGGCGCAAAGCGTTGATCAGGTCTTGCGCGGCAGCCGGCGTTGCCAGACTGGCGGCCACGACCAGAACCAAAGCCAACCCAAGGCCTTTCAGCGTTTTCAGTGTCATCACGTGTTCCTCCCTCGGCGCCTGATGAACGACGGCAAGGAATAGGGTAACCGGACACTGTCGCGATTTGAAGGGGGCTATCGGGCGCTAGCTTGCCACAAACTTGAGCGCCAGCCCGTTGATGCAATGGCGCATGCCGGTCGGCTCGGGGCCATCATCGAATATGTGGCCCAAATGACCGCCGCACCGGCTGCAATGCACCTCGGTCCGCACCATGAAGAACTTGGTGTCGGTCTTCGTGCCGACAGCGTCCGGAAGAGCTTGGGTGAAGCTGGGCCAGCCGGTGCCGCTGTCATACTTGTCTTTCGATGAATAAAGTGCCTGCTCGCAGCCGGCGCAAGCAAACGTGCCCTCGCGCTTTTCATGTAAGAGCGGGCTGGAGTGCGCATACTCTGTGCCCTCTTCACGCAAGATCCGATACTGCTGAGGGGTCAGATGCTTGCGCCATTCCGCTTCGGACTTCACAATCTCAAAACCACCTGGGGCAGCCGCTGTTGCTCCGCCAATGAAGGATGAACCACCAAAGGCCAGGGCGCCTCCGCCAACAATAGCGGTGCTGCCGAAAAGAAATTCGCGTCTGTTCACCGATCCAAACTCCTTAAAAGCGCCTGATGCAAAACTGTCCGTGTACGACATATGTGGTCAGGGCAAAAAGATCACTTAAGATCATCTCACAATCGCGAGAGGCTCACGTGAACTAGCGCACGGGCGGTCGTCCGTCTTCACCCTTCAGAGACCGCATGGCCTTACTGAACGCTTTGCCGGCAGCGCGTGCGCGATCATCCTGCGCGCTGATCTGCTTGGCCTCCTCGGCCACCACACGCGCCACTTCGGCGGCCTTTTGCCGGGCCTCCGGACTGCTCGCGAGTTTCTTGATGGCGAACTGAGCCAGGGTTTTTAGAGCAAGTGACATGAGCGCCAGTATAACCCATCCAGCGGCGGTTCGTCACCTGCGGGCTGCTATCTCGCCATAGAGTTTACCGATGATGTTGCCGGCGGTCTTTTTGAAGCAAAAAGGCAGCACCGCATGGACGAGTGCAGCGAAAGCGGCTGCCAGCAGCATGGCCGAAAACCTCAAAGCAAAGCGGGCATGTTCCAGATAGGTCTCATCAACCGTTGCAGGGTGAGAGGTGAAGGGTTTTGCCAAGGTGCGGATCATTGAGTGTCTCCATTGGGGCGTTGCTGATGGATGAAACGTATCATGCCTCCCTGGAGAGTTTTGCTCAAATTTATCGACTTATATCGGTTTTAGGGTAAAACTATCTCAAACTATGGAGAAATATTGTGACAATTGATGAGTTTGACCGCAAGATCCTGCATCACCTGCAAATCGACGCGTCGCTGCCGGCTGAAGCTATCGGCGAGAAGATCGGCCTGTCTCGCAATGCATGCTGGCGCCGGATCAAACGGCTGGAAGAGGCCGGCGTGATCGCGGCGCGTGTGGCCTTGCTTGACCGTGAGAAACTGAACCTCGGGCTTACCGTGTTCATCGCCGTGCGCACCCGTTCCCACTCGGCGGACTGGCTGGTTCAATTCAATGAGGCTACACGGGCCATTCCGGAGATCACCGGCGTCTTTCGCATGAGCGGTGAAACAGACTATCTGCTGCGCGCCTCCGTGCCGAGCATGGCGGAATACGATGCGCTTTATCAGCGGTTGATTTCCAAGGTGGATCTCACCGATGTGTCTTCCAGCTTCGTCATGGAGGAGATCAAGGACACCACCGAACTGCCCTTGGGCTACCTCTAATCGGGCGAGCGATCAGCCGGCAGAGATTGCCGCCTTAATGGCGTCGATGGCGTCTTCGGCTCGTGCACCGTCAGGTCCGCCGGCTTGCGCCATATCCGGCCGCCCGCCTCCGCCTTTGCCGCCGATGGCGATCGCCCCGGCGCGCACGAGATCGACCGCATTAGCGCTCTCCACCAGGTCGTCGGTGACGCCGACCGCGATGGCCGCCTTGCCATCCTCGCTCACGGCCACCACGGCAGCGATCCCGGATCCAAGTTTTTGCTTTCCGTCATCAATTAGACTGCGCAAATCCTTCGGCGAGATGCCATGCAGCACCCGTGAGAGCAGCTTCACGTTCCCGATCTCAGTGATGCCGTCATCGCCGGACGCCCCGCCACCGGCCCCGCCGCCCAAGGCGAGCTGTTTCTTGGCTTCGGCCAATTGCCGTTCCAGTTGCTTGCGCTCCTCCAACAGTTGGGCAACCCGGGTGGCCGCGTCCGCGGGCGTCACTTTCAGCAGGTCAGCCACCTCAGCCAACCGGCTGTCCTGTTCCTCCAAATAGGTGCGCGCAGGTTCTCCGGCCAGCGCCTCAATGCGCCGCACACCGGCAGCCACCGCGGATTCGGAAACCACCTTCACAAGACCAATATCGCCCGTGCGGTCCACGTGTGTCCCGCCGCACAGTTCCAGCGACCAGGGCTTGTTGGAGCCCTCTTCGCCCTGGCCCATGGAAACCACCCTAACCTCATCACCATACTTCTCGCCGAACAGGGCCATGGCGCCCAGTTCAATGGCCTCGTCCACATTCATCAAGCGGGTGGTCACCTGATCATTCTGGGAAATCGCGCCATTGGCCAGGGTTTCGATCTGCTGCATCTCCTCTGCGCCCACCGCTTTGGTGTGGGAGAAGTCGAAGCGGAGCCGTCCCGGCTCAACCAGTGAGCCTTTTTGGGCCACATGATCGCCCAAGGTTTGGCGCAGGGCCTCGTGCAAAAGGTGAGTGGCGGAATGGTGAATGCGTGCACCTTGGCGCAAGCTGTGATCCACTTCGAGCTCAACTGGCTCATCCAGAGCAAGCGTGCCGTCCAGAAGCACACCGGAATGCACGTGCAGATCGCCCAGCTTTTTCTGCGTGTCGCGCACTTCAAAGCGCGCACCTTCCGCCGTGACGATGGTGCCGCGATCTCCGACCTGCCCACCCGATTCACCATAGAACGGTGTCTGGTTGCAGATCAGCGCGCCTTCCTCGCCCGCTGCAAGACTGTCCACGCTTCCACCATCGCGCACAATGGCCGAAATCACCCCTTCTGCCTTCTCGGTGTCATAGCCCAAGAATTCCGTCGCGCCGACTTTCTCTTTCAGTTCAAACCACAAGGTTTCCGTGGCCGCCTCGCCCGACCCGGCCCAGGCTTTTCTCGCCTCGGCCCGTTGGCGCTCCATCGACGCATTGAACGTCTCAAGATCCACCCCAATGCCCCGCGAGCGCAGGGCATCCTGGGTCAGATCAAGCGGAAAGCCGTAAGTGTCATAGAGCTTGAAGGCCACTTCACCTGAGAAGGTATCGCCCTCGTTCAAACCGCCCGATTCTTCATCCAGGATCTTCAAACCGCGTTCAAGGGTTTTCCGGAACCGCTTTTCTTCCAGGTTCAGCGTCTCGGAAATCATAGCCTCGCCGCGCACCAATTCCGGATAGGCCTGCCCCATCTCCCGCACCAGCGCAGGCACGAGTTTCCACATGAGCGGTTCATCCACACCCAACAGTTCTGCATGGCGCATGGCCCGGCGCATGATGCGCCTCAACACATAGCCCCTGCCCTCATTGGACGGCAGCACACCATCGGCAATGAGAAAGCTGGAGGCCCGCAGATGGTCCGCGATCACCTTGAATGAGGCCGCCTCGGAGCCTTCGGCCTTTCGCCCGATCTGATCTTCGGCCGCACCGATCAAGGCTCTGAACAGATCCGTCTCATAATTGTCATGAGTGCCCTGGAGCACGGCGGCAATGCGTTCAAGCCCCATCCCGGTGTCAATGGAGGGCTTGGGCAGGTTGATGCGCTCTTCCAGCGTCACCTGCTCGAACTGCATAAACACCAGGTTCCAGATTTCGATGAACCTGTCGCCATCTTCATCGGGACTGCCGGGCGGGCCACCTGGAATATGGTCGCCATGGTCGTAAAAGATTTCAGAGCACGGCCCGCACGGACCCGTGTCGCCCATGGCCCAGAAGTTATCGCTGGTGGGAATTCGGATGATCTTGTCTTCACTCAATCCACCGATCTTGCGCCAGAGATCATAGGCCTCATCATCTTCAGAAAAGACGGTCACCAGAAGCTTGTCCTTCGGCAAACCAAACTCCTTGGTCACCAGGTTCCAGGCAAGTTCTATGGCCAAGTCCTTGAAATAGTCCCCAAAGGAGAAATTGCCCAGCATTTCAAAAAACGTGTGATGGCGCGCTGTATACCCCACGTTATCCAGATCATTGTGCTTTCCGCCGGCACGGACGCACTTTTGCGAGGTTACCGCGCGGGAATAGTCGCGGGCCTCAACCCCGGTGAACACATTCTTGAACTGCACCATGCCGGCGTTGACGAACATCAAAGTGGGATCATTGCGCGGCACCAAGGGGCTGGACGCAACGATCTCATGACCGTTCTTGCCAAAATAATCGAGAAACGTTGATCTGATTTCGTTTACGCCGGACATCGGCACTTCGCCTTCATTTGCTGGGGGCCTTATTGACAATGCGCTGCGGTGACGTCGCCGCGCATCACAAAAGCCAGATTGGCCACGGGTTTTAGCCCCGGGTGCGGGTGCGTGTCCACAGGCGACAGCATCTGGCTATGGTCTTTTGTGTCCCAAAAAGAAGGCACCTTCCCGCGGGCGACGGGAAGGTGCCGATCCGATGCGAAAGAAATGCCGCAGACGCCAGGTGAGGCGGGCCGAGGGACGGGGCCGTGTTCTGAGCATTCAGAGCGTTAGAGCTGCTGCCCGCCATTTTGGTTTTGGGGAACGCAGGGCAGCAGATCTGGGGTGGGAGACGCTTCGCACCGAAACCTTTTAAGAGACGTGCCTAGCCGGCCACATCCTTCAATTCGCCGGTTTCCGGGTCCACCTCTTCTTCGCCGTCATGGCTCATGCCGCCTTCTAGTTGCTCTGCCAGAAGGCCTGCATTTTGGCGGATGCGCGCTTCAATGGTGTTCGCAATATCAGGGTTTTCCCGCAGGAAGGTCTTGGCATTCTCCCGGCCTTGACCAACGCGCTCGCCATCGAAGGAGTACCACGAGCCGGCCTTTTCAACGATATTGGCCGTCACACCCAGGTCCAGCAACTCGCCGGTCTTGGAGACACCTTCCCCATACATGATATCGAACTCCACCTGACGGAACGGCGGGGCCACCTTGTTCTTCACCACTTTGACACGGGTCTGGTTGCCCACAACCTCATCGCGGTCCTTAATGGCCCCGATCCGGCGGATATCAAGCCGCACGGAGGCATAGAACTTCAGGGCATTTCCGCCCGTTGTGGTTTCCGGAGAACCAAACATAACGCCGATCTTCATGCGGATCTGGTTGATGAAGATCACCATGCAGTTGGACTTGGAGATGGAGGCGGTGAGCTTGCGCATCGCCTGGCTCATCAACCGGGCCTGCAGACCAGGCAGACTGTCGCCCATCTCGCCTTCAAGTTCAGCGCGCGGCGTGAGCGCGGCCACCGAATCCACCACCAAAACTTCCACCGCACCTGAACGCACCAGCGTGTCGGCAATCTCCAACGCCTGCTCGCCTGTGTCAGGCTGAGAGATCAGCAATTCGTCAAGATCCACCCCGAGCTTGCGGGCATAGGCCGGATCGAGAGCATGTTCTGCATCCACGAAAGCGCAAATGCCGCCGGCCTTCTGGGCTTCAGCCACCGTGTGAAGCGCCAAGGTGGTTTTACCGGAACTTTCAGGGCCATAGATCTCAATGATGCGGCCGCGCGGCAATCCGCCAATACCAAGCGCGATATCGAGCCCCAATGATCCTGTGGAGACCGCCTCAATCTCCACCACCTGCCCCTCGCCCAGCTTCATGACAGAGCCTTTGCCGAAGGCCCGTTCAATCTGACCAAGAGCTGCTTCCAAGGCCTTTTGCTTGTCCATATTGTCGCTTTCCACCACCCGAAGATTTGTCTGTCCCATAACTTTGATCCCTTATCTACCTGATTCCGATCTGGGCGTCGTGAACATAAAATGGATATGCCCAAATCAGCCCGCTGCTGGTGTGAAACAGATTTGTACCGGTTTTGTTCCCATTGGCAAGAACTTTTTTATCTCGTTGTTTTTATGTGTATTTTCGAACTATGTTCCTGTAAGGTTCACCGCAAATCTGTCACCCGATGCGGCTCATGCAACGTTATAACATGACCTTAGGTCAAGACGAGAACAGAGCAAAAACACAGTGGTGTGGCACGTCATTTAGAATGAAACTCAGCGTCACTTAGATTGGCACTTTCTAGGAAGCAGGACGAAGGCACGGGCACAGTGCCTAGGATCAACACACAACCCATCGGACATACGCCCGAGCCCAGACGTTCCGGTTTCTACCGGTTTAAGCGCATTTTTGCCCCTAAGCAGTTACTTGTTCCATGCACCATGTTCCTGTTCGACGGTCGCGTTTGCGCGCTCCACGTGTTGAGCATACTCAGGATGGAAAGCATCTGCCAATTCTCTTTCCAGCACGCACTGCAGCGAATTTAATGCCCAGAGTTCACCGTCGCGCTGCACCAACTGTCGAAGGCGTTCCCCGCTGCGACTCTCGAGTTCTCGCGACAGCAAATCGAACAGCACCAACGCCTCTGCATGATCGATATTGATTGTGACCACGCCCGAACTGCTTCCATCGCTATTCATGGTATTTGCCACCACTGTGCAGTATTCGAGCTGCGCGCCGCCAGGGATTCTCGGCCACCGGTGCGAGATCATCATCACGACCGAGCCATGCTTCGCCCCATGTATGTGCAGCCTCTAAGAAGGTTCCGATTGTGCCGTTCTCCCAACCGTTGGCACCTGGTCCGTACGGTGGGCTTGGATCGGTTTTCTCTTTACGCTCTTGTTCTTCCCAATCTTCGGATAGCGCGAGAAGAAACGCCAGAAATGTTGCTTCGTCGTGGACGTTGTCGACGATCGCAAAAAGGTCGGTTGCAATTTGATGGTTCATTTTGAAACGATCGGCTTCAAGAGTGTTGCGTGTCAAGAAAATCAAGGGCTATTTCTGCAAATGGTTCCATTTCTCCTTATGGTAAAGTTCGAAGCTAAGTCTGAAGGGAACATAGAATCAAAAATCAGATCTGAACGTGACGCGTCTTCTAGCCAAACTGTGAAGCGCAATTGATCTGTGAACTCGATTTCGCAGTTGTTCTCAGTTTGAGATGCCCGGCACAACGTGCTTGGTTGCTCATTTCCCGAGAACAAGCGCATAATCTTCACAACTGACGGCTTCATCCACTTGACGCACAAGCTCAGCCAATGACGCACTTCGAACGGGCTTGGTGCGAAGTCGTCGCTGTTGGCTTGTGAATATGTTCCCGCACAATTCCGCCAATTCTAGCCCATTTGATCCGGTCTAATCCCGGCGGTTCCCGCCTTACGCCGGCATCAAACCAATTGACGTTCGACAGGATCGATTCGGCCCCACCAAGAAAGTCTCGGGTGCGCATCGCACAAACTGGAACAGCCTTGGCGCGCCGTTCCGGGGAGAGAGCAATGCGCACCCGCGTGTCATGTGGGTCTTCGTGACCGTTGGCAAATCACGAAGCGCCCGGACACTTTTGTGACCCGAACCCGTTAGCACTCAGGCTCCGGCCAGGTCGCGCCGCATGGCGATCGGGGGCGATCTCAACCATATAGTGCAACGCACAATTAATGTATCATAGGTTGCAAAACCCGGGAAGCACAATTTTGCCCGTTGCGCGCCGCCTCACCTTCTGTTTTCACTGGAGCACTGACGTTCCCCATGCCCGCCCGAGAGTGCCCCCGCTATGTTGATTGACGGATTGCAATATGCCAACTGGTCGGAAAAGATCTTCCGGCAAATGCGCGAAGGCGGCGTCGATGCGGTCCATGTGACCATCTGCTACCACGAGATGTTCCGCGAAACCGTGGCCAATATCGAACAATGGAACCGCTGGTTTGAGGCCTACCCGCATCTGATCTGCCACGCCAAAACAGGCGACGATGTGCGCGCCGCCCAGAAGGCCGGGCAGACGGCCATCCTCTTCGGCTTTCAAAACTGCTCGCCCATTGAAGACGATATCAGCCTGGTGGAAATCTGCCATACGCTGGGCGCTCGCTTCATGCAGCTCACCTATAACAACCAGTCTCTCCTGGCCACCGGCGCCTATGAGGCCGAAGACAGTGGTCTCACCCGCTTTGGCAAGCAGGTGGTCAAGGAGATGAACAGGGTCGGTCTGGTGGTGGATATGTCCCATTCCGCAGAGCGCTCGACACTGGAGGCCATCGCCTTCTCGGAACGCCCCATCGCCATAACCCACGCCAACCCCCATAACTGGCACCCGGGTCTGCGCAACAAGTCCGACACGGTTTTGAAAGCCCTGGCGGAAAGCGGGGGCATGCTGGGCTTCTCCCTTTATCCCCACCATCTCAAAAACGGCACTCAGTGCACGCTCACCAGCTTCTGCGAGATGATCGGCCGGACCGTCGATCTGATGGGCATCGACCATATCGGCATCGGCTCAGACCTGTGCCAGGACCAACCCGACAGCGTGGTGGAGTGGATGCGCGTGGGCCGCTGGTCGAAGGAGATTGACTATGGCGAGGGCTCAAAAGACAATGCCGGCTTCCCGCCCCAGCCGCCCTGGTTCCAGGATAACCGTGATTTCAGCAACATAGCCATGGGCCTTGCCGACATGGGCTTCAGCGAGGAGGAAACCGCCAAGGTCATGGGCGGAAACTGGCTGAGATTTTTTGACGAGAACTTTGGCCCAGCCTAAGCAGGAGAAGGCCCGATGAGCATTCAAGACCGATTGGACAAAGCGGGGATCACCATCCCCACCATGGAAGAGATTTACGGGCAAAACCCGTCCGGTGCCCGCTACATCACACACCGCGCCGTGGGCGAAACGCTTTATCTCACCGGCACCTGTGCCGCCAAAGACGGCAAGCCGTTCATGACCGGTATCCTGGGCGAGGACCTCACCGTAGAGCAAGGCTATCAGGCGGCCCGCCAGGCCGCGCTGTGCAATCTCGGCATCCTGCAACATGCGCTTGGAGACTTGGAGCGGGTGGTGCATTTCATCCAGCTCATTGGCCACATTAACTCCGGCCCGGGCTTTACCGAACAGCCGAGGGTGCTGAACGGGGCGAGCGATCTCTTCTTGGAAGTGTTCGGCGACAAAGCTTGGTCAACCCGGGCGGCCATCGGCTGCCGAGGCATTGCGGTCAACCATTCGGTAGAGCTGATCCTCACCGTGCAGTATGACGGCGGGCCAGTGACGCAGGCCATGACCCGTGGGAATTTCGCCGGAGACGGCTAGCGCCCCCGCGCGCAGAACAATCAACGCTAAGCTTCCGTCTCCCCTATGCCCAGCCACTTGGTGGCAAAGGGCAGGCACAGACTCAGGCCCACAAAGCGCAGCATTTGATGGCCGGCCACGAAGGCCGGATCCACACCGAGCGAAAATGCGACCACGGTGAGCGCATCAATGCCGCCGGGCGCAAAGGCCAGCCAAACCTGAAGCAACGGCAGGGACAGCAGCGAGGCGACCGGCAACGCCAAGGCCCCGGCAATTGCAAGCCCAAGAGCCGTGGAGCCCGCGCCGGCCAGTGCCCCGTCTTTCAGCATGGCGAGAGTGACGCCGGCAAAGCGCGCCCCGATGGCCGTTCCGAGCACGGTCAACGCCGGCCACAAGGCCTCCGCCGGCATCGTCCCGGTAAACATCCCCGAGCCGAACAATCCGCCGGCCATAAAGAACGGCCCGGAGAAAAACGGCGCCGGAACTTTGAAGAACAGCGCAAGCGGAATGCTGAGCGCCGCCAGGGCAAACAGCGCCGCGAGCTGGCCGCCGGCCATCACATCCTCTGTCACCATGGCGAGCGGTTTGATTTCGCTGACGAGGCTGAAGCTCAAGGGAACAAAGATGATCAACAGCGCCAGCCGTGAGGTTTGCACAATGGTGATGCGCCGCACGTCCGCCCCGCGCTCAAGCGCCAAGGCGAGCACGAAACTGAGCGCACCCGGCACCGCAGACAAAGTGGCGGTCTCCCGATCAAACCCGTGCATGCGCCTCAGATAAAGCGGTATCAGCACCAGAATGGCCATCACCGACAACGCCAGCGCCGCGATAGAGACCGGCCATTGGGTCAACGATTGCACGGTCTCCTCGTCCACCGTGGAGCCAAAGAACATGCCAGCCACGTAAAACGAGGCGTTGCGCACCGCCATCGGCATCAGCACCTCAACGCCCAGCAGACAGGCGACAGCCACGGCCACCAATGCGCCGCTCATAAACCCGGCCGGCATGCCGAATGCGTTGAAGAGGAGCGCACCACATGCGCCCACCAATAGCGTGCGCAAAAGCAACACCGCCTGGCGCGTCCGGGTCATACGGGGTTTGCTCCTAAATCAAGCCGATCCGCTTACGGATGGCCTCCTCGCTCAGACGCACATCATCGCCGGCAAATTCCGCCGCGTCCTCCGTGCAGAGCCAGGCAATAGCCCGGGCCGGCCAGCTCGGATCGATGTGTACGGACGGATCAAGCTGACTGACCGGGTTGATGCCTGAAGCCTTAATGGCCGTTTGCATGTATGTGGCCACGGTTCCAGGACTGAGCCCCACAACCCTCACCCCGTCTGCGGCCACTTCCTTGTCGGCACAGCGGGTGAGCATGTAGGCGGCGGCCTTGGCGCTGCAATAGTGCGACCAGCCTTCAAGGGGCCCGTGGGCCGCGCCGGAGCTGACATTCACCACCGTGCCGCTGCCTTGCGCTTGCATCACCGGCAGGGCTGCACGCAGACCGTAATAGACACCCTTGTAGTTGATGTCGGCGGCATTCGCCCACTCTTCGGGGTCAGAGTTCACCAGATGCCCGATGGGATCGATCACGCCGGCATTGTTCACCAGAATATCCAGACCACCAAAGGCATCCTGGCAGGTGTCGATGGCCTTTTTCACATCGTCAAACCGGCTCACATCACACGTCACCGCCTCAGCTTTACCGCCTGACTGGCGGATGCGAGAGGCTATCTCTTCGATCTGGTCGGTGGTGCGCGCGGTCAGCACCACAGCAACGCCTTGGCTTGCCAAGCCTTCCGCCGTAGCAGCACCAATGCCCCGGCTCGCGCCGGTCACCACGGCGCATTTTCCGTTGAGTTCGCTCATTTGTTATCCTGTGAAGGTCCCATGTGGATGGCCCCACTATAGCCGCCGGCCGGGCTTTGCGCCATGGCGTCAAAACAACGCCTTGCCGCCGGCGCACACCGGCTGCACAGTGTCGGTCTTCACGTCTTGTCTCAAGGTCCAAAGCCCATGAACGCACGCCCTAACCGGTTCGAAACCAATGCCGACGGCTGGGAAGGCCCCGGCGGCCCGCAGGATCTCTACTTCACACGCGATGAGAGCTGGCCTTACCCGCGCATGGTACGGGCCGACAACATCTACCTTTACGACGAGAATGGCACCCAGTTCATTGACGCCTCCTCCGGCCCCATCGCCAGCAATCTGGGTCACAACAACCGCCGGGTGATTGAGGCCATGAAGGCCCAGCTCGACAAGTATCCCTTCAACACCATCCGCCTGGCCCGCTCTGATGAGAACATCGCGCTTGCCGAGCGGCTGGCAGCCTTTGCCGGCGCGGGCTTTGAGCGGCCATTCTTCGTCTCCGGCGGCTCTGAGGCCAATGAGGCGGCCATCCAGTTTGCGCGGCAATGGGCATTTGCCCATGGAGATGTGGAGCGCAAGCGCCTGTTCAGCCTGATGCCCTCCTATCACGGCGGGACGATCTGCGCCCAGATGTTGTCGGGCGATGATGCGGTGGCGCCCATCTTCGAAGGCATGACCACCATGCCGGAACGCATAGAAGCCCCCCTCACCTACCGCCCGCCGGACGGCCTCACACAGGAGCAAAACGAAGACCGCATCTGCGAACACTTCGAAGCGCGCATCCAGGCGCTGGGGCCGGAAACCTGCCTGGCTCTCTTCATGGAACCTGTCGGTGGGCTGGCTACGGGCGCCAATGTTCTGTCCGGCCGTTTCCTCAAGCGTATGCGCGAGATCTGCACCAAGTATGGCCTCTTGATGGTGCTGGACGAGGTGATGAGCGGGGCCGGCCGCAGCGGCAAGTTTCTCACCACCCACCACCATGGCGACGACTGCAAACCCGACTTGGTGGTGCTCGCCAAGGGCATTGGGTCGGGCTACATCCCCCTCGGTATCATGCTGGCGCCAGCACGCATGGTGGATGAGCTCTCCGGCCTCACCGGCTTCAACTACGGCCACACCTCCAACGCCAACCCGCTGGCCTGCGCGGTGGGCCTCGCCACGCTGGAAGAGCTTGATGAGCGCAAGCTGATCGAAAATGCTGCCTCCACCGGCGCCTATCTGAAGGAGCGCATGCGGGCCCTGGCCGAAACCTGTCCCATCATCGGCGATGTGCGCGGCCTCGGCCTGTTGCAGGCCACGGAAATCGTGGCAGACAAGCAGAGCAAACGAACATTCTCTTCAGACGCTAAAGCCCCCGATACGCTCAGGACCATGGCCCTGGACTATGGCCTCAGCCTCTATGCTCGGCGCACCAACAATGGCCGTTACGGCGATTGGGTCATGACCTCTCCGCCCCTCATAACAACGCCGGACCAGGTTGATGAGATGGTGGATCGCTTTGAGCAGCTCTTCACCGCGTTCACCGACGCGATGGTGCGCGGCGGCGAGGCCGTCGCATGAGCCAGAGCTCTCGCCCCGTCGCCCTCATCACAGGTGCATCGAGCGGCATCGGCGCCGCCTCGGCCCTGCATCTCGCCAAAGCCGGCCACAACGTGGCCATCATCTATGCCTCCAATCTGGAAGGTGCGAAGGCGAGTGCCGAAGCTTGCCAGGCAGAAGGCGCCGATACCCTGGTGATCCAAGCCGACATCTCCACAGACGAGGCCTGCCGTGCCGCGGTGGACCAAACGGTCAAAACCTGGGGCCGGCTGGATGTGTTGGTGAACAATGCCGGCACCACCAAGTTCGTGGCCGCCAAGGATCTGGACGGGCTGAGCATTGAGGATTTTGAACGCATCAACGCGGTCAACGTGGCCGGCGCCTTCGCCATGACCCGGGCGGCGCAACCACACCTTGAGGTCTCGCCCATAGCCTCGGTTGTCAATGTCTCGTCCCAATCGGGCATCTCGGGCATCGGCTCGTCCATCGCCTATGCAGCCTCAAAGGGCGCCCTCAACACCCTCACCTTGAGCTTGGCGCGCACATTGGCGCCCCACATCCGGGTCAACGCCGTTTGTCCTGGCTTTGTGGACACCGGCTGGCACGCCAAGTCGCCGAAACGCAAGAGCACCTCGGACGTGCGCAAGTTCCACGACCGCATCATCGCCGCCACTGCGCTCAAGCGCATGACCACCGCTGACGATGTGGCAGACGCGGTGCTGTGGTTCGCCATCAGCGCGAAAGCGGTCACCGGAACGCTGCTCTACATCGACGGCGGCACCCACCTCACCGTTGGCTCACCTCTTTAACAGTTCGCCTTAAGGGACTCTGCGACATGGTAAAATCAGACAAATTCACCCCCATCGATGCAACCCAAACTCCGCGCTTTGCCGATGTGGCCACATTTATGCGCACGGTGCGCCATCCCATCTCCGATGAGATCGACATTGGCCTGTGCGGCGTGCCGTTTGATCTCGGCCTCAACTACCGCTCCGGACCGCGCGATGCGCCCGCGGCGGTGCGCGATGCCTCGCGCCTGATCCGCATGGCCCACCCTGTGAGCGGCATCAAGCCCTACGAACTCTGTAATGTGGCCGATGTGGGCGATGCACCGGTCAACCCCATGAACAAGGATGAATCGATCGACAAGATCGAAGCCTTCTTCGCAGAGATGAAGGCAGCCGGTATCCGCCCCATCGCCATCGGCGGCGACCACACGGTGCCCCTGCCCGTCCTGCGCGCCCTGGCGAAAGACGAGCCCGTGGGCCTGCTGCAGTTCGATGCCCATGCGGACATCCTGGACGAGCTCTGCGGCACCAAGGTCAATCACGCCACCATCATGCGCCGCGGAGTGGAAGAAGGTCTCATTGACCCTTCCCGCGTGGTTCAACTCGGCCTGCGCGGCAGCCGCTTCGGCGATGACGACATCCGCTTCGGCCAGGACGCCGGCTTCCGCTGCATCACCATCGACGAGTACGAAGAGCTGGGCCGGGCGGAAACCATCCGCATCATCAACGAAACCCTGGGCGATGGCCCCTCTTACGTAACCCTCGACATTGACGGCATCGATCCGAGCTATTGCCCCGGCACGCCGGTTCCGGAGATCGGCGGCCTGCTGCCCCGCGACGTCCAGGTCATCCTACGCTCGCTCCAGGGCAAGAACATCGTCGGCGCCGACATCTGCGAGGTGGCCCCCTGCTACGACCCGACGGGCGTCACCTGCGTGACCGCAGCCAACATGATGTTTGAGATGCTGTGCATCATTGCAGTTGCCTCGGCAGGCAAGGCCTAGGCCCGACTCCGATGCCCTGAGCAAACTTATCTAGCCGGGGGAGACCTGCATTGGAGACGCTCACCATTGTGCTGGTTTTCGCCGCCGCAGCGGGCGTGGTGCTTTGGTTGCTTGGTGAGGTCCTGCATCGGCGTTGGCGCTTATGGTTCATCAGGTCCTTTCGATGGCCTGAGGGGCTGCTAGAGAGCCTGAAACGCCACTTTCCTCACCTCAGCCCAGGCGAACGGGAATATGTTGGCAAGGCGCTCAAACAGTTCTTCATCGCAAAACTGAAGAGCGGTAGGAGGCCAGTCTCAATGCCTTCAAAGATTGCTGGCATGCTGTGGCTTGAGTTCACGCAGGATAAGCAGGCTTACGAGCGCTTCTGCAAAATAGGCCTCGGAACAGTGCTGCCGCACGTGCCCTCCGTTTCACTGGATCGAGTTGAAGTACCGAGCAATGCCGGATTGCGGCGAATGTGGATTTTGGCGTGCCGCGAGGAAGGTATTGACCCTCTCGAACCAAAACAGGTGCGAAAACTTTTCGGATTGGACCAACTGTTCGGCGTCTCCGACAAGGCCGCTTACGATCCAGACAAAGACGGTTTGCGCGAACGCACCGAGATGAAAGACATCGGAACAGGAGATGGCGCTCTTTGGGGGGATGGAGATGGCGGCGGTGCAGATGGCGGCGGCGGCGGCGACTGACCCCAAACCCGTGGTAAATTTTTTCTTAACAGCGTGACTTAAGTCACAGCGCGAACGCCTGCGCATTGGTATCCCTTTTGCAAGAAGCCGGGGACCACGAGCTTTGAAGAGCGCAGGATTAGACCGATGACCTCGAAGATGAAAACACCCAAGCGGGACCGGATTTTCACCCCGGAAGTCGTATGTGCGTGGTTGATCGCCTTTGCCATGCTGGGCGGTCTCGCTTTGATGGGTTATGGCAACGGATCGTTACCCTTTCCGGCCTAACGCCTTTGACAAGAGCCCCTTAAGACAGGCATGAGCCCCCTGACACCAACAACATGGATCAGGGAAAATCTGAATGGCAGTGCTGAGAACTCAGGGGGTTCATCACATCACGCTGAACGGCGCAGACCGGCAAACATCAATCGACTTCTGGGAAGGCGTCCTTGGGATGCCTTTCGTGTTTGAGCAGCCCAACCTGGATCAGCCAGAAATCAACCATCTCTACTTCGATCCCGGCGACGGACGCCTGATCACCATCTTCACCCATGAAGAGCGCCGGGCCGACAACAGCCCAAACCCCAACGACGTGGGTACCGTCCACCACCTGGCCTTCATCGTCGACAAGCAGACCTATGATGAGGCCGCAGAGCGCCTGCGCGCCGGTGGCTATGCCAACTCGGGCGAAGTGGACCGCGGCTTTATGGATTCGCTCTACTTTCGCGAGCCTCTCGGCCAACTGCTGGAGCTGGCCTGCTATAAGTTCGACCCGCCGGAAGGCTTCACCCATTCCGATGTGCTGAGCAAGGCCCACCACATCCGCGTTGAGGCCGGAGACATGAACATTACGCTCAAGCATCTGGACGAAGCTCACGGCGTGCTGACGAAGAGTTGACCGGCTGATAAGAGATTGAAACACTTCAGGGCCAAGCTGAAATCGGTTTGAAACGCGAGGTTTCCATAGTCTGAGCATCCAAAGCAACTTGCTCAAACACTAAGGAAACCCAATGAACCAACACACGAAAATCAGCGCCGCCCCTGACTTTGCGGCCATCAAGCAAAAGCAAAATGCGGCCTGGAACTCCGGCGACTACGCACGGATTGGCTCCACCTTGCAGATCACAGGCGAAGAGCTTGCTGAAGCGGCCGCTTTGCCACCGGGCGCGAAGGTGCTGGACGTGGCCGCCGGAAACGGCAACGCCACCCTGGCCTTCGCGCGCCGCTTCTGTCAGGTCACCTCGACCGACTATGTGGCCGATCTCCTAAAGGCTGGCGAAGCGCGCGCCGCCGCTGAGGGACTGGACGTCGCTTATCAGGTGGCTGATGCCGAGGACCTGCCCTTTAAGGACGGCCAATTCGACGCCGTGGTCTCGTCCTTCGGCGTTATGTTCGCCCCCAACCAGGCCCAGGCCGCCGCAGAGCTCCTGCGCACCTGCCGGCCAGGCGGCAAGATCGCCATGGCCAACTGGACGCCGGACAGCTTCATTGGCGCTTTGTTCAAAACCCTCGGCAAACACGTCCCGCCGCCGGAAGGCCTGAACTCACCGGCGCTCTGGGGCACGGCCAACTGGCTCTCAGACGTCTTCGGTGACGGCACCCGCCACATCGAACTCAAGCGCAAGAACTTCACCTTCCGCTACGCCTCGCCCCAAACATTCGCAGATTTCTTCCGCACCTACTATGGTCCGGTTCACAAGGCATTTGCCGCCGTGGGCGAAACCGGCGCACCGGCGCTGGAACGCGATATTCTCAAAACCATCGCTGACTTCAACGTCGCTGCGGATGAGACGATGATGGTTCCATCGGAATATGCCGAGATCATCATTACCAAGGCCTAACCCTTAGATTCCGCCCCCTGGAGCCTGTGCTTGGGGGTCGGAATAGATTTTCAAACTTGACAATCAACGTGGCAATCCTATTTATGGTCAATCTTGACAATAAATAGGATTGCCCGCCGTGCCACGTCCCAGCCTCAAACACCAGCGCTCAGAGGAAATCCTCGCCGCCTTTGCCCGGTGCGTGGCCCGCTTCGGCCTGGACGGAGCAACTCTGGAACTTGTGGCAGATGAGGCCGGCGTCTCGCGGCCGGCCGTGCGCCATTTCGTGGGAAACCGGGAAGATCTGATTGAGGCTCTGGCAGCCCATGTGCGCCGTGACTATCAGACCAAAATGGAAACGCTGTTCGCCTGGCTGCCGCAAACCGGGCGCATCGAGGCGCTCATAGAGCTTCTTTTTGCGCCCAACGCAGCCAGCTCTTCGGAAGATGTCGCCCTGGCCCAAGCTCTCATGGCGGCTGCCGACCGCTACCCCTCCGTGGCGGCACCGCTGAAGAACTGGATCACGGAGTTTGACCAACGCATTCAGGACGAGCTCTCCGCCCACGCACCGAACGCGGCGCCGAAGGACATTGCGGCGGCCTCGTTCGGCATCCTCTCGCTCTATTTCAACATCGACGCGCTCACGCAGCTCCGCATGCCCGAGCATTATGCAGACGCCGCAAAGACCGCAGCTCTCAACCTGATTTCAAGACTGGAGGAACCTTCACATGGGGCAAACTAAGTGGCTCACCATCGCCGCCCTCATCCTATTGACCTTCGCCACGGTGCAAGGGTGGTACTGGGTCTGGGGACTGCTCTTTCTGTTTTGGGGCCTTGGGGGCATCCGTTCAGGCGCAACGTTCGTGGTGGAAGATGTCTTGCGCGCTGAAAACCCCGCCCTCTTTTGGTTGATCAGCGCCATGTGGGTCGGCTTTGGCGCGTTCTATGTCTATGGCGACCTGTCGCTGCGCCTGGCCCAGCCTTAAGGAGCTGCCATGGCGTCTCCCCAAATGATGCACGTGCTGCCTGTCGCTGCCTATACCTCGCAAGAATGGTTTGACCGCGAGCAGGCTCAGATCTTTTCGCGCACCTGGGCTTATGCGGGATTTGCAGAAGACGTGAGCGAACCCGGCCAGTATGTGAGCGTTCAAGCCGGGCTTAACAACATCTTCGTGATCATGGGCCGCGACCGCCGCTTGCGCGCCTTCCACAATATCTGCCGCCACCGCGGGACCCAGCTGCTGCGCGCGGCCGGCAAGAGCCAAAAAGCCATCACCTGCCCCTATCATGACTGGACCTATGATCTTGAGGGCGCGCTGGTGTCCGTCCCTGAGGAGCACGCCGAGTTTCGCGGCATCGACAAATCATGCCTCGGGCTCAAACCGGCTTCCGTCGATCTTTGGCGCAGTATGATCTTCGTTCATCCCGACCCGGACGCAGGCTCAATCATGGCCTGGTTCGGCGAGGTTGAACCTCACCTGGGACCGCACAAGGTGGATGAGTTGGTGGAAGATCCAGAGGCCCGTACCAGCTACGAGATCAAAGCCAACTGGAAGATCGTGGTGGAGAACTACATTGACGTCTACCACCTTGCCCACCTCCATTCAGGCACCCTGTCACACTATGATCACGCCAAGGCTGAGTTTGGGTTCGTGGGGCCGCACTACGCGTTCTGGGAACCGCTCTCAGCGGACTATGCAGAGCACCTGGAGGACAAGGCCCCCACGCCCCTGGTGCTTGCGCCGGAGGAGGCCGGCGCATGGGTGCCCATGCTGTTTCCAGGCATCGGGCTTGCCGAAAGCGAATCCAGCTGGTCGACCTTCATCATCACTCCTCTCGCCCCGGAACTGACCCGGGTGGAAAATCGCATGCGGGTGAAAAACGCCTCCAGCTGGGCGTTCCGGAGCCAGGAATGGAGCTCGTCCGGCTTTTGGGCGAACAAGATCAAAGGCAAGTATGAGCCGGAAGAAGGGGTCGACGACCCCCTGACCAGCGGCGACTTCACGGGCGAAGACATCTACGCCTGCGAACAGCAGCAGAAGTCGCTCAAGAGCCCCTATTTCGAGGTGGGCGCCTCTGCGGAGCGCTCAGAAAGCCCCGTGCGCCAACATCAACAGG
>JANQOW010000166.1 GCA_028285595.1 Hyphomicrobiales bacterium
GGGGCTCTCCCGGTGGCCTCCCAAGGCTTCACTGCCGCGTCCGGACAGCTCCCCCTTGAGCACCGCCTGCCTCACCACGCGAACGACGCTTCCGGACGCATCCCCTGGTGTGTGGCAGTGGGGAACGTATAGGGAACATTATCGCTCCTTGTCAAGGACTTTTTTCAAGAATATTAGCCCACTATTGGTGGCACGCCAACTCCGTTATCCCCCTTTTCTTCCCGTCATCCCCGCGAACGCGGGGACCCAGGGGCCGCAGAGCTCCATCGCTCCTGGGTCCCGGATATTTTGCTGACGCAAAATTCCGGGATGACGATGATGGAGTGTGGTGATGACGGGAGGTGGCACGCTCCCCTGCGAAAGCAGGGGTCCATGGCTCTGACCGATCTCTTGGCTCAGAAGGTCCCTGCTTTCGCAGGGACGCGGCGCCGCTCAGTTGAAATAGGCCAGCATGTAGCCCGTGAGCAGTGCGGCCACCCAGAGTGCCGTCGTTCCAATGGTCCAGGACTGGGCAAACACGCCGCGGGGCTGTTCCTCATCAGGTTTTCGGGGGCCGAAGTAGCGCCGCGTCACCGCGAACAGGCCGCCGACCGTGGCCTTGATGTCGCCCTCAACCGCCGTGCCCGCCTTCTCAAACGACTTGCGCACAGCGCCGGCAATGGCAGCAAGCGCCACGCGCCAGATCCAATCGGTGTCCAGACTGATGGTCAACGTGCGCTTCATCAGCGGAAGCAGCAGGAAGAACGCAAGCCCGGAGAACAAAAGGAGCTGCAGGTAGAACAGAACCTTGCCCGCCGAATAGGCTTTGTACTCAACCGGATAGGGCAGGAATTGATAGAGCACGCCGGGGAAGATGCCGATGAACAGGCAGAGGAATGAAAACAAGATCATGGCCGCCGCCATGTTCCAGGGCGCGTCTTTGGGCCGGAGCCCTGAATCCTTCTGGAAGAACACAAACCACGGGAACTTGATGCCCGCGTGCAGGAACACACCGGCCGATGCCGCCGCGAGCAGGAAGTAGACAATCACAAGCCCTTGGTCGGCGGCGGCTTGCGAGATCATCGTCTTCGTGGTGAAGCCCGAGGTGAGCGGGAAGCCGGAAATGGCCAGCGCCCCGATGATGCCGCAGACGGCGGTGATCGGCATGGTGCGGAACAGGCCGCCAAGGTCGGTACATTTGCTGAAGCCGGTGCGGTACACCACAACGCCTGCGCTCATGAACAAAAGCGCCTTGTAGATGATGTGGGCAAAAGCGTGCGCGGCCGCGCCGTTCAGCGCCATCTGGGTGCCGATGCCCACCGCACACACCATGAAGCCCACCTGGTTGACGATGGAATAGGCCAGAATGCGCCGCGCATCGTTCTCCAGAAGGGCATAGATGATGCCGTACATCACCATGTAGAGGCCGATAAAGACGAGCACCGGTTCACCCGGGAACATCAGGATGAAGGCCAGCACGGCGGTCTTGGTGGTGAACGCCGACAGGAAGACCGAGCCCGTGGGGCTGGCTTCCGGATAAGCATCGGTGAGCCACGCGGAGACGGGCGGGGCGGCGGCATTGATGAGAATGCCGATCAGGATCATCCAGGTGTTGAAGTCTTGGGCCAACAGAGGGCGCACATCCACCGAGCCGGAGCTGATCACCAGCCCCTCAATCCCCACCTTTAAGAGGATGCCGCCCATCAGGTGCATGATCACGTAGCGGATCCCGGCCCGGCGTGCCGCGGGCGTGCCGCCCGACCAAACCACGATGGTTGAGAAGAGGGCCATGAATTCCCAGTAGAGGAAGAACGTGATCAGGTCCCCGGCAAAGCTCACACCCACAGCGCCGGCCGCATAGGCATAGGCCGCGGACAGCTCCTGCCACTTGGCCGTGCGGAACGCAAAGAGGCCGCCGCCAAACGCCATCAGGGCAAAGATGGTGGCGAACAGGCGCCTGACCGGACTGCCCTCAAGCGGCTCGATCTGATAGCCGAGGAACGTCACGGTCGTAACCACGCCGTCGGGCACGAACCAGATTTCCACCAGAGCGATCAACGGGGCGATCAGCACGATGGCGCTGCGCACATGGCCCTTGGTGAGGGCAATCAGAAGAGCGGCGAGGATCAGGACCCAGGCGGGCGGCAGGAGCTCAATCATCATCGAACTCCTTCAGATAATAGTTCTCGTCGCGCTTCAGGAAGTAGCCGAGCACTCTCGCCACAACCACCATGATCACGCAGGCGATGAACCCGTAAGCGGCGCCAAAGCCGAACCAGCCGTCAACGACGAAATAGCTTTTCACGTAGATAAAGATTTGCGCAAAAACCGTCAGGGCCAGCACCGCGTAGAGGATCTTCCACAACAGGGCGATGGTGTCCGGGCGCACCAGCCAATGGTCAGAACTGGGCTTCTCGCTCATTTCTCTTTCCCCACAATCTGGCTTTCCAGCTCCAGCACCGGGCCGTTGAAGAAGAAGAAGCCGATGGTGAGCGCGGCCGTAATGGTCAGCGCGATAACGGCGGCAAGCGGTGCTTCCCCATGATCGTTGGCCGGCGTTTCCTTCTCCTCGGCAAACCAAACGATAAAGATGATCGGCAGGAAGTAGGCGGCGTTGAGCACCGTGGAGAGCACCATGGTGGCCAAAGCCAGAGTGTTGTCGGCCTGGAAGGCCCCGGCCAGGATGAACCACTTCGAAACGAAGCCACCGGTGGGCGGCACACCGATCATGCTGAGCGCGCCGATGGTGAAGGCGGCCATGGTCCAGGGCATGCGCCGGCCGATGCCGTGCAGTTGGCTGATCTCGGTTTTCTTAGAGGCGACGTAAATCGCGCCGGCGGCAAAGAACAGGGTGATCTTACCGAAGGCGTGCGCCACCATGTGGATAATGGCGCCGATCTCCGCGAACGGTTTCAGAACGGCGGCCGACATCACCACGTAGGAAAGCTGAGCAATGGTCGAATAGGCGAGCAGGCGCTTGATGTTGTTCTGGCGCAACGCCACCACGCTGGCCGTGATGATGGTGAAGGCAGTGACGTACACCAGCCAGCCGCTCGAGGGCTCGGCGAAGAGATAGTCCACACCGAAGATAAAGATGATGATTTTGGTGACCGAGAACACCCCGGCCTTCACAACGGCCACGGCGTGGAGCAGGGCGCTCACCGGGGTGGGCGCCACCATGGCCGCGGGCAGCCATCGGTGCACCGGCATGACCGCCGCCTTGCCGATGCCGAACACAAACAGGCCCAACAGGAAGCCGAGGGCCGGGCCCTCCAGCTTACCTTGCAGAATGCCGCCTTCGACAAAGTCGCCCGTGCCCGCCACGAGGTAAACCCAGATGATCGCCGGCAGGAAGAGGCCGATGGACGTGGTCAGCAAGAGACCCACATAGACCCGGGCGGAGCGCACCGTATCCTTATCGCCCTTATGGGAGACCAGCGGATAGGTGGAGAGCGTCAGCACCTCATAGAAGATGAACAGGGTGAAGAGGTTGGCCGCAAACGCGATCCCCATGGTTGCCGAAAGGGCGATGGCAAAGCAGGTGTAAAAGCGCGTCTGGTTCTTCTCGTTGTTGCCGCGCATATAGCCGATGGAATAGATCGAGTTGATGATCCAGAGCCCGGAGGCAAGCGCGGCAAACAGCATGCCCAGCGGCTCGACCCGGAAGGCAAAGGAGATGCCGGGCACCACTTCGCCGAGGCTGACCTCGGGGCGCCCGCCGGCAAACTCGGTGGGCAGCAGGGTGGAGACGATCATCGCCAGGGTGATGGCGGTGACGAGGGTGACCGTTTCGCGCAGATTGTCATTGATGCGTCCGGCAAGGGAAATGCCGAGGGCTCCGACGAGCGGCACCGCAATGGCCGCGAGAATTGCGCTTTCCGGGTTCATGGTGTTGACCCCATAAGCAGTTGCGCGGCAGATGCGGCGAGCGTGGCCGGCACATGAGGCTGCAGGCCGAAATAGACATTGGCCAGCGCCCCCACCCAGGTGGCCGCCAGCAAGATGCTGGGCGCTTCACGCACCGTGGCCGTGTCGGTGCCGGGTTCTCCGAAATACGCCGTCTCAACAATCCGCCAGATATAGATCACCGCCATCAGGGAGCTGATCACAATGAGCGCGGCCAGCGCATAGCCGAGGCCGCCTCTCTCCAAAACGGCGGAGAGCAGGTACCACTTGCTGACGAAGCCGGCCGTGCCCGGAATGCCGATCAGGCTGAGCCCGGCGGCCACCATTGCGGCCAGGGTCCAGGGCATGCGCTTGGCGGCGCCGGCAAGATCGCTCAGCGTCAGGCTGGAGAAATGCATGGCAAGGCCCGCCGCGGCCAGGAACAAGGTGCCCTTGGCGAGCGCATGGTTGAACATGTGGACGATGGAGGAGATGAGCCCCGTCTCGCTCACCAGGCTCGCGCCCAGAAGGATATAGCCGATCTGCGCAATCGAGGAGAATGCAAACAGCCGTTTCAGGTTCTGCTCAAAGATCGCCACAGCCGAGCCCACCACGATGCCAAGCGCGGCGAGTGGCATGAGGAATTGAGCGAACTGCAGTGCGTGGTCCGCCAGGTTCGGCTGGAACGCGATGAAGTCCATGCGGATCAGCACATAAAGCTGAACCTTGGTGGAGCAGGCTGCCAGGAACACCGTCACCATGTGCGGGGCGTAGGTGTAGGCATTGGGCAGCCAGACGTGCAAGGGGAAGACGGCCGCTTTCAGCGCCAGACCCACCGTGATGAAGCCGACCGCCGCCAGCACGGAATTCTGGTCGGCTGCCAGCGGCAGGCGCTGCACGATATCGGCGATGTTCAAGGTGCCGGTCATGAGATAGATCAGGCCGACGCCGATGAGGTAGAACGTGGCGCCGATGGTGCCGATGATCAGATACTTGAACACCGCCGGAAGCGCGCGCCGGTCGGGCCCGCCGGCAATCAGGATGTAGCTGGCGAGCGAGGCGATCTCCATGAAGACGAAGATGTTGAACGCATCCCCGGTCACCACGATGCCGGAGAGGCCGGCCAGGGCCAGCAGCCAGGCGGCGTAGAACAAGGGCTGGCGGTCAACCTCGATCTGCGCGGAGATGCTGCGCTCGGCGGCGATCAGGGCCAGAGTGGACGCGCCCGTGATGACCAGCAACAGAACCGCGGACAAGGCGTCCACATGCAGCTCAATCCCGTGCGGCGGCTCCCAGGAGCCCAGTTTGTAGGTGAAGGTCCGTCCCGCCAGGGCGCCTGCGGCAAGCGATATGGCGTTGAAAAAGGCATAGGCGCTCACCAGCGTCGTTACGCCCCAGGCAACGCCGCGCCCCGCGAGCATCATCACCACGGGGGCAAGAATCATCGGCGCAATAACCTGAAGCGCCGGAAGGTGGCTCTCCCATCCGCTCACGACCGGTCGATCTCCTGCACCTCATGCTCCTCAATGGAGCCGTACTCTTCCTTGATGCGCACAATGATCCCGAGCCCGAGGGCCGTGGTGGAGATGCCCACCACAATGGCGGTGAGGATCAGAACCTGAGGCAGCGGATTTGAGTAAACGGCGTCCTCCGCGCCCGCCTGAATGATCGGCGCGGTGCCGCCGTCGATCTTGCTCATGGAGATATAGAGCAGGAACACCGCCGCCTGGAAAATCGTCAGCCCGATCAGCTTCTTGATGAAGTTGGACTTCGCCATGGAGGCATAGAACCCGACCATCAGCAGGATCGCGAAGACCCAGTAGTTATAGTGGCCCAGCAGTTCCATTACATTTTGCCTCGCGTGGCGAAGGCGAAGAACACGCTGAGAAGCACGCCGGTCACCGTCACACCCACTCCGACTTCCACAAGCAGAATACCAAGATGCTGCCCGGCCACCGGATCGGGTCTCAAGACGTTGTAATCCAGAAAGTTCCCGCCCAGCAGCATGCCCGCAACACCCACGGCGGAATAAAGCAGGGCGCCGGCCACCGCCAGCACTTTCAGGAATTTTACGGGCACAACCCGCAACGCCTGCGGCTCACCTTCCAGGAGGGTGTACAAGATCACCGCGGCGGCAATGATCGCGCCGGCCTGAAAACCGCCGCCCGGGCCGAAGTCGCCGTGAAACTGAACATAGAGCCCGAACAGGAAGATGAACGGGATCAGCAACCGCCCCACCACACGGGGGATCATATAGTGGCGCAGGCCCTCCACCGGTCCGGGCGGAGGAATGGTCGGTGCCTTGGCGGTCTTGCTGGGCCGCGCGCTCAAGAGGAACAACACGCCGATCCCGGCGGTCAGCACCACGAAGACCTCGCCCAGGGTATCGTATCCCCTGAAGCTCGCCAAAACGGCCGTCACCACGTTCGGCACATCAATCAGGGGCGGCGTATTCTGCAGATACCAGGGCGCCACATGCTGTTGCACCGGAGACGTGGGATCGCCCAGGCGGGGCTGCTCGAACGTGGCGTAGATCACCACGCCAATGGTCACCAACACGATCAGGCCCGCGATCCGGCTGGTCTTGAAGTCCCGCTCATGTTCCGCAGACAGCGACAGCGCGGCCAGGAAAAGCACCGTGGATATGCCGGCGCCCACAGCCGCCTCGGTGAGGGCCACATCCGGGGAATCCAGGATCAGGAAGTTCGCCGCCATCAACAGGCTGAACACCCCTGACAGCATCACCGCCACGAACAGGTTTTTCGTGTGCACGATGGCCAGCGCCGTGACCACCGCGAGGGTAAGAAGGGCTATGCCGGTCAGCAGGGTCACGTGTCGCGCTCGCTGCGCCAGGGCAACGCCTCACCCGGACGGTGACCAGACAGGATCGCCGCGCTGGCAAGCGCGTTGGTGGCCGTCGGTCCGGTAAACAGAAGGAAAATCAGAATGGCAAACAGCTTCACCGCGGCGAACGAAGCGCCGGCCTGGAGCATGACACCCACGATGATCAGCACCGAGCCCATGGTGTCGGTGAGGCTGGCGGCGTGCATCCGGGTGTAAAGGTCCGGCATGCGCAAGGCGCCAAGCCCGCCGATGAAGACAAACAAACCGCCTAACGACAGGAGAAGCCCGCTGGCATAGTCAATGATCAGATCCATCGGCTCACCCCTGCTCCTGGCTTTCGGTCTTCCGGTGTTCGGCCCGGCGCCGGAAAAACTCCAGCACCGCGAGAACACCGATGAAGTTCAGCAGCGCATAGGCCAGGGCGAGATCCAGAAAGTCCGGCCGGCCGTAATAGAACGCGATCACCGACAACAGCAGCACCGTCTTGGTGCCGAACATGTTCACCGCAAGCACCCGGTCATAAACGCTTGGGCCCAGAATGCCCCGCACGAGCGCCAGGGCCATCGTGATGAGAGTTGCGGCTGTGACAATGTAATACACCGCCTAATCCTCCCTGAGGCCGGCCACGCGCCGGTCCATCTCACCTTCCACCAGATCCTGCGCGCCTTGCTCTGTGAGGGCGTGCACCTTGATAACGCCGTTATAGACGTCCAGCGACAGGGTGCCCGGGGTCAGGGTGATGGAGTTGGCCAGGATCACCTGATAAACCGGCCGTTTCGCGGTGGGCTTGATATCGACCACCCTCGGGCTGATCGGCAGTTTGGGATGGAGTACGATCCGGGCCACATCCAGGCTGGACTTTACGATCTCCAGCGAGAGCCAGAGCCAGTATTTGAGCAGCCGCCAGCCCACGTGGATCGCGAAGGTTTCGTTGTCGAAATAATCCATCCGCGCGGCCAGATAGACGCTGAGCGCGCAGGAAAACACGCCAAAAGCGATGAGCAACGGCTTGAACAGGCCGGACCAGAACATCCAAGCCATGGCAAGCAGCAGCGCCAGCAGCAAGAGGCGAGACGTCTTCTCCGCCGCGCTAGCCATGCGCAAACCTCAGGCGCACTAACGCGCCAGGACGACCAATGGGAACGCCCGCGACGATCACTGTTACATCCCTCCCGCTCAGCAAAATGCTTCCCGGAGCCGCTGGTCCGGTATCCTCGTCCGTTTTGTTATAGGAGCTAACAGAGGTCAAGCCAAGCAGATGTGTTGCCGGTTTGGATGGATTTGAAGGCGCGGGCGCCTGCTCTCACAGGCACCAACGGCCGTTTTGACCTCAAAATTGGCGGGATGGGAGTGATCTTGGGGCTGCGCGAATCTGTTGCACCCTCATGAGGCGCTGCGGCGTGGCCCCTTGGCCGGTCTCTTCACCACTGAATGGCTTCGATATCCTGGAACTTCATCTCGCTGCCGTCCTGCAGGATGATCACGCCGTCAGCATCGTCGCTCAATGACATGCTGTTGGCGTCCTGGCTGGTGATGGACCCTTGGGTGACTTTCACGGTCCAATCGGTTCCCAGCGAACCGAGATCCGCACCGCCTTCCAGTTGCACGGTATCCGTCCAGGATGCGCCGTTTCCGCCGTGCACGTAGTCTGAGCCGTCGCCTTCGCCGAACGTGAAGAGATCGTTCCCGTCTCCGCCATACATCCGGTCATTGCCTGCTCCGCCGTCCAGGCTGTCATTGCCGGTGCCGCCGGTCAGATAATCGTTGGCCTCGCCGCCGGTGAGGGTGTCATCGCCGGCATTGCCGAGAATTGTGGCTGCGGTCGTTGCGCCGGATGCATCGACCGTGTCGTCTCCCGCACCGCCATCGACGCGTTCAACACTGGCCTTGGCCATGTCCAGCTCAATCCCGTCGGAGCCTTGGACGATCACCCGGTCGGTCCCGGCGCCGCCTTCAACAACCGTATCGTCGCCGTCCGCATAGATCAGATCGTTGCCGTCTCCGCCACGCAGCTCGTCCGCGCCGGCGCCGCCGATCAGGCGGTCATCGCCCTCGCCGCCGTCAAGCCGGTCATCGCCGTCGCCGCCCACCAGGTAGTCATTGCCGTCTCCACCGCTCAGGCTGTCGTCTCCGTCACCGCCATAGAGGTTGTCGTTGCCGCCATTGCCGGAGAGGCTGTCATTGCCTGTGCCGCCGGTCAGATAATCGTTGGCCTCGCCGCCGGTGAGGGTGTCATCGCCGGCATTGCCCAGGATGGTGGCTGCGGTCGTTGCGCCGGATGCATCGACCGTGTCGTTACCGGCACCGCCATCGACGCGTTCGACACTGGCCTTGGCCATGTCCAGCTTGATCCCGTCCGTGCCTTGGACAATCACCCGGTCGGTCCCGTCACCGCCCTCAACGAGCGTATCGTCGCCGTCGGCATAGATCAGATCGTTGCCGTCTCCGCCGCGCAGCTCATCTGCGCCTTCTCCGCCGATCAGGCGGTCATCGCCTTCTCCGCCGTCAAGCCGGTCATCGCCGTCGCCGGCCACCAGATAGTCTTTGCCCTCGCCACCGCTCAGGCTGTCGTTTCCATCACCGCCGTAAAGGGTGTCGTTGCCGCCATTGCCGGAGAGGCTGTCATTGCCGGTGCCGCCGTTCAAATGGTCGTTGGCCTCGCCGCCGGTGAGCGTGTCATCACCGCCATTGCCGAGAATGGTGGCCGTGGTCGTGGCGCCGGACGCATCGACCGTGTCGTCACCAGCCCCGCCATCGACGCGTTCAACACTGGCCTTGGCCATGTCCAGCTCGATGCCGTCCGTGCCTTGGACGATCACCCGGTCCGTGCCGTCTCCGCCCTCAACAACCGTATCGTCGCCGTCCGCATAGATCAGGTCATTACCGTCTCCGCCGCGCAGCTCGTCAGCGCCGGCGCCGCCGATCAGGCGGTCATCGCCCTCTCCGCCGTCAAGCCGGTCATCGCCATCGCCGGCCACCAGATAGTCTTTGCCCTCGCCACCGCTCAGGCTGTCGTCTCCGTCACCGCCATAGAGGTTGTCGTTGCCGCCATTGCCGGAGAGGGTGTCATTGCCGATGCCGCCGGTCAGATAATCATTGGCCTCGCCGCCGGTGAGGGTGTCATCGCCGGCATTGCCGAGGATGGTGGCCGCGGTCGTGGCGCCGGTCGCATCAACCGTGTCGTCTCCAGCCCCGCCGTCAACGCGCTCCACGCCGGCTTTCGCCATGTCCAGTTCAAAACCGTCCGTGCCTTGGACAATCACCCGGTCCGTCCCGGCGCCGCCCTCAACAACCGTATCATCACCGTCCGCATAGATGAGATCGTTGCCGTCTCCACCACGCAGCTCATCGGCGCCTTGACCGCCGACCAGACGGTCGTTCCCAGCGCCGCCCTCGATGCTATCATTGTCATTGCCGCCAAGAAGATAATCGTTGGCGTCTCCGCCGATGATCTTGTCATCACCGCCGTTGCCGAGAATGGTGGCCGCGGTCGTGGCGCCGGTCGCATCGAGCGTGTCGTCTCCCGCACCGCCATCGACGCGCTCCACGCCGGCTTTCGCCATGTCCAGTTCGAAGCCGTCCGTGCCTTGGACGATCACCCGGTCCGTCCCGGCGCCGCCCTCAACAACCGTATCATCGCCGTCCGCATAGATGAGGTCGTTGCCGTCCCCGCCGCGCAGCTCATCCGCACCGGCGCCGCCGATGAGGCGGTCGTTGCCCGCGCCGCCCTCGATGCTGTCATTGTCATTGCCGCCATAAAGGTAGTCATTGGCGGCGCCACCGGTGATCTTGTCGTCTCCGCTGTTGCCGAGAATGGTTGCCGCCGTTGTGGCTCCGGAGGCATCGAGCGTGTCGTCTCCCGCACCGCCATCGCCCCGCTCCACGCCGGCTTTCGCCATGTCCAGTTCAAAGTCGTCCGCGCCTTGGACAATCACGCGGTCCGTCCCGGCGCCACCATCGACGAGCGTATCCTGGCCGTCTGCGTAGATCAGGTCATTGCCGTCTCCGCCGCGCAGCTCGTCTGCGCCCTCGCCGCCAACCAGGCGGTCGTTGCCGGCGCCGCCCTCGATGCTGTCATTGCCCTCGCCGCCAAGCAGATAGTCGTTGGCGTCCCCGCCGGTGATCGTGTCATCACCGTCGTTGCCGAGGATGGTTGCCGCCGTTGTGGCTCCCGAGGCATCGAGCGTGTCATCGCCGCGTCCTCCGTCAACGCGCTCGACACCGGCCTTCGCCAGGTCCAGTTTGAAATCGTCCGTGCCTTGGACGATCACCCGGTCCGTGCCGTCACCGCCGTCAACAACCGTGTCTTTGCCATCTGCATAGATCAGGTCGTTGCCGTCTCCGCCACGCAATTCATCAGCGCCTTCGCCGCCGATCAGCCGGTCATTGCCTGCACCGCCATCAAGGTGATCATCGCCCTCTCCGCCAATGATGTAGTCATTCCCGCCAAGGCCTTTGATCGCGTCATGTCCTGCGCCACCGCGCAGAGTATCGGCGTTTTCCGTGCCGAAGATCTCGTTGAACTCTTTCACGTCTTCAAGCTTGACCGTCAGCTGCTCTTCATAGGTGTTGCCGCCGGAATCGGTCACCTCAATGGTCAGCTCATGGCTTGCTGCGCTTTCATAATCCAGCTCAGCGCCCGCCTTAACGCGGATCTCGTCCCCCACGATCTCAAACGCGGAGGACCCGCCCTTGATTTCATAGCTGAAGCTGTCGGAGGCATCAGGGTCAACGGTGGAAAGCTTGGCCACAACCGTTCCAGCTGCGCTGTTTTCCGCGACCGTGCCACCCTTCATCTGAAGATCGACGGGGCCTTCGTTCACATCCTGAACGTTTACGGTGAACTGCTCCGAATAAGTGTTGCCGGCACTATCGGTCACTTCAACGGTCAGCTCATGGCTGTCTGCACTCTCATAGTCCAGCTCGGCGCCTGCCTTGACGCGGACCTCATCGCCCACGATCTCAAACGCGGAGGACCCGCCTTTGATCTCATAGCTGAAGCTGTCGCCCGCATCAGGATCAACGGTGGAGAGCTTGGCCACAACCGTGCCGGCCGCGCTGTTTTCCGCCACCGTGCCGCCCTTCATCTGAAGATCGACGGGGCCTTCGTTCACATCCTGAAGGTTTACGGTGAACTGCTCCGAATAAGTGTTGCCGGCACTATCGGTCACTTCAACGGTCAGCTCGTGGCTGTCTGCACTCTCATAGTCCAGCTCGGCGCCCGCCTTGATGCGGACCTCGTCCCCTACGATCTCGAACGCGGAGGACCCGCCCTTGATCTCATAGCTGAAGGTATCGGAGGCATCAGGATCAACGGTGGAAAGCCTGGCCACAACCGTTCCGGCTGCGCTGTTTTCCGCGACCGTGCCGCCCTTCATCTGAAGATCGACGGGGCCTTCGTTCACATCCTGAACGCTTACCGTGAACTGTTCCGAATAGGTGTTGCCGCCGGCATCGGTGACCTCAACGGTCAACTCATGGCTGTCTGCACTTTCGAAGTCCATCTCAGCGCCCGCCTTGACGCGGACCTCGTCCCCGACAATCTCAAACGCGGAAGACCCGCCCGTGATCTCATAGCTGAAGCTGTCGCCCGCATCTGGGTCAACGGTGGAGAGCTTGGCCACAACCGTGCCGGCTGCG
>JANQOW010000011.1 GCA_028285595.1 Hyphomicrobiales bacterium
ATCTGGCGGCCGTGCGCGGCGCAAGCGGGCGCTGGGAGGTGTTGCAATTCCAAAACGCTGAGCTTGTGGGCCCGGACCGCTATGAGATCTCCCTGCTGCTGCGGGGCCAGGCGGGCAGCGAAGCGGCCATGGCCAACCCGGTTCAGGCCGGAGCCCCGTTCGTGCTGCTCAACCAGGCGGTGGTGGGGGCCGGGCTCAGTGCCTCCGACGTTGGCCGGGAGATCACCTGGCGCTATGGCCCGTCTGCGCGCGATGCGGGCGATGATGCGTTTGCCCAAACCGTCCATGCGTTTTCCGGCGCCGGGCTGACACCGCTGAGCCCCGTACATGTGCGTGGGCGGCGGGTGGCCGAGGGCGTTGCGCTCAGTTGGGTGCGGCGCACCCGGGTGGGCGGCGATGCCTGGTCTCAGGTCGAGGTGCCTCTGGGCGAAGACGTTGAAGCCTATGAGGTGGACGTTCTGGGCCCCGATCGTGAGGTTCTCCGCACCCTCTCCAGCACCGAACCCGGGCTTGTCTACACCGGGCCTGAAATTGAGGCCGATTTCGGCCATCTCCCCAGCCAATTCACCGTTCGCGTCAGCCAGTTGTCCGCAACCGCCGGGCGCGGCACCCCTCGAGAGGAGACCATCTATGTCTAACACCACCAATTTGATCCTGCCGTTGATCGAGGCCGCCCAGGCCCAAAAGCACATCACCCACAATGAAGCGCTCACCACCTTGGATGCGGTGGTGCAGCTCAGTGCGTCGGCGCGCGATATGACCGGACCGCCCTCAGGGCCAGAGGATGGCGAGAGCTATCTTGTGGGCGAGAACCCTGATGGGGCCTGGGCGGGAAATGCGGGTTCCGTCGCCACCTGGCAGGATGGCGTCTGGCGCCTGCGCACACCGCGGGTCGGCTGGCTCGCCTGGGTGCAAGATGAGCGCTGCCTGTGCGTGTTCGACGGCACACGCTGGCTTTCGCTTGTGACGGCGGACGGCGCTTAGGCACTGAAGACGTCGCCTCTGCGTGCCTGCCGGCACTTTTGAACACCCTTCCATCATCAACAGGAGACTTTCCATGCACATGAACCGTGCGGGCCTCGACCTTCTCACCGCCTTTGAAGGCTGGCGAGCCAATGCATATCGTGACGTGACCGGCATCTGGACCATCGGCTACGGCCACACTTCGGCGGCCGGGCCCCCCACCGTGAAGGCGGAAATGACGCTGACCCGGGCAGAAGGCATGGCGGTTCTTCAGGCCGATCTGGAGCGTTTCGCCAAGTCCATCCGTCCGCTCATTAAGGTGGAACTGAACGAGAATCAGTTCTCTGCCCTGCTGTCCTTCGCATTCAATGTGGGTCCGGCAAACTTCAGCCGTTCCTCGGTGCTGCGCTACGTGAACCAGAAGCGCTTTGCAGACGTGCCGGCGCGCCTTGCCCTGTGGAACAAGGCGGGCGGCAAGGTGCTGCGGGGTCTGAGCCGGCGACGCGCGGCCGAAGGTGCGCTGTTTCTGGCGCCGCCCACGGTCACCGACGGCCGCAAGGAGGCCGATGAGATGCATCAGGCCGGCCGGAAGATG
>JANQOW010000021.1 GCA_028285595.1 Hyphomicrobiales bacterium
GCTCCGTCGCTCCTGGGTCCCGGATATTTTGCTCGCGCAAAATTCCGGGATGACGGAAAGAGTGGCCGCAAATCCGCCTCATCGGCGCCTGGGATAACCAGTGCAAGAAAGAGATGGGGATCGAGTAACGCCGGCGCCCTTGCGCACGCGAGGGCCCATAGCTCGCACCGATCCCTTGGCTGAGAAGGTCCCCGCTTTCGCAGGGACGCGGGAACTTGGACACCGTCCTCCACGCCTCCCCCCGTCATCCCCGCGAACGCGGGGAACCAGAGGCCTTGGAGCTCCGTCGCTCCTGGGTCCCGGATATTTTGCTCGCGCAAAATTCCGGGATGACGGAAAGAGAGGCCGCAAGACCACACTGGTCGCATTTGGTCACAATTGGTCCGAAAAGGTCTTTTCTTGCGCCCGGAGTCGCGATACCTTTCGTCCTGCGGAGGGGTGGGAACCAAAAACCGAAAAACAATTTCGCACATCCTCTCGCACCTGTGGGAGCGCAAACGTGTCTTCGGCGGCGCGCGCTCACTGTCTGTGCGCTCGAACGAGCAGTCACAGGGGGAAAAGACTCCAAACCTTAAGGGAAGGAAACATGGAAGAACAAATTGCCAAACTGGCAGCCGAAGTCGCCGCACTGAAAAGTGCAAATGGCGTCGGCAACACCATGCTGGCGGAGATGTACTACTACATTACCATTCCGCTCATGGTGCTCATCCACGTAGGTTTTCTGGGCTACGAGATGGGAGCCTCGCGAACCAAGAACGTCTTGGCATCGGGTATCAAAAACATCCTCGCCTTCGCATTCTGCATTCCAACGTTCTATTATTTCGGCTGGTTCGTGTACTGGGCATTCCCCACTGGCTTCACCATGAGCGCTGGTCCGAACGCCATCAGCGGCTGGGAATATGCCTGGAGCGTGGCCAATCCGGCAGGCGCCGTTATGGGCCCCAACCTGGCTGACAACGCCACAGGCGTGTTCTGGGGCGCCTTCACCCTGTTCGCCGCAACCACCGCCTCCATCATGTCGGGCTCGGTGATTGAGCGTATCCGCTTGGTGCCGTTTGTCATTCTTGCCGTCATCCTGGGCTCCTTCGCCTGGGTGGTTGCCGCCGCCTGGGGCTGGCACGCAGACGGCTGGATGGTCCAGAAACTGGGCTACCACGACTTCGGCGCCGCGGGCGTTGTGCACATGATTTCCGGCTTCTTCGCCCTTGGTGTCTTGATCCACTTAGGACCGAGAATCGGAAAGTTCAACGATGACGGCACGGCCAACCATCTTGCCGGCCACAGCATGCCGCTTACGCTGATCGGTCTGATGACCATCATCGTCGGTTTCTGGGGCTTCTTGATGGCCTGCCTGATCTTCCCCGGTGAAGCCTGGTCCTGGTCGACCGCCGAATTCACCACGATCTACGGCACACCAACCACCCTGTCGGCTCTGTCGTTCAACATCCTGATGGCGTTTGCCGGTGGCATCATCGGCGCCTGGGCGGTGACCCGGGACCCGTTCTGGATGATGTCCGGTGCCCTGGGCGGCATTATTTCCGCCGCACCCGGTCTCGACATCTACTGGCCGCCCTTGGCCTTCACCGTGGCCTTTGCCGGCGCATGCATCATGCCGTACTCGGCCAAGATGCTCGAAAAGTGGGGCATTGACGATGCGGTTGGCGCTGTCACCGTCCACGGCACGCTTGGGGCCTGGGGCGTTGTTGCGCTTGGCATCTTTGCCTCCGGCTATCCGGCACTCTCCGGAGATGCGGGCGTTGCCACGATCAGCTTCTTCGGCCAATTCGTTGGCATGATCGTCATGGCCCTCATCGGCTTTGTTCCTGGCTACCTCTTCGCCGGGCTCTTCAAGGCCATGGGTATCCTCCGGGTTGGCGAAGCTGCAGAGATTGCCGGCCTCGACCCAACCAAAGTGCCGAGCTCGGCTTATCCGGAAGGCATTCCGGCTTCGCCCGCTCCGGCTGAATAAGAGAAACAGGAAAGGAGAACACCCATGGGTGCACCTTTTGATACGGGAACCTGGAACGGCGTGACCGACGCGATCTACAACGCTTCGGGCACCGAAGCCCTCTGGCTCTTTGTCTCCATCATCTTGTGCGTCTTTGCACTGTGGATGGGACACCGCCACGAAGGCGATTCCTACGATCGGGCGGAAAACAACAAATAACACGCCCACCGTTCTAACGCTGACGACGCCGCCGGTGCATTAACCTGCTCCGGCGGCTTTTTCTTGCGAACCACCACACCCAACCATTGACGCCAACCCTTGGCGGATTATTCTGAGAAGCGGCGAATTGGTATGCTATTGGTTCAAATTGGACCAACTAGAATTCGAGTGCAGGGAACAGACTTTGTTGTTTGGAGGTAAATCATGACAAAACGCGTTGCCGTCGTTGGCGCAGGCCCATCCGGGCTGGCACAGCTTAGGGCTTTTCAATCAGCCGCCAAAAAGGGTGAGGACATTCCGGAAATCGTCTGCTTTGAAAAGCAGGACGATTGGGGTGGCCTGTGGAACTACACATGGCGCACCGGCACCGACGAGTATGGCGAGCCGGTTCACGGCAGCATGTATCGCTACCTCTGGTCAAACGGCCCCAAGGAAGGGCTGGAGTTCGCCGACTATACGTTTGAAGAACATTTCGGCCGCCCCATCGCGTCCTATCCGCCCCGCGCCGTATTGTTCGACTACATCAAGGGCCGCGTTGAAAAGGCGGACGTGCGCAAGTGGATCCGCTTCCGCACCCCTGTGCGCCATGTGACCTATGACGATGCCTCCGGCATGTTCACCGTCACCGTGCATGACCTTGTGAACGACAAGGAGTATTCGGAGGACTTCGACCATGTGGTGGTGGCGTCCGGCCACTTCTCCACGCCCAACATTCCCCAGTTTGAGGGTTTCGACACGTTCAATGGCCGGGTCCTGCACGCGCACGACTTCCGCGATGCCCTTGAATTCAAGGACAAGGACATCCTGATCATCGGCACCAGCTATTCGGCCGAAGACATTGGCTCGCAATGCTGGAAATATGGCTGCAAGTCGGTCACCGTCTCCCACCGCACCGCGCCCATGGGTTATGACTGGCCGGACAACTGGAAGGAAGTGCCTCTGCTCACCAAGGTGGAGAAGAACACCTGCACCTTCAAGGACGGCAGCACGGCGGACGTGGATGCCATCATCCTGTGCACCGGCTATCTGCACCACTTCCCGTTCATGGAAGAAAGCCTGAAGCTGCGCACCGCCAACCGCCTGGCCTCTGCAGACCTCTATAAGGGCGTGGCCTTCGTGGACAATCCCAAACTGTTCTATTTGGGCATGCAGGACCAGTGGTACACCTTCAACATGTTCGACGCGCAAGCCTGGTTTGCCCGGGACGTGATGATGGGCAAGATCGACATGCCGGACCGCGACGCCCGCGCCAAGGACGTTGAAGAGCGGGTCGCAGCCGAAGATGCGATCGAGGACGATTATGGCTGCATCGAATATCAGGGCGCCTACACGGGCGAGCTGATTGCCGAGACCGACTATCCGAGCTTCGACATTGCCGGCGCCAACGAGGCGTTCTTCCAATGGAAGAAGCACAAGAAGCAGAACATCATGACGTTCCGCGACAATGGCTATAAGTCGGTCATGACCGGCACCATGGCCCCGGTCCACCACACCGTGTGGAAGGACGCTCTGGACGACAGCTTAGAGAGCTATCTGGCCAAAGAGTAAACCCATTGGGGCCCGCAGGATTTGCTCCTGCGGGCCCTCAAACCGGCAGCTACAGCACTATGCGCTTAGCGTGAGGCCTTCACGATCCAGCGCAGCCCGTGCCGCGCCCTTGCGAACGCGAGGGCCCATAGCTCACACCGATTCTTTGGCTGAGAAGGTCCCTGCTTTCGCAGGGACGCGGATTTCACTCTCCGATCCCCTGCGAAAGCAGGGGTCCATAGCTCACATCTTTCCCTTGGCTCAGCAGGTCCTCGCTTTCGCAAGGACGCGGGGAGAAATCGGCAAAAGACCTGCTCTAGCGGCTGCAGGTCATCAGGTCCACCCGCTCCACCAGGATGCAGGCGCCCATCTGGCGGCGCACCTGTTCGGCGCGCTCCGGGGTGGCATCGAACTGGACTTCCACAATCATGCTCTCGCCGGACCAGCTTTTGCCGGAGCGCACGGTGTGCGGCGTGATCTCCAGCTTTTGCAGTGGGTTCAGCACGCGCAACAACGCTTCAGCGCTGTGGTCGGCGACCACTTCAACGGCATAGGTTGAACATTCAGGTTGGGGTAACGGGTTGGTTTCTAACGCGGTTTCAGCCGCAAATTGAGCAGTCATGGCTCACACTCTTCATTTGAGGAATTGCAAAACGAACAAGCTTCTCCCGGCCAAACGCATCGGCCGGGCGCGTAATTCGCGCCCTCAAAAGAGTTTCGATGTGAACCACAGATCTCATAGTGCGAAGGAGTATACCTCACAAATCGTTAGGTCAACGTTACTTTTCGCGCAGAGGGGCTCAGAACATAGCTTGCCACCTGAAAAGCCCGGCCTTATCGTCTGCTGCACCCACTGAGGAGACAGGATGGACCTTCAGCCCAAAAGCCCCAACCCGGCCGACTGGCCCGAGGTGGCTTTGCGCCCGGCGGAACAGGTGATGCGCCTTGAGCGCATGGGATCCTTCTTTGCCAGCCGCCTGAGCTTCATGCGGGCACTGACCCGGATTATGGCCCGCGATGGCTGGCGGTTTGAGTGTGCTCAAAATGCGCTGGATGATGAGGGTTACGGCCACATGGTGCTGCGCGCGGTCGCGCCCGATGCCGTCTTCTCGCTGGTGATCGTCACCGAGCATCTTGAGCCGGAAGAGCGCACCGACCGGGTCATCGCCGAAAAATGGGACGCCAGCTTTGCCTTGATCGATGGAGACGCCACCACGGAGGATGTTGAGCGGCTGAAGAACAACATCCCCTACCAGGAAGCGGGCCGCTACACCGCCCGCGAGCTCGTGCTCTCCCGCGCCAACAAGTCCATGCGGCTGTTCCATTATGTGGCCGGCGAGCTCGCCGAAGGGCGCCAGCCTGATCTGGCCGAGCTGATGGCCACCGGATACCTGATGCGCACCACAGCGGTTTACGGCAACGGAAAGTTCGGTCTGGCCGACTTCCCCAAAGCCAGCGCTCACGCAGCGCTCGCCGGCGCATTCCGCGCCGAAATGCTGACGGTCTATCTCATCCGCCAGTTCTCGTTTCTTCTGGTCAACCATGTGGCCAAAGCCAAGGGCGGCGAAAAGGCCGTTGGTCTTTCTGCTGACCATTGCCGCGCCCTGGGCATTGGAAACTCCACGGGCCTGGGCATGGCCCCCTTCCTCATCAAGCATCCGATCCTGATCCATTGTTGGGTGCACGCCCGCGAGACCGCCCTGGCCCGGGTCCGGGCCGTGGCGCAGGCAGAAGCGTCCGAGCTTGAGCACTTCTCCACTCTGCTGCGCCGCGCCAAGGCTCATGTGGAGCAGTGGAGCGTTGACGATGACATTCAAATGGAGCGCATCCGCGTCTTGCGAGCCGAACTTCAAACGCTGCTCACCCGGCACGAAGAAGGCGACTTGCTGCGGTCTGATCAGCCCTGGAACCAGCTCTATCTCAGCGTCGAAGAGAGCATGAGCCTGGAGGCCCAGGAACTGATCGTGAGCCTGCTGATTGAGCTCTATCCGGAGCGCGTGGATGATCTGGCGGAGAAGATGGCAACCTCTCTGAAGGAGCAATCAGAGCCGGCCAAGCCCATCGGCGCGCTCAAGGCCCTACTCACCCGCCAGTATGAGTGGGCGCTTTCAACTGACTTTGCAGACCCCAAGGAACGCCACTACTTCTGGTACTATTCGGAAGGCAAGGAAGAGCCGCGGCGCGGCCCCCGGTTTGAGGAAGCCGGAGCGGGCCTCGAAATGCGTCTCGGCTTCGGCTATCAGGTGCACCGCCTGGCCGCCGAACTCCAGCGCTGGGACGATGACACCTCGATCGCCGAGTTCCTCATCAAGCGGCCTAAATGGCGCAGCACCGTCCGGCGTATCCAAACGCTGCAGCACTACCCCTACGGTGAAATTCGCGACAATCTCCTAGGCCTCTCCTGCCGGCCCATAGATCTGTTGCGCTGCAAGCTTTCCTTCTTCGGCGCCACCGGCTTTGATCCGCGCTCAGACCTGTGGACCCGGATCACCATGTATCAGGGCGCCCCCTTGCCGGACGAGTTGAGCCAATCAGGCGCTGACGACTGGGCCTTCCCGGCACCGCATAGTGAGAGATGAAGACCTCGTTCGATGAGATCCGGCGCATGTCCTTCCGCGCCCTGGATGCCGGGCATGCGCCGCAAGGGGTGGACGAGGATAGCGCGGTCATCACAGCATGGCTTGAAGCCTCCGGGTTGCCAGGGCTGAGGCTTCTGGGCGATGCGTTGGACACCACCGAGCCTAACAAGCGCCGCGTCACTCTGGATCCTCAGCTCGAGGACGGGCACGCCCATGTGGATGCTGCCGGCGCGAGCGCGGTGTTCTTAGGCCCCGGCCTGATCGATCTCATGCGCTGCTTGGCGGATACTCATGGCACGGGCGCCACACTCTCCGTCGACCGCTTGCGCCATGCCGGCTTTCTCATCGGCTTCATTGGTCAGGCCCGCGAGCTGGGGGAGGTGTTTTCCATGTCACCCGGAGCCCCCTCAGAGGCACCAACGAGCGTCATCTTGGCCTGCGACGACGCACATGAGACGCCGGTTTGGGAGCGTTTTAGAGCCAAGCGCGAGCAGGCCTATGAAGAGGGCATCGAAGTCAACCAAAACGAGTTCGATAAAGTATATACATATTCCCGCAGGATCCTGGTGCCGGAGACCGAGCAGTCCCGTCTTTCCGGCGCCGGAGCCGGCCTCACCGACAACGACTAACTGGGCGTTAGGCGCAATAGCCCAAGATCCGCTCGTGCAGCGCGGCGGGAATGGTAATACCTTGATCTGGAATGGTTTTTCGTGCCGCCAGACGCCGGGCGCCGGGCAGACGCGCACCCTCTTGAGCTTCAATCGCCTCCGTGAGGGCGGCCAGCCGTTCAAAGAACGCTTCGCCGGCAAAGCTGTCCGGGTTAAGGGCGAGGAAAAACTGCCCGGTGTTGCACGGCCCCCCGTCATTGGTGGCGAACGAGGAGGCATGAATGCCCAGCGTCGCGCCGGAGAGGGCGGCCGCCAACAGCTCCACAATGAGCCCCTGACCGACGCCCTTATAGCCTCCCATAGGCACCATAGACCCCGTCAGCGCTACTCCAGGGTCCGTCGTGGGGTTGCCCTCCGGATCAAGCGCCCAGCCTTCCGGAATGGGCTCACCGGCATTCTTGTGCTTGGTCACCTCAGAGCGCGCGATCACGGAGGAGGACTGGTCAATGATGAGCTTCACACCCCCCTCGCCATCCGGCACGCCGCAGGCCATGGGGTTGGTCCCGATGACAGGCTTAGATCCGCCCACCGGCGCAATCGAGGCCGGCGCGTTAGTGAAGCCCAATCCCAGGAGACCGGCTTCGGCCAGGTTGGACACATGGAAGCCCAAGACGCCGCAATTGTAGGAGTTGGTCACCGACAGCACACATACGCCGTTCTCCTTGGCCGCCGGTATCATCTCCAAGAAGCCCGCATGGATCGCCGGGTGAGCAAACCCGGACTTGGCGTCCACCAGGAACGCACTGGGCGAGATCTCGCGCACAGACGGCGAGGCCCTGCCGTCGATCTTGCCGCATTTCACATGCTCGCAATAGATCGGCAGATACATGAAGCCGTGCGAGGAGATCCCATCCAGCTCCGCCCCCAGAATGCCGGCAATCAGGCTTTCCGCGTTCTCCTCAGACGTGCCGCAAGCCGTCAGCGCATCAAGCGCCAACTGAAAGGCTTCATCAACATTGAAGGTTACTGTTTCGGCCATCGTCTGCCACTCCCGCTTGAACCAAATAGGCCTGTTCAATGGGCCATCTCAGGCCTTTTGGCAAGGTGCGCGCAGGCTCGTCTCAGTCCCGGTCAATTCTGCATTGATAACAATTGTTGGTGGCTGAGCGGACATGGGCATAGACGATAGACCGATCGCCAAACATCAGAGCGGCTGTGTCGGCAACCTGATCGGTGGGCACAACCCTACCACTACCGTAAACAATGCGATCGTCGGCATCATAGCCCCGAACAATATAGACCGGGCTCTCCAGGATATCAGGCACGTCACCCGTGCAGACATGGCGTTCGCAGTTGCGCGCGTGCAGGAATATTGGGCCCTGCTCTGCATAGGGCTGCGGCGTCGGAAAAGGCCGATGGGCCACAATGAGGAAGGGCTCGCCTTCCTCAATCATCTGCAAACAATGTCGGCACGGTGTGCCGGTTCCTGTTGAAATCGCCCGTTCAGGCACCTGACCGTTTGCATCCGCACCGCCGGCCTGAAGGTGTCGCGCAGTTTGAGTGTCCAGAGCAACGAAATGGACCATAGGTGAATCTCCATCTGAGTGTGAGTGAGAAGGATGGAGCCACTTTCTTGAATATGAGCCCGGTAAGCCACCCGGTTCCTGCGATCTGCGTGGTGAGTGTTGCAGCAGCCCTCGCGTCCAAGCCGAACGCAGTTCTAGACCCTCTCACACACCAGGTAGATGTGGACATAGTCCATGCCATGGCCTTCAGGAGAAGCGGCCACCCGGGCTTCATAGCGCCCGTAGAACGCATCCATGATCGCCGCACGTTCCGCGCCAGGACGCTCCGTGGAAAGCCCGGAGAGGAACGACGGCTCAGACCAGGAGCGAAGCGTGGGGATATACTCCCGGGCGAACTTCTCCGCATCGCCATGGGCTTCAAAGTCCCGGGCATAGGGGCAACGCACCACGCGCGATTCCACGTGTTCAGCCCTCAGACCGGCCTGGTAGACCGGATTTGCACTGTCGTTCAGCGGGGCGGTGAACTGCTCGGTGGTGCGATAGCATTGCGGGAAGTTGGTGCCCAGATACTCCTCCCGGTTGATGGTGCCGTCGCTCGCAAGCTCATCGAGGATCTCGTTGAACGTATCGAACATGCTGACCCCACCGGTATGCCCCAGATAGCGGCCCTCTTCATCGATGCCGAAGTTGAAGAGCGCCAGCCGGCCGCCCACCGCCAGCTCGTGAGTGCGGTTGAGCAACATGGTCTCCCAATCGCGAGCGCCCTGCGCCTCAAACGCGGCACGCTCCTCGCCCTTAGCGCCCACCATGTGCACGTGGTTGGTGATGTTGCACGGCACCTTGGAGATGTAGTGGGACGCGGTGGAGGAATGGCCAATATGGAGCGAGCCGGGCGGCAGCATCATCTGATGGAACGAGGTGCCGCAGCCATAGACATAGAGGTTGTCGATATCGCTGAAGTAGCTCTTGATCTCCGTGAGGCCATGAACGATCTGAAAAAGCTGGGAGAAATCGTTACGCGGCAGATCCGTATAGATCATCTGAATGGGCCGCGACGGGCAGCGCCGGCGCACCTCGCTCAGCACATCGCGCACCATATCGATGGATGTGCCGCCATCCGCGCACCCCATGTCCGACATGGTGAAGATCGAGCCGTCATCAGGCGGATCCATCCGGTCCAGTGCTTCCATAATCAGGTGCACCGCCCCATCCATCACGTCCTTCGCCCCCGTGGTGGCCTTGGAGTAATAGCCGGCCCCCTTCATGGCCATGAAATCGTCAGTCTTCGTGCTGCTCATGATCGCCTCCTCGCGCGTCTCTTCAGGCGCACAAAAGCTGATCTTGCCCGAAACGTAAAGCCCGCTTGCTAAGACCGCGCGCCAATGCTACCCGCATGCCGCTATGACAAAGCCACTTTCTCATATCCGGGTGCTGGATCTCACCCGCATCCTGGCCGGCCCCTGGGCCACCCAATTGCTGTCCGATCTGGGTGCGGAGGTCATTAAGATCGAACGCCCCGGCGAAGGCGACGACACCCGCCTCTGGGGCCCGCCCTTCATCCAGAACGCTGACGGCAGCGACGGTGATGCGGCCTATTTCCTCAGCGCCAACCGGGGCAAAAAGTCCGTCGCCATCGACATTGCCAAGCCGGAAGGCCAGAACCTGGTGCGCCAGCTTGCGCTCAAATCCGATGTGTTCATCGAGAATTTCAAGCTGGGGGGATTGGCCAAATACGGCTTGGATTACGCCAGCCTGTCAGCGGCCAACCCGCGCCTTGTCTACTGCTCGATCACGGGCTTTGGCCAAGACGGCCCTTACGCCAAACGGGCCGGCTATGACTTCATGATCCAAGGCATGTCCGGCCTGATGAGCGTGACCGGCGAGGCGGATGGTATGCCTTTGAAGGTGGGCGTTGCCGTGAGCGATCTCTTCACCGGGCTCTACGCCGCCAACGCCATCCAGGCCGCGCTCATCGACCGGGAAAGGAGCGGCGCGGGCACGCACATCGACATGTCTTTGCTCGACAGCCAGATCGCGGCGCTGGCCAATCAGAACACCAACTACCTGGTGAGCGGCAACGCACCCGGCCGGATGGGCAATGCACACCCGAACATCGTGCCCTATCAGGCGTTCGAGACCGCCGACGGGCACATCATCCTGGCTGTGGGCAACAACCGCCAATTCGGCAAGTTCTGCGAGATCGCCGGGCTCGCCGACATCCCAAACGATCCGCGCTTTTCCGACAACAAACAGCGGGTGGCCCATCGTGAGGAACTGGTGGCCATCGTGGCAGACGCCATGAAGCAGCGCACCACGTCGGGCTGGATCGAGGTTCTGGAAGCGGCCTCCGTGCCTTGCGGTCCCATCAACCAGATCGACCAGGTGTTCGCCGACCCCCACGTGGCCCACAGGACCTTGCAGGTGACCGGAACACGCGAAGACGGCACCACGACCCCCACGGTCGCCAATCCCATCCGCTTCAACGGGGCGCAGATGGTGTCGGACGATCCTGTGCCCGCGCTGGGCAGCCACACCGATCAGGTGTTGCGGGATGTGCTGTCCCTATCAGACACGGAGCTTGAGATCCTTAAGGACGGAATCACAATCGAGTAAAGGCCTCCAGATGAACCTTGAGCTCACCACCGACCGCTTGATCCTCAAACCCTTCAGCGACGACGATCTTGACCTTGTGGTTGCGCTGCGGACCGATCCGAATGTGATGAGGTACATCTCGGAAACCGCAACGCCGGAGCGTTTGGCCAAACGCATGATCGATTTCTGCCGCCGCAGCGAAGATGGCTCCATGGGTATGTGGAGCGTGACACTGGCAGAGAGCGGCGAGGCGATCGGCACCTCTATCCTTCTACCTCTGCCGGAAGAGGCGCATGACACGCGCTGGGACTTTCACGAAAACGGCAAGCTGGTCCATGAGGATGTGGAGGTGGGATACATGTTCAAACCCGCCGCCTGGGGCAAAGGCTACGCCACCGAGGTGACCGGGCGCCTGTTGCGGTTCGCGTTTGAGGACACCCCGCTCACCGAAGTGGTTGCCGTCACCGATCCGGACAATGCAGCCTCTCAAAACGTGCTGCGCAAGTCGGGACTGATCGACACCGGACCGCGCCGGGCCTATTGCCGCGATCTCCCGGGCTTTGCGATCACCAAGGACCAGTGGCGCGCCGGTCAGGCGGCGTAGCGGGCATAGCCTTCAATGTAGTAGGCCGCATCGTTGGCCACATCCCGGGCAGAGGCGCGGCCCGCCATGGCCTCGGCCCAGGCGGCAATCTTCGGGCAGTCGTCCGGGATCTCAAAGCCCCGGTAATGGGTCCAGGCCGGCAGCCGCTCAAAGAACGGATACCAGGCCAGATCCACCAGAGACACATCTGCGCCCAGCCAATAGGGTCCATCTCCTGACAGCTCGCCAAAACCCTCCCGCTCGGCCTTGCGCAACCGATCAGCGAGCTTCTCCTTCAGCTCGCTGTCCTTGCTGCGGTCTTTGTTTTGGATCACCGCATAGAAATCGCTCACGAAGTAGGCATCGCAGTAATGGATCCAGATCCGCGCCTTGGCGCGCAGCACCGGGTCTGACGGCATCAGCGGGGTCTCGGGAAAGGTTTCATCCAGATACTCGTTGATGATGAGGCTCTCGTAGAGCGTCTGGCCGTTATGGACCAAGGCCGGCACCTTGCCGTAGGGGGAGACCTCCAAGAACCGCGCGCTCTTGTTCTTCAGATCTTCCTCGATGTGTTCAAACGCAACACCTTTCTCCAACAGCGCCAAGCGGGTGCGGTGGGCGTAAGGGCAGACACGTGCAGTAAAAAGTTCCATGGGCTGGGGCCTCCTTTGCAAAGAGCATATCTGTGGGCGGGCAACGCAATCAAGTGCGCCCGGTCACCTCCCGGTAGGCTCGAGGCGCCAGACCGACCGAGCGGCGGAACTGGCGGGTGAACGCGGTTTGGTCGCCATAGCCGCACTCTTGAGCAATCTGGCTGATGGGCCTGCCGGTTTCTTTCAGCAGGTGGCAGGCAAGTTCAATGCGCGCCCGCGCGATGTATTGTCCGGCAGAGAGCCCATAAAGCGCGCGGACCCGCTGATCGAGCTGGTAAGCGGACAGGCCTGCCAAGGCGGCCAGCTCCTCCACACGCAAGGGGCTGTCGAGATTGTGGGCGATATGGTCCAGCGCTGCAGAAACGGCACTCAGCTCCGTCTGCTGCGAGATCGGGCTGTTCAGATCCCTGGAGATACCAGACAGCCCGACAATCCGGCCATCCCGATCCGCAATCGCACGTTTCCAGGTGAGGCACCAATCCTCCTGACCTCCGGGATAAAGATGCAATTCCAACTGCGCTTCCAACGAGCGTTTGTCGCGCACCACGGCCCGGTCCTGAGCGCTGATCCGCTCGCCCAAGGGGGCGGGAAACAAAGCCTCAGCCGTGCGTCCGATCAGCTCTGATTTCTCCCGTTTGCCGCAGCGTTCCACCAGGGTCTGGTTCACGGCCACATAGCGCCCCTCGGCGTCTTTCAGGAAGTACACCGTGTCACTCACCAGATCGAAAAGCTCCTCGCCCGTGAACGGTGCGCCGAGCCCCTCAAAGAAGCGGTCTTGATCGGGTGCCGTCATGTTTTGTGCCGATTGGTGACCCTGCGCTGGAGTTTCTGCCAAGACGTCAGTATGGCCCATACCTCATGATCGCGCAGCACTTTCATCACCCCCTTTTGAGAAGGATCCTTCAGATGACCGATAACGTCTTCCAAGGCCTCATCCCCGCCCTCATGACCCCGTGTAACGCGGGCGGGGTGCCCGACTTTCCCGCCATGGTCCGCAAGGCTGAGGAGCTCATGGCACACGGCATGTCTGCGGTTGTCTATTGCGGCTCCATGGGCGACTGGCCTCTGCTCACCGATGCTCAGCGCCGCGAGGGGGTGGAGCATTTGGCGGAGGCCGGCCTGCCGGTGATTGTGGGCACCGGCGCTCAGAACACCGGCCTCGCCGCCGAACATGCGGCTCATGCCAAGAAGGTCGGCGCCAAGGGCCTCATGGTGATCCCGCGTGTCCTCTCGCGCGGCACCTCGCCGGCCGCCCAGCGTGCGCACTTTTCAGCCATCTTGACCGCAGCTCAGGATTTGCCGGCCATCATCTACAACAGCCCCTATTATGGTTTTGAGACCAAGGCGGATCTCTTCTTCGATCTCAGATGGGATCACCCGAACCTCGTGGGCTTCAAGGAGTTCGGCGGCGCCAAGGCGCTGAGCTATGCCGCAGAGACGATCACCTCCGGCAATGACGACCTCACTCTCATGGTTGGCGTGGACACCCAGGTGGTGCACGGGTTCGTCAACTGCGGAGCCACCGGCGCCATTACGGGCGTGGGCAACGTGCTACCGCGCGAAACCCTGCATCTGCTGTCTTTGTGCACAGAGGCCGCCGCCGGCAACGCTCAGGCTCGGGTGCGCGCTCAAGAGCTGGACGAGGCTTTGCGCGTTCTGTCCACCTTCGATGAGGGCCCGGACCTGGTGCTTTACTACAAGCATTTGATGGTGCTGGAAGGCAGCCCGGAATATGCGCATCACTTCAACAGTGCCGATGCCCTGTCCGACAGCCAGAAAGCTTTCGCCAGCCAACAACTGGATCTGTTCAAGGCCTGGTACGCCAGTTGGCCCGGCGCCCAGAGCACGGACGACCATGCGCATTATCGACTCGCACACGGGCGGTGAGCCCACCCGGGTGATCCTGGACGGCGGGCCTGACCTCGGAGAAGGCCCGCTCGCTCTACGGCGCCAGCGTTTGGCCGCTGCACATGATGACGTGCGCCTGGCTACGGTCAGCAAACCGCGCGGCGTTGAGGCTCTGGTGGGGGCGCTTCTGTGTAAGCCGGAGGACCAAACCTGCGCCACCGGTGTCATCTTCTTCAACGAGGCGGGATATCTGGGCATGTGCGGCCACGCCACTATGGGCCTGGCGGTGAGCCTTCATCACTTAGGGGCCATTGATCTTGGATGTCACAGGTTTGAGACACCTGTGGGCGTGGTGACCGCAGACCTGACGTCGCCACATGACGTGTCAGTGAAGAATGTGGAGAGCTACAGGGTCCGCTCGCAGGTTGATGTGGAGACGGCGGGGTTCGGAACCTTCACCGGCGACATTGCCTGGGGCGGCAACTGGTTCTTCCTGGGCGCAAGCGCGCCCACCGCTCTGGTGCCTGAGAATATCCCCACCCTGCTGGACGCAGCGCGTGATGTGCGCCGCAGCCTGGCCCGTGCAGGGATCAGGGGCGCTGAGGGCGCCGAGATCGATCACGTAGAGTTCTTCGGCCCCGCCCAAAGCCCCGGCGCAAACGCCCGCAACTTTGTGCTCTGCCCGGACGGCACCTACGATCGCTCCCCCTGCGGCACCGGCACAAGCGCCAAGTTGGCCTGCCTTGCCGCCGACGGCACGCTGGACGTCGGCGAAACCTGGGTGCAGGAGAGCATTCTGGGCAGCCGGTTTGAGACCCATTACCAGCCTGGACGCCGCGGAGGCATCCTCCCCACGATCACGGGCCGCGCCTACGTCACGGCGGAAGGCCGGCTTCTCCGCACGCCTGAAGATCCCTTCGCCAACGGCATCAGGACGGCTTCATATAGTCTTCCAGCAGCAGCACATTGAACTCTTCGCGGATCGCCTTATCCACGTCCGGAGGGATGTGGTCGGGGAAGTATGTGGAGAGGATCTCCTTCTTCCGCGCCGTGGCCTTCTCCACAATGTCGGGCTTGCCCGCCTCGTTCCACTCCTTCGGGCTCATGCGTGTGGCGAGCTCCGGGTAGACATATTCCGTCTGCATTAAAGACAAGGTCTGCTCGGAGCCCAGGAAGTGGCCCGGGCCTTCCAGGCAGACCTCCCGGATGGTTTCAACCGACAGGGTATCCTGGTTCACCTCGATCCCGCGCACGTTTCGGTTGATGGCGCCGATCATGTCGTTGTCGATTAGAAGGCTCTCTAGGCAGAAGCCCAGCAAGCTGGCGTGCATGCCCACCGATTCATAGACCATATTGAGCCCGGAAGCGCCCACCAGTGATGCGGTCAGGCCTTTCTCGTAGCCCGCCTGAATGTCGGGCATCTCCGCATCGCACATGCCGGCGGCAGACCCTGTGGGCAGCCCGTAGAACTGGCCCATCTGTGCACAGGCGGCAGTGAGCAGAGCCTGCTCGCCGGAGCCGCCCGACATGGCGCCGGTGCGCAGGTCGGAGACAAACGGCCAGGGCCCGAAGATCGCAGGCGCTCCGGGCGATATGGCATTCACATAGGTCAAACCGGCCAGGCATTCTGCCACTTGCAGCACCACCGCACCCGCCAACGCCGCCGGGCTGGTGGCCCCGGCCTGACCGGCAGACAGCAGCAGCACAGGCATGCCGCCCAGAACCGCATTCTCCAGGCACGCGCAGGCATCCTCAGCCCATTTCAGCGGCGGCACCACAAAGCAGCACGACATGGACATGAAGGGCCGGGCCCGCCAGGCCTCTTCACTGCCGGCAATCATGTGCGCCATCTTCAAGACGTCATCCACATGCTCCGGCATCACCATGCTGGTGCCGATATGCTTCTTGGTGCCGGCCAGAGACGCATAGGCGGTGTTGAAATCCATGTCCCGGGGGTCTTCCACATCCCGCGCCACCACCGAGCGCTGGAAGAAATGGATATGCTCGCAATTGTCCACGATCCGCGCCGCATCATAAAGATCGGCGAGCACGCTCTCCCGATAGGTGTTGGTCTCCGGCTCGGCAATGTGCACCGCCGCACCGGCCGTGCCGAAATGCACCTTCTTGCCGTGAGGCTCGATATCATGCTCGCGGTCGCGGCCATAAAGGGTGAACTTGTAGTTCGCCTTCTCCAGGGTCTCGGCAATCACTTTCCGCGGGAAATACATCCGCCCGTTCTCATAACGGCAGCCTACGCTGGTGAGATATTCCACACCGCTCGGAATGGTATCGCTGAGCCCGACGGTTTCCAGCACCTCCAGAGCCGCTTCATGGATCTGTTCCTGTTCAGCGCGCGTCAGCGGCTGGTACTTGCCACCGACCATGCCCGGCTTCACAGCGGCTTCAGCGCGGGGAATGGGGGCTGCGCGCAGCTCCTGTCTGGCTCTGCGGCCACCGCGGCGGCGGCCTGTTTCTTGGGTGTCGTCTGCGAGGCTCATTTCAGGTGATCCTAATCGTGGCGCGCATCAGTGTTGCGCCAATTGCAAAGTTTGTCGAGTTTTGGCCTAAATCCGTCGCCCGCGATATATGATTTTTCTCACCGTCCGGTGAAACTCAGTCACCAGGGGAATTGAAGATTGGGCTGAGAGACCTTGAGGTTTTCGCGATTCTCACGGCAACAGCCCCAAACGCTAGGGTGAGCTAAAGTGGCCAGACGCAAGCTACCTCCAATGCGCGCGCTGATGGCGTTTGAGGCGGTCGCCAGAACCAGTTCATTTCGCGCCGCCGCCGATGAGCTGAACGTGACCCGTTCGGCCGTCAGCCACCAGATCAGGGCGCTGGAAGAACAGCTCGGCATCTCGCTGTTTAAACGCGATAAGCGCCCGGTGGAAATGACCGAAGCGGGCATGAGCTATTTCCCCGTGGTGCGCGAGGCGTTCGACCGGATCGAAGAACACACCCGCATCTTCACCGACGACAGCTCCGATCATGAGCTCACAGTGCAGACCTACGTGACGGTAGCCCTGAAATGGCTCATTCCCCGGCTTTATGATTTCGAGCAGCGTTATCCGCAGATGCAGGTGCGGCTCTCCACCTCGTATCTGGACTGGGAGCTCGACCGGGGAAACGTGGACGTGGGCTTCATCCTGTCGCGGCGCAAGATGAACGGCCTGCACTCCAGCAAACTGTTCCGCTCCGGTCTGGCGCCGGTGTGCAGCCCCAAACTGCTGAAGGGCAAGAACGCCATCAAGTCGCCGGAGGATCTGCGCAACCACACCCTGATCCACGTCTACACCGCAGAGGAAGACTGGCAGACCTGGCTGGATGAGGCAGGCTTGAGCGATCTCAAACCGTCCCGGCGTCTCGCCTTCGACAGCTATGTGATGGCCCTTCAGGCCGCCGCCGACGGCAAGGGCGTTGCGATCGCCATGTGGCCGTTCGCGGCAGAAGATATCGGCACCGGTCAACTGGTGTGCCCGTTCGACTTAGAGGTGCCGTGCCGGCATTCCTGGCAGATCGTGTGCGAGACCGCCCATAAGCACAAATCCAAGATCCAGAAGTTCGAACGCTGGCTGCGCCGGCAGATTTCCGAAGACCCTACCGTTTCCGGCTTCCCCGGCGGTAACACCCAAGATCCCTCCCCGTGACCCATTCAAGGATGATGCGCCCATGAGCGATGTGGCAGAGGCAAACGAACGCAAAGGACGCCGCAGAGGCAGCAGACGAGCCCAAAACCGGGCTGTGAGCGCGGCACCGGCCACCATTGAGCAGCGCCCGTGGCAACAGCCCCGCAACCCGTTTCCCCCGATGAAGCTGATCTCAGACGATGAGGTCGAGGCGATCCACACCGCGTCCCTTCAGGTGCTTGAAGAGATCGGCATGGATTTCATCAACGATGACGCCAAGGCCATATTGAAGAAGGCCGGCGCCGATCTCGATCCCAACTCCGACCGCGTCCGCTTCGATCGCGCCCTGGTGGAAGAGACCCTCAAGACCTGCCCGTCGCAGTTCACGGTGCATGCCCGCAACCCGGAGCGAAACACGCAAATGGGCGGCAACTGGACGATCTATTGCCCCGTGGCCAGTCCGCCCAATTCGCACGATATGGACGGTGGGCGCCGGACCGGTAACACAAAGGATTTCCAGAACTTTCTGCGGCTCACCCAATATTTCAACATTCTCCACGCCGCCGGCGGCTATCCGGTGGAGCCCGTCGACCGGCATGCCTCAACCCGCCACTTGGACTGCCTGCGCGACTTCATCACCCTCACCGACAAAACGTTCCATGCCTATTCCCTGGGCCAGGAACGCATCACGGACGGCATCGAGATGACGCGCATCGCCCGCGGCGTCTCGCGCGAACAACTGGAGCAGGAACCCTCTTTGTTCTCGGTCATCAACACCTCTTCCCCGCTGCGGCTCGACACGCCGATGCTGAACGGTATCCTCAACATGTCGGCAGCCGGCCAGATCATCGTTGTCACCCCCTTCACCCTGGCAGGCGCCATGGCACCGGTCACCTTGGCCGGCGCCTTGGCCCAACAGAATGCCGAAGCCCTGGCGGGCATCATGATGACCCAGCTCGTGCGCCCGGGCGCTCCGGTGATCTATGGCGGCTTCACCTCAAATGTGGACATGAAATCCGGCGCCCCGGCGTTCGGCACGCCGGAATACATGAAGACCGCGATTGTCGGCGGCCAACTGGCGCGCCGCTATGGGGTGCCGTACCGCACCTCCAATGTGAATGCCGCCAACACGGTCGATGCCCAGGCGGCCTACGAATCCGTCTTCTCCATCTGGGGCCTCACCATGGGTCATGGCAACATGATCAAGCATGCCGCCGGATGGATGGAGGGCGGACTGCAGGCGTCGTTTGAAAAGCTCGTGCTGGATGTGGACCTGCTGCAGATGACGGCGGAGTTCCTGAAGCCCATGAAGGTGGATGATGCCGAGCTTGCCCTTGAAGCCATGCGCGACGTGGGCCCGGGCGGCCACTTCTTCGGAACCCAGCACACCCAGGACCGCTACAAGGACGCCTTCTATTCTCCGATCATCTCAGATTGGCGCAACTCGGAAAGCTGGGTGGAAGCAGGCAGCCCCACGGCCATGCAAAAGGCCAACACGGTCTGGAAGCAGGCCCTGGCGGACTACGAAGAGCCGTATCTGGACCCGGCCATCGCTGAGGAAGTCGACGCCTTTGTGGCCCGCCGCAAGGAAGAGGGTGGCGCACCGGTCGACTTCTGAATGATCAAGCATCTGAACTTCCCGCATATCATCGACAGCGATGCGCCCTTCACCAGCGTGGTGATGGACGATCGTTACGCCTTCATCGCCGGTGTGGTGGCGGCCGACACGGTGAGAGGGCAAGCTGTGCTGGGCGAGATAGCGGCAGAGACCCGCGAGGTGATGACCACCATCGCTGAGCTCCTGGCAGAGATCGGCCTTGCCACTAAGGATATCGTCCGGGTGGATGTGCACCTCGCAGATATCACTGAGATGGACGCAATGAACGCGGTTTACCGCACGTTCTTTCCAGACGGCGCCTATCCGGCACGCACCTGCGTACAATCAGAGGGCCTTTATGGGGGAAGCCTTGTGGAGGTGACCTGCATGGCCAGACTGAGGGCGCCTGAATGAGCTATGGTTTTGTAGGACTTGGGACCCTCGGCGCCAAGCTGGCCGCCAACCTCCTGGCTGGCGGCATCGCGCTCAAAGTCTATGACCTGAACGCTGAGGCGGTGGCAAAGGCTGAAGCGCTCGGCGCGGCGGCCGCCACCTCGGTGGCAGATGCGGCCGCAGGGGCAGATGCCCTCATCACCTGCCTGCCGTCTCCTGCGGCCAGCGAGGCTGTTGTCGCCGGTCCCGATGGCGCTTTTGCTCACATGAGCTCCGGCGCCACCTGGATTGAGATGAGCACGCTGGGCGTAGACGATATCAAGCGCCTCTCCGCGCTTGCCGACGAGCACGGCGTGAAGACCCTGGAGGCCCCGCTCACAGGCGGCGTGCACCGCGCTGTGAGCGGCGAGATGACGATCCTCGCCGGCGGGGACGATGAGGTGCTCGCCGCCCACCGCCCGCTGCTTGAGCTGATGAGCGCGCAGATCGTGCATATGGGCCCGATCGGTTCCGCCTCCCTGATCAAGGTGATTTCCAACATGCTCTGCCTGATCGATCTGGTGGCGGCCGGCGAGGCCCTTTCGCTCGCCAAGGCAGGCGGCCTTGACCTGGGCAAGGCGTATGAAGCCATCACCGCAAGTTCCGGCAACAGCCGGGAGTTTGAAGACTGGGCGCCGGTGATCCTGAACGGCAGCCTGAACACCGGCTTCACTCTGGACCTGGGGCTCAAAGATCTGGGCTTCGTCTCCGACCTCGGCCGCGAGCACGGCGTTCCGCTGAAACTCTCCTCGCTCGTCGAGCAGCTTTTCGTTAAGGCCCGTGCCAAACACGGCGGCAGCGCCTGGACCCCGCATGTGGTCAAGATGATGGAAGAGGAAACCGGCCTCAACCTGCGCGCTGATGGCTTCCCGGACGTGATCCCCAAAGACTAGGCGCCGCTCCTGCAAAAGCGGTCCATTTTGGCCTTACACCAATTTGTGTTACTCTGGGCTCTGAGCAAATGTACGGAGGAAAAACATGAATGTCGGAGGAATTTTAAACGAAAAAGGCCGAACTGTAGAAACGGCGAGCCCGGAGGCAACACTTCAGGATATCGCCAGTGTGCTGGGAACAAAGAAGATCGGCGCACTCATTATTTTGAGCAGCAGCGGGAAGATTGCTGGAATTTTGTCGGAACGCGACATTGTTCGCGCCGTGGCCGAAGGCGGCGCTGCTGCGTTGAGCAAACCGGCGTCCGATTTTATGACCCAAAAGGTGGTCACTTGCTCTGAGAGCGACACGGTCAACCAGCTCATGGAATCCATGACGCAAGGCCGTTTCCGCCACCTTCCGGTGGTCCAGAGCGGCAAGCTGTCGGGCATCATCTCCATTGGCGACGTGGTCAAGCACCGCATCGCGGAAGCTGAGTTTGAAGCTGAGGAAATGAAGCGGTACATCGCGTCCGTTTAGAGGCCTGACAGGTCGCAAGTGCGCGCTCACCGTCGGGCGGCCCGGTGCCATCATAGGGCATGACCTATGATCAGATCGCGGCGGAAATAGCCGCCGCCTCCTTTGTGCCCCTGGGCAGCTTTAACCCGGGACCAGATGACCGCGTGCCGGGAGCAGCGGGGACGCTGATCCTGATCGGCAATGCGGGCCCGCTTATGTGGCAGCGCTTCACCGCTGAGCGCGCAGACGCTGCCACCACCATGGACAGTTGGACCGAGACGGTTCTGAGCGAGCTTGCTGAAAAGCTGGGCGGAACCGTGCTCTTTCCCTTCGCCAAACCGCCTTTGCCCTTCCTGAGTTGGGCGCAAAGGGCAAGGGCCGGGTTCGTCTCACCGCTGGGGCTGAACATTCACCCGGACTTCGGGCTTTGGCACGCCTTCCGGGGCGCCTTGGTTCTCCCCGAGAAACTCGATCTACCCGCCCCCTCCGGCGCGGCGCACCCGTGCGAAAGCTGCAGCGACAAGCCGTGCCTGGTCACCTGTCCCGTTGGCGCCTTCGATGGAACAGGCTATGACGTGGATGCCTGCGCGGCCCATATTGCCACCTCTGAAGGGGCCGACTGCCTGGGCCAGGGCTGCAAAGCGCGGCGCGCCTGCCCGGTGGGCACCGACTATCAGTACTTGCCAGAACAGGCCAACTTCCATATGTCGGCCTTTCTGAAAGCACGACAGAATGCGCATTAAGGGAACCTCAGAGCAATGTACGACCATCTGGCCGAAAAACTGGAGACCGGCAAAACCATCCTGATCGATGGCGGCACGGGTACCGATCTGGAAAAGCGCGGGGCCCAGATGGTGGGGGCGGCGTGGTGTGCGTTCGCCACCGAGACGGCGCCGGACATTCTGGCCAGCGTCCATGACGACTACGTGGCGGTCGGTGCTGAGGTGATCGCCATGAACACCTATGCCACCACCTTGCCCATGATCGAGGCGGCCGGCCATGACAGGGACAAGTGGGAAAAGCTCACCGCTCAGTCGTATGACATTGCCCGCGCGAGCGCTGACCGCGCGCCCCATCCTGTGGCCGTGGCCGCGTCCTTTTCCGTCATGCGGCCCGTCATCGCCGGCACAGATCAGCGCGATCCCAACTACAAGATCAGCGAGGAAGACGAGCGCGCCCTCTTGGCCGATCAGGCAGCCTTATTGAAGGATCTGGGCTGCGATCTCATCATTATGGAAATGATGCGCGACACCCATCGCTCTGTCTGGGCAACCGAGAGTGCCGTGGCCACAGGCCTGCCCGTCTGGACGGGCATATCCTGCCGCGCCAACGAAGACGGTGACGTGAGGGGGTACAACGACCCCGACATTCCGTTCGGTGACATTGCGCCCAGCCTGGTGAACGCCGGCGGCGTGGCGGCTGGGATCATGCACTCAGACATCAACGTCACCCAGCCGGCGCTCGACATCCTGCGCGAAACCTGGGACGGCCCCTTGATGGCCTATCCTGAGTCCGGTCACTTCAAGATGCCGGAATGGCAATTTAGCGATCTCACCCCGGACGAGTTTGCCGAGCTGTCTATTGGATGGGTGAACAACGGCGTGCAGATTATTGGCGGATGCTGCGGCGTTTCGGTGGACCACATTGCAGCCTTGGCGAAGGCGCTCGACGCATAAGAAAGGGCTATATCATGAGCAATGTCATCGCGGCGGGCTCGTGTCTGTGCGGCTCCGTGCGCTACCAGGTGACGGGACCTGTGGAGACCATCACCGCCTGCCACTGCTCCCAATGCCGCAAGCAATCCGGTCATTTGTGGGCCTCCAGCGGGGCCGCAGACAGCGATTTTGAGCTGTTGAGCCAGGACGGGCTGACCTGGTTCCGCTCCAGCGATTTCGCCAAGCGCGGCTTTTGCGCCAAGTGCGGCTCGGCACTGTTTTGGAAGAAGGATGGGGAGGACCGGATTTCCTTTTCGTCCGGGAGCCTTGACACCCACCCGGGCCTCACCCTTGCACGGCACATCTTCACGGAAGACAAAGCCGATTACACCTTATCCGAGCAGCAAGAGTGATCGGCTCGCGCTGGCGAAGCGTACAAATTCCGGCTAACATGGCCCAGATCCGCAAACATGGGGGCGGTGAGATGGTGAGGCGAAACGTAATACCCGTACTGGCCGCCGTCGCAGTCGTTGCGACGGCCACATCGGGCTGCAACAAAACCGCATCCACCACGACCTCCGAGCGCCAGGAAATCCCCCAGATCGACCCCACCACGTTCATTTACAACGGCCAGACCTATGCCGTGGTGCACCGGCCTGTGGCCGACAGGGTGTTCGATGTTGAGGTCTCCGGCGTGGCCCAGGCCATGACCGCCTCGCCCGCAGATGGGCAGATCGCCATGAATGCCGGTGCTCAGTTCTTGGCCCAAAGAGGTTTGTGCGGCGGCACCACGGTCCCGGCGCTCATGCCGGGCTCTCAGAGCTACGACCAGACCCACGAGTATTGGAAGCAGCAGTTCCGCTGTCCGTGAGCCCGACTAATCGGCAAGCATGTCCTCGCGCCGCGCGTTCTCGCGCTCCAGATGGATCGGCAGAACCTTCCCATAGAGCTGCCGGGTGCGCTCCACACGCGCCACCATGCCCGGCGCATCGGCATAAGAGAAGATACCCACATAGCGGGTGCGGTCGCCTTCAACCGGGGTGACCCGGTGCAGAGCGTAGCGCCCCCGGAAAATCTGCAGATCGCCCGGCTGTAGGTCCAATGTGCGCACAGGCCCCCGGTCGCCATCCAGGACGGCTTGAACGCCCGGCACATTCTCGTCTGCACTGGAGCGCAAGCCCGGGCAATACTCAAACGCCCCACCCGCATCGCCGTTCTGAATGGCCAGGGTTACGGTGTAGTTGTTGGTATCGAAGTGCCAGGGAAAACCGCCGCCCGCATCCACCACATTGATGATCACATCGGCCAGCGGGTCGCCGTAACGGAAGAACCTATCCTCAGGCTCCTCCAGGGCGGCGCGGATGAACGGCATAAAGCCCGCCCATTCATAGATCGCGCGCAGCGGGCTGTCCGCCCGAAAATTGTCCGCCGGCACAAAGGCATTGGAACGGCGGTAGAAGCGCCGCCGGGGATGAGATTTGGGCAGGCTCTCATCGTCGGCGGAAAAGTAGATGTTGGTGTCGTTGTAGGACCGGTGCGCCGCTCCGGCCACCCGGTCTGCCTCGGCAACCAGAACCTCAATGGCCTCCGGGCGAACGAAGCCGCTCACCACCATACAGCCCTCCGAGCGCAGGTGCGCGCGGCACTCGCTGAGCAGAGCCGCATATTCATCACTGTCCGGCCGATCCAATGGATAGCGCTCAAGATCGATGAGCTCATTTATGGTGAGGGGCGGTGTGGTCATGGCAGTCCTCCAAGGAACCGGGCGTCTGTGGGCAGAAACTCTGCGCGCGCGGTTTTCGCCCGACAAGTGAAAAATTCTCTACAGCCGTCCCCGTCCTCCTCGACGTGAGCGCTGCCCAATGCGGCATTTGACTTGTTTTTTGCACCACAGCAATTACGTTGCAGTGCACAAAACAACAACTGGGCAAGACCAAGGAGACCCCGCCATGGGTGCAAGTGCTTCGCTGGACGGACGCAACGCCGTCATCACCGGTTCCACCTCGGGCATTGGCTTAGGCATAGCCCACGGCCTGGCGCGCGCCGGCGCAAATGTGGTGCTCAACGGGTTGGGCTCTGCCGAAGAGAACGAGGCCGTCAGGGCGGAGGTCGCGGCCGCGGGCACCAAGGTTCTGTTCAACGGCGCCAACATGATGAAGCCGGAGGCCATCGAAGGCCTCATCGCGGAGACACGCGAAGAGCTCGGCTCCATAGACATTGTGGTCAACAATGTGGGTATCCAGCACGTCTCCCCCATCGAGGAGTTCCCCGTGGGCAAGTGGGACGCGATCCTGGCGCTCAACCTCTCCTCGGCCTTTCACATGACCCGGGCCGTGGCCGGGCAGATGAAAGAGCGCGGCTGGGGCCGCATCATCAATATCGCCTCAGCCCACTCCCTTGTGGCCTCGCCCTACAAGTCCGCCTATGTGGCCGCAAAACATGGCCTGGTGGGCCTCACCAAAGTGGTGGGCCTGGAGCTCGCCGAACACGGCGTCACCTGTAATGCCATCTCCCCGGGCTACGTTCTGACCCCCCTGGTGGAAGCGCAAATCCCCGACACGGCCAAAGCCCGCGGGATCACCGAAGAGGAGGTTAAGCGCGACGTGCTTTTGGAGGCCCAGCCCACCAAGCAGTTCGTGACGGTCGAGCAAATCGCCGACACCGCGCTCTTCCTATGCTCTGAAGGGGCCGCGCAGATCACAGGCACCAATATTGCGGTGGATGGCGGCTGGACCGCTCAATAAGGGAACGCGACCATGGCGAAAGCCAAGACGAAGCTCTTGAACCTGGCCCTTCAGGGCGGCGGCGCCCACGGGGCCTTCACCTGGGGTGTGCTCGACCGCTTGTTGGAAGATGGCCGGATCCATGTGGAAGCCGTGAGCGGCACCAGCGCCGGCGCCGTCAATGCGGTGGTTCTGGTGGATGGGTTCATGCGCGGTGGCCACGATGGTGCCCGGGAGGCCCTGCACGGGTTCTGGCAGGAGATTGCCAAGATCGGGGCCTTCAGCCCGATCCAGCGCTCCCCGCTCGACAT